>JAVXWP010000114.1:0-47677 GCA_032230695.1 Actinomycetota bacterium | reverse complement strand
GGTACTGGATGTCGGAGGCGGCTCGCCCGGCCCGTTCGGCTTCCTTCCTCAGTGAGAACGGCAGGACTGTGCCACCGGCCGGCGCGGGTTGCTCGAAGACGGACTTGCCGCCGGGGAGTTCGAGCGGGTGTGCGTCGGAGAAACCGCGAACCCCCCGAAGCGTGCCGAAGTAGTGGTCGAACGACCGGTTCTCCTGCATCAGCACGATGACGTGCTCGACGGCGTCGAGCCCGCCGCGACGCATCGGTTCGGCCATGGCGGTGTGGACGGAAGGCGGAAGCAGGGAACCGGCGACGGCGGCACCGGAGAGACCAAGCATGTGGCGGCGTGACAGTTCAGGCATGCGGCGACCCTCGTCCGGCAAGGTGAACACCACGGCTTGACCGGATGACCGCCGAATGGCGAGAAGGCTCACAACCGTTGCCCGGCATACTCAAGACGCAGAGGGCAAACTGGTAACCATGACTTCCCGTAACACTGTCGCGCTGCTCGGCACCGGCATCATGGGCCTGCCGATGGCGGCCAACCTGCTCTCCGCCGGGCTCACGGTCCGCGTGTGGAATCGCTCGCCCGAAAAGGCCCAGCCGCTCGCCGAGCAAGGCGCCGAAGTGTTCGCCACCCCGGCTGAAGCCGTCGCGGGAGCCGACATCGTGGTCACCATGCTGGCCGACGGCCAAGCGGTCCAGGAAACCTTCGACGCCGTGACCTTCGCACCGGACGCGCTCTGGATCCAGATGAGCACGGTCGGTGTCGACTGGACGGACAAGCTCGCGGCGGCGGCCGAAAAGGCCGGCGTCGCCTTCGTGGACGCGCCTGTTCTCGGCACAAAACAGCCCGCCGAGCAGGGCAAACTTGTCGTCCTGGCCTCCGGCGCCGACGAGTTGCACGACAGGTGCGCTCCGGTCTTCGACGCGGTGGGCGCCCGTACGATCTGGGTCGGTCCCGCAGGTGCGGGGACCCGGCTCAAGCTGGTCGCCAATGCCTGGGTCATCGCGCTGACCAACGCGACGGCGGAGAGCATCGCTCTCGCGCAAGCGCTCGACGTCGACCCGAACCTGTTCCTCGACGCGATCAAGGGCGGTTCGACCGACGTGCCGTACGCGCACGTCAAGGGCGCCGCGATGATCGCCGGTGAGTTCCCGCCGTCGTTCCCGGCGCGCCTCGCGGCGAAGGACGCGCGGCTGGTGGTCGAAGCAGCCGGTGACGCCGTTGATCTCAGCGGCGCCGCGGCCACGCTGGGTCACCTCGAAGCCGCAATCGAAGCCGGATATGGCGACGAGGACATGGCCGCTCTCTACCGGGCGGTCGCGTCGGGGTCGCGGTAAGTGACGACTCGCCGGGGCAGTACGGCGGAACGGTGCGCAGCGCGGTAACCTGACCGCCCATCACACCCAGAATTCCGAGGAGAGCACGTGTCGGCAGGGCAGATCGCCGCGCTGGTTGCCGCAGTAGCGTTCGTGGTACTGGTGGTGATGCTGGTGATCACCCTGGGCAAGCTCGGGAAGACCCTCGACGCGGCCACGGACGCGATCGTGAAGGCGAACCAGAACACCGACCCGCTGCTCGTCGGGGCGAACCAGACGATCACCCACGTGAACACCCAGCTGGAGCGGGTCGACGGGATCACCGCGAACGCGCAGGCCGTCAGTGGCAACGTTTCCGCGCTGTCGTCGGTGTTCACCGCGACCCTGGGTGGCCCACTCGTGAAGACGGCGGCGCTGTCCTACGGCATCAGCAAGGCCATCCGGGTGCGCCGTAGGAAGAAGGCCTCGAAGCTCGCAGACAAGGCCGCGCGTCCCGCCAGGAAGAGCAAGAACCGATGAAGCGGCTCTTCTGGCTCGGTGTCGGCGTCGTGACCGGCATCGCATTGTCCCGCAAGGCCACCGAAACCGCTCGCCAGGTGACCCCCGCGGGGTTAGCCTCGAACCTGGGCGACGCCGTGCGTGAACTGGCAGGCGCCGTCGGTTCGTTCGGCGCCGAGGTGCGCGCCGGGATGAGTGAGCGGGAGCAGGAGCTGCACAGCATGGTCGAGGACCGATCCGGCGTCACCGCGCGGCTGCGCGACGGCAAGCACGCCGCGGCCGAACGCCCCGTCCGGCGAGCTCGCCGGGCGGAGGGCTGATCCAGCCGCGTCCCGCACGCTGCGCGAAGACCCTCCGCCGCCGTCGGCCGCCCCTCTCGATCCCGGCTCGGTGTATCGCCGCCGGCCAGAGCGCAAGGACTGTTTTCAGTGGAAACACACGAGATCAACAATCGCTTCCTGACGTACTTCGAACGCAACGGCCACACCCGGGTCCCCAGCGCGTCGCTGATCCTCGACGACCCGAACCTCCTGTTCGTCAACGCCGGCATGGTCCAGTTCAAGCCGTACTTCCTCGGCGAGGCCCCGCCGCCGTACCCGCGCGCGACCAGCATCCAGAAATGCGTGCGCACCGGGGACATCGAAGAGGTAGGCAAGACCACCCGGCACAACACCTTCTTCCAGATGGCCGGGAACTTCTCCTTCGGCGACTACTTCAAAGAGGGCGCGATCGAGCGCGCCTGGGAGCTGCTGACGGGCTCGGTCGCCGACGGCGGTTACGGGCTCGACCCGAACCGCCTGTGGGCCACGGTCTACGAGGACGACGCCGAAGCCGCCGGGCTGTGGAAGAAGATCACCGGCCTGCCCGGTGAGCGGATCCAGTTTCGGGACATGGTCGACAACTACTGGTCGATGGGCATTCCCGGGCCGTCCGGCCCGTGCTCGGAGATCTACTACGACCGCGGCCCCGAGTACGGCCGCGAGGGCGGCCCGGTCGTCGACGAGGACCGCTACATCGAGATCTGGAACCTCGTGTTCATGCAGAACCTGCGCGGCGAGGGAAGTGGCAAGAAGGACTTCCCGATCCTCGGTGAGCTGCCCGCGAAGAACATCGACACCGGTATGGGCGTCGAGCGGGTCGCGACGATCCTGCAGGGCGTCGAGAACGTCTACGAGACCGACCTCGTCCGCCCGGTGATCGGCAAGGCCGAGGAGTTCTCGGGCCACCGCTACGGCGTGAGCCACGTCGACGACGTCCGCTTCCGCGTGATCGCCGACCACGCCCGCTCCGGCGTGATGCTGATCGGCGACGGCGTGACCCCTGGCAACGACGGCCGCGGTTACGTCCTGCGCCGGCTGCTGCGCCGCATCGTCCGCTCGACGCGGCTGCTGGGCGTGCACGAGCCGGTGCTGCCCGCGTTCGCCGAGGTCGTACGGGACTCGATGGGCCCGTCGTACCCGGAGCTCGTCAAGGACTTCGGCCGGATCGCGGACATCATGAAGACCGAGGAAGAGGCCTTCCTCTCCACGCTCACCAGCGGATCGCGCATCTTCGACATGGCGGCCGTGCAGATCAAGGCCGCCGGTGGCAGCACGCTCGCCGGCGACCAGGCGTTCCAGCTCCACGACACCTACGGCTTCCCCATCGACCTGACCCTGGAGATGGCGGCCGAGCAGGGGCTGTCGGTCGACGAAGAGGGTTTCCGCTCGCTCATGAACGAGCAGCGCCAGCGCGCCAAAGCCGACGCGAAGACCCGCAAGAGCGGCCACGGCGACCTGTCGGTGTACCGGAAGGTGCTGGAGCAGCACGGCGAGACCGAGTTCCTCGGCTACACCGACCTGCAGGCCAACGCCAAGGTCGTCGGCCTGCTCGAAGACGGCGTCTCGGTGACCCGCGTCGGCGAGGGTAAGAAGGCCGAGCTCGTGCTCGACCGCACGCCGTTCTACGCCGAAAGCGGTGGCCAGGTCGCCGACACCGGCGTGCTCGTCGGGGACAGTGTCGAGCTCAAGGTGCTCGACGTGCAGAAGATCGTGCCCGGCCTGTTCGTACACCGTGTCGAGGTGGTCTCCGGTGAGGTCGGCCTCGACACCGAGCTCACCGGTTCGGTCGACGCCCACCGGCGGTCCGCCATCGAGCGTTCGCACTCGGCCACCCACCTCGTGCACGCCGCCGTGCGGGGCGCTTACGGCAAGCGCGCGGCCCAGGCCGGTTCGCTGAACGCCCCGGGCCGGATGCGCTTCGACTTCACCTCTTCGGGTGCGGTTTCGACCGACGTGCTGACCTCGGTCGAAGAAGAGGTCAACGACTACCTGCAGACCGACGTCGAGGTCCAGACCATGGTCACGACCAAGGACAAGGCCCTCGAGATGGGCGCGATCGCGCTCTTCGGCGAGAAGTACGGCAACGACGTCCGCATGGTCGACATGGGCGAGTACTCCCGCGAGCTGTGCGGTGGCACGCACGTGGACCGCATCGGGCAGCTCGGCCTGGTCAAGCTCATCGGCGACTCGTCCATCGGCTCCGGGGTCCACCGCGTCGAGGCGCTGGTCGGCACCGACGCGCTGCGGCACGTCCGCAAGGAGCAGCTGCTCGTCTCGCAGCTGGCCGGCACGTTCAAGGTGCCGACCGACGAGCTCCCGGGCCGGATCGACGACGTGCTCACCCGGCTTCGCAATGCGGAGAAGGAGATCGAGCAGCTGAAGACCCAGGCGGTACTGGGTTCGGCGGGCTCGCTGGCCGACACCGCCGAGGACGTCAACGGCATCACGCTCGTGGCGCAGAAGCTCGGTGAGGGCGTCGACGCCAACGGCTTGCGCGCGCTGGCCGCCGACATCCGCGGCCGCTTCGGCTCACGACCCGGTGTGGTCGCGCTGTTCGCACCGGCGGGAGAGAAGGTCAGCTTCGTCGTCGCGACGACGTCCGCCGCCCGTGACAAGGGATTTGCCGCGGGCAAGCTCGTCCCGTCCTTCGCGGCCGCCATCGGCGGGCGTGGCGGCGGCAAGCCGGACCTTGCCCAGGGCGGTGGCACCCAGCCGGCAGGTGTCGAGCAGGCGATCGTTTCGTTGCGTGCCGCGGTAGCGAACGGCGTGGCTTGATAAACGACAGGCGCCCGGATCGCCCTGGTGTGGGCGATCCGGGCCGCGGCCGGCGGCTCGCCGTGGATGTCGGGTCTGTCCGGGTGGGGGTAGCGCTCAGCGATCCCGCCCCCATGCTCGCCAGTCCACTCGTTACCCTCGTCCGTGATGAGCGCGATGACACCGACCTCGACCGGCTTGCCCAACTCGTCACCGAGCACGAGGTGGTCGAGGTGATCGTGGGACTGCCAAGGACGCTTGCGGACAGGCAGGGCGCGGCCGCGACCATCGCGATCGAGTACGCCGAAAGGGTCGCGGTCCGTGTCGCGCCCGTGCCGGTGCGGCTCGCCGACGAACGGCTGACCACGGTCACCGCGTCGCGGATGCTGTCCCAGCGTGGCGTCAAAGGACGTAAGCAGCGTGCGGTGATCGATCAGGCGGCGGCCGTCGAGATTCTGCAGGCATGGCTTGACGGTGCCGCGGCCTACCGCGCGAGGACGGGAGAGGTATGACCGAGCCGCGCGACGGTTCCGAAAGCACCGGAGGCAGGCGGCGGCTCAGGCCTCCGGCGCAGCCTCGGGCATTCTTTGAACCACCCGAGTTCGAACCACCCGAGTTCGAACCACCTGTTTCCGAACCGCCCGGAGAACGTGGATCGCGCCACGGCCGCCGCGAGGCACCGGGTTCGGCCGCGTCGCCTCCTCCGCCGCCACGGCGGGCACGGACGCCGCGCCCGGCACAGGACCCGGCGCCGCTGCCGCAGTCGTCCGGGTCGCATCCACTGCCCCCGCGCCCGCGGCGTTTGCCTTCGAGGCTTCCCCAAACGGGTGACGCCGGTATCGGTATGCCCGCACGACGGCATCCCTTGCAGCCTCCGGCTGACGAGCGCCCTACCGAGATCATCCGTCTCGAACCGGAGCCCGAATTCGAGGACGTGGCCGACGACGAGTTCGCCGACGACTACGACTACGACGACGAGTACGAAGAAGACGACGACTTCTACGACGAGGACGAAGAACTCGACGAAGGCGAGCACGCCGAACCCGAGTACATCGAGGACGAACGCCCGCCCCGCAAGCGGAAACGCGGCAAGCGTGCCTTCGGCTGGGTCGCCGCGCTCGTCGTCATCGCCGTGCTCGTCGGCGGTGCGTGGTACGGCGTGAACAGCATCTTCGGCTACGACGACTTCACGGGCACCGGGGATTCGGACGTCCTCGTCCAGGTGGCCGACGGCGACTCCACCGGCGCCATCGCCGCCAAGCTCACCGCGGCCGGGGTCGTGGCCAGCAACAAGGCGTTCACCAACGCCGGCGCCGACAACAGTGCTGTCGCGAAGATCCAGCCCGGCTACTACGTGCTCAAGAAGAACATGTCCGGCGCGAGTGCGGTGGACCGGATCACGTCCGCCACCGCACGGGTGGGCGAGCTGCAGATCAAGTCCTACACGCAGTTCGACGACGTCACCCAGCCCGACAACAAGGTCACGCCCGGGATCTACAGCCTGCTGGCCAAGGCGTCCTGTGCCGACCTGAACGGCAAGAGCACCTGCATCCCCGTCGACGAGCTGCGCAAGACGGTGGAGACGGCCGATCTCGCCTCGCTGGGTGTGCCGAGCTGGGCAGTCGGCGAGGCGAACAAGACCCCGGACAAGTTCCGGCGCCTCGAAGGCCTGGTCGCTCCGGGCGTTTACGACGTCATGCCGGGATGGTCGGCGACAGAGCTGCTGACCCATGTCGTCAAGACGTCGGCAGCGGAGCTGCAGGTCGCCGGGCTCAGCGACAATGCGTCTGTCGAAGGCAAGAACCCCTACCAGGTCCTCACCATCGCTTCGATCATCGAGCGCGAAGGAGTCAAGGCGGACTTCGCGAAGATCTCCAGGGTCATCTACAACCGGCTGGCTGCGCCGATGCTGCTGCAGATGGACTCGACGGTGAACTACGCGATCGAGCGGCCGGTGCTGACGACCGATCGGGCCGACCGGAACACGGGCGGGCCGTACAACACCTACCAGAGCATGGGCCTGCCACCGACGCCGATCTCGGCGCCCAGCGTCGACGCCATCAAGGCGGCGCTGAATCCGGTGGACGGGAACATCATGTACTTCGTGAAATGCGAGACGAACGGGCTGTCGTGCTTCGCCACGACGAACACCGAACACAACAAGAACAGGGCAGACGCGCAGGCACGCGGTGTCTACTGAGCCTCGCCGGGCCGCCGTGCTCGGAAAGCCCGTGGTGCACTCGCTTTCGCCGGTGCTCCACGGTGCCGCGTACCGCGCGCTCGGCCTGTCCGGCTGGACCTATGACCGCGTCGAGATGGACGCCGAAGGCCTGCCCGGCTTCGTCGGCGGCCTTGGGCCGGAGTGGGCGGGGCTGTCGGTGACGATGCCGGGCAAGCGCGCGGCGCTGGACTTCGCCGACGAGGTGACGCCGCGCGCGGCTGCCGTCGGCGCGGCGAACACGCTGGTACGTAAGGGTTCCGGCTGGCTGGCGGACTGCACGGACGTCGACGGCGTGCTCGGCGCGCTGCGGGTCGCGGGCGGGTACGTCCCGGCGCCGGGGGACGTCGGCGTCGTGCTGGGCGCCGGTGGCACCGCGGCGGCGACCGTCGTCGGACTCGAAGCGCTGGGTGTGCGGTCGGTACGGCTGGTCGTGCGGGAACCTGCGCGCGCCGCCGAAACACTGCGATCGGCGAGGCTCGCGGGGCTGGCTGTCGAGGTGCTGCGGTGGTCCGAAGTGGACTTCGCCGCACTGGTGGCCGAGGCCGCGGTAGTGGTGAGCACGGTGCCTTCGGCCGCGGTCGCGCCCCAGATCGAGGAGCTGGCCGCGGCGCGTTGCCTGCTGGACGTGATCTACCACCCGTGGCCGACGCCGCTGGCCGAGGCCGTCGCGGCTCGGGGCGGACGGCTGGCGACCGGACTGGATATGTTGCTGCATCAGGCTTTCGGACAGGTCGAGCACTTCACCGGTCTCGACGCCCCCCGCGAAGCGATGCGAGACGCTCTCGCCGAAGCGACCGGAAACCAGGTTCCGCTTCCGTTGTCTTGAGTCTTCCTGGTTGATCACGCGTGTTAAGCTGATCGACTGCCTTGGGGAAGGAACAAGCCAGTCATGCCGAAGCAAGACCGCGAGAACTACACCGAAGAAGACATCCACGCGTCGTGGGTCGATCAGGCTCCACAGCTGAATTCGACCGTCACGCTCGTCGACTACGATCCGCGATGGCCCGAACTCTACGACCGGGAAGCCGCGCGTATCCGCGGCGTTCTCGGCGACCGTGTCGTCCAGTTGGAGCACGTCGGCTCGACGTCGGTTCCCGGCCTCTGTGCCAAGCCGATCGTCGACATCCTGCTCATCGTCCCGGACTCCTCCGACGAACCCACCTACCTGCCGGACCTCGAGAACGCGGGCTACCGGCTCGTCATCCGCGAGCCGGACTGGGAAGCGCACCGGGCGTTCAAGGGCCCCGACACGAATATCAACCTGCACGTCTATTCGACGTCCACCAAGGAAATCGAGCGCTACCTGCTCTTCCGTGACCGCCTGCGCGCCCATGATTCGGAGCGCGAACTCTACGCGGCCACCAAACGTGAGCTGGCCCAGCGGACCTGGAAGTACATCCAGCACTACGCCGACGCCAAGACCGCGGTGATCGACGAGATCCTCGGCAGGGCACGGGCCGCCGAGCAGGCGGCACCGTACGACGAGTTCAGCGAGGCCTACGCGAACCACGCCGCGGACAACCCGTACCAGGCACTCTACGACCGCCCGGCGATCCTGAAGCTCGCCGGGCCCGTGGTGGGCAAGCGGGTCCTCGACGTCGGATGCGCCGCCGGGCACCTCAGCGCCAAGCTCGCCGAGCGTGGCGCCGCGGTCACCGGGATCGACCTGAGCCAGGGCATGGTCGACCTTGCCCGCCAACGGCACGGTAACCACGCGACATTCGAGCAGGCCGATCTCGCCGAGCCGCTGACCTTCGTCGAGGACGAGTCGATCGACCTGATCACCGCCTCGCTCGTCCTGCACTATCTGCTCGACTGGGACCCCACGCTCGGCGAGTTCCGCCGGGTGCTGCGACACGGCGGCGCGCTGGTCATGTCCGTCCACCATCCGGACGACTGGCGCTGGTTCGACCGGCCGAACTACTTCCGGACCGAACGGGTTACCGACGAGTTCCCGATCGGTGGACGGCTCCAGCCGGTCCAGTTCTACCGCCGCCCGCTGAGCAAGACGTTCGGCGCGCTGCGGCAAGCCGGTTTCACCGTGGACGAGATCGCCGAGCCGATGCCGCTCCCCGAGGCCGAGCACCTCGCCCCGGTGGCCTACGAGAGCCTCATCACCAAGCCGCGGTTCCTGTACTTCCGGGCCATCAAGTAGCTTGGCTGGTATGAAGATCGCGATTCTCGACGACTACCAGAACGTGGCGCTCGGCTTTGCCGACTGGGACTCACTGGGCGCCGAGATCGAGGTGTTCACCAAGCCGCTCGACGACGTCGTCGGGCGGCTTGCCGGGTTCGACGTGATCGTCGCGATGCGCGAGCGCACCCGGTTCCCCGCCGAGGTGCTGGCCGGGCTGACCGAGCTGAAGCTGCTCGTGAGCACCGGTCAGCGCAACGCGGCCATCGACGTCGGTGCGGCGCGGGAACTCGGCATCGTGGTGTCCGGCACCGGGTACATCGCACACCCGACCGCTGAGCACACGTGGGCGCTGATCCTCGCCGCGGCCAGGAACCTACCCGCCGAGGAGCGCTCGATGCGTGAAGGCGGCTGGCAGGTCGGCGTCGGAAGCGGCCTGCACGGCAAGACCCTCGGCTTACTCGGTCTCGGCAGGCTCGGCGCACGGGCTGCCAAGATCGGGCAGGCGTTCGGCATGGAAACCATTGCCTGGAGCCAGAACCTGACCGCCGAGAAGGCCGCCGAGCACGGCGTCACCGCGGTGTCCAAAGAGGACTTGTTCGCCCGCGCCGACGTCCTGTCGATCCACCTCGTGCTCAGCGAGCGCAGCCGCGGGCTGGTCGGCGCCGCCGAATTCGCCGCGATGAAGCCGGCAGCGATCCTGGTGAACACCTCCCGCGGCCCGATCGTCGACGAGGACGCGTTGCTGGACGCCTTGCGGCGCAAGGAGATCGGCTGCGCGGCCATCGACGTCTACGAGACCGAGCCGCTGCCCGCCGACCATCCGCTGCGAGGCCTGGACAACACCGTGCTGACGCCGCACGTCGGCTACGTCACGCGTGAGGTCTACGAGATCTTCTATGGCGATGCCGTCGAGAACATCGCCGCCTTCAAGGCCGGGAGCCCACTCCGAGTCATGGAGTGAACGGGAAGGTGTCCGGGCCGCGCCGGAACCTCATTTCGCGAAGTCGGCGAGCACGGCGTCGGTGAACGGCGGCCAGACCTCGGCGGCCCACGGCCCGAACGCGCGGTCGGTCAGTGCGACGCAGGCGAGCCCGGCGACCGGGTCGACCCACAGGAAGGTCCCGGACTGGCCGAAATGTCCGAAGGTTCGCGGGGAACTGTGCGCGCCTGTCCAGTGTGGACTCTTGTGGTCACGGAGCTCGAAGCCGAGGCCCCAGTCGTTCGGTTTCTGGTGGCCGAAGCCTGGAATCACGCCGTTGAGCCCGGGGAACACCACCGAAGTCGCTTCCCGCAGCGTTTCCGGCGCGAGGAGCTTCGGATCCTGGAGCTCGGTCACGAACGCGATGAGATCGTCCACACTCGACGTCCCACCGGAGGCGGGGGAGCCGTCGAGGGTGGTGCCGACCATGCCGAGCGGCTTGACGAGCGCGTCGGACAGGTACTCGGCGAACGGGATGCCGGAATGCTCGGTGAGCGCGTCGGCCAGCTGCTCGAAACCGGTGTTGGAGTAGAGCCGCCGGGTGCCGGGCGGGGCCATCACCTTGTGCGCGTCGAAGGCCAGCCCCGAGGTGTGCGAGAGCAGGTGGCGGATCGTCGATCCCTCCGGCCCGGCGGGCGTGTCCAGTTCGACGACGCCTTCTTCGATCGCGATGAGCGCCGCGTACGCCGTCAGTGGCTTGGTGACCGACGCGAGGGGAAACCGGCGCCGGGTGTCGCCGTGCTGCGCGAGCACGTCCCCGTCCGCTCTCACCACCGCCGTCACGGCGTTGTCCACGGGCCATTGGTCGATCATCCGCACGCTGTCCATGTGCCCAGCGTACGAACGCGGGTTGGGCGGGCCCCGGAGAGCCCGCCCAACCCGCGTATCGGTGGTACTTCAGGCGTCGTGATCGGTCGCCACGAGCTCGGCGATCGCGTCGACGGCCGCCTGGGCGCCCTCGCCCTCAGCGGTGATGACCACCTCGTCGCCGAAAGCGGCGCCGAGGGTCATCAGGTTGAGCACACTGCCTGCGGCTACCGGGGCACCGCCGTTCTTGGCGATGCTCACCGCCACCGGCTGCGCGGCGGCCGCCTTGGCGACCAGTGCGGCGGGCCTGGCGTGCAGGCCGACCTTGCTCGCCACGGTGACACGTCGTTCGGGCATCGAGGGTCCTTTCTGTACCTGATGGGGATTACTTGGCCGCGGTGCGTTCGAGGTCGGCTTCGAGCGAGTCGTCCTCACGGCCCGGCGTACGCAGGTTCCACTTGGTGATGACCCAACGGAACACCACGTAGTAGATGACCGCGAACACGAGACCGATCGGGATCAGCAGCCAGGCCCTGGTCGCCGCGGGAAGGCTCGAGTTCAGCACGAAGTCGATCGCACCGGCGGAGAACGAGAACCCGAGGTGGATGTCGAGTGCGTTGACGAGAGCCATCGAAATACCGGTCATGACCGCGTGGAACAGGTACAGCGGCCACGCCACGAACATGAACGCGAACTCGATCGGCTCGGTGACACCGGTCAGGAACGAGGTCAGCGCGGCGGCGATCATCACACCGCCGACCATCTTCTTCTGGCTCGGCTTCGCGGACTGCCAGATGGCCAAGGCGGCCGCCGGCAGGGCGAACATGAAGATCGGGAAGAACCCGGTCATGAACGAGCCCGCACCCGGGACCGGGGGCTTCGCGAAGAAGTTGGTGAGGTCGCCACCGTCGAAGATGAACCACACCGGCACGTTGAGCAGCTGGTGCAGACCGATCGGGATGAGCAGCCTGTTCAACAGGCCGTAGATACCGCCACCGATCACCGGGCTCGCGGTGACCGCGTCACCGATGCTGTTGATGACGTGGTCGACCTGCTTGAACACGACGCCGAAGAGGACACCGAGGACGAGCATCGCGAACGCGGTGATGATCGGGACGAACCGGCGGCCACCGAAGAACGCGAGGTACGGCGGCAGCTTGATGCGGTGGTACTTCTGCCAGAGCAGGGCCGCCACGATGCCGGAGACGATGCCGGTCAGCACGCTGTACGGCCACTTGATCGGCGCGGACAGCCAGCCTTCCTTGAAGCCTTCCATCTCGCTGATCGGGGCGATCGCCTGGATGACCTTGTTGAACACGATCCAGCCGACCACCGCGGCCACGGCTGTCGAACCGTCACCCTTGCGGGCGAAACCGACCGCGATGGCGACCGCGAACAGCAGCGGCAGCCAGTCGAACAGGCCACCACCCGCCGCGCCGAACACGGCGGCGACCTTGTCCCAGCCCAGCCCGTCCTTGCCGAGAAGATCGTCCTGGCCGAGGCGCAGCAAAAGACCAGCGGCGGGCAGTGCGGCGATGGGAAGCATGAGGCTGCGGCCGAAGCGCTGCAGACCAGCCATTCCCTTGCCCTGACCCTTGCTGCCCTTCGCCTCCTCCGCGGTGGTGGCGCTCATCGGGTACCTCCATATTGGGGTTGATGGCCGAAATCCGGGGAATTCCGGTCCAATTGCATCGTGACCTGGTAGTGATCGCCCCGGTACCAGGAAGTCATGTCCTCCACCGGTTCCCCCTGCGAACTGGAGACCCGGCGGAAGACGAGGAGCGGGCTTCCCGTGCGCATGCCGAGCAGGCGCGCGGTCTCCCGATCCGCCGATTCGGCCCACACCGTTTGCCAGGCGTGGTCCGGCCGGACGTTGTACGCGTCGGCGAGCTGTGCGTACAAGGACTGTGAAAGGTCGAGATCGAGCAGTCCCGGCATCTTGCCGGCGTGGTACCAGCCACGTTCGACGGCGAGCGGCACGCCGTCGGCACGGCGAAGGCGCATCAGCCGGTGCGCGGGGGCACCCTCTTCGATACCCAGCGCGTTGGCATTGGGCGTCGGTGGGACTTCGGTGGCGGTGCGCAGCACCTCGGTTGTCGGGGTCAGCCCGCGGCGGCGCATGTCGTCGGTGAACGACATGAGGTACAGCTGCAGCTCCATGCGCCGGGTAGCGGTGAACGTGCCCTTCCCGCGGACGCGGGAAAGCAGGCCTTCCTCGACGAGCTTGCCGATCGCGGACCGGACCGTCAGCCGCGACACCTGGTAGCGGTCGGCCAGTTCGCGCTCCGAGGGGATCGGCGAGCCCGGCGGCAACTCCTGTTCGACCGTACGGCGAAGAATCTCCCGCAGCTGGGCGTGTTTCGGGGTCGGGCCTTCGACGACACGATCGGATGCGGGGATGGGCAAGGAGGCACTCATCACCATCACTCCCTTCGTGCTCGGTCGGTTCTGCCACTCGCGCCTGGACCCGAACATTGGTACGTTCCGGTCTAGACCAATGTCTGATGGGGCAGAGTGCCCCTTCGCACGTTGGGGTGTCAACCACCGTTACGCGTTCGTGGCCCAGAACGACGAGCGCGAGCGCCAATTGGCGTAGTACAGAGCTGAACCGCCCGTGCACGGGGACGATGTTAGAAACAAGGGAGGCCGCGATGGCGGACGACAGGCCGGAAAAGATTCTCGCGGCGCTCGGCGGAGCCGAAAACGTTATCGAGATCGAGGGGTGCATCACTCGGCTGCGATGTGAACTCGAAGACGGCTCGGTCATCGACGAGCCGGCGCTGAAGAAAGCGGGGGCGATGGGTGTGGTGAAAATGGGTTCGGTGGTGCAGGTGATCGTGGGGCCGGAGGCCGACACGATCGCGAGCGACATCCAGGACCTGCTGTGAGCCTCGAGATCCTCAGCCCGGTCGACGGCAAGACTGTCGCGATGAGTGACGTGCCGGACCCGGTTTTCGCGCAGGCGATGGTCGGACCCGGTGTGGCAGTGCAACCTTCTGGCGGGCGGCAGAACGCGGTCGCGCCGGTGGACGGCACTGTGGTGACCCTGCACCCGCACGCTTTCGTCATCGCGACGGAGTCCGGCCAGGCCGTGCTTGTGCATTTGGGCATCGACACCGTGCAGCAGAAGGGCGAGGGTTTCACGCTGCACGTGGTCAAGGGCGAGACTGTCCGGGCGGGACAGTCGCTCATCGAGTGGGACCCCGACGCGGTCGTCGCGGCTGGCTATTCCGCGATCGTCCCGGTGGTGGCGCTGGACGCCGCCGCCGAGGCGCTTTCCGGCATTTCCATCGGAAAGGACGTTTCGCCGGGAGATCCCGTGTTCAGCTGGCAGAGCTGAAACGTAAAAAAGGGCCGTCAGGGACATTCGTTGTCCCTGACGGCCCTTTTCGGTACCGGGTCAGCCCGTGACGACCTTGCCGTTGGCGACCTTGACGGAGACCGGCGGAAGCGGCGAAGTCGCCGGCCCCTTCTTGACCGCGCCGGTGAGCGCGTCGAATTCGGAGCCGTGACACGGGCAGTTCAGGACGGCCCCGGCCGCGTTGACGGCGCAGCCCTGGTGAGTACAGATCGCGCTGAACGCGGCCGCGGTGGTGTCGGTGGGACGGGCCACGACGATCTCCTGGCCGTCCGCGGTCTTGGTCGTCATGGCTTCGCCGACCGGGATGTCCGCGAGCGTGGCGAGCGTCGCGCCCGCGGCCGGGGCACCGGTGGGAGCGGCCGTCCCGGAGCCGCTGCTGCTGCAGGCGGCGAGAGCGACGGTGCCCACCGCCACTCCGGCTACGGCTGCGCCTGTGCTGAGGATGTTGCGGCGGGTGTGCAGTTCGGCAGTCATGTCTGATGATACGAATCAGCAGCCTGATCGGTTCAATTCGGTGGAGAAATGAACCGGACAGGGTGCTCGCCCGTGTCCCAGGTGAGAGGGTTCACCAGCGGACAAGAGGAGCGGGTTATGGGCGCGTGGCTTTTGCGGATACTGGTGGCCCTGGGGTTGCTCGGCTCGGCGTGGGTGCATTACGACCTGTGGAGCAGTGGCGGGTTCGGCGATATTGGCGTCGTCGGCCCGTTGTTCCTGGTCAATGCGGTGGCCGGAGTCGTGATCGCGGTCGCCGTGCTCGTCTGGCACCACTGGCTGCCGGCGCTGGCCGCGGCCGGGTTCGGGGTCGCGACGCTGGGCGCGTATGTCCTGTCGGTGACCGTCGGGTTCTACGGCGTCCAGGAGCAGTTCACCACGCAGGCCGAGGTCTGGGGAGTGGTGACGGAAGCGGCCTGCATCGTCTTCGGGATCCTTCTGCTGGGGCTGGCGGTACGGTCTCGCCGTCGCGTGTGAGGACGAAGCGGATAAAGCTGGTGTCGAGAAAAAGGGCTGCCGAGGACGACCTGATGCGCGCCCTGCACGACGATCACGCGGGCGCGCTCTGGGCGTATGCGCTGCACCTGGTCGGCGGTGATCGCTCGCGGGCCGAGGACGTCGTGCAGGAGACGCTGCTGCGCGCGTGGCGGCACCCGCGTGTGCTGGACCAGTCGGAGGGCTCGGCCAGGGCGTGGCTGTTCACCGTGGCGCGCCGGATCGCGATCGACGGCTGGCGGATGGCGTCCTGGCGCGCCGAGATCAGCACGGACATGCCGCCGGAACTGCCGATCGGGGACGGCACGGACCGCGCAGTCCAGGGCTGGCTCGTCGCCGAAGCACTCGGTGAACTCTCGGCCCGCCACCGCGAAGTGCTGCTGCTGTGTTTTTTCCAGGGACATTCCGTGGCCGACGCCGCCGCGCGGCTCGGGATCGCCCCGGGAACGGTCAAGTCACGTACCCACTACGCGTTACGCGCGTTGAAACTCGTACTCGAGGAGAAGGGGGTGACTCGGTGACCCCGCCCGCAACAGACCCGTTCGAAATGTTCGACGGCGCTTACGTGCTCGGCGCCTTGTCGCCGGAAGAGCGTCAGGCCTACGAGGCACACCTCGGCGAATGCGACGAGTGCGCGCGATCGGTCCGTGAACTCTCCGGGATGCCCGGGCTGCTTTCCCAGGTCGAACCCGGCATGGTCGGGCACGAACCTCCGCCATCGGAGCTGCTCCGCACCACCTTGACCAAGGTCGCGAAGACCCGGCGCCGCAGGATGGCCACGATGGTCGCCACAGTGGCGGTCGCGGCGGCAGCCTGCATAGCGCTGGCCGTGACGGTTTCGCTGCCCGCTCCGGAGACGGGGTCACCGGGTCAGACGATGACGGCGCTCGGAAACTTCCCGGTCCAGGCCGACGTCGGGCTCGAGGACAAGGACTGGGGCACCCGCGTCTCCATGTCGTGCAGCTACACCGGCGGCCGCAGTGTCGGTGACTACGTCCTGGTCGCGGTCCAGCACGACGGCACGATCACCGAGCTGGCCAGCTGGAGCGCGGTGCCCAAGGACACCGCCCACCTCGTCGTCGCGACCGAGATCAAGCGCGCCGACATCCAAGCCCTCGAGGTCCGGACCCGCTCCGGACTCGCCCTCCTCCGCCTGGATTCCTGACTCGAGCGGCGGCGGCGTTCCCAGGAGCCGGAACCGTGCGAACGGTCATGTCGTGCGATTTCACCTGGGTTTTGCCGGATCTCGCGGTGATGACGATTGCCGAGGGCGCGCGGCAGGGCGACGCTGGGTGACGTGGAAATCATCTTGGTGTTCGCGGTGGCCGGGCTCGGTGTGGGTTTCGCCGGGCGGCGGGTGCTGCGTGCCGTCGGAGCGCCCGCGCCCGGCGGGACCTGCGAAGCCGTGTCAGTGCTGCTGTGGTCGGCGGCCGGCTGGTGGTGGACGGCGGGGAGCGCGCCGGGCTGGTGGCTGCCGGTACCGCTGGCGGTCACGGCGTTCGCGGTCCCGCTGCTGCTGGCGGATCTCCGGTACCTTCGGCTGCCCAACGCACTGACGCTCTCCGCGTATCCCGTGTTCGGTGCGGCTGTCGGCGTCGCCGCCGCGCACGGAGGCGCTTCGCTCGCGGTGCGAGCGGGAGTGGGCGCGCTGGTGTTCGGCGGCGCGCACCTGCTGGTGCACCGGTTGCGGCCCGATTCGCTGGGCGCGGGCGACGTGAAGCTGTCGGGCAGCCTCGGCTTGGTCCTCGGTGCGGCGGGCTGGGCCGCGTTGATGCTCTGCGCCGTTGTCGCCGCGGTCGTCACGGTGCTGCTGTGGACCTTGGTGGTGGGTCGTGACCACTTGACCCGGCGCCGGGAACGACGCTGGCGGAGCGCCGTGCCGCACGGTCCGGGCCTGCTCGTGGCGACCTGGCTGCTCGTGTTGGCGCCGGTAGAAGGTATGGCCTGGCCGTGACCGGGCCTGTTTGTGACCGCCCATCCCACCGTGGAAGGATTGCCTCGTGTTGCGTTGGATAACCGCAGGTGAATCCCATGGCCCTGCCCTTGCCGCTGTGCTGGAAGGCATGGTGGCCGGAGTCGCGGTCACCACAGCCGATGTCAACGAGCAGCTGGCGCGCCGGCGTCTCGGCTTCGGCCGTAGCCCGCGGATGGGCTTCGAGACCGACCACATCGAGTTCCTGGGCGGTGTCCGGCACGGGCTCACCCAGGGCGGCCCGGTGGCGGTGCACATCGAGAACGCCGAGTGGCCCAAGTGGGAAAAGGTCATGGCCGCCGACCCGGTCGACCCGGCCGAGCTGGAGAACCTCGCCCGCAACGAGAAACTGACCCGGCCCCGTCCCGGCCACGCCGACCTCCCCGGCATGCAGAAGTACGGCTTCGACGACGCGCGGCCGGTCCTGGAGCGGGCCAGTGCCCGCGAGACGGCGTCGCGCACGGCTTTGGGCACGGTGGCGCGGGCGTACCTGCGGCAGCTGCTCGGCATCGAAATCCTCAGCCACGTGGTGTCAATCGGCGGCGCCGAAGCACCGGAAGGCCCGTTGCCGCTGCCTTCGGACCTCGCCGCGATCGACGAAAGCCCGGTACGGGCGTTCAGCGAGAAGGGCACCGAAGCGATGGTCGCCGAGGTGGATGCCGTGCGTAAGGCGGGCGACACCGTGGGCGGGGTGATCGAGGTGATCGCCTACGGCCTCCCGCCGGGCCTCGGTTCCCACGTGCACTGGGACAGGCGCCTGGATTCCCGGCTGGCCGGCGCGCTCATGGGCGTGCAGGCGATGAAGGGGGTCGAGGTGGGCGACGGCTTCACCACGGCACACCGCTGGGGCAGCCAGGCCCACGACGAGATCGACCGCGGCTCCGGCCCGGTCGGTGTGACAAGGCGGTCCAATCGCGCCGGCGGCCTCGAAGGCGGCATCACCAACGGAGAGCCGGTGCGGGTCCGGGTCGCGATGAAGCCGATTTCGACCGTGCCCAAGGCACTGGCCACAGTGGACACCGAGACCGGCGAGGCCGCGGTGGCCATCCACCAGCGCTCCGACGTCTGCGCGGTGCCCCGGGCCGGTGTCGTGCTGGAGTCCGTGGTCGCGCTGATCCTGGCCGACGCCGCGCTGGAGAAGTTCGGCGGCGACTCGCTGGTCGAGAGCAAGCGCAACGCCGACGCCTACCTGAAAGCCCTCGAGGAGCGCTGGTGACTCCGCGTGCGGTGATCGTCGGGCCTCCGGGGTCCGGCAAGAGCACCGTCGGCCAGCTGCTGGCGAAGGAGCTGGGTGTCGAGTTCCGTGACGCCGACCAAGACATCGTCGCGCGAGCCGGGAAGTCGATCGCCGATATCTTCACCGAGGACGGTGAGCCTGCCTTCCGGGCGCAGGAAGAGCAGGTCGTCGCCGTCGCGCTGGCCGAACACGAAGGCGTTCTTTCGCTCGGCGGGGGTGCGGTACTCGCGCTCGCCACCCGTGAGCGGCTCAGCGGCCACACAGTGGTCTTCCTGCACGTCGGGATGGCCGAAGGAGTGCAACGCACCGGGTTGTCGACGGCCCGGCCGCTGCTCACCGGCGTGAACCCCCGCGCTACCTACAAGTCGTTGCTGGACGCCCGGCTGCCGGTGTACCGCGAGGTGTCCACTGTGGAGGTCGACACCGACAAGCGGACCCCGGGCGAGGTGGTCGCCGAAATCGTGCGGCTGCTCGAAAAACTACAGGAGAGTTATGACTGACCCGGTCCGCATCCAGGTGAAAACCGGCACCCCGTACGAGGTGGTGATCGGTCGTGGGCTCCTCGGTGAGCTCACCGAGGTGCTGGCCGATGCGTCGAAGGTGGCGTTGATCCACCCGCCGACGCTGACGACCACGGCCGAGGCGATTCGCGATGAACTGGTCGCGGCCGGGCTCGACGCGCATCGGGTGGAGATCCCGGACGCGGAGGACGGCAAGGCGCTCACCGTCGCCAGCTTCTGCTGGGAGGTGCTCGGGCGGATCGGGCTCGACAGGCAGGGGGTGGTCGTCGGGCTTGGGGGCGGCGCGGTGACCGACCTCGCGGGGTTCGTCGCGGCGACCTGGATGCGTGGTGTCAGGTTGGTGAACGTCCCGACGACACTGCTCGGCATGGTCGACGCGGCGGTCGGCGGTAAGACCGGGATCAACACCGAGGCCGGCAAGAACCTGGTCGGCGTCTTCCACGAGCCCACTGCGGTACTGGTCGACCTGGCGACGCTGGAAACCTTGCCCCCCAACGAACTCGTCGCCGGAATGGCCGAGGTCGTCAAGACCGGTTTCATCGCCGACCCGCGGATCCTGGAGCTAATCGAGCGGGACCCGGCCGCCGCGCTCGACCCCCAGGGCGAGGTGCTCGGCGAACTGGTCCGGCGGTCGATCCAGGTGAAGGCCGACGTCGTCGCCGCGGACCTGCGCGAATCGGACCTGCGGGAAATCCTGAACTACGGGCACACCCTCGCGCACGCGATCGAGCGGCGCGAGCGGTACAAGTGGCGCCATGGCGCTGCTGTGAGCGTCGGCCTCGTGTTCGCCGCCGAGTTGGCCAGGCTCGCCGGGCGGCTGGACGACGCGACGGCCGCACGGCATGTCACGGTGCTCGAAACCCTGGGCCTGCCCACGAAGTACGACGCGGACGCACTGCCGCAGCTGCTGGAGAGCATGCGCGGTGACAAGAAAACCCGCTCGGGCGTGCTGAGGTTCGTCGTCCTCGACGGTCTCGGCAGGCCGGGCAGGCTGGAGGGCCCGGATCCGTCGCTGCTGGCCGCCGCGTACTCGGCCGTCGCCAGGGACGAGCCGAAAAGCGGGGGAGGGATCTTCCTGTGAAGGCATGGGTACTCAACGGACCGAACCTCGGCCGCCTCGGCACACGTGAGCCGGGCATCTACGGCGCCACCACCTACGACGACCTCGTGGCCCTGTGCGTGAAGACCGGCCAGGAACTGGGCATCGAGGTCGAGGTGCGCCAGACCGACCACGAGGGTGAGCTGGTCGGCTGGCTGCACCAGGCCGCCGACGACTCGATCCCGGTGGTGCTCAATGCCGCCGCGTGGACGCACTATTCGGTCGCGGTTCGCGACGCCGCCTCCCAGCTGACGTCGGCGCTGATCGAGGTGCACATCTCGAATGTCCACAAGCGCGAGGAGTTCAGGCACAAGAGCCTGCTGTCCGATATCGCGACAGGCGTGATCGTCGGGCTGGGCGTGGACGGATACCGGCTCGCTCTGCGCTGGCTCGCTGACAACGCGAAATGAACGTTCCGGTGCTGCGCACCGAAAGGCTTGTGCTGCGAGGTCTGGAACTCGCGGACACCGATGCCCTGGTCAAGATGTTCGCCGACCCCGAGATGAGCCGGTCCTTCGCCGCGCAGCTGAGCGATCGTGCGCAGGTCGAGGCCATGGTCGAGCGGAAGTTGGAGCACGACGGTCCCGAGGGCACCGGGCAGTGGGTGATCGAGCTCGACGGCGAGGTCGTGGGCATCGCGCATCTCCGTCGTTCGACCGAGCTGCCCGGCGACCTGGTGGAGATGGGCTACTCCGTCGACAGCGCATATGGCGGCAAAGGCATTGCCACCGAAGCGGCCGGTGCGGTGCTCGACCACGGACTGTCCACATTGGGTCTTCCCGCGGTGTGGGCGTTGATCCACGAGTCCAATGTGGCCAGTCTAAAACTGGTGCAGCGCTTGGGTTTCCTGGACGTGGGCAGCGGTGTCCACTACGGGTACCCGCACCGCGTGCAGGTTGCCCTGCCCCGCGCGCACGGCCGTCCGCACCACATCGAACTGTGGGTCTCGGATCTCGCCCGCGCCGAGGAGAGTTTCGGCTGGCTTCTCGGCGCGCTCGGCTGGCGTGAGTTCCAGCGTTGGTCCGCCGGTGTCAGCTGGAAGCCGGGGACGGGCTACCTGGTCGTCGAGCAGTCGCCCGCGGTTCTGGACGAGCCCCACGACAGGATGCGGCCCGGGCTCAACCACCTCGCGCTGCACGTCGGTGCCCGCGAACAGGTCGACAAGCTGGCCACGGAGGCGCTCCAGCACGGCTGGCGGCCCATGTTCGCCGATCGCTACCCCTTCGCCGGCGGCGACAAGCATTACGCCGCGTATCTGGAGAACGCCGACGGATTCGAGATCGAGCTCGTGGCCGAACCGCAGCGTGATCAGCCCGTCACTCTCTAACGTGAACCGGTTAGCCCGAGAGGGTTAATCGCTCGCTACACTCGGCGATCATGCGCACGTTGCCCCAGGGGTACCGGCGAGCCGCTCAAGGCTTCCTGGCCACCCTCGTCTGCGCCGCGATGCTCGCTGGCTGTAGCGACGGAGGCTCCCAAACGATGCCCGACGCCGGTGCGCGAAACGGTGGAGAGACGCCGTCGGCGGCCCCGCGACCCATCAATGTCCCGTTGGCCACCGACGCCGGCAGGGGCAGCCCTGGCGTCGTCGCCGCGGGCGGTGCGGACGCGGTGTACAACTACGGCCCCACGGTGATGGCCGACGGCAGCCGGGTCCGGATGTGGTGGTGCAGCCAGTACGGCGGCGCCGGCCCGCCCGGCGACGACATCCTCTACGCCGAAGCGCCGACAGCGGACGGCCCGTTCACCGCACCGGGCGGCGGAATACCCACGGCCGTCTTCTCCGGCAACCCCGGCAGTTTCGACGGTGTCCACACCTGCGACCCGTCGGTCTTGCGGGTCGGCGAGACGTACTACCTGTACTACACCGGCGCGGCCGGGGACCACGCCCTCGGCAACTCGATCGGCGTCGCGACGAGCCCCGACGGCATCACCTGGACCAGGGCCAACGGTGGTCGGCCCATCGTCGACCCCTCGCACGACGTCCACCGCGACAACGTCTACGGCGCGGGTCAGCCCACGGTCGTCTACCTCGACGGCTGGTTCTACCTCATGTTCACCGACACCACCGGCCGGGCCGCGGGCTCGAACGGCGCCGGGCAGTTCCTGCTGCGGGCGAAGGACCCGGTGTTCGCCGGTGGGGTGGAAGCGCTCGGCGACCAGGGATTCGCCGCGGTCCCCACCGCGTCGACCACCCGGACCAGGTCGCTCGTCGACGCGTTCAGCGTGGACCTGACGTGGATCGAAGCGCTGCAGGCGTTCGCCATCGCGCACGAGACCACCGACGGCACCACCATCACCTTCTGGAACCGGGAGTTCACCGCCAGCCCGTACCGGCCGGTGCTGATCGCCGGGCCATGGCGCGAGGGCCCGGGCCTGGTGCGGCGCCCCGACGGACACACCCCGCTCTCCGCGGTCGACCCGTGTGGCCGGGTACCGCTCGACGTGGTCCGCGCGACCGCCGTCGACGGTACCGGCGCTCCCACGGAACTCCGTCACTTCGGTATCGACGTGCGGGCCGTCATCGGGTGCCCCTCCCCGGATCGCCTGCTCAGTGTGCTGGACGGCGTCGCGATGCCGTCCCCCGCGCGCACCGTCGACCTCGTTGTCGACGGCAGGGTGGTGCGCGTCGACCGGCGTTCGGTGGCTGCGGAACTGGCCGGCCAGGTGCTCGAACAGCGGGTACCGGCGCTCGACACGCTCCCGGTCAGCGCGCGGTTGCCGTCGGGCGCGAAGGCGGTCAGCGCCGCGGGGCGGGGAGTCGGCCTGGTGCTGGACGACGGCAAGCTGTGGCCGTTGCGGCGCCCGGAGGTGGCCGCGGCGAACGACTCGCCGGTCACCGAGATCAGCCCACAGCAGTGGGACGCCTACCCGATAGGTTTCCTGCTCGGTCGCTGAGCGGGTTCGGCGTCTTCGGTTTCGTCGGCGGACGCGTACTTGCGGGGCGGTTCGAGCTTGCCGCCGACGAGCAGCCCGAGGCCCGCCGGGATCATGACCAGCAGCGCGGTGAACGCCGCGCCGCCGGTCAGCGCGGGCCAGAGCTCGTTCATGCTCGTCTGGTCCACGAAGACCGCGCGGGCGATCACGTACAGGACGCCGGAGACCGGCCCCGCCACCAGCGCGGCGATAAACCACGCGCGGCCGCTGTCCTCGCGTCGCAACCAGCCGTCGAGCGCACTCCAGAGCGCGGCCGCGCCGACCAGCACCGCGATCGCGACGGCTTGGATCACCGTGGTGCCGGTCGGCTGGAAGACTTCAACCTTGGCGACGGTGGTGAAGGCGGCCGCGTGCAGCACGGCCATGACGAGTCCGCGGATCAGCCAGGAGCGCATGCCAGCACGGTATCCCGTCGGGATACTAGGGTGGTGTTCGTGCCTGAAACACACGCCCGCCGCCGAGCCTCCCTGCGCGCTTTCCTGCGCAAGGCCGAGCTCGAAGCGTTGCTGGTCACCGATCTGCTCAACATCCGCTACCTGACCGGGTTCACCGGTTCGAACGCGGCGCTGCTGGTGCACACCGGCGGCGAGGAGCACACCGTGTTCTGCACGGACGGCCGGTACACCACCCAGTCGGCGGTGGAGGTCCCTGACCTGGAGCGGGTCCTCGACCGGGCCAGCGCACTGGCGCTCGCCGCCCGCGCGAGCGGGAACGCGAGCCGCTACACGCGGACCGGTTTCGAGAGCCAGCACGTCAGCGTGGATCAGTTCGACACCCTGAAAACCCGGTTCGGCGACGTGGCACTGCACCGCGCGCCGGGCCTGGTGGAGGCGCTCCGCCTGATCAAGGACGAGCAGGAGATCGACGCGCTGCGGCAGGCCTGTGCCGCCGCGGACAGGGCGCTGGCCGACCTCATCGAGCACGGCGGCCTCCGCCCCGGCCTCACTGAGCTCGAGGTCGCCAGGGACCTGGAGAACAGGATGCTCGAACACGGCTCGACCGGGCGATCCTTCGACTCGATCGTGGCCGCCGGCGCCAACTCGGCCATCCCGCACCATCGGCCGACCTCGGTGGTCCTCGCCGTGGGCGACTTCGTGAAACTCGACTTCGGCGCCACCGCGGACGGCTACCACTCCGACATGACCCGCATGGTCGTGCTCGGCAAGCCCGCGGACTGGCAGCGGGAAATCTACGAGCTGGTCCGGCGTGCCCAGACGGCCGGGTGCGAAGCCGTTTTGCCGGGCGTCGATGTCTCGGATGTGGACAAAGCGGCACGTGAGGTGATCGTCACCGCGGGACACGGCCAGGACTTCGCGCACGGCCTCGGGCACGGCGTCGGCCTCGAGGTGCACGAGGCACCGAGTCTCGCCGCGACCGGCGTCGGTACACTATCCGCCGGTATGGCGGTCACCGTCGAACCCGGCGTTTACCTCGCCGGTCGTGGTGGCGTACGCATCGAGGACACGCTCGTCGTGCGGGACGGCATGTCCGAGCTCCTCACCCTGAGCACCAAAGAACTCGTGGTCGTCTAGAACCCGGCCGCACCGACGAACTGAACTACAGGAGATCCAGCACTCGTGGCCACCACCAACGACCTGAAGAACGGTCTGGTCCTCAATCTCGACGGCCAGCTCTGGAACGTCATCGCCTTCCAGCATGTGAAGCCGGGCAAAGGCGGCGCATTCGTGCGCACCACCCTCAAGCACGTGCTGAGCGGCAAGGTCGTCGACAAGACCTTCAACGCCGGCACGAAGGTCGACACCGCGACCGTGGACCGCCGCAACATGACGTACCTCTACAAGGACGCCGACGACTTCGTCTTCATGGACGCCGACACCTACGACCAGATCACCGTTCCGAAGGCGACGGTCGGCGACAACGCCAACTACCTGCTCGAGAACACCGAGGTCCAGGTCGCGATCCATGAGAGCACCCCGCTCTACATCGAGCTCCCGACCTCGGTGGAGCTCGTCGTGCAGCACACCGACCCCGGCCTGCAGGGCGACCGCTCGACCGGTGGCACGAAGCCCGCGACGCTCGAGACCGGCGCCGAGATCCAGGTGCCGCTGTTCCTGACCACCGGCGAAAAGGTCAAGGTCGACACACGCGATGGCCGGTATCTCGGCCGCGTTTCGAACTGAGTACCTGGTGCCTTCTTCAGACAACCCGAAAAAGCCCCAGTCGTCCGGGAAGCCCCAGTCGTCCGGGAAGCCACAGCGTGGCGGGCCGATCAGCCGCAGCCAGGCGCGAAAACGCGCCGTGGAGATCGTCTACGAAGCGGCGCAGCGGGGTGCCGACGCGGTGACTCTGCTCGCGGACCGCGTGGGCTCCGTCGACGTCGACCCGATCGCGGATTACACGATCACGCTGGTCGAAGGCGTGACGGCCCGACGCGACGGCATCGACGAGTTGCTCTCCGAGCACGCACAGGGCTGGACGATCGACCGGATGCCGCCGGTGGACCTCGCGGTGCTCCGGGTCGGCGTTTGGGAGCTGCTCTGGGCCACCGACGTCCCCGACCCGGTCGCAATCGACGAGGCCGTAGGCATCGCCAAGGAGCTCTCCACCGACGACTCCCCGCGCTTCGTCAACGGCGTCCTGGGCCGAATCGGCTCCATCGCCGAACGCCTCCGAGCAGTCTTGTAGTCAGCTAAGCCACGGCTGTATTTCCGGCGGCTCTGCGTGCGACGCGATAGCGTCGCCAGGGCGTGCCTACCAGCGGATGTCTCGTTTGCTGGTAGGCGCCCTGCCGCCGCTATAGCGTGGCCTTCGGCCTCATGCACGCGCCGTGCCCACCTCGTGTGCCGCCAGGTGGGTTTACTGCGGTAGGTGGGCAACTTAGCGTTGGTCACCTATACGCGCAGGTCACGCCTGGTGGGACTAAACCTGGCTCAGTCTTCTTTTGAGGGCCGGGCCTCGGGGGGTAGCACGCCCCAGTCGATGAGCTGCTCGGTCAGTTCCCCCGGGGTCATGTCGTAGATGATCGCGAGCGACCGGAGGTCCTCCGTACGGATCGACAGCACCTTGCCGTTGTAGTCCCCACGCTGGCTCTGGATCGTCGCGGCGTACCGGGCGAGCGGTCCGACCTTTTCGGCGGGCAGCTGCTGCAACCGTTCGAGGTTGATCACGATCTTGGTGGCGGGCTCGGCTCCGGACGGGACCCGGCCTTCCGGGAGCAGCTCGACCACCGGTACGCCGTAGAAGTCGGCCAGTTCGGCCAGCTTCTGGACAGTTACGGCGCGATCGCCACGCTCGTAGGAGCCGACCACGACGGCCTTCCAGCGGCCGCCGGACTTCTGTTCGACCCCGTGCAGGGACAGGCCCTGCTGCTGGCGGATCCCCCGAAGCTTGGCCCCGAGCGCCTTGGCGTAATCGCCCATGTGGTGGTTCTCCGTTTCCTCGCCCCGACCGGTCTCAATTGACGGTCAGGGGTCTCCTGAGTCGAATACTCAGAGTAATGGTTACGCGTTGTCGTCACCAGGTCAAGCAGATCATTGTGGGACGTCCGTGCGAACGGCCCCACACCACCCGTAAGGGCGAGTGGCCCGTCCTGCTACTCTCGGTGCGATTTCCTCGCTAAGCAGGGGATCGACGTCCTTTAAGGACCCGTCCAGAGAGGCGGGGAAGGAGGTCCACGTTGTCGCCACGTCCCAGTGGCGCGACGGAGCCGGCCGGTGAGCGTGAACTGCTCTCCGCCGGGGATGTCGCGCGCACCATAGCTCGAATGGCCCATCAGGTCATCGAAAAGACCGCACTCGGTGCGGGCTCGGCCCCACCCGTGTTGCTGGGCATACCCACCAGAGGCACGCCGCTGGCGGTCCGGCTCGCCGAGCGCATCGCCGAGTTCTCCGGTGTGAGACCGCCCACCGGTGCCCTCGACGTCACTCTTTACCGCGACGACCTTCGCCGAAGGCCGACCCGCGCTCTGGAAGAGACCCAGCTGCCGTCGTCCGGCATCGACGATCGGACCGTCATCCTCGTCGACGACGTCCTCTTCTCGGGCCGCACTATCCGCGCCGCGCTCGACGCGCTGCGGGACCACGGCAGGCCGAAGTCGGTCCAACTGGCCGTCCTGGTCGACCGCGGGCATCGTGAGCTTCCGATCCGCGCCGACTACGTGGGCAAGAACGTGCCGACGTCGCGCGCCGAAGAGGTCGCCGTCCTGCTGTCCGAAGTGGACGGAATGGACGCGGTACTGCTGCGAACGGACGCTAAGAATACGGAGCCATCTCAGTGAAACACCTGCTCGCCACCGACGGGCTGGACCCGGCGTTCGCGACAGCCGTGCTCGACACCGCAGACGAGCTCAAGCACACACTGCTGGGCCGCGAGGTACGCAAGCTGCCGACGCTGCGCGGCCGCACGGTGGTCACGCTGTTCTACGAAAACTCCACCCGGACCAGGGTCTCGTTCGAGATCGCCGGCAAGTGGATGAGTGCCGACGTGATCAACGTTTCGGCGTCGAGTTCGTCGGTGAACAAGGGGGAGTCGCTGCGTGACACCGCGCTCACCCTCGCCGCGGCCGGCGCGGACTGCGTGATCGTGCGCCATCCCGCTTCCGGTGCGGCCCAACGGCTTTCGGGCTGGTTGGCCGACGCAGGCACAGTCGTGATCAACGCGGGTGACGGTACGCACGAGCATCCGACGCAGGCGCTGCTCGACGCGGCGACGCTGCGGGAGCGGCTCGGTTCGCTGGCGGGGCGCCGGATCGGGATCGTCGGTGACGTCCTGCACAGCCGCGTCGCCCGGTCGAACATCCACTTGCTCGCCGCGCTCGGCGCCGAGGTCGTGCTGGTCGCGCCGCCGACGCTGCTGCCCGCCGGGGTCGAGTCCCTGCCGGTGACCGTCTCGCACGAACTCGACGCCGAGTTGCCGGCGCTCGACGCGGTGATGATGCTGAGGGTGCAGGCCGAACGGATGACGGGCGGGGGCCCAGGGCAGAGCTTCTTCCCGTCGGCCCGCGAGTACTCGATCGCCTACGGCCTCAGCGAAGCCCGCCTGAAACTGCTGCCCGAGCACGCCGTGGTGCTCCACCCCGGACCGATGCTGCGCGGGATGGAGATCGCTTCGGCGGTCGCCGACTCGCCGGCTTCGGCCATTACCGAACAGGTTCGCAACGGTGTCCACGTCCGGATGGCCGTGCTGTACCACCTGCTGGCCGGAGAAGGAGACGCCACGTGAGTGACCAGGTCCTGATCAAGGGCGTCAAGCTGTACGGCGAGGGCGACCCGGTGGATGTGCTGGTCTCCGACGGGATCATCGCCCGGATCGGCCCTGGTGAGACGCATGAAGACGCCGTAGTGCTCGAAGCGGCGGGCCAGGTGCTTCTGCCTGGGCTGGTCGACTTGCACACGCATCTGCGTGAGCCGGGCCGCGAGGACACCGAGACCATCGCGAGTGGGTCCGCCGCGGCCGCGCTCGGCGGGTACACGGCTGTTTTCGCGATGGCCAACACCGATCCGGTCGCCGACAATTCCGTGGTCGTCGACCACGTGTGGCGCCGCGGCCGCGAGGTCGGGCTGGTCGACGTGCACCCGATCGGCGCGGTCACCGTCGGGCTCAAGGGCGAGAAGCTCGCCGAGCTGGGCACGATGGCTAAGTCCGCCGCGAACGTCCGCGTGTTCTCCGACGACGGCCTCTGCGTGGCGGATCCGCTGCTGATGCGGCGGGCGCTGGAGTACTCGACGGCGCTCGACGTCGTCATCGCGCAGCACGCCGAGGAGCCGCGGCTGACCGTCGGCGCGCAGGCCCACGAGGGCGAACAGTCGGCGCGGCTGGGCTACCCCGGCTGGCCCGCGTCGGCGGAAGAGTCCATTGTGGCTCGCGACTGCCTGCTCGCCCGGCACGCCAACGCGCGCCTGCACATCTGCCACGTCTCCACCGCGGGCACCACCGACGTCCTGCGCTGGGCGAAGGAACGCGGGACGAAGGTTTCGGCCGAGGTCACCCCGCACCACCTGCTGCTGACCGACGAGCGGCTCACCACCTACGACCCGATCAACAAGGTGAACCCGCCGCTGCGCACGGAGACCGACACCGAACGCCTCCGCCACGCGCTCGCGGACGGTGTCATCGACTGTGTCGCCACCGACCACGCGCCGCACGCGGTACAGGACAAGGACTGCGAGTGGTCGGCGGCCCGCCCGGGCATGCTCGGCCTGCAGACCGCGCTGTCGATCGTGGTCGAAACCATGGTGCGCACCGGCCTGCTGGACTGGCGGGGTGTGGCGAGGGTCATGAGCGAGCGGCCCGCCGAAATCGGTGGGCTGTCTGACCACGGCCGGCCACTGCTCGAAGGGGAGCCGGCGAACTTGACGCTGGTGGACCCCGATGCGGAATGGACCGTGCGGGGCCGTGAGCTCGCGAGCATCGCCGCGAACACCCCGTACGAGGGAATGCGGCTGCCCGGCGTGGTGAGCGCCACGCTTTTGCGCGGGCGCATCACGTCCCGGGAAGGGAAAATCGAATAATGGACCGGCTCTTACTCACCCTGGCTATCGTCATCTTCTTCGCGCTCTGTGTCTGGGGCATGCGACGAGGCTGGCTCCGGAAGGCCCGCTCGCAGAGCGTCCTGGTCCCGCCCTTCCCCGAGGTTCCCGGCGACCCTGGCGAGCCGGTGCTACCGGAGACCACCGGCCTCTACGTCAGCACGACCATCGCGGGGGAGTGGCAGAACCGCATCGTCACCCGCGGCGCCGGGCTGCGTTCGGCAGCCACCCTGCGGCTCTTCCCTGGCGGCGTCGAGGTCGACCGCGTGGGCGCGCCCGGTTTCTGGATCCCCGCGGAGTCGCTGAGCGCGGTCCGCCGCGACAACCACATCGCGGGCAAGGTCCTCGGTGTCGAAGGACTGCTCGTCGTCACCTGGAAGGCCGGGGAAACCTTGCTGGACACCGGATTCCGGGGCGACGACATCGACGTCTATCCACAGTGGATCGAAGCGCTCGAAGCGCTGATCCCTCAAAACAACAATGACACCAGCGAGATCAAGGGAGGTGCCCAGTGAGCACAGGCACGGTTGATTCAGGCAAACGGACACCGGCGGCGCTGGTACTCGAGGACGGCCGTGTCTTCCGCGGCGCGGCGTACGGCGCGCGGGGGACTTCGTTCGGCGAGGCGGTGTTCTGCACCGGCATGACCGGCTACCAGGAGACCTTGACCGACCCGTCCTACCACCGCCAGATCGTGGTCCAGACCGCCCCGCAGATCGGCAACACCGGGTGGAACGACGAAGACGACGAGTCCGAGCGCATCTGGGTCTCGGGCTACGTCGTCCGCGACCCGGCCCGCACGCCGTCGAACTGGCGCTCGGTCCGCACCCTCGACGACGAACTGGTCAAGCAGGGCATCGTCGGGATCTCGGAAGTGGACACTCGCATGCTGACCCGCCACCTGCGGGAGCGGGGCGCGATGCGCGCCGGGGTCTTCTCCGGTGAGGCACTGCGGGCCGAAGGGTCGATGCTCGAAGAGGTACTCGCCAGCCCGCAGATGAAGGGCGCCGACCTGGCGGGCGAGGTCACGACCACCAAGCCGTACGTCGTCAAGGCGGAGGGCGAAACCCGGTTCCGGGTGGCCGCACTCGACCTCGGCATCAAGTCGAACACGCCCCGGATGATGAGCAGGCGCGGCATCGAGGTGCACGTGCTTCCCTTGTCCAGCACCATCGAAGAGCTCCTGGAGATCGCGCCGGACGGGGTTTTCCTGTCCAACGGTCCCGGCGACCCGGCCACCGCCGATCACGCCACCGAGCTGACGAAAGCCGTGCTGCAGCGTGAAATCCCGCTGTTCGGCATCTGCTTCGGCAACCAGATCCTGGGTCGCGCGCTGGGCTTGAGCACCTACAAGATGCGCTACGGCCACCGCGGCATCAACATCCCGGTCATCGACGTGGCGACCAAGCGGGTGGCGATCACCTCGCAGAACCACGGGTTCGCCCTTGAAGGCGAGCCCGGCCAGCGCTTCGAGTCGCCCTTCGGCGCCGCCCAGGTCAGCCACTACTGCCCGAACGACGACACCGTCGAAGGCGTCCGCTGCGCTGACGTCCCGGCGTTCTCGGTGCAGTACCACCCCGAAGCCGCCGCCGGCCCGCACGACGCGGCCCCGCTGTTCGACGAGTTCACGAGCTTGATGGAGAAGGCCAAGTAATGCCGAAGCGCACAGATATCCAGCACGTGCTCGTCATCGGCTCCGGCCCGATCGTGATCGGTCAGGCCGCGGAGTTCGACTATTCGGGTACCCAGGCCTGCCGCGTGCTCCGTCAGGAGGGCCTGCGGGTCAGCCTGGTGAACTCCAACCCGGCCACGATCATGACCGACCCGGAGTTCGCGGACGCGACCTACATCGAGCCGGTGACGCCCGATTTCGTCGAGAAGGTCATCGCGGTGGAGCGTCCCGACGCCATCCTCGCGACCCTCGGCGGCCAGACGGCGCTCAACTGTGCTGTCGCGCTGCACGAGCGCGGCGTGCTCGCGAAGTACAACGTCGAGCTGATCGGCGCCGACATCGAGGCCATCCAGCGCGGTGAGGATCGCCAGAAGTTCAAGAACATCGTCGCCGACATCGGTGCGCAGACGCCCCGCAGCGCGGTGTGCAACACCATGGAGGAGGTCCGCGCCACCGTCGCCGACCTCGGGCTGCCGGTGGTCATCCGGCCGTCGTTCACCATGGGCGGGCTCGGTTCCGGCATGGCGCACACGCCCGAGGAGCTGGAGCGGCTCGCGTCGGTCGGTCTCACCGAGAGCCCGGTCACCGAGGTGCTCATCGAAGAGAGCGTGCTCGGCTGGAAGGAGTACGAGCTCGAGCTGATGCGCGACAAGCATGACAACGTCGTGGTCATCTGCTCGATCGAGAACATCGACGCGATGGGCGTGCACACCGGCGACTCCGTCACCGTGGCCCCCGCGATGACGCTGACCGACCGCGAGTTCCAGGTCATGCGGGACGTCGGCATCGACGTGCTGCGCGCGGTCGGCGTCGACACCGGCGGTTGCAACATCCAGTTCGCGATCAATCCGCGCGACGGCCGCATGGTCGTCATCGAGATGAACCCCCGGGTTTCGCGGTCGAGCGCGCTGGCGTCGAAGGCGACCGGGTTCCCGATCGCCAAGATCGCCGCCAAGCTCGCCATCGGCTATACGCTCGACGAGATCACCAACGACATCACTGGCGCCACCCCGGCCGCGTTCGAGCCGACGCTCGACTATGTGGTCGTCAAGGTGCCACGGTTCGCCTTCGAGAAGTTCCCCGGCGCGGACCCGACGCTGACCACGACGATGAAGAGCGTCGGCGAGGCGATGTCGTTCGGCCGCAGCTTCCCCGAGGCGCTCGGCAAGGCGATGCGGTCCATCGACACCAAGGCGACCGGCTTCTGGACCCTGCCCGATCCCGATGGCGTCACCCTCGAGTCCACTTTGGACGCTCTGCGCCGCCCGCACGACGGCAGGCTTTACGCTGTGGAGCGCGCACTCCGGCTCGGCGCCACCGTCGATCAGGTGCACGAGGCCAGCGGCATCGATCCTTGGTTCATCGACCAGATCGCCCTGATCGGCGAGGTCGGCGCCGAGGTGCGTGACGCGCCGGTCCTCGACGGCGAACTCCTGCGCCGCGCCAAGCGCACCGGGCTGTCGGACCGCCAGATCTCGGCGCTGCGACCGGAACTGGCCGGGGAGGACGGCGTCCGACTACTGCGCCACCGGCTCGGGGTGCGCCCGGTGTTCAAGACCGTGGACACCTGTGCCGCCGAGTTCGCGGCGAACACGCCGTACCACTACTCGGCCTACGAGACCGATCCCGAGGCGCAGTCCGAGGTCGCCGCGCAGCCCGACAAGCCGAAGGTGCTCATCCTCGGCTCCGGGCCCAACCGGATCGGCCAGGGCATCGAGTTCGACTACTCATGTGTCCACGCCGCGATCGCCTTGCGGGAAGCGGGTTTCGAGGCCGTCATGGTCAACTGCAACCCCGAAACGGTCTCCACCGACTACGACACCTCGGACCGGCTCTACTTCGAGCCACTGTCCTTTGAAGATGTTCTCGAAGTGGTGCACGCCGAGCAGGTCTCCGGCACGGTCGCCGGGGTCATCGTGCAGCTCGGCGGCCAGACGCCGCTGAGCCTGGCGAAACGGCTCGCCGACGCGGGTGTCCCCGTCGTGGGCACCTCGCCGGACGCGATCAACCTGGCCGAGGACCGCGGCGCCTTCGGTGAAGTCCTCACCCGAGCCGGCCTTCCCGCACCGAAGTACGGCACGGCGACCTCCTTCGAGGGCGCCAAGCGCATCGCCGACGAGATCGGCTACCCGGTGCTCGTGCGGCCGTCGTACGTGCTCGGCGGGCGTGGCATGGAGATCGTGTACGACGAGTCCACCCTCGCCGGCTACATCGACCGCGCCACCGAGGTTTCGCCGGAACACCCGGTGCTGGTGGACAGGTTCCTCGACGACGCCATCGAAATCGACGTCGACGCGCTGTTCGACGGTGAAGAGCTCTACCTCGGCGGTGTGATGGAACACATCGAGGAGGCCGGGATCCACTCCGGCGACTCGGCGTGCGCGCTGCCGCCGATCACCTTGGGCCGTACCGACCTCGACGCGGTCCGCCGCTCCACGGAGGCCATCGCGCGCGGTGTCGGCGTCCGCGGGCTCCTCAACGTCCAGTACGCCCTCAAGGACGACGTGCTCTACGTCCTGGAGGCCAACCCGCGTGCCTCGCGGACGGTCCCCTTCGTCTCGAAGGCGACGGCGGTGCCGCTCGCGAAGGCCGCCGCGCTGATCATGACCGGGTCGACCATCAAGGCGCTGCGGACCTCCGGAGTGCTCCCGGCCGAGGGCGACGGCGGTCAGATGCCGGCGGACTCGCCGGTGGCCGTCAAAGAAGCGGTGCTGCCGTTCCACCGGTTCCGCACGCCGGAGGGTCAAGGCGTCGATTCCCTGCTCAGCCCCGAGATGAAGTCGACCGGTGAGGTCATGGGCGTGGACACCTCCTTCGGGAAGGCGTTCGCCAAATCCCAGGCCGCCGCCTACGGATCCCTGCCGGTCTCCGGCAAGGTGTTCGTGTCGGTCGCGAACCGCGACAAGCGGTCGCTGGTGTTCCCGGTCAAGCGGCTCGCGGATCTCGGGTTCGAAATCCTCGCGACATCCGGCACAGCGGAAGTACTGCGGCGTAACGGGATTGCGTGCTCGGTCGTGCGCAAGCACTATGAATCGACCACAGCGGGAGATCCCCACGAGCCGAACATCGTCGATCTCATCCTCGCCGGTGAGGTCGACATGGTCATCAACACGCCGTACGGCAACAGCGGCCCGCGCATCGACGGCTACGAAATCCGTACCGCCGCGGTGTCCCGCGATATCCCCTGCATCACCACGATCCAGGGCGCCGGTGCGGCGGTACACGGCATCGAGGCGCTCATCCGCGGGGATATCGGCGTCAAGTCCCTCCAGGAGCTCCAGGCGGCGCTCAAGGCCAAGTCGTGAACGGGGACGAAATGACCGGGACTTTCGGAAAGAGGCTGGCTGACGCGGTGGCGGCCAGGGGGCCGCTCTGCGCCGGGATCGATCCCCATCCGGCGCTTCTCAAGGCGTGGGACATGCCGGTGGACGCGCGCGGGCTGGAGAAGTTCGCGCTCACCGCCACCGAAGCCCTTGCGGGCGAAGTAGCGATCGTCAAGCCCCAATCGGCGTTCTTCGAGGCCTTCGGGGCCGCCGGGATCGCCGTTCTGGAGCGGGTCGTGCGGCTCGCCAAGGAGGCGGGCGCTCTGGTGCTGCTGGATGTCAAACGCGGCGACATCGGTTCGACCATGGCGGCCTACACCGCCGCGTATCTGGCCGAGGGCGCGGCGCTGGAATCCGACGCCATCACCGTTTCGCCATATCTCGGATTCGGCTCACTGGCCTCCGCGCTGGAAACGGCCGGCGCGGGCGGCAAGGGCCTTTTCGTGCTGGCGCGGACGTCCAATCCGGAGGCCCAAGGTCTGCAGAACGCCGTACTGGGCAATGGAAAAACGGTCGCACAGGGAATCGTCGACGCGGCCGCTGAGGTCAACGCAGGCGCCGAACCGTACGGGAGTGTGGGAGTTGTCGTCGGTGCCACGATCGGGGCCGGAGAGCTCGATCTGGGGGCCTTGAACGGCCCCGTCCTGGCGCCCGGCTTCGGTGCTCAGGGCGCAACCGCGGCCGATCTGCGCAAGCTGTTCGGCCCCGGGCTCAACGGCGTCCTGCCGGCTTCGTCCCGCGACATTCTCAAGCACGGACCGGGCGCGGATGCGTTGCGAGCGGCCGTGAAGCGGACCCAGGCGTCACTGCCGCAGTGAACGATCCCCAGGAAAACGGCCAATAGCAGGCCTTTGAATCGACGTCGACCAGCCACCCCCGCATTGTGGCGGATGGTCGCAGGTGGGTACCGTCTCGTCACCCACCCAGATTTGAAGGACTACCGGAGGAAAACGTGGCACTTCCCCAGCTGACCGACGAACAGCGCGCCGCGGCGCTGGAGAAGGCCGCTGCCGCTCGCCGCATCCGCGCTGAATTGAAGGAGCGGCTGAAGCGGGGCGGTACTACTCTGGTCGACGTGCTGAAGCAGGCCGAAGACAATGAAGTACTCGGCAAGATGAAGGTCTCGGCTCTGCTCGAAGCACTCCCCGGCGTCGGCAAGGTTCGCGCCCAGCAGACAATGGAACGACTGGAGATCGCCCCCAGCCGCAGGCTTCGTGGCCTCGGCGACAGGCAGCGCAAGGCGCTGCTCGCCGAGTTCAGCGGCGAGTGACCGGCTTCGGTCATGACGGCCCGAAATCGACCTCGATGTCGACGGGCGTAGACCGCTATGGTGAGCCGGTTCCGGGGGAAACCCCTCGGAACCGGCTCACTGTCGTATCGGGGCCGTCAGGTGTGGGCAAGTCGAGCGTCGTGGGCGAAATGCGGCGAATGGAACCGGACATCTACTTCAGTGTCTCGGTGACCACCAGGAAGCCGCGGCCGGGTGAGGTCGACGGGAAGCACTACCACTTCATCGACCGCGAGACCTTCGACAAGATGGTCGCCAACGGCGAGCTGCTGGAGCACGCCGAGTTCACCGGGAACTGCTACGGCACGCCCCGGGAGCCGGTGGAAGAGGCGCTGCGGTCGGGTAAACCGGCCGTACTGGAGATCGAGCTGCAGGGCGCGAGGCAGGTCCGGGCCGCGATGCCCGAGGCCCGCCTGGTGATGCTGATGCCGCCGTCCTGGGAAGAACTGGTCGGCAGGCTCACCGGCCGTGGCACCGAGCACAAGGAAGCGGTGGCGGCCAGGCTGGCCGAAGCGGAGCGTGAACTCGCCGCCGCCGGGGAGTTCGACGTCCGGGTGGTCAATGCCGAGGTGAGGGCCGCTGCCGAGGAGTTGCTAGACTTGGTCGTCGGTGAAGACTTCAACATTCGGTGACTCTTTTGATGTGGCGCGCCGCCATGCGCTGTTCGGCTTCGGGAGAGCACCGGTAACGACCACGATTCAGGAGCTGTGCGAGTGACTTCGACGCTAGGTGCATACGGCGAGGAACTAGAAGGCATCACCAACCCGCCGATCGACGACCTGCTCGAGAAGGTCAGCTCCAAGTACGCGCTGGCCATCTACGCGGCCAAGCGGGCGCGTCAGATCAACGACTACTACGCCCAGCTGGGCGAAGGCCTGCTCGAGTACGTCGGCCCGCTCGTCGAGCCGGGCCCGCGCGAGAAGCCGCTGTCCATCGCCCTGCGCGAGATCCACGCCGGTCTGCTCGAGCACACCGAGGGTGAGTAAGTCCCGAGTCGTACTCGGTGTGGGTGGCGGTATAGCCGCCTACAAAGCGTGTGAGGTGCTGCGCGGACTGACCGAATCCGGTCACGACGTCCGTGTGGTCCCCACCGAAGCCGCGCTCAAGTTCGTGGGCGCGGCGACCTTCGAGGCGCTGTCCGGCCACCCCGTCCACACCGGGGTGTTCACCGAGGTGCCCGAGGTGCAGCACGTGCGGGTCGGCAAGGAAGCCGACCTGGTGTTGATCGTGCCGGCCACGGCGAATCTGCTCGCCAAGGCCGCGCACGGCATCGCGGACGACCTGCTGACCAACACCCTGCTCACCGCGAGGTGCCCGGTCGCGTTCTTCCCGGCGATGCACACCGAGATGTGGGAACACCCCGCCACCAGGCACAACGTCGAACTACTGCGGTCACGCGGCTCCGTGGTCACCGAGCCCGCGGCCGGACGGCTGACCGGCAAGGACACCGGCAAGGGCAGGCTGGCCGATCCGCAGGAGATCGTCGACCTCGCCCGCCTGCTGCTTGCCAGGCCCGACGCGCTGCCGCGTGACCTCGAAGGCAAACGTGTCGTCGTTTCCGCCGGTGGCACGCGTGAACCCCTGGATCCCGTCCGCTACCTGGGCAACCGGTCGTCCGGCAAACAGGGGTACGCGCTCGCCAGGGTCGCCGCGCAGCGTGGCGCCGAGGTCACGCTGATCGCCGCGCACACCGTCGCGATGCCCGATCCCGCCGGCGTCACCGTCGAGCGGGTTTCGACGGCCGAACAGCTCCGCCAGGCCGTGCACGCGGCCGCGAAACAGGCCGATGTGGTGGTCATGGCCGCCGCGGTCGCCGATTTCCGGCCCGCCAGCTTCGCCGAACACAAGATCAAGAAGTCCGACGACCAGCCCGATCCCACGATCATCCTGGAGCGCAACGCCGACATCCTGGCCGAGCTGGTCACGAACCGGATCCCTGGCCAGCTGATCGTCGGGTTCGCCGCCGAGACCGGGGACGAGCACGGCACGGTCCTCGAGCACGCCAAGGCGAAACTCAAGCGCAAGGGCAGTGACCTGCTCGTGGTCAACGCCGTCGGCGACGGCAAGGCGTTCGAGGTCGAGGTCAACAGTGGCTGGTTGCTCGGCGCGGACGGGTCCGAACGGGCTATCCCGTTAGGGGCGAAAGCGCAACTCGCGGTCGCGGTTTGGGATGCCGTTGTGGATTTGAGCACGCAGTGAGCAGCGCTCGAGCGTTAAATCAGTACGCTGATGGGTACTAAGTCTTACCTAACACATTGAGGGATGTGAAGTCGCCGTGCCTACGTCGAACAGCAGGCTATTCACCTCGGAGTCGGTGACCGAGGGACATCCGGACAAGATCTGTGACGCCATCAGCGACTCGATCCTGGACGGACTGCTGAGCAAGGACCCGCGCAGCCGGGTGGCGGTGGAGACGATGATCACGACCGGTCAGGTCCACGTCGCCGGCGAGGTCACCACCGAGGCGTACGCCGACATCCCGACGATCGTGCGGGACGTCATCCTGAAGATCGGGTACGACTCGTCGGCCAAGGGGTTCGACGGCAACTCCTGCGGCGTGAACGTGTCCATCGGCTCGCAGTCCGTGGACATCGCGCAGGGCGTCGACACGGCGTACGAGTCGCGCGTCGACCTCGACGACGACGAGATCAACCGCCAGGGCGCGGGCGACCAAGGCCTCATGTTCGGCTACGCCTGCTCGGACACCCCCGAGCTGATGCCACTGCCGATCGCGCTGGCGCACCGCCTTTCGCAGCGGCTCACCAAGGTGCGCAAGGACGGCGTGCTGCCGTACCTGCGCCCGGACGGCAAGACCCAGGTCACCATCGAATACGCCGGTGACCAGCCGATCCGTCTCGACACGGTGGTCCTGTCCACCCAGCACGCCGACGGCATCGACCTCGAAAAGATGCTCGGCGTCGACGTCCGCGAGCATGTGGTGCTGCCGGAGCTCGAAAAGGTCGGCATCGACACCACGGATATGCGCCTGCTGGTGAACCCGACGGGCCGCTTCGTCATCGGCGGGCCGATGGGCGACGCCGGGCTGACCGGCCGCAAGATCATCGTCGACACCTACGGCGGCATGGCCCGCCACGGTGGCGGCGCGTTCTCCGGCAAGGACCCGTCCAAGGTCGACCGCTCAGCGGCGTACGCGATGCGCTGGGTCGCCAAGAACATCGTCGCTGCCGGGCTCGCTTCCCGCGTCGAGGTGCAGGTCGCGTACGCGATCGGCAAGGCGGCCCCGGTCGGGCTGTTCGTGGAGACCTTCGGCACCGAGACCGTCGACCCGAGCAAGATCCAGTCGGCCATCCGCGAGGTGTTCGACCTCCGTCCCGCCGCGATCATCCGCGACCTGGACCTGCTGCGCCCGATCTACGCGCCCACCGCGGCCTACGGTCACTTCGGCCGTCCCGAGCTGAACCTGCCGTGGGAGAACATCGACCGCGCCGACGCCTTGAAGTCCGTTTCGGGCGCCTAGGCGCCTGTCGATGGGGTGTCGTAGTCGTCTGGTAGAGATCACGGTGTGAGCCGCCCGGAAACGACACCCCTGTGGGACATGCCCGAGCCGGTGCGCGTCCAGAGCGAGCCCAGGGGTTCGCAGGTGAAGGCCAAGATCAAGCAGGCAAAATCCGCGGCGGCCGAACGCAGGGGACAGCAGCAGGCCGCAGCGGAGAATTCCGTCGCCAGGGTCGTGGTCGACATCCCGCTCACCCATCTCGACCGCACCTTCGACTACCGGATCCCGGAGAGCCTCGACGAGGCCGCCGTGGTCGGCTGCCGGATCCGGGTGCGCTTCGCCGGCCAGCTGGTCGACGGCTACATCCTGGAGCGCGCGAGCACCACCGAGCACCAAGGCAAACTCGCGTTCATCGAGCGAGTGACGTCCAGTGAGCCGGTGCTCGTTCCCGCGCTCGCCACGCTCTGCCGGGCCGTCGCCGAACGCTACGGAGGCACGCTCGTCGACGTCCTCCGCCTGGCTATCCCGCCGCGCCATGGCAAGGCGGAAAGCGAGCCCGCTCGCGAAGTCGCCCCGGTGCCTCCTGCTCCCGAGACCGCCGCGTGGTCGCGCTACCAGAACGGCTCGGCTTTCCTCGAGGCGCTGGCGGGGGACAGGGCCGCCAACGCCGTCTGGCAGGCGCTTCCGGGTGAGGACTGGCCACGACGTCTCGCCGAAGCCGCTGCCGCTGTCGCCGCGACAGGCCGTGGTGCGGTGCTCGTCGTGCCTGATCACCGTGACCTGACCCGCGTCCACGAGGCGTGCGCCGAGCTGATGGGCTCCGGCGCGGTGGTGTCCCTGATCGCCGGTCTCGGTCCGGCTGAACGCTACCGGCGCTGGCTGGCCGTGTTGCGGGGCGCGGTGCGAGTGGTGGTCGGCACCCGGGCGGCGATGTTCGCCCCGGTCGCCGACCCGGGCCTGTTCGTCGTCTGGGACGACGGCGACGACCTGCATCTCGATCCGCACGCCCCGTACCCACACGTGCGGGACGTCCTGATGCTGCGCGCGCATGCCGACAAGGGCACGCTGCTGGCCGCCGGGTTCGCCAGGACGGCCGAGGCGCAGCTGCTGATCGAGTCGGGCTGGGCGCGGCCGATCGTCGGGGAGCGGGCCGAACTGCGCGCGGCCGCCCCGCGCGTGACGCCCGTCGGCGAGGACTTCGACGTCGCCAGGGATGAGGCCGCCAAGGCAGCGCGCCTGCCGTCGGTGGCGTTCGAAGCCGCGCGCCAGTCGTTGGCGAACGGTGCTCCGGTACTGGTGCAGGTGCCGCGCCGCGGGTACGTACCCGGCCTTGCCTGCGGGAACTGCCGTACTCCGGCGCATTGCCGCCGCTGCGCGGGTCCGCTGGCGCTGGCCGGTGGGACGGACGACGGTGTCCCGAAGCCACCCGGTTGCCGGTGGTGCGGCGTGCCGGACACGAACTTCCGTTGTGCCGCTTGCGGTTCCGTGCGGTTGCGGGCGGTCATCGTCGGGGCGAAGCGGACCGCGGAGGAGCTGGGCCGGGCGTTCCCCGGGGTGCCGGTTCGTACTTCGGGCGCGACGGAGGTGCTGGCGACCGTGCCGGGGAAACCCGCGCTCGTGGTGTGCACGCCAGGGGCCGAACCGGTGGCGGCCGGCGGTTACGGCGCCGCGTTGCTGCTCGATGGCTGGGCGCTGCTGGGGCGGCCGGACCTGCGGGCAGGCGAGGAGACCCTGCGGCGGTGGATGGCGGCCGCGGCGATGGTCCGCCCGGCGAGCGCCGGCGGTCGGGTGGTGGTGGGCGCCGAGGCCGGGCTCACCGTCGTCCAGGCACTCGTGCGCTGGGACCCGGGCTGGCACGCCGCGCTCGAACTCGCCGAACGCAACGAGCTCGGTTTCCCGCCCGCGATGCGGATGGCGAGTATCGAGGGCACTCCGGAGGCCGTCGCCGCCGTACTGAACGACCTCGCCCTACCGGACTCCGGTGAAGTCCTCGGCCCCGTCCAGCTCGGCGAAATCGACGAGGACGGCCGCTCCGACCGCGAACGCGCCCTGGTCCGGGTCGTGCGCGGCGAAGGCAAGGCCCTCGCGTCCGCCGTCCACGCCGCCAGCGCCCGCCGCGACATGCGCAAAGAACCCGAGCCGATCCGCATCCAACTGGACCCCCTGGACCTCATCTAGCGCGTGTGTCCGACCTGCGCACCATGAGTGCAGTCTGTGCACGGGTGTGTCCGTTCCGGAGCCGGAAGTCTTGATGCGGTCGTGCCGGAAGGGCAGACTCTCGCCATGCCTTCGCACAGAACCAGGCCATGGGGACGAGCCGCCGTAGTCGCCGTCACCTCCACGCTGATCGTCTCGGCCACGGCCGGTGCCGCTTCGGCGGCTCCCGCCACACCGAAGTCGCCGATCGCCATCGGCTACCTCGGCGCCGTTTCGAGCATCGACGCCGACGCGACGGCCATCGGCACCAAGGTGCTCCGCGACGGCGGCAACGCGGTGGACGCCGCTGTGGCGACCGCGGCGGCCCTCGGCGTCACGGACCCGTTCTCGGCCGGTGTCGGCGGTGGCGGGTTCTTCGTCTACTACGACGCGCGGTCCGGGAAGGTGTCCACTCTCGACGGCCGCGAGACAGCGCCGAAGACGGCAGACGAGAACCTGTTCGTCGAGAACGGCACGGCGATCCCGTTCGCCGAGGCCGTGACGAGCGGACTCGGCGTCGGCGTCCCCGGTACGCCCGCGACCTGGCAGGACGCCCTGCGCAAGTGGGGTACGCAATCGCTTGCGAAGACGCTGCAGCCCGCCGAACAGCTCGCGAAGCACGGTTTCACCGTGGACAAGACCTTCCACGATCAGATCGCCAACAACGCCGCCCGCTTCGCCGCCTTCCCCGCCACCAGCTCGCTCTACCTGCCCGGTGGCGCGCCGCCCGTTGTCGGCACGACATTCGCCAACCCCGACCTCGGCGCGACCTACGGCAAGCTCGCCGCCGAGGGCACGTCCGCGCTCTACCGCGGCGCGATCGGCGCCGACATCGCCCGTACTGTGCAGCACCCGCCGGTCGACCCGGCCTCGACGCTGAACGTCCGCCCGGGCAACCTGACCACCGGCGACCTGGCCGCGTACAAGACCGTCGAGCGCGCGCCGACGCACACGCAGTACCGGGGGCTCGACGTCTACGGCATGCCAGCGCCGTCCTCCGGCGGGCTGACCGTCGGCGAGGCGCTCAACATCCTGGAGAGCGTCGACGTCTCCAAACTCAGCGAGGCCGACTACCTGCACTACTTCATGGAGTCGACCAGGCTCGCGTTCGCCGACCGCAACCGCTGGATCGGCGACCCGGCTTTCGTCGACGTCCCGGCCAAGGAACTGCTCAGCCAGCGTTTCGCCGACACCAGGTCCTGCCTGATCAACCCGGCGAAAGCGCAGATCAGCCCGGTCGCACCGGCCGATCCGCGCAACCCCGTCCCCTGTGCCGCCGGCACCACCGGGGCGCCGACGCCGTACGAGGGCGAGAACACCACGCACCTGACGACCTCGGACCGCTGGGGCAACGTCGTCGCGTACACGCTGACCATCGAGCAGGAGGGCGGCAGCGGGATGGTCGTCCCGGGCCGCGGTTTCCTGCTCAACAACGAGCTGACCGACTTCTCGTTCACGCCGGTCACGCCGGGCGTCCCGGACCCGAACCTGCCAGGGCCTGGCAAGCGGCCGCGCTCGTCGATGGCGCCGACGATCGTGCTCCAGCACGGCAAGCCGCTGCTCGCGGTCGGTTCGCCGGGTGGCGCGTCGATCATCACCACCGTGTTGCAGGTGCTTCTCGGCAGGCTTGACCGTGGTTTGTCGCTCCCGGAGGCCATCGCGGCGCCGCGGGTGTCGCAGCGGAACTCGGCTACTGCCCAGGTCGAGCAGGCGTTCCTGAACCTGCCGGAGATCGCCGCGCTGCGAGCCAAGGGGCAGGGTTTTTCGACCGCTCCGGCCGAGATCGGCGCGGCGACCGGTGTCGAGAACCTTCGTGACGGGCGCTGGCTCGCGGCCGCCGAACCGGTCCGGCGTGGCACCGGCTCCGCCCAGGTCGTCCTGCCGGTGCGATTCCCCTGGGACAAGTAGCCGTGGGCACTTTTCCGCTTGAGTGCCCACGGTTCGCTTAGGGCACTTGAGCGGGAAAGTGCCGCGCGCGAGGTGACGCGGGCAGGGGCATCTAGACTGGTCGGCGATGTTCGATCACTTTGAGATACCCGTCCCACCGGCTGCCGAGGTGCTGTGATGCGCCTTGTCTTCGCCGGGACCCCGGCACCCGCGGTGCCGTCGCTGCGCGCCCTGCTCGAATCCGGCCGGCACGAGGTCGTCGCTGTCGTGACCAGGCCCGACGCCCAAGCGGGCCGAGGTCGCCAGGTGGTCCGCTCGCCTGTCGGCGCGCTGGCCGACTCCCGCGGCATCGAGGTGCTGACGCCGGAGAAGGCCGGGGACCCCGAGTTCCTGGCCCGGCTCGCCGAGATCGCCCCCGACGCCTGCCCGGTTGTCGCGTACGGCGCAATGCTGCCACAGTCCGCTTTGGACATTCCGGCGCACGGCTGGGTCAACCTGCACTTCTCGCTCCTGCCGGCCTGGCGCGGTGCCGCGCCCGTTCAAGCGGCAGTGCGCGCGGGTGACGAGATCACCGGGGCATCGACGTTCCAGATCGTCAAGGCACTCGACGCCGGGCCGGTTTTCGGTGTGGTCACGGAAAAAATCGAGCCCGACGACACCTCGGGCGCGCTACTGGACAGGCTCGCGGTGTCCGGTGCCGTGCTCTTGGTGTCCACAATGGATGGTATTGAGGACGGCACGCTGCGTGCGGTGCCGCAGCCTGAAGAGGGCGTGAGCTACGCGCCGAAGATCACCGTCGAAGACGCCCGTGTTTCTTTTGCGGCGCCCGCGATCGCTGTCGACAGGCTGGTCCGCGCGGTGACGCCGGAGCCGGGCGCATGGGCGGAATTCCGGGGCGAGCGGCTCAAGCTCGGTCCGGTGAGCGTTGTGGACGAACCCGGCCCGGCGCCGGGTGAGCTCGTCGTCGAACGGCGGCGGGTGCTGGTGGGCACAGCCACGAAACCCGTACTGCTCTCAGATGTGCAGGCACAGGGCAAGAAGCGGATGGCGGCCACCGATTGGGCGCGGGGAACACGGATCGAGCAAGGGGAAAGCCTGCAATGAGTATCGACAGGGAACGCAGGCCGTCACGGCCCGATCGGGGTCGCCCCGGGCAGCGCAAGGACGGGCCGGCCCGCCCGCCGGTGGTGGACCCGGCTCGCCGTGTCGCCCTGGATGTGCTGCGTGCGGTGCGTGAGCGCGACGCGTACGCCAACCTCGTACTGCCGGAGTTGTTGCGCGAGCGCCGGATCACCGGCCGCGACGCGGCACTCGCCACCGAGCTGACCTACGGAACCTGCCGCGCGCAAGGACTTCTCGACGCGATCCTCGCGGCCAACCTCGATCGCGAGGTGAAAAAGGTCGACGCCGTCGTACTCGACGGTCTCCGTCTTGGCGCGTACCAGTTGCTGCGCACCAGGATCCCACCCCACGCCGCCGTGACGTCCACAGTGGACCTGGTTCGCGAGGACGCCGGCTCGCATATCGCCGGTTTCGTCAACGCCGTGCTGCGCGGAGTGTCCGAAAAGGACGAAGAGACCTGGCTCAATGAACTGGCTCCCGACGAGGAGAAGGACCCGATCGGCAGCTTCGCGCTGCGCACCGCGCACCCGCGCTGGGTCGCCCGTTCGTTCGCGGAAGCGCTGGGGGACAAGGGCGCCGACCTGAAGGCCGCGCTCGAAGCCGACGACACGCGACCTGAGGTGCACCTCATCGCGCGCCCGGGTGAGATCACCGCCGACGAGCTCGCCGCGATCACCGGTGGCGAAGTCGCGCCCTACTCGCCGTACGGCGTGCACCTGCCCGCGGGCACCGGCGACATCACCGGCATGGAGCCGATCCAGCAGAAGATGGCCGCCGTGCAGGACGAAGGCAGTCAGCTGTGCGCGATCGCCGCGACGAAGGCGCCGCTGGCAGGCAGCGACACTCGCTGGCTCGACCTCTGCGCCGGCCCCGGTGGCAAGGCGGCCCTGCTGGGCTCGCTCGCCGCGATGTCGGGCGCGACGGTCGACGCCGTCGAGATCGCGCCGCACCGCGCGGGCCTGGTGAAGGGCTCGACCGAGGGCCTGCCGGTCACCGTGCACATCGCCGACGGCCGCGAATCCGGCCTGGAACCAGGTTTCGATCGCGTGCTCGTAGACGCCCCGTGCAGCGGTCTCGGCGCGCTGCGCAGGCGCCCCGAAGCCCGCTGGCGGCGGCAACCTTCGGATGTCGCGGAACTCACGAAGCTGCAGGGTCAGCTGATAGCGGCCGCTCTGGAGCTCGTGCGTCCCGGCGGCATCGTGACCTACGTCGTCTGCTCGCCGCACCTCGCGGAGACCGAAGGCGTCGTCGGCGAAGAAGCCCGCCGCGCCAAGGCCGAGATCCTCGACGCGCGGGAGTTCTTCCCCGGCGTGCCGATGCTCGGCGACGGCCCGTACGTACAGCTCTGGCCGCACCGCCACGGCACCGACGCGATGTTCTGCGCCATCCTCCGCAAGCCCGAGTGACGCCGGGAGCGCTAGTCGCGCAGGACCGCGACTAGCGCTGCCCAAGCTGGGGCGGGGAGCGTGAGGTGACCAGCGGTGGGGGCCTTCGAGTCGCGGACGGCGAGTTCGGGAGCGAAAGCGACTTCCACGCATGTACTGGTCTCGCCGGATCCGCTGTAGCTGCTCTTGATCCACTCGAAGGCCGTCATCGGATTACTCCTCCATGCGGTCGTACTCACTCGCCAGTTGGCTGAGCCATTGCCTTGAGTCTGCCTCAGTCAGGGCGTTTTGTTCCAGCTGCGCACCAAGTACGTAGTGCGCCTCCACCCCGGCCCGGTCATCGATGAAGAAGCCCGCCGCGTAGGTGTCCACGTACACCGTGGCCGGGTGATCGGCGTACTCCAGGATGTTGAAGGAGTTGTCCAGCATTCGCATCGTGTGAGCTGATTCCGGTACCACTCTGATGCGGCAGTACCGCAGATTGCTCGCCAGCACCAAGTGCACGAGCTGCTCGTGCATCACCTGTGCGCCACCGATCATCGACCTCAGTGCTCGCTCGTGTATGAAGAACGAGCATCGCGGTGGATTTGTTCGATCCAGCACATTTTGCCGGTCAAGCCTTGCTTTGACGAGAAGGTCGATCCGATCTCGGGTATGCAGCCCTGCCCATTCGAAGACTGTCCGCATATAAGTCTCTGTTTGCTGCAGGCCGGGAATCCGCCCGGGCTCGAACACGATGATTGATTCAGCCAGGTTCTCTTGGATGATCACGGATTTCAGCGGGTCGGCGAGTTGGTCGAAGTACGGGCGGACCCAGTAGTGGTCGTCGGTGGTCGTGGCGAGTTTCAGCAGTCGCTTCTGTTCCTGCAAGGTCGCTCCGCAGGACCCCAGGAAAGTCGCGACATCCGTCACGGGCAGCGGCCGGACACCCGTTTCCAGCCGGGAGATATTGCTCGGCGCCCACTCCAGGCGCCGCCCCAGTTCGTGCCCGCTCATGTTGCGCCGCTTGCGCAGAACTCTCAGTTCGCTGCCCAGCTCGCGCCTGCGCGCGGTCGATTCTTCAGCCATGAACTGGACCCTAAAACCGCTGCACCGGTCAGTGGCACATGCCACGCACCGATTCACCTCAATGGATCGCGCGGTACAGCCTCGCACCATGTCCTATTCTCGCCCCGGTGACAAAAGTTCTCGGCTTGGTCGCCAGCTCATGCGGCGGCCTGGACACCAGGTTCGTGACCGAACTGGCGGCCCCGGCCGTCGAACGCGGCTGGCGGCTCGCGATCACCCTCACGCCCACCGCGGCCCGCTGGCTCCACGAGACCGGCAAACTCGCCGAGCTGCAGGCGTTGACGAATCTCGACGTCCGCAGCACCTCGCGGCTACCGGGCCAGCCCCGCCCGCACCCCGACCCCGAGGTCTTCCTGTTCGCCCCCGCGTCGGCGAACTCGGTGGCGAAACTCGCGCTGGGCATCGCGGACAACCAGGCCTTGACTGTCCTCGGCGATGTCCTCGGCTCGCCCGCCGTGACTGTGGTCGTCGGCTACCAAGTCGTCGACGCGCGCTTCGCGCACCCGGCCTGGCAAGGCCACCTCGACACCCTGAAATCCGCAGGCGTCCAATGCCACCGCCTCCGCGACTCGTGGACCGACGTCCTCGACCTCCTGCCCTAACGTGCCGTGAAGGCCACTTTGAGGGACTCTGAGTCCCTCAATGTGGCCTTCACGG
>JAVXWP010000029.1:0-47646 GCA_032230695.1 Actinomycetota bacterium | reverse complement strand
CCCCCCACCGCTGGTCGCCCCCCGGCGACCACTCCCCCAGTCCAAGCCCCCGGTTTCCCCAAACCGGCGGCCCACCCGACCTCTCCCCCCTCAAGGGAAGCCGGGAGAATCCTTGTCTGTGCCAAGGAATCTCTGCCCTGCGGACATCAGTTTGTGCCCGAAGTCTCACGCTGGCAATACACCTTGAGCAAGACTTAACGTCTGCTTAGGAAGAACTTAGGGGCCGCTCGGAATCCGGTCGGACGGTACACGCCAGTAGCCGTCACAGCACCCGACTAGGCCTAGCATGCCCCAGTGACGATCAAAGCGCTGATTTTCGACTTCGACGGCCTGCTGGTGGACACCGAATCGCCCATTCTTGTCGCCTGGCAGGAGATGTTCCGGGAGTCGGGGACCGAGCTGCCGCTGGACGTCTGGCACACCGTGGTCGGCACCCAGCACACCGGGTCGACCATGCTGCGGCACCTCGCCGAACTCGGTCCGGCCGATCCGGAGGATACCCGCCGGAGGCTGCGTGCCCGGGTGAACGAACTCGTCGCCCTCGAAGGCCCACGCGACGGCATCCCCCAGTACCTGAAGGAAGCCGAGGCTCTGGGCCTCCGCATGGCCGTCGCTTCCAGCGCGTCGGGCGAATGGGTTCGGGCGCAACTGCTCAGAGCCGGACTCACCGGACATTTCGAGGCCGTGCTCACCGGTGACCTCCACCCCGCGAAACCGCGGCCGGACCTCTACCTCGCCGCGCTCGCCGCGCTGGACGTCACCGCCGGCGAAGCCCTCGCGTTCGAGGACTCGCCGCACGGGGTCACCGCGGCCAAGGCCGCCGGGATCCGCTGCGTCGCCGTGCCGAACCCGGTCACCGCCCAACTCCCGTTCGGCCACGCCGACCTCGTGCTCACCTCGTTCACCCACACCCCTCTCGCCGACCTGCTCTGACCCCGGGCGGGGGTCAGACGGTGGCGGCGTGTTTGCCGGCGCCGAGGGCGCGGCCGTCGCTGACGAGGCGTTCGGCCATGCGGTCGATTTCGGCGGTGAAGTCGACGTCCTTGGTCTCGGGCCAGTCCGCCAGCTGTTCGAACAGCCACAGCCGCCAGGCGCCGACCATCCGGGCGAACAGTTCCATGCCTTCGTCGGTGAACCGGTAGTGCCCATGGGCTTCGACGAAGTATCCGGCGTCGACCAGTTGCCGCGCGGTCGGTTCGAAGATGCCGGCGGGCACTTTGTGTTCGGCGCCGATGTCCTGCATGGTCATGGTCCCGCCGTGGGTGCCGGTGCGGAAGATCTGCGCGATGAGCCAGCCCTGTGCGTAGCTGATGGACAGACCCGAACGCGCGACGATCGCGGGCCCGGGGTCGTCCTTCAGCCTGCCGATCACGTTGGTGAGGAGACGTTCCAGTTCGTGCTTGGAATCGCGGGCGGCCGGGACGGCGAAGCTTTCGCCCACTCCGCTGTTGCCCGACGCCGCCGCGCGGGAGGTGTCGCGCAGCGGGACTTCCTTGAGGAACAGCGCCACCAGGAACGAAAGCAGCCCTACCGGGGCGGCGATCAGGAACACCTGCTGCAACGCTCCGGCGTAGGCGTCGATGATCGGTGCCTTGAGCTCGGCCGGTAAGGAACGCAGGCCCTGGACGCTTTGCGCGAGCCGTGGATCCACCCCGGGAGGGAACGGATGCGCGGCCATCGCCGTCGCCAGCCTGTCCGGCAGCCCGCTGGCGTAGATCGTGCCGAACAGCGCGACACCGAACGAACTCCCTAACGTACGCAGGAAGCTCACGCCCGAGGTGGCGACGCCGAGATCCTTGTAGTCACTGGTGCTCTGCACGATGATCACCGGCACCTGCATGGTCATGCCGACGCCGAGGCCCAGCACGACCATGTATGCCGAAGTGACCCAGAACCCGGTGGACGCGTCCATGAGGGACAGAAGGAACAAGCCCAGTGCCATCAGGAGCGACCCGGCGATCGGGAACAGCCGGTACCGCCCCGTCCTGCTGATCACCGTGCCACTGACCATGGCCGCGACGAGCAGGCCCAGCACCATCGGCAACATGCGCAGGCCCGAATCGGTCGCGCTCGCGCCCTGCACGTACTGCAGATAGGTGGGCAGGAACGTGATCCCGCCCAGCATCGCGAAGCCGACGATGAAACTCAGCACGCTGGCAACGGTGAACACCGGGTTCTTGAACAACCGCATCGGCAGCATCGGCTCGGCGGCCCGGGTTTCGACGAACACGAACAGCGCCAGCAGCACGACCGACGCCGCCGCCATGATCAGGATGGTCGGGGAGCCCCACGGGTATTCGGTGCCGCCCCAGCTGGTGACCAGCGTCAATCCGGTCGCGGCCAGCGCGATCAGGATGATGCCGAGGTAGTCGATCTTCGGCTTGCCCGCGCTCCGGACGGTGGGCAGCGCCACGGCGGCGATCACCAGCACGATGACCCCGAGCGGCAGATTGACGTAGAACGCCCACCGCCAGCTCAGGTGGTCGACGAACAGGCCGCCGAGCAGGGGACCGACCACAGTGGACACACCGAAGACCGAGCCCATGATGCCCTGGTACTTTCCGCGCTCCCGCAACGGCACGACGTCCGCGATGACGGCGGCCGCGGTCACCATGATGCCACCGGCACCGAGGCCCTGTACCGCGCGGAAGGCGATGAGCGAGCCCATCGAGTCGGCCCATCCGGAGAAGAACGAGCCGATCAGGAACAGCGAAACACTGATCAAAAAGGCTTTCTTGCGGCCGAAGAGGTCGCCGAACTTGCCGATCAGCGCGGTCATGATCGTCTCGGCGAGCAGGTACGAGGTGACCACCCAGGACAGGTGGTTACCGCCGCCGAGGTCGCTCACGATCGTGGGCAACGCCGTCGCCACGATCGTCTGATCGAGGGCCGACAGCAGCATGCCCAGCATGATCGCCGCGACGATCGTGTTCTTCGCTCCCTTGCTCAGCGCGGGCGCTTCTCCTACCTCAGCAACGACCATTGCGCGACAGTAAGGCTCAACCACACCCGTCTGCGCGCCCATTCACCCAGGCGAGTAGTCACTTCAGGCAATCAAGGGCGTCCCCGCGCCTCAGCCGCGGATCGGCCTGCTCAAAGGTGCGGGCGACGCCTGGCCCGCTGCTCCGCTTTTCGAACCGCGCGGTGACCCGGCCGTGGCCCGCGCCCTGCACCCAGCCGGTGCCGAACTCGTCGTGCACGACGTCGTCGCCGGGACGCCAGCCACTGAACTCCGCCGGCGGCGCGGGCGCGGCGACCACGGTGGACGTCTCGGGCGCGGCGGGAATGGTGACGGTGAACAGTGGGTCCTGGTGCGGCTCCGACAAACCGCTGAAGCCGACACCCACGAGCCGGACACCGCCGAACTGTTCGGGGTCGAGCAGGAGCCGTTCGGCGATCGCTGTCAGCTGCTCGACGTCGTCGGTCGGGTAGGCAGCGGTCTCGGAACGCGTCACGATGCTCATGTCGGTGTGCCGCAGCTTGACGACGACAGTGCGGGCCACCCGTTCCGAGCGGATCAGTCGCGCGTGCGCATGCCGGGCGATCCGGCGCACCTCGGCACGCAGCCGCGAGAGATCGATGATGTCGACGTCGAAGGTGGTCTCGGCGCTCACCTGCTTGGCCTCACCGCGTTCGGCGACCGGGCGGTCGTCGAACCCGGCGGCGAGCAGCCGCAGGTCGCGGCCGGCGCTGCCACCGAGTACGGAAACCGCGTCGGGCTCGGGCAACGCCGCGAGCTGCCCGAGGGTCTGTACCCCGATCGTCCGAAGTCTGCCCTCGGCGACCGGGCCGATCCCCCACATCGCCCGCACCGGCAGACCGGCGAGGTACTCGCGCTCGGTTCCGTGCGGCACCACCAGAAGGCCGTCCGGCTTCGCCTGGTCGGACGCGATCTTCGCGACTTGCTTACCGGCGCCCGCCCCGATCGACGCCGTCAGCCCGGTCTCCGCGCGAATCCTCGTGCGCAACGCTTCCCCGAGCGCCCGCACCTCTTCGACGCCGGCGCCGGCCAACCCCGTCGGCTCCGCGAACGCCTCGTCCAGCGAGATGCGCTCCAGCACCGGGGCGTACTCGGCGACGATGCCGAAGACCTCGCGGCTCAGTGCCTCGTACAACCGGAATCGCGGCGGGAGGATCACCCCGTTCGACGGCAGCAGCCGCCTTGCCTGGGACATCGGCATCGCGGAGTGCACGCCGTGGGCACGCGCCTGGTAGCTGGCCCCGGCAACCACTCCGCGCGGGCCGGTACCGCCGACGACGACGGGCCGCGTCGCGAGCGTCGGCCGGGTGAGCTGTTCGGCGGCGGCGAAGAACGCGTCCATGTCCAGATGGATGACCCAGCGATCCCCGCTCACGGATTCATCCAAACACACGGTCAGGGAACCGGAATCCGGCGAACTGGATAAGACCGACGTGTGACACGGCGAGTAAGGTCGGAGCATGGGACACCGTGAGGATCTGATGATCGGCGCCAAGCGTTGCCTGATCGAGAAGGGCTACGCACGGACGACAGCGCGTGACATCGTGGCCGTGTCCGGCACCAACCTCGCGTCCATCGGATACCACTACGGATCGAAAGATGCCTTGCTCAACAGGGCCCTCGTGGAAGCCGTCGGCGACTCGGGCTCGGAACTGTTCGCGGTGCTGGCCGAGGGCGAGCCGGACGCCGGACTGCTGGAGCGGTTCGAGACGGTCTGGACGCGGATGATCGAACAGTTCCCCACCGACAGACGGGTCTGGCTGGCCAGCTTCGAGGCCTTCGCGCAGGTCGATCATGTCCAGGTGGTGCGTGAAGCGCTCGCCGACGGCATGGAGCAGGGCCGCGAAGGCGCTGTGGAGATCTTCAAAAAGATCGGGATGTTCGACGAGACCACCGACAAGAACACCCTGCGGGCCGTCGGTTCGTTCTACCACGCGCTGGTCACCGGCGTGATCGCCCAGCTGCTCGTCGACCCGGAGCACGCCCCGACCGGCGAGGGTCTCACCGACGCACTGCGCGCCATCACCTCCGCGGTGCACCGCGACGAGGCAGGCGCAGTCTCAGCCTGACTCGACCGACCCGGCGCTCTGACGCCTTGGTGGCGTCCCCACGCGAGAGAACTAGAGTCCCTTATGGTGGCCTTCAGAGACTTGTCACCTGGGACGAGCGGGAGGTGGTGAACGGCGGTGCTGGTACTGCACAGCCTGTTCACCGCCGACGGCAGGCCGGCGTTGTGGGCGGAGGATTCCACGATCCGCCCGGGACCGACTCCGGACGCGACGGTACATCCGTTCGCGGTACCTGGCGAAGCACTCCTCGAACTGCTCCCGCCGGGCGTCGGCAAGGCCGGAACGGTGCCGATGGCGCTCCCCTCCTACAACTCGACGCTTGCTGCGTCGCCGGAACTGGCCCGCGATCCCGATCTCGAGCCGCGGGAACGACTTCGGCTCAGCGTCCGGCAGGTCCCGGTGGTGTGGGTCGAACCGGAAGCCGTACCGTCCCTTTTGGACACACTGAGTATCGAGGACTGCCGCTCCGGCTCTTCGATCCATTACCTCGAGGCAGTGCTGACACTGGCTCGCGAACTCATCGACCGCGGCCGGGTTCTGCCGTCACTGGCCGCGGGTCCGGCGGCCCGATGGCGACCGCACCTGTCCGGAGTGGACTCCGCGAGGTTCGCCACCCTCCGCGACGCGATGCCGCCGTCCTTCCGCGCGGAATCCCCGGAGCGCGGACCGTCCACTGTGCTCAAAAGCGCGCTCGATACCTTGGTGGACGGCATGGTCCGGCTCCGGTTGGCCGACGTGCGACTCACCCCGCCCAGACGAGGACGGCTCGCGGCCGCCGACGTCGCCACGGACGCCTGGCTGACGGCACTGACCGGCACGCCGCTGTTCGAAGCCGATCCCGAGCAGGTCCGGCGACTCGGCCGCGAACTGGAGGAGTGGCAGGCCAGCGGGATCCACGAAGGCCCGGTGCGGACCTGTTTCCGGTTGAGCACCCCGGGCCAGCTCGACGTCCGGGACGAGGACCCGGAACCCGGCTGGCGCCTCGAATTCCTCCTTCAGGCCGTCGACGATCCGAGCGTGCTGGTCCCCGCATCCCAAGTGTGGCGCGCCGGTGGCGGCGTGCTGCAGCGGTGGGTGGACCGGCCCGACGAACTGCTACTCACCCATCTCGGCCGGGCGAGCCGCCTGTACCGCGGGCTGGAGGTGGCGTTGCACCGACCCCATCCCGCCGGGCTCGATCTCGACGCGGCGGAGGCCTACGAGTTCCTGACCCGGGCGGATTCGCTGGAGCAGGCCGGTTTCGGCGTGCTGCTGCCGACCTGGTGGCGCCGCCCGATCGAGCTTGGCCTGAAGCTGACCACGGTGAACCGGGCGCCGTCGATCGCAGTGACCACCGAGGTCAGTGTCGAAAAGAAGACGCTGGTGGATTTCCGGTGGCATCTCGCGCTCGGCGAGGACCAACTGACCGAAGGGGAACTCGGTGAGCTGGCCAACGCCAAGGTGCCGCTGGTCCGGCTACGCGGCCAATGGGTGCACATCGACCAGAAGCGGCTGGCGGCCGGGCTGGCGTTCCTGAAACGTTCCCCGGGCGGACAAGCGTCGATCGGCGAGTTGTTCCGGCAGATCGGGCTGCCATCGGAGGACACCGGGTTACCGCTGCCGGTGACCTCGGCCGGTGGCGAGGACAGTCTCGGCAAGCTGCTTTCCGGTCAGGCGGACCAGTACCTGGAACCCGTCCCCCCGCCACCGGGTTTCACCGCGACACTCCGCCCGTATCAGCGCCGGGGCCTGGCTTGGCTGGCTTTCCTGGACAGGCTGGGCATCGGGGCCTGCCTCGCCGACGACATGGGTCTCGGCAAAACCGTGCAGCTGCTGGCATTGGAGGCACTGAACCGGGCCGGTGGACGACGCTTGCCGACACTGGTGGTGTGCCCGATGTCGGTCGTCAACACCTGGGAGACCGAAGCCGCCCGGTTCGCGCCGGAACTCGCCGTCCACGTGCACCACGGCAGCGCCCGGCTCACCGGCGACGCATGGGCGGCGATCGCCGAGAACGATCTCGTCATCACCACCTACGCGCTGGCCGCCAAGGACGCGGAGACACTCGGCGCGATCTCCTGGGATCGGGTGGTGCTCGACGAGGCACAGAACATCAAGAACAGTGGCTCACAACAATCCCGGGCCGTCCGCGCGTTGACGGCCAGACACCGGGTCGCGCTCACCGGGACACCGGTGGAGAACCGGCTGGCCGAACTCTGGTCCATTATGGACTTCCTCAACCCCGGCATCCTCAGCACGGCGAACACGTTCCGTGCCCGGTTCGCGGTCCCGATCGAACGCTACGGAGACGACGGTACGGCGGCGAGACTGCGGCGCGTCACGGGACCATTCCTGTTGCGGCGGCTGAAGACCGATCCGGCGGTCATCAGCGATCTACCCGAGAAAATCGAGATGAAGCAGCTGTGCACGCTCACCGTCGAGCAGGCCTCGCTCTACCAAGCCGTGCTTGACGACATGCTCGGCAAGATCGACGAAAGTGACGGCATCACGCGTAAAGGCCTTGTGCTGGCGACGATGTCGAGACTCAAGCAGGTGTGCAACCATCCCGCCCAGCTGCTCGGCGACGGCTCCCGCATAGCCGGGCGCTCCGGCAAACTGGTGCGCCTGGAGGAGATCCTCGAAGAAGCACTCGCCGAGGGCGACAAGGTGCTGTGCTTCACTCAGTTCACCGAATTCGGACATCTGCTCGTGCCGCATCTGTCCGCCCGCTTCGACACCGAGGTGCTCTTCCTCCACGGCGGCACCACAAAGGCCGCCCGCGACGCCATGGTGGAGCGGTTCCAGTCCCCCGGCGGGCCCTCGATCTTCCTGCTGTCGCTGAAAGCGGGAGGTACCGGGCTGACGCTCACGGCGGCGAACCAGGTCGTGCACCTGGACCGCTGGTGGAATCCGGCCGTCGAGGACCAGGCCACCGACAGAGCGTTCCGCATCGGCCAGCGCCGCAACGTCCAGGTGCGGAAGTTCGTCTGCATCGGCACGCTGGAAGAGAAGATCGACACGATGATCCAGGACAAGAAGGCCTTGGCGCAGCTTGTCGTGAGCGCCGGGGAAAGCTGGCTGACCGAGCTTTCGACCAGCCAGTTCCGCGACCTGGTCGCCCTGTCCCCTGGGATGACCGGTGAGTGAGCCGGCGTCGTGGTCGCGGCGATTCGTCGAGGTGCTGGAGTCACTGGGCCTCGGCTACGGCCTGGACCGCGGCCGCCGCGATGCCCGCGCGGGCACGGTACTGAGCATGTCGCTGTCCACCAGTGTGGTCGTCGGCCAGGTCCAGGGCGGCATCGAGACGACATACCGCACGCGTATCGGCGTGAAAGCACTCAGTGCCCGCGAGTGGGCCCAGGTCGAGACCGCACTCGCGGCAAGTTCCTTGTACACCGCGAAACTGCTGGCGGGTGAGCTACCGGCCGACATCGAGCAGGTCTTCGCCGAGCTCGACCTCCAGCTGTTCCCCGGCACGCTGCGCGAGCTGTCGATGGACTGCACCTGCCCGAACTGGGAGATGCCGTGCCGCCATCTGGCCGCGGTCTGCGCGGTGCTCGCCGATTCCTTCGACACCGACCCGTTCCAGATCCTCGCCTGGCGCGGCCGTACTCGCACGGAACTGCTCGCGCGAATCCGCGGCCTCCGCGAGGAAGAGACCCCCACCGACGGACCGGCTTTGGCGGACTCCCTGAACACGTTCTGGACCATGCCCACCGGGCCCGCCATCGGTGGCTCGCGCCCCGCAGGCGAGCCGGACACCCTCCTCGACCAACTCGACCCGCTGCCGATCACCCTGCGCGGCCACAACGTCGTCGACCTCCTGCGCCCGGCTTATCGGCACCTACTGTCGGGCCCCTGACCCCGGGGGAATATGCCGACACTTTCCCGGGGCGAGTCAGCCCAGCAGGGCGCGGAGCTGGGAGAGGAGATCGCTGCGGCTCGACGCCCCGAGTCGCTGACGCATCCGCGCCACGTGGTGTTCCACCGTCTTCGCCGAGATGAACAACTGTGCCCCGGCCTGCTTGTAGGTCATCCCCGCCAGCACCAGCTCCGCGACCTGGACCTCGCGCTCACTCAGCGCTGAGCTGTCCACTGTGGACGTAATCGCCGACTCGTCCTCGTCGGACTTCCCGCGCAGTGCCCGCGCGCAGTCGAGCAGCGTCACCATCACCTTGCGGTCCGCGGTCCGGATGGCCGCCTGCCCCGCCAGCCGCGCGCCGTCCCACCACAGCCCGGCACCGTGAAGCCCCCGCGCGGCCGTTTCGACCTCGACGACGTCGACCTCTCCCGAAAGCACTCGCAGCCAGCAGCTCGCCGCCGCCGACAGCACCGCCGGGAACGCACCGAGCCCGGCGTCCGCGGCCAGAGCCGTCACGTGTTCCTCGGCCTCGGCGGGACGTTCGGCGATGATCGCGGCATGCAGCCCGCTCCAGTGCAGCGGCCCCGTCCACAGTGGAGGATCCCCGAGCGCCGCAAGAAGTTCCCGTGCCTGCCGGAGATGCGGGGCCAGCCTGTCCTGTTCCCCGAGCCGCGCCGCCGCCACCGTGAACTCGCCGAACGGCAGGAGCGTGAAGAGGTCGACCCGTTGCCGGATCACCGCTTCGCAAGCCTCGCCCCAAATCCGGCGCAGCGCCCCGAGATCGCTCCGGCGCCGGGCGAGCCCGACCTCCAGTGCGACCGCGAACAGCCAGTCCCGGGATTCCAGTTCGGTACCCGTTGCCTCCAGTAGCTCCGTGGCCTGCGTCAGGTCTCCCCGCACCATCGCGATCCACGCCAGCAGCAGCCGGTGCCGTGCGAGCAGTGTCACGCCACCGGTTTCCGCCGCGATCGCGCTCTCCAGCAGCTGTTCCGCGATGGCCAATTCGCCGCGGTGCAACGCCATCACCGCGGCGAGCGCGGCCGGGCTGTCGGGAAGCAGCACGCCCCGGCCGACCGGCTCCAGCATCTCCGCCGCGTTGACCATGGTGGACAGCGCGCTGGTCGGCGCTCCGGCGACCGATTCGAGAATTCCGCGTGCCGCCGCTTCCACCGCGCCGGCAAGCAGCGTCGGCGGTGCGTCCACATCGGACTGTCCGAGGATCTTTTCCGCGTCGGCAAGACGTCCGGTGCCGACCAGTGCGATCGCCGCGAACGCCTTCGCCTGGCCACCACCGGCCCAGCGGTGCAGTTCCGCACTGCGCGCGAGCTGCCCACGGTGCGCGAGCGCGGCCCCCATGACCCTCGCGCCCAGTGACCGATCGGCCTTTCCCTCACCCGCGATCGCCTGATCCGCCAGCCGCAACGCGGTGTCGAGATCACCTTCGCGGGCGGCCGCTTCCGCCCACCGCGCACTGACCGCGCTCACCGGCGTCCCGGCGGTGACCGCGGCGTCGAACAAGCGGGACGCGAGCGCCGCGTCCGTCGGGAGAGCCTCCCGCGCGGCGACTTCGAACGCCTTGGCCACGCTTTCGCCGGCGAGTTCGTCGGGGAGCCAGTGCGTGGCCATCGCGAGCATCGAACCGCCGCTGCGCAGCCGCAGCTCGGCGAGCCGTCGGCGCATCGCCGTCCGCTGTTCGACCGGGACCAGCGCACGGACCGCGCTCACCCCGATCGGCAGTGGTGTCCCGTCCGGCCCGAGCAACCCCGTCGCCCGCGCCGCGTCGATCACCTCGGCGACGCCGTCCGCTTCGGTGCCCAGCACGTCCCGCAGCAGGTCGACGTCCAGCCCGGCGCCCGCTTCGGCGGCGAGCAGGAACTGCAGGGTGTCGGGGGCGTGGACGATTCCGGCGATCTCGGCGAGCACCGCTTCCGGCAGCTCCGGCGCGGATCCCAGCGCGCTCACCAGCCGGTGCACCAGCCCGGGTACCCCGCCGGTCTGTGTGTGGACGAACTCCGCGAGCCCACCATGGACCCCCGCGGCAGCCAGGTACGCGTCGATCTGTTGTCGCTCGAACGGCCGCAGCACGATCTGCCCGCGGAACCGGCCGAGCAGGTCGTTCAGCGCCGCGGGCCGGGGACTCGGCCGCGCCGCGACCACCAGCCCGACCCGATCGTCGTCGGCCAGCCGCCGTAGCTCGCCGAGTTCGGCGTCACCGAGCAGATGCGCTGCGTCCGCCAGCACCAGCGCGGGCCCGTCGACATCGTCGCGCCCGAAGCGCACCACCGGCACCTCGCAGATCCGCGCGAGATGTTCGAGCAACGCCGTTTTGCCGTACTCACCGGGCGCCACGACGGCCAGGCGCACCGGGTCGACCCGGCCGCCCGCGATCGCCGCGCACAGCTGCATAGTCGGCGTATCGAGCACCGGCTCGGCGGAAACGCTTACAGACCTCACAGACCGTCCTCGTCTCGGCTCGCCTTGCGGCCGGGTATCGCGAAGCGCTTGGGCGCCTCCAGCGGGATGATGTCGATGGGCGGACGCGGCGGCGGCGGTTCGTCGAAGTCGTCTTCCGGTTCGACGTCGTACTGCTCACGCAGAGAGAGCCCGGCCGGTTCCGGCTCGGGTGCGGGCCGCCCGGGCGGCGCGGCGGGAAGCCGGGGCCTGGCTGCCAGCGCCGCACCCCGGCAAACCGCGGTGCCGGGTTCAGGATCGACCAGCACCGGACAGTCGAAGATGTCGTGCGCGAGATCGGTGACCAGCGGGATCCGTGCGCTGCCGCCGACCAGGACCACCGAAGCGAGCCGGTCGGCCGGAATCGGCGACGTGATCTGCCGCAGCTGCGCCAATGCCGCGGTGAGCACCGGCCGCGCGAGGTGTTCGAACTCCGGACGCGTGAACCGCACTTCGATCGCCGTTCCCGGCAAACCGACCGGAACGATCACTTCCGGCGTATGCGACAGCTGTTCCTTCGCATACACGCAAGCGGCGCGCACCATACCGACCGCGGGGCCGAGGTCGGCCATCGTCACGCCCGCCAGCGCCAGGACGTGCTCGAGCACCAGGTCGTCGATCCGGGCGCCCACCTGCGGCACGGTGTTCCCGGTGCTGGCCAGCAGATCGAACCCGGCCGGTCCGCGCCGCAGCACCGCGGATTCGACGTGCTCGCCACCGAGTCGGCACACCGCGAGCACCGAACCGGCTTCGACCGGATCCCGGGTTTCGGCGACCGCGACGGAGCTGGGCAACAGCAAAACCCCAGGCAGGCCCACTTCCTCGAGCGCCGCGTGCAACACACCTCGCCGATGCGCGCCCCAGCCGGGTGGATGGGTGAGCACGATCCGTTCCGCGGGGCCACCCTCGGCGTCGGCGACCTCGTCGACGACCCAGCCCGCCATCGAGGCCGCGAGCATCTCCGCGGGGTACGCCATGTTCTGCAACAGCATCGGGACGTCGTCCCCCACCCGCGCCAGAAACCCCGTGGCGAGCCCCTCGGGTTCGGCCGATGCCAGGCGCCGGGCGGGTGATCCGAACGCCGCAGAGCCGTCCCTGGCCACGTGCAACACCGAATCCGCCCAACGTGTCCCCTCACCCAACCCGGCGATGTCCGCGTCGCCCCAAACGCCCTGTGCCCGACGGCACACCGCGGCCGTGGTGCGGGTGTGACCGAGGTCGATCCCCACTACGTAGGGCATAAATGCGGGTCCTCCGTCTTCAAGCGGGCCGGCGAGGTCTCGGAACGGATACGGCGTGGCTCTTCCTACCAAACGAGTGACGCGGGGGGCGAGTCCCCCAGTTATTCCGGGATCATCCCCTAATCCCCTAACGAGCGCGCCCCCCAGTGGATCATCGTGACCCGGGCCGATCCCCGATGGCACCCGGGCCCCTGGTCCCTAAGTTCGTCATCAGTTCCCATCCCCCGGCATGACCTAGGAGACTTCCGTTGGCTTCCGCTGAGCAGACCCTGCACGACTTCGTGTTGGATCTCCTGTCGAACGACACCGCCCGTTCCGCTTTCGGCGCAGACCCCTCGGCCGCCCTCGCCGGCGCCGGTCTGCACGACGTCACTCCGCAGGATGTTCAGGAAGTCATCCCGCTGGTCCTCGACTACGCCCCGGCCGGGCTCGCCCTGCCGGACACCGGTGCCGCGGACAGCGCGATCCAGCAGCTCCAGGCTGTCGCACACGCCGCCGACATCCACGGCCTGCCGAACTTCGAGGCGCCGTCCCCCGGCACCTTCGGTGGCGGATTCGGTGGCGAGACGCCGCTCGGTGACTACACCTTCGGCCTCGACGCCTCCAGCACCGGCGTCTCGGGCGTCGCGGGCCTGACCGGCGGAACCGTCGGTGCCGAGAGCGGCTTCACCGCCGGCCTCGACGGCTTCGCGGCCGGCGGCAGCAGCGCCTCGCCGCTCGGCGACTTCGCCATCGACACGTCCGGCGTTCCCCTCGCGCTGCCGATCCCGGCGCTGCCGATCCCAGCGCTGCCGGCCGTGCCCGCGACCCCGCGGTTCGACTCGCTCGGCGACCCGACGGCCGCTCTCGACACGGACGCCTCCGCCGGCACCGTCGCCAGCTACGTCTCCGCCGGTGGCGACGTGCTCGCGAGCCACGTGGACACGAGCTCCGCCACCCTCGGCAGCTACCTGACCGGTACCGGCGTCCCGGTCCTGGCCGGCGACACGGTTTCCCAGGCTGGTTACGACGCGGCCGCTCACGTCAGTGACGCCACGAACGACGTGTCCGGCCACCTCGGAAGCCTCCCGGTGCCCGCCGCCGGCGCGCTCCCGGCCGTGCCGGGACTGCCGGGTCTGCCCGGACTGCCCGAGCTCCCGGCCGTGCCCGCCCTCCCCGGCGTGCCCGACCTGCACAGCCTGCCGGTGCACCTGCCGCAGCTCCCCGTGGACCTGCCGCACGTGCCGGCCGAACTCCCGCACCTTCCGGTCGCGAACCCGCTGCCGGACCTGGGCGACTCGAACGTCACCGGCGCCCTCGGCGACGCTGCGAGTCACAGCCCGCTGGGCGAGGTGGCGTCTCCCGACCATCTTGCCCTTCCCCACCTGGTCGACGCGCCCACTGACCTGCTTCTCGGTCACTGATCGATCCGGTTCCGGCGTGGTCCGTCCCTTGGGATGGGCCACGCCGGTTTTTTATCTCGAACGGGTTACGGCACACTACGCCAGATGATTCCGTCGTGGCTTGATCTCCTGGACGACACCATGCGGGTCTGCGCGCAACACGATCGCGCCGACCTGATGCGGCGCCTGCGCGAACGAAGAGATCACCTCCTCGACCGGAAAGTTCGCATTCTGGTCGTGGGTGAGCCGGGCCAAGGCAAGAGCCAGCTGATCAACGCGCTGGTCAACGCCCCGGTGTGCGCGGTCGGTGACGACCTGACGACCCGGGTCCCCGCCGTCATCGAACACTCCGAGACGCCGACGGCGTCGATCATCCTGGGCCCGGACGACGCCGGCAGGCTCGCGATCGAAGCCAGTGCCCCGGAACGAATCGGTGTGCCCGTCGAGTCCGCGACAGCGCAGGCGAACCGGGAGGCGGCCGGGCCGCGCGGCGACATCCTCCGCGCCCAGATCGGTCTGCCCCGCGAACTTCTCGCCACCGGGCTCGTCCTGATCGACACACCGGCCGAGGCGCCGGACGCCATCCTCGCGGACGCGGTCGTGCTGGCGTCGGATGCCACGTGCGAGCTGACCGCCGCCGAAATCGCGCTGCTCGGCCGGATAACGCGGCTCTGCCCGACGGTTCTGGTGGCACTGACCAAGATCGATCTGGCGCCGGACTGGCGCCAGATCGCCGAACGCAACCGCACCCACCTGGCGAAATCCGGGGTGCCCGCCGCGGTCGTGCCGGTGTCCGCGACGCTGCGGCTGATCGCCGCCCGCACCGGCGACCGCGACCTGAACGCGGAATCCGGCTTCGGCGAACTCGTCCACCGCTTGCGGCACGACTGGCTGGAGCAGGCCGAGCTACTGAGCCGCCGATCGGTCGCCGCGCTGGCCGGGATCACCGTCGAACAGCTGAGTACCCCGCTGCACAAGGAGTTCGCGGCGACCCAGCAGACCGATGCCGGTGAGGCCGTCGCGAAATGGCACGCAGCGGGCAAACGCCTGGAGGCGCTTCAGATCACCTCGACGCGCTGGCAGACGCTGCTCAACGACGAGGTCGCCGACCTGATGGCCGACCTGGAGTTCGACCTGCGCGACCGGACCCGCCGGATCATCCGTGAGGTCGACGAATACTTCGACGCGGCCGACCCGGCGCGCACGTGGGAAGAGTTCGAGGACTGGCTCCTGGAACAACTGACCGCGGTCGCCGAGACGAATTTCGGCTGGCAACTGGAGCGATTCGAGTGGATCGCCGCCAAGGTCGCGCGGCAGATCGCCCCTGGCCGCCCGGATGTGCTGCGCGAGGCGCTGTCACCGGACACTCCGCTCGAACACGTCGACGGCCTGCGCAAACCGACCGTCGAGAAGTTCGGCATCAGCCAGAAGCTGTTCATCGGCATGCGCGGCTCCTACGGTGGCCTGCTGATGTTCGGGCTCGCGACGAGCCTGGCCGGGCTGCCGCTGATCAACCCGATCTCGCTCGGCGCGGGTGCCGCGTTCGGCGCCAAGAGCGTGTTCGAGGAGCGCGGCCACCGGCTCAAACGCCGCCAAGCCGCCGGGAAAACCGCCGCACAGCGCCATGTCGACGACTTCTTCCTGTCCTATGGCAAGGAAAGCAGGGACACCGCCCGGCTGCTGCACCGCGCGCTGCGCGACCGGTTTTCCGGGTTCTCGCAGCGGGAGCGCGCCGAGATTTCGGAGTCGGCCAAGGCCATCAAGCAGGTCATCGACGACGATGTCACGCGGCGCACCAAGCGGGCGCACGAGATCAAGAACGCGATCACCGAACTCGGTGTCCTGCGTCAGCGGGTGCGCGCGCTGGCACCGATACCACGGGGGCTGATCGCGTGAACCTCGCCGAGACGGCCTGGGCGGCGCTCAACCAGGCACTCGAGGTGTACCAGGACAATCCACGCGCCACCCACTGGCTGCACCGGCACCTCGCGCGGTTCTCCGAGCCGCTGCGACTGGCCATCGTCGGTGCCGAGGGAACAGGAAAGTCGACGCTGCTGAACGCGATCGTCGGCGAGCAGGTCGAACTCGGCGTCCGCGCGACCGCCGAATATCGGGCGAGCGCAACGGTTTCGGCGACGGTCTACCCGACAGGCGCGCCGCCGCGGGAACTCCCGATGGCACGGGTGGATCGAAGGCTTCAGCTCGACGCGGGCGGCATCGAAGTCTCCCCCGCGGACAGGGTCGTGGTGAACTGGCCGAGCCGTTCACTGCGTGACCTGGTCCTCATCGACACCCCGGCCGGGCAGATCCCCGACGCCGACGCGGTGCTGCATCTCATGCCCCGCCCGCAAAACGCCGACCTCCAGCCGTTGCGGACGCTATACGACAATCCGGTCGCCGGCGCCACCCCCATCAACACGCTGGTCGTGCTTTCGCGCGCCGACGAGATCGGCGCGGGCCGGGTCGACGCGCTCATCTCGGCCCGCCAAATCGCTCGCCGGCACCGGCGTGAGCCCGAACTCCGAGAGCTGTGCCAAGACGTCGTCCCGGTCGCCGGGTTGCTCGCCAGCGCGGGACGCACGCTGGAGGAACCGGAGTTCGAGGCGCTCGCCGCGCTCGCCACCATCCCGAAGGCCGATTTGGACTCGCATCTGCTCTCGGTGGATCGGTTCGCCCACAAGGAAAGCCCACTGCCGGGCTCGGCCGCATTGCGCCGCCAGCTGGTGCAGCGGTTCGGCCTCTTCGGTGTCCGGCTGGCCGTCATGCTGATCCGTCAGGGCTCGGACACCGTGCCCACCCTCGCCGCGCAACTCGTGCAGCGCAGCGGTTTCGGTGAACTCCGCGACGCGATCGGCCAGTGTTTCACCGACCGCACACCGGTGTTCAAGGCCCGGTCCGCACTGATCGCGCTGGAAGTCCTGTTGCGGATGGAACCCCACCCCGGCACCGTCGGGCTGGCGGCGTCCATCGACCGCGCTTTGGCCGGCGCTCACGACTTCCGCGAACTGCGCCTGCTCGCCTCGCTGCGGACGGGAAAGGTCACACTGCCGGAAGACCTTGCCGCGGAAGCGCTCCGGCTCGTCGGCGGCGAAGGCACGGACCCGGCGGCACGGCTCGGCGTCGAAGACGAGCCGTCGACGAGCGACGTCCAATACCTCTTGGCCGACATCTTCCCGCGCTGGCGTGGCCAAGCGGAGAATCCCGCGCTGGGTGCCGAAGAGCGCCGCGCGGCCAAAGTCGTCGTCCGCAGCTGCGAAGCCCTCGCGCAGGTCTAGAGACCGTTACCTGACTCGGCGCGCCCAACCGCCCGCGCTAGGGTCGGCTCGTGATCGAACAGCTGAGCATCCCCACGCCCGCCGGCAACTTCGATGCGATCGCGTCGGGGCCAGAAGACGGCCGGCCGGTGCTGTTGCTGCACGGTTTCCCCGAGGCCGCGATCGCGTGGGAGGAGCAGGTCGCGAAGCTCGGTTCGGAGGGTTTCCGGGCGGTCGCGCCGGACCAGCGCGGCTACTCGCCGGGCGTCCGGCCCGAGCAGGTCGCCGAGTATGGCATCGACACGCTCGTCGAGGACGCGCTGGCGATCGCCGACTCGCTCGGCTGGGGAAAGTTCGACCTCGTCGGGCACGACTGGGGCGCGGCCGTCGCATGGTGGACCGCCGATCACAGCCCGGAGCGGCTCCGCACGCTCACCGCTATTTCGACGCCGCATCCCGCCGCGCTCGCGGAGGCCATGCGCACCGACGAGGACCAGCACCTGCGCTCGGGCTACATGACCGAGTGGCGCCAGAGCCGCGTCACCGAGCGGCGCATGCTGGCGGATGACGCCGACGCGCTGCGCCGGATGTTCGACTGGAAGGTGCCGCCGAGCCGCGTCGACGAGTACGTCCGGCGGCTGTCCGAACCCGGCGCACTGACCGCGGCCCTGAACTGGTACCGCGCGGGACGTCCTGGCGGGAAGATCGGCAAGGTCACGGTGCCGACGCTGTACGTCTGGTCCACAGAGGACGTCGCATTCGGCTCCACGGCAGCGCTCGACACCGAGAACTGGGTGGACGCGCCCTACCACTTCCAGATGTTCGAAGACGTCTCGCATTGGGTCGCCGAGGAAGTACCGGAAGCGGTCAACGCACTGCTCTTGGCGCACTTCAGCGTTTACTGAGCGAGTGCGCGCAGTCTGCACTTGGGCGCTACCAGAAGGGAACCGGCAGATGGCTGACCTGGTGATCATGAGGCACGCGAAGTCGGCGTGGCCGGAGGGCTTCGACGACATTGAGCGGCCGCTTGACGAGCGCGGCCGCCGGGAGGCGCCCTTCGCGGGACGCTGGATCCGCCGGCATCATGCCCCGGACGTGGTCGTCTGCTCGCCGGCGTTGCGCACGCGGCAGACCTGGGACTTGGTCGCGGGCGAACTGCAGACGGTACCCGAGGTGCGCTTCGACGAGCGGCTCTACGCGACTTCCGCCGAAACGTACGCCACTGTGGTGCGGGAACTGGCCGAAGACGCCCGGACCGCGCTCCTGATCGGGCACAATCCGGACGTCGAAGACCTCGTCACCCTGCTCACCGGGTCGTCGGTGGGGTTCAAAACCGGCACGATCGCCGTGCTCACCTCGACCGCCGCTTGGAAGAACGCCGGACGTCTGTGGGCCAGCGTCGAAACCAGCGTCACGCCACGCGACTGAACCACTCGATCGCCGATGGAATACCGGCGATTGCGGACCCGAAGTGGTCTGTCCCGCCGAGGTCGACCACGGGCACCTTCACCCCGCGTGCCAGCAGATCCTGTTGGCAGCTAAGGGCATTCGCGATGTTGACGTCGGTGTCGCCGCCGGCCGCATACAGCCGAACCGGCACCTTGGGGCGCCAGGCACACGTGTCGTCGTTCTCGCGCATGGCGGCGCGTAGGCCGCCGGTGGGGTGCGCCAGACGCTGGAGGTAGCTGTCGGTCAGGAGTTCCTGCGGGCTCCGGGCGATCGACCGGAAGATGACCTCCTCGTCGTGGTCGCCGTCGAACAGCGCTTCGACGGTTTTGTCATACGGCGCCCGGAAAACCTCGGAAGGGTCGTCGTACAGGTGGTACAGGCGGTTCATCGACGTGATCCAGTACGCGAGGTAGAACGCGCCGCTCTCCGGTGAGACCTCCCCTTTGGTCAACAGCCCGGGAAGTTCGGCGTTCTCGACGTCGTACGGCCCGCTGATCGGGGCGATCGCACCGAGCCGGAGGTACGGATCGGCACCGCTCTGCAGCGCGCGTCCGAGCGCCATGGCGGCCTGGCCGCCTTGGGAGAAGCCGGTCACCATGACGTTCCGTTCGAGCGTCCGCCCTTGTTGCGCCGCAAGCGTTCGCGTCGCGCGCAGCATGTCGAGCGATGCCGTGGTCTCCGAGGCCTCGTCCATGTACGGGTGGTTTCCGGGACCCAGCCCGAGACCGAGGTAGTCCGGCGCGACGGACGCATACCCGGCCGACGCGATGAGCAGGGTGGCCGGAAAGTCGAGCGTTTTCTTCTCCACCGAGGCGACTTCTGTTCGCGACGCCCGGGTGCCGTGTTCATAGGCCACGGCCCGGAGTTCTCTCCGGCTGTTGTCGGGCAACGCGACCAGGCCACTAGCCGTGGTGGGCTTTCCGTGAACGTCGACCGTCCGGTAGGTGATGCGATACGCACTGACGCCGTACTCGGCTTGCCGCGGGTCGAACGGCGCGAACGTGCCGGGTCTGATCACGTCCTTTTTGGATAGTGTCTGGACGGGCACCACCGAAATGAGCGCGCCGCGCTGGGGCGCGGTTGCCGACGCAACCGGTGTCGCCGCAAGCAACATCCCGCAGATCAGTACCGCGGCCATGATTTTCTTGACAGGGAACGAAGTCATGCGCCCAGCGTGGCCCCGTCCGGTCCGCCGTCCCAGCCTGCCAGCCACCCGCCGCCGGTAGGGCTGTCCTCACCGGCAGCCGGGTTCAGCCGACCTTGATCGCGGAGACGTCGAACTCGAGGACGACCTTGTCACTGACCAGCACGCCACCGGTCTCCAGTGCCGCGTTCCAGGTGATGCCGAAGTCCTTGCGGCTGATCGTCGTGGAGCCTTCGAAGCCGATGCGGACGTTGCCGTACGGGTCGGTAGCGACACCTTCGTGCGCGATCTTGACCGTGACGGACTTGGTGACGTCCTTGACCGTGAGGTCGCCGGTCACCTCGAAGTCCGTGTCGCCGGTGTGGCGGATGTCGGTCGAGACGAAGCTGATCTCGGGGTAGGTGTCCAGCTGCAGGAAGTCGCTGCTGCGCAGGTGACCGTCGCGGTCGGCGTTCGCGGTGTCGACGCTGTGGGCCTTGATGTTGACCGCGGCGGACGACTTGCCGGGCTCGTCACCGTCGATCAGCAGCGTGCCGGTGAACTCCTTGAACTGGCCGCGGACCTTGGTGACCATCGCGTGCCTTGCGACGAAGCCGATGCGGGTATGTGTCGGGTCGAAGTCGTACTTACCGGTGAGCTGGGTGAACGCGGTGGTCATGATTACTCCCAAGTGGTTGACGTGTCATCTACAAAATACACAACCCTGATGACATGTCAACTATTCCGAGTATGATGATCCTCGTGACGGACCCCCGATGGCTCGACGAGACCCAGCAGTGCACGTGGCGGAAGTACATGTCGATGCATGCCCAGCTCAACGCCCGGCTGAACCGCCAACTGCAGGCCGACTCGAACCTGTCGCTGTCCGACTTCGAAGTCCTGGTCCAACTCACGGACAACCCGTCGAACAAGGTGCGCATGTTCGAGGTCGCGCAGGCACTGCGATGGGAGAAGAGCAGACTGTCCCATCACCTGGCCCGGATGCAGAAGCGGGGACTGGTCTCGCGGGAGGGCTGCCCGTCGGACGCGCGAGGGGCGTTCATCGTGCTGACGCCAGAGGGCCGGAAGGCGATCGAGGAGGCCGCGCCGCAGCATGTGGAGACCGTGCGGCGGCTTGTCTTCGAGGGGCTGACCGAAGAGCAGGTCGGCGTGCTGGCGACGACGTCGGAGGAGATCCTGAAGCGACTGGCCGCCGAAGAGGACTGAGTCCGACCCCGACGGGCGCGTGAGATCAGGCAAAGCCGACGTGGCCCAGCCAGGTGTCCAGCAGCTCCTTGTCCCCGAGGATCTCGATCCCGTCGCCGGGCACGGCTTTCCGCCGGTAGATCACCAGCAACAAATCCGTCAGTGAGGCCCGCACGGTCACGGCTGCCTGCTCCCGCGCCCGACGCCAGCCGATGACCTCTCCCCTCAGGTCGACGAACCACGCGGCCTCGGCGTCCGTCGCCTCGAACGCGAGGGTGCGGCCCGCCCCGAGAAGTTCCCGCTTCTGCGGCTTGTAGTCAAAATGCTGAGGAAGCGAGTCGAGCTCCATCCACTCGTCGACAGCATCGAGAGCGACATCGTCAGTCACGACGAATTCCGTGCCGGCCGCCAGTGTCGCGTCGGCGCGGTGGACGAGGGTCTCGTGCGCGAAGCGACGCGCCCAGAACGACGTGGTGTCGAAGATGAGCGGGGCCCAGACCTTGGTAGCCGGACCAGCGGCGCGCAGGGTGTCCGCGAACCGCACCGCACCCTCGCGAAGCCAGTCGGCGGGCACGTCCGCGGTGTCGTCGCCGTCAAGCTTGCGGACCTGGTCATCGGGCAGAAATCCGGTCGCGCGGGTGCGGACGACCTCCTCGGCCCACCGGTGCCCACCACCGATATGCCGCACCAGATTCCCCAGACTCCAACCAGGACAGGACGGTACGGGCGCACGCAGGTCTGCTCCGTTGAGTCCGATGGTGAGCAGTTCGGTCTGGGTGACAATCTCGGTGCAATGCCGGTCGAAGTCCATGGTGCCCTTTCTCGTTTGATCCGTTGCTACGCGAGTAGGTCGGAGCTGGAACCGGCATCTCGACATCGCACCGACCGCGATGACGGAGGTTATCGCGGTCAGACGGCGGACTCGTAGGGCATGACGTGGGTGGCGTTGCGGATCGGCTTCTGCTGCTGGAACTCAATGCATGCGCGGCGTTCGAGCTCGTCGATGCTGATGGTGACGGTGATCAGTGCCGCTCGGAGCCGGAGGCCGGAAGGTCGGGTACTCGGGTGGCGGGGTGAATGAGCTCGGCCAGTGCGTCGCCTTGGCGGTCGTCGAGCGGCCGGGTGTCTTCGCGGCCGAATTCGTCGACGGGTCGGGATATCGCCAGAGGTTCGATGATCCCGGTGAGGAGGGCGGCGGTTTCGGGATCGAGTTCGCCCGGCTTTGTCCTGGGCCAAGGGGTCTTTGGGTTTCGTGGAGTTGACGTCTCAGTAGGCGGCGAGTCGTTCGCCAGCGTGGATGACCGACAGCGGCGATACCTGCTCAGCGAGATCGACAAAACCTTTATGTGCCAACGAAGTTGCATGTCGATGAGGTGAGCGGCCGCAAACCTCGACACATCCTGCGTGGAGCGAAGATGTCCATCCGGACCGCCGGAAACTCAGCCAAAATCGCCGCACAAACCCTAAGCAGCAACCGGAACACGATCAACAGCCCCGGCAACCCGCATCAAAAACTCGGCATTACTCCCAGTCTTCCGCAACTGCTCCAGCAACTGCTCAATGCCAGGCATGGCCCGCCGGAGACCAGCAACAGCGGCCAGCTCCTGAGCCCCCATCAACAACTCTTCCTTACGAGTGCCGGACGGCAGCAGATCCACCGCGGGAAATACCCGCCGCTCAGCGATCCGGCGATCAAGCTTGAGCTCGGCATTGCCCGTACTCTTCAACTCTTCGAAGAACACGGTGTCCGCAGTGGACCCAGTCTCCACCATGGCAGTAGCGAAGATGGTCAACGACCCACCACCCTCGATATTGCGGGCAGCCCCCAGCAGCCGCTTCAACGGATGCAACGCGGAAGCGTCCACGCCCCCGGACAGAATCCGGCTGGAAGCCTTTGAAGTCAGGTTGTACGCACGCCCCAGCCGAGTGATGGAGTCGAGCAGCACCACGACGTCCTCCCCCATCTCCACCAGTCGCTTGGCCCGCTCGATGGCGAGCTCAGCGATAGCGGTGTGCTCTGCAGGAGGACGATCAAAGGTGGAGGAGATGACCTCGCCATCGATCGACCGCCGCATATCGGTGACCTCTTCGGGGCGCTCATCGACCAGCACCACCATCAGCCGGGACTTCGGGTAGTTGGTCGACACGCCCTTCGCGATCGCCTGCAGGACAGAGGTCTTGCCGGCCTTCGGCGGCGAAAAGATCAACGCGCGCTGCCCCTTGCCAACCGGCATGATCAGATCGATCACCCGAGTAGTGAGCACATGCGGCTCGGTCTCGAGGAACATCCGTTCGTTGGGATGCAACGGCGTGAGCTTGTCGAATTCGGGGCGTTTGAAGGCCAGGGCGGGGTCGGCACCGTTGACGGCGTCGACCCGCGACTCCGTGCCGGTGATCTCGTCGCCGCGGCGCAATCCATGCTTTCGCACGAAGGTCAGCGGAACGCGAACGTCCCGCGGGCCGGCCAGGTAGCCGGCTTGGATGAAGGCGGAATTTTCCCGTATATCAAGGATTCCGCTGGAGGATACAGAATTTACAGACATGATGATTCTCCTGAAAAGGGAGCGGCAAAAGTGCCACTAGGAACGAAGTGGCTCAGAGCCGGACTTCGAAGGGATTACCCGGGGCGGCATCTACAGCCAGCGTCCACAGGTCTGGAACCAGTGTAGCGCCGACCAACCGATACCGCAACAACCCCGAAAATTCGGTACGCTGAAACCCATCGGATAGGAAGGGGACCGGTGTGGATTTCACGACACTGTTCGCGTTCCTGCTTCCCGCGCTCACGACAACGGGCAGCTTGCTGTTCGTGGCGACGGCGTTGGCCGCGACGCTGGTCGTCGTCCTCGTTGTCAGTCACGCGCACGGCGGTCAGCTCGATCTGCTGACATCTCCGGTACGAGGTCGTGCGGTCGCGTTGCGCGAGCGGTCACGTCGTGCGGCTTTCTTAAGGCTCCGCGATCCCAACGCGCGAGGACGCAGACGTCCGCGCGCCCCCGGCCTCCGCAGCTCGGCTGCGTAGGCGCTTCAGTACACAGACACCGCCAAAGTACGCAGCCACTTCGCCTGTCCTCGAACCCTTTTCGACCCGAGTCGGAGTGCTGCCCATGTTCGGTTTCCTTGACCTGCCCGTTTCCGGGGCCCATCACGTCGTCACCTGGCTGGCCTCACTGGGCCAGCCCTTGACCGGTCAGCTGAGTATCGCGCTGGCCATCGTCGGATTCACCGCGATTGTCCGGCTTCTCCTGTTGCCGCTGAGCAAAGCCGCCGTCCGCGGCGAACAGGCCCGTGCCGCGATGGCACCCCAACTGAAGAGTTTGCGTGAACGCCATGCCGGTGACACGCCGCGCCTGCAGCAGGAGATGATCAAGCTGCAGCAGGAAACGGGCACGTCGATGTTCGTCGGGTGCCTGCCGATGCTGCTGCAGATCCCGTTTTTCATGGTCATGTACCAGTTGTTCTCCGCGACCGCGGTCGGTGGCGTGCCGAACTCGTTGCTGGCGGGGTCGCTTTTCGGTACACCATTGGGCGATCATTTCCACGGCCCGGTTTTCCTCGGACTCGCGGTGCTCCTCGCCGTGGTGGCCTGGTTTTCGTCCCGGTGGCAGGCGAAGACGATGGCACGCTCGGAGTCGCCTGACGTGCCTGGCGGCAAGCTGATGCGCTTCCTGCCGTACGGGACGGTTTTGGCCACGGCGTTCGTCCCGCTGGCGGCCGGGCTCTATCTGCTGACCACCACCGCGTGGACGGTCGCCGAACGGGCGATATTGCGTCGGTGAAGGGCACGGCGTCGGTGAAGGGCACAGCGTCGGCAACACCCGGGGGCTCGGAAATGCGTTTCTTGATGTAGCTGCTGTGGCGCAGCCGCCGCTCGACGAGTGGGTGACGTCGCCGATCTCGACATCGGCGCGCGGCCGAGCGCGACAAGGAGCTTCGTAAGCACGTCTCGTGGCTCCGCAGGCGTGCCGTCGGGCCTTCGGAGCTTCCGCAAGGCCCGCGCGCTCGCCGCAGGGTTCCAGCGCGACGTCACGCCGTCCAGATCGCTCCTGCGCGACGGACGAGTTGCGCGATCAACTGCTCGTCCGTCGGCTGCCCGCCGACCAGACCTTGTGCGCTTCGGCCAGTGGCTCGCCCGTGACGTCGTCGAACGCCGGGCCGCGCCACCGCTTCAGCGCACCTTCCAGCAGGTCATGGCGATGATCGGGGTCGGTCACCCTCCCCGACGGTCAGCCGGTAGCCGAGCGGGCCAGCAGGTCCGAAAGCAGGCGGCGAGGCCGCCCCGCGGAGGGCAAATTCACCGAAGCGGCCGGCGGACCGAGGACTCTGAACTCCACAAGATCGCTCCAACCCGCCCGGGGAGGCTGCGCGGCCAAACAAGTTTCCAGAATCTGGTCAGCCGATCTACCTGCGGAAACCTTCGACTAACCTCACCCATACGGGTGGCGGCCATTAGTGTCAGGCACCTCGGATGCGGCACAACCGGCCCATTGGCAGTAGGGTCGACCCAGACCGGCACTCCTCGACTTGAGGTGTCGGCTTGCATTACAGGGAGTTAATAGCGTGACGCAGGGTACCGTGAAGTGGTTTAACGGCGAAAAAGGCTTCGGCTTCATCGAGCAGGACGGTGGCGGCGCTGACGTCTTCGTGCACTACTCGGAGATTCAGGGCAACGGCTTCAAGTCCCTCGAAGAGGGCCAGCGCGTTGAGTTCGAGGTCGGCCAGGGCCAGAAGGGCCCGCAGGCCCAGGGCGTTCGCGCCGTCTAAGCACCCGTTTTCGGGTTGCCAGACAAAATAGGAACGGGTGGGTCCGAACCTTCGGGTTCGGGCCCACCCGTTCCTGCTTGCCGGCGCCGTGTTCGCCCTCACCGCCTTAGACTGGGTAAGTGAGCAGCTCACGGCACCGGAAGCCGACGTTGGACGATGTGGCCAATGCAGTGGGCGTCTCGCGGGCGACGGTGTCCAATGCGTACAACCGGCCCGACCAGCTCTCCGTCGAGCTGCGCGAAGAGGTGCTGCGCCAGGCGAAGCAGCTCGGCTACACCGGCCCGAACCCCAGTGCCAGGAGCCTCGCGACCAACCGCACCGGTGTGGTGGCGTTCATGCTCGACGCCGGGCTTTCCGTGGCGTTCTCCGATCCCGCGCTGTCCATCACGCTCGACGCGCTGGCGGCCGAAGTGGACTCAGCGGGTCATTCGCTTCTCTTGCTTCCCGGCGGCCAAGACGGCGGGCCGCGCGCCGAAAGGGTGCTGGCCGCGCAGGCGGACATCGCTGTCGCATACGCGCTCGCAGACGGCGCTTCGGCCGTTCAGGCCGTCAAGGACCGCGGCCTGCCGCTGGTGGTCATCGACCAGCCCCTGATGCCGGATTCGGCATTGGTGCGCATCGACGATCGCGGCGGCGCGGCGGCCGCCGCGCGGCATCTGCTCGAGCTCGGGCACCGGCGGTTCGGGATCCTCTCTGCGCAATGCCTTCCGGTGCCCCGCTGCGGTCCGCTGAGCGCCGCCGCAGCGGCGAACAGCAGGTTCCACGGCAACCGCGAGCGGCTCGCCGGTTATCTCGACACGCTGGCGGAAGCCGGAATCGCCGCCGGTCAGGTGTCCATTTGGGAGACGGCGGACTTCTCCCGCGAACACGCCATGGCCGGCGCACGCGGACTGCTCGAAGAAAACGGCCTGACCGCGATCCTGTGCATGTCGGACGAACTGGCGATGGCGACGCTGTTCGTCGCGAAGCAGCTCGGGCTGACCGTGCCCGCGGATCTTTCCGTGGTTGGCTTCGACGACACCGCCGGCGCGCGGTGGGCGGACCCGCCGCTGACCACGATCCGGCAGGACCTCGTCGGAAAAGGGCGCCTGGCGGGCGAGCTCACGTTGAGCCTGCTCGCCGGGCACCCCATCCCCGCACCGGCCATTTTGGACGTCGAGCTGATCGTCCGGCAGTCCACCGCTCGCGCGGTCTAATCCGTCGCCTTCGGCATCAGCAGACCCAGGCGCCCGGCGAGGCCCGCGAGCTGCCGGTAGAGGTACGCGTCGAGCGGGACGCCCAGCGCACGGCATTGCTCGGCGTGTTCGGCTTCCTTCCAGCCCGGATAGCGCACCGGGGTGCCGGCATCCCAGCCGAGCACGCTGCCGAACAGGGCGCTCGCGGCGCGGTAGAAGCCGTCCGCGCTGCGCAGCGTGGTCGGCGCGATGGCCATCACCAGCAGGCCGGTGTCGTGATCGTGGTCGGCGACGCCGGACAACAACCCGGCGAACACCTCCACCAGCAGCATGAGACCCGCGGCCGCCGGAACCGAGTCCACGGACAGGTCCTCGGCGTCCATGTCGAACACGAACGCCGGATAGGCGCCGGCCGGAGCCGCCATACCCAGTGGGTTCACGCCTTCGCGGGCAAGGTTCTCCTCCCCGCCGGTGGCGAGGACCAGGCCGATCATGCCGTGTTGGAGGGCTCTTGCCGCATGATGGCTGGCGAGCCCGAACGCGCTGACCCCGCGCATCGACACCAGCCCGACGCCATGGCGCCCGGCCCGCGCCACCGCGCGGTCCATCGCGTCGCTGACGGCCCACAGGCCGAGCGCACGACGTCCGTCCATCAGCATGGCGGCCCCACGATCGGCGATGACCAGCGGCGACGCGCCCGGCCGCACCTGGCCGCCGTCGAACAGCGGCAGGTACGTGCGGGCGAGAGTGGCGAGTCCGGCGCTCGGTCTCCCGGTGAGGTCGCCGTAGCACAGCGCCCCGGCGGCAAGCCGGGCTCGCGCCTCGGGCAGGCCGTGGGCGAGGAAGACGTTGGTGGCGAAGTCGATCAGTTCGTCCACGGGGACGCGGAGCCGCGCTTGTTCGGGGATTTCGACTTTCTGGGGCGGGGCTTGGCGGAACGGCCGGAGGGCGCGCGGTCTGAGAGGCACTTCACCCAGGGTGGTGAGCGCTCCCATCGCTGTCAACGAAGACCACACCGCGCAACCCGACCGTGTGATTTCCTTACACAGCAGTGCTTATCCTGTAACGCTTACGGCGTCGGTCCGCAGGAAGCCGTGCCGAGAACGACTTCGCCGGTGATCGCCGAGTCCGGTTGGAAGCGGAAGTGCAGCGCGGTCAAGGAGATGCTGCCGTCCGCCGGTGTCGTCACGAACTCGCCGAAGGTGATGGTGGCCAGCAGCTTCGCGGACTTCTTGACCTGGTACACGTAACCGGACGGGATTGGGTTGGGCAGGCCGGTGAGCCCGCTCAGGCCGTTGACGCCCCAGCCCGCGCTTGTCTGCCCCTGCGTTCCCGTGCAGGTCGCCTTGTAGCCCGAGAGCTTGACGCGGGGGCCGCCGACGGACACGAGTGCCGACAGCTCGAAGTTCTTGCCGAGCGCTTCGGACTTCGTGGTGGAGACATCGTTCTCCGGGTCGACCACAGTTCTCGTGCAGGTGGCAGTTCCGCCGCCGAACGTGACGCCGGTCCTGGTCACGACGCCGGTAGTCACGACGGACGGCCCGGAGTCGACGTCGCAGGAAGCCTGCGGTGGCACGGTGATCGTCTGGCCGTTCTTGACGAAACTCGCCGAGCCCAGCCCCGCGACACCGGTGTTCGGTTCCGCCAGCGCGGGTACCGACCCGATGAGCAGACCGGCCGCGAGCATCGCTCCGGTGAGTCCGAGTCGCCTCAGCGTGACGCTTCGCATGGGAATCCCCCTTCACAAAATCCATCGGTGGGCGCCGAATTCCTTGGCACCCTTGGACGATCAGTGAAGAGAGCCGGACCGAAAACCGATAGACACCGGGCACCAGAGTCACCCGAAAGTGAGAAGTCGCAACTCCTTTGTGATCGTTCTGCGCGCCGGGCCGACACCCAAGATCCATTGAGGATCCAATTCTGGTGTCCGCGGAATCAACGGACCTCCAGTCCCAGTGCGACGGCGATCATCGCCGCTTGTTCTGGACCGATGATCGCGCCTGCCAGCTCGACGTTGAACGGATCGAAAGCCGTGAGATCGCTGCCGCGCAGATCCGACCGGGCGAACTTCGAGCCGCGCAGCTGCGCACCGGACAGGTCGACGTCGACGAACACGGCGTCCATGCAGTTCGCGCCGGTGAGGTCCGCTTCCCGCATCCGCACGCCCTGGAACGAGGTCCCGCGCAGGTCGGCGCCGAGCAGACCGGCGAACGACCAGTCGCCGCCCAGCACCCGCATCGGCCGGAGGTCGCATTCGGTGAACGTGCTGCCGACGAACTTGCAGCCCTCGAATTCGACGTCGAACAGGTTGCAGCGCTTGAAGGTGCAGCCGGTGAACGCCGAGTCCGTGTGCTTGGAGGCGTTGAAGCGCACGTTGCCGAACGAGCAGTCGGTGAACACCGCGCCCCGGGTGACCGACTCGGTCAAGTCGATCTCGGTGAACCCGCACCGCGTGTACGAACGGCCGGTGATCTCCTCGGCGTACCAATCCTCGTTGCGGAAGGTCACGTCCTCGACGAAGTCGGTCACGTCGAGGCTTGCTCGGTCAGCGGAAGCAGGACGGTGAACTTCGTGTTCCCGGGCTCGGACTCGACCCGCAGGTCACCGTGATGCCGGTCGACGACGATCCGCCACGAGATGTCCAGGCCAAGGCCGGTGCCCTCGCCGACGGGCTTGGTGGTGAAGAACGGCTCGAAGATCCGCTGCCGGATGTCTTCCGGGATACCGGCTCCGGTGTCGACGATCTCGACCCGCAGGCATTCGTCGGACAGGCCGGTGCGCAGCGTGAGTGTGCCGGAGCCGTTCATCGCGCCGACGGCGTTGTCGATCAGGTTCGTCCACACCTGGTTGAGCTCCCCCGCGTACGCGGGCAGCGTCGGCAGGGATCGGTCGTAGTCCTTCACGACCTTGATGGCGGTCCCGATCTTCTTCGCGAGCATCACGAGCGTGGAATCGAGGCCTTCGTGCACGTCGATCCATTGGTGAGGCGCGCGGTCGACCTGGGAATACTCCTTGGCCTTGCCGACCAGGGCGGAGATCCGGGTCGTCGAATCCTCGATCTCGCCCATGAGCATCTCGGTTTCGAGTGCGTAGGCGAGCCAGCGAACCGCACCGTCGAGGAACGTCTCACCGACCGATTCGAGGACGTGCTCCAGGCTCTCCGCGTTGAGCCCGGCACCGACGAAGATCGAGGAGAGGTCCCAGGCCTGGCCGATGTCGTGGTCGTCGAGCCAGTCACCGACCTCGTCCTCGAGATCGGACTGCTGCATCGCGCTCAGCTTCGGCGCGGACGCGACCTGCTTGACCAGGCGTTCCTGCACGTCGAGGAGCTGTTCGAGCAGGTCGGGGTCGATGTCCTTCTTGGCCAGCAGCGCGAGCTTGTGGCGCATCCCGGCGACCCGTTCGCGCAGCGACGCCGTCGCGCGAACAGCGGCGGCGGCCGGGTTGTTGAGCTCGTGGGTCAGTCCGGCGGACATCTCGCCGAGCGCGAGCAGGCGCCGCCGCGAGCCGACGACGATGTCACTCTTGCGCCAGCCGAGGTACATGCCTTCGAGAAGGTGGTTGGCCATCGGGAACCAGCTGCGGAACCGCTGCGCGAACTCGGCTGCGGGCAATGTCAGGAACGTCAGATCCGACAGCGCGTGCACCGACGCCGAGTAGCGCTGTTCACTGCCGTCCGAGACGAAGAACTGCGTCGCGCCGCAGTAGGCGCCGCGCTGGTCGGTGCGTGACATCTCGACCTCGTTACCGCCAACGGTCCTGGTCATCCGCAGGACGCCGCCGAGCAGCACGTAGAAGCAGGTGGCCGCGTCACCCTCGTTGAACACCGTCGTCTCGGCGGCGAACTCCTCGATCATGGCGTGTTCGAACACCCAGTCCAGCTGCTCTTCGGAGAGGTGTTCGAACAGGAAGAGGCCGCGCAGCTCCTCGCGCGAAAGAGTCATTGCTGCTCCAGGTATCGGTGCACGAGCGTGACGGCCATGGCGCCTTCGCCGACGGCCGAGGCCACGCGCTTCACGGACTGCGCGCGGACGTCCCCGGCGACGAAGACCCCGGGGATCGAGGATTCGAGGTAGTGCGGATCTCTGTCGAGGTTCCAACCCCGTGGCCGCGCACCCTCCTGGAGGAGATCCGGCCCGGTGCAGACGAAACCGTGGCCGTCGCGGATCAGCGTGTCGTCAAGCCATTCGGTGCGGGGTGCGGCGCCGATGAAGACGAACATGTGCCCGGTCGAAACCGTCTCGGTGGTGCCGCCTTCTTGATCGGACAAGGCCTGATTGCACAAGGTGATCTGTTCGAGATGCTCGTCGCCGTGCGCCTTGACGACCGTGGTGCGGGTGCGGACGTGGACGTTGTCGATCGCGCTCAGCTGCTCGATCAGGTAGTGCGACATGGACGCCTGAAGGGAAACACCACGCACGAGGATGGTGACGTTCTTCGCATAGCGGGAGAAGAACACGGCCGCCTGGCCCGCCGAGTTGGCGCCGCCCACGATGTAGACGTCGTCGCCCGCGCACTCGGGTGCCTCGGTGGAAGCCGAGCCGTAGAACACGCCGCGCCCGACGAGCTCGGCGACACCCTCGGCTTCGAGCGCGCGATACGCGACGCCCGTCGCCAGGACGATCGAATGCGCCGCGATCTCGGTGCCGTCGTCGAACGTGATGACCCTGGCCGAGCCACGGGCCTCCATGGCGACGACGTCGCGCGCGGTGAGCACCTCGGCGCCGAACTTCTGGGCCTGTCTGCGGGCCCGGTCGGTCAGCTGCGAGCCGGAGACGCCGTCGGGGAAGCCGAGGTAGTTCTCGATCCGCGAGCTCTGCCCGGCCTGTCCGCCGGTGGCCTTGCGCTCGACCAGCACTGTCCGCAGGCCTTCGGACGCGCCGTAGACCGCCGCACCCAGCCCCGCGGGCCCGCCGCCCACGACGACGAGGTCGTAGAACTCCTTGTCGGGCTGTGTGGAGAGCCCGACGGCGTCGGCGATCTCCTGGCCGCCGGGGTCCTTCAGCACCAAACCTTCGGGTGTGATGAGGACGGGGATGTCGGTGGCCACCGCACCCGCGGCTTCGAGGAGCCGGCAGGCCTCGGGCTCATCGACCGAGTACCAGCGGTACGGCACGGAGTTGCGGGCCAGGAAGTCCCGGACCCGGTAGGACGGCGACGACCAGCGATGGCCGATCACCTTCGTCTCGTCGACCGGCCGGTCCCCCGTCGCGCGCCAGGTCTCCACCAGCGCGTCGACCACCGGGTACAGCTTCTCCTCCGGCGGATCCCACGGCTTGAGGAGATAGTGGTCGACGTCGACGACGTTGATCGCCTGGATGGCGGCATCGGTGTCGGCGTAGGCGGTCAGCAGGGCGCGGCGGGCGTGCGGGAACAGGTCCATCGCCTGCTCCAGGAACGCGATGCCGTCCATTTGGGGCATCCGGTAGTCGGCGAGGATCGCGGCTACGGCGTCACCGCGCAGCTTGATTTCACGCAGTGCGTCGAGCGCGTCGGCGCCGGAGTCAGCACGGATGACCCGGTAGTCCCTGCCGTAGCGGCGCCGGAGATCCCGGGCGACGGAACGGGAGACGGCGGGGTCGTCGTCGACGGTCATGAGGATCGGCAGGCTCACCCGTGCAGCCTACGTCGGAGTGAGCCGCACCGTCCCGCACCGGCGTTGCGTACACAGATTGCGCTTGGGTGCGCGCAGATTGCACTTAGGCGTGTGGAGCGGGGATGAGGAGGTTGAGGTTGCGGTCAGAGGGGCGGCCGGAGCCGACGGTTTCGCGGGTTTCGTGGTCGCGGGTCTGCCAGTGGTTCGCGGAGAGTTCGCGGGAGAGGCCGGCGAGGGCGGCGGGGTCCTGGCCGCCGGCCCAGGCGAGGTCGCCGGTGTGGTCGATGATGGTGGTGAGGATCGAAAGCGTGCCGTCGCGGTTGTCCCGTAGTTCGATCAGCCGGGCCTGTTGCGGCCAGTCGATGTGCGACGCGGTGGTGACTTCCCAGAAACCTCCGCCGCCGTGGCGCGGGTGCGCGGTGACGGTGTTGGCGTGGGTGTGCCCGTTGACCCACAGCACGACATTGGAGTGGCGCAACAGCATCGCCTCGACCTCGTCGGCGAGGACCCTCGGTTTGGGGCCGGTCGCATTGGTCATGGTGTGCAGCGGATGGTGGCTGAACAGCACGAACAGCCTCTCCGGCTCCGCGCTCAACCGGGCTTCGAGCCAGCCGAACTGCTCGACGTCCAGCGAGCCTTGCCAGTGGCCGTGCGGGTTGACGGTGTCGAGCACGAGCCCGCGCAGCTCGCCCATGTCGAAGGCGTAGTACGCGGTGCCGCCATCGGCGTTGGCCTTGGTGAATCCGTGGCCGTGACAGTCGACGTGCGCGCCGACCCACTCGGCGCGCGTGACGTGGCGGCGGTCCGGGTCCGGGGTGGCGGGCACGGCCGGGGCTTCGAGGAGCTTCTTGATGGTCGGCCGGTCGGCCTGGTCGAAGCCGTAGACGAGCTCGACGACGTCGCCTTCGGGAATATCGACGAGCTTCCGGGCGCCGACGGTGACATCGGCCAGCTCCGGCCACGGCGGCACGACGCCCTGAAGCATGTTGTCGTGGTTTCCGTGCACGGCGTACCAAGGCACCTTCAACCCGGTGGCCTGGAATGCTTCGGCCGCGCCGAGCAGGGTTCCCGGCGCCTCGGGAAAGCCGTAGACGCGGCGCGGGAGGTCGTCTTCGTAGCCTTCCGGCGTGCCTTCGGGGTGCCAGTACCGGACGTCGTACGTCGCCGGGTCGCTGGTGTGCACGCCTTCCCACCGTTCCGGGTCGCCGGAGTCCGGGTCGACCTCGCCGCCGTCGAGCAGCGTGAGGTACGTGCGCAATTCGTTGGCCTGGCAGGCATCCGTGGCGTCACCGGTGGAAATCGCGAAGTCCACCGGCAGCTCGTTGACCGCCCGGACCATCGCCTCCACCACGTGCGGGGTGAACATCTCCTGCGCGCGGTAGGTGCCCACCACCGGGATCAGCTCGCGGTACGGCGAGTCCGGGTCGGCGTACCGATCCAGGAACTCCACCCGGGTGGGTGACTGCGCGTCCATCACGTGCATATCGGATAGGTGCGCGAACGCCAGCAGCCGCACTGAGTCCTCTGAAACCGGGCCTTCTAAAGAGTGCTCAGTCGGAGTAGTGCCGGAAGCCACCAGATCTTTCCGGACGGTGTGCGGCTCACCTGGCGCTTCGACGAGCTTCTGGTAGCCGAAATCGTCGGCGGTTCCACGGACGATCCGGCGGCCGGTCGTATCCATTTACGGAGCTTCTCCCGTGGCGAGCAAAACGGGAAGCGTGCCGAAACCCACAGTCGCCCGGGTGCCCGGCTGCAACGCCGCCGCCGTCACGCTCGGCAGGTCGGCGAGCAAGGTGGTGCCGTCCGGCAGCGCGCCGGTGACGCGGGTGACCGCGCCCCGGAAGCTGTGGTCGGTGATCTTCAGCTGCCCGTCTTCAGCGGCCACGACGGTGACCGCTTCGGGCCGCACGAGGACCTTGACCTGCTGTCCGGACGCGCGGTTACCCGGGTCGGCGAGCGCGAGCCGGTGCCCGGCCACGACGACCGAGTCACCCTCGATGACCCCTGGCAGATGGTTCATCGTGCCGACGAACTCCGCGACGAACGCCGTCGCCGGCCGGGCGTACAGCTCGGCGGGCGAGTCGACCTGTTCGAGCTGCCCGGTGCGCATGACCCCGACCCGGTCCGCAATGGACAGTGCCTCTTCCTGGTCGTGCGTGACGAACAACGTCGTGATGCCGACGCGCAGCTGCAGCCGCCGGATTTCGTCCCGCAGCTGTGTGCGGACCTGAGCGTCCAAAGCGGACAGTGGCTCGTCGAGCAGCAGCACGCGTGGCTCGATCGCCAGCGCACGCGCCAGCGCGACCCGCTGCTGCTGCCCACCGGACAGCTGATGCGGGTACCGCTGGCCCTGCGAGTCGAGCCCGACGAGCTCCAGCAGGTCCGCCGCCCGCTTGTGGCGGGCCGTCGTCGCCATCCCGCGCAGGCGCAGGCCGAACGCGACGTTGTCCCGCACCGACAGGTTCGGGAACAGGCTGTACGCCTGGAACACCATGCCCATGTCCCGCTTGTTCGCGGGCACACCGGTGAGGTCGTTGCCGTCGACGAGCAACTGCCCGGAGTCGACCTGCTCCAGCCCGGCCAGCACACGCAGCGCGGTGGTCTTGCCGCAGCCGGACGGCCCGAGCAGAGCCACCAGCTCGCCGGGCGCCAGTACGAGGTCGAGCCCGGCGAGCGCGGTGACGTCGCCGAAACTGCGCCGCACCCCGCGGAACTCCACCGAAGCACCGGTGCGCTGGGTGATGGCGGCTTCGGTTTCCATAACTGACATCAGGAATGTCCTCGTGACGGAGTCGGGGCGATCGGGGCGGTGACCTGTCGGTGCCGCCGTCCGGTCACCATCGAGAGTACGAACAACAGCAGGAACACGACGAGCAGGCTGAGCAGCGAAACCGCCACCGACACCCCGGCCTCGGACTGGCCGGTGCTGACCGTCCACACCGGGAAGGTGTCCATCAGCAGGATGCTGGCGAGGGTGTACTCGCCCATGACCAGCGCCAGGTTCAGGAACGCGGCACCGAACACGGCCGAGCGGATGTTCGGCACGACCACCCGCAGCAGCACCGCGGGCCAGCTCGCGCCGAGGCTGCGCGCGGCCTCGACGAGTGTCGGCAGCGCGATGGCGGTCAACCCGGCGTCGAGCGCGCGGTAGGTGAACGGGAGCGCGAGGATCACGTATTCGAGCACGAGGATCACCGGCGTGCCACTGATCACCTCTGGCACGTCACGGAACACGACGAGCACGCCGTTGACGAGCACGATCGGCGGGATCACCAAGGGCAGCAAACTGATGCCCTCGACCAGTTTCCGCAGCTTCGGCCGTCGCAAGTGGACCCAGCTGACCGTCGGGACCATCAGGATCAGCGTCAGCGCCACCGTGCCGAACGCGACCCAGAGCGACGTCGTGAGCGTCTCGAAAAGGCCCGGCTCGGTCAGGAGTTTCTTCCAGGACACCAGACTGTGCGTGTCGTTCACGTCCCGCAGGCTGAATTCCACCGAAGCCAGCATCGGCACGAGGAAGTAGACGCCGAACAGCGACAGGATCAGCCAGCGCCGGACCGTGCGGCCCTTTCCGGTTGGAGCGCTCATCCCAGCCACCTCGAAGTCCGCCGCTGCATCCAGTTGTAGATCGACATCACGATCGCGACGACCACGATCATGCCGAGGCCGAGTGCCTTGCCCAGGTTCTGCTGATCGGCGACGACGTTGCCCGACACCAGCGAACCGATCTGGATCGGCACCAGCGGCACCACGCCGGTGGTCAGCGCGTACGCCGTGGCGTAGGCGGAGAAAGCGTTGGCGAACAACAGAAGCAGCGAAGCCATGAACGGCGGCAGCAGCACCGGGCCCGCGATATGGCGCCAGTACTGCCATTTTGTCGCGCCGAGGTTTTCCGCCGCCTCACGCCACTGCTCGCGCATTCCTTCGAGCGAAGGCGTGAACACGATGACCATCAACGGGATCTGGAAGTAGACGTAGACGATCGCGATACCGGTGAAGGCGAACAGGCTGAAACCACCGGCGTAGATGTCGAGGCCCAGCGCGGTGAGCGCCTTCGTCACGATGCCGATGCTGCCGAGCGTGGCGATGAACGCGAACGCCAGCGGCACGCCGCCGAAGTTCGCAAGTACCCCGGAAGCACTGGAAACGACCTTGCGCACCAGGCCGTCCGGCTTGGTGCCGAGCACGGCCTGCGCCAGTATCGCGCCGAATACCGCGCCGAGAACCGCTGTCAGCGCCGAAAGCTCGATGCTCGTGACGAAGGACCGGCCGAACTGGTCGGACATCGCCGCGGTGATGTTGTCGGTGGTGAACACGCCGTCGTTGTCCTGGAACGCGCCGAGCACGACCATGAACACCGGCGCGCCGAGGAAGATCCCGGTGTAGGCGAGGAAGGGCAAAAGCCCGATATGGCCCGTCACCCAGGCTGCCACCCGCTTCGGCATCGGCCGGGCGGGGACAGCGGCGGGCGCGGGGTGAACCACGCCCGCCTCTGCGGTAATGCTGTTCGCTGTCATATATCAGCCGAGCGCCTTCGCCCACTCGTCGGCGATGATCTTTTTGGCGGCGTCGTCCTGCGCGGTGGTCGGGAACTTGACGTCACCCGAGACAGCGGGGAGCGCGGCGAGCAGTGCCTTGTCGACGGTGCCGGCCTCGGTCATCTTCGGCAGCCGGACCGGGCGGGAAAGGCCCTTGAGGAACAGGTTCTGGCCCTCGTCGGAGAACAGGAACTCCTGCCACAACCGCGCGGCGGCCGGGTGCGGGGCGGACTTGTTGATGCCCTGGCTGTAGTAGTTCGAGTACACGCCGTCGGTCGGGACGGCGACCTTCCAGTCGACCTTGCCCTTGAGCTTCGCGGAGTAACCGGCCTGGAGGTAGTCCCAGTCGAGTGTGATCGGGGTCTGTCCACTTTCGACCGTCGCGGCGCTGGACTGCACCGGGATGAAGTTGCCGGACTTCTTCAGATCGGCGAAGTACTGCACGCCGGGCTTGATGTCGTCGAACGAGCCACCGTTGGCCAGTGCCGCCGCGTACACCCCCGCGTAGGCCGCGCCGGCCTTGGTCGGGTCACCGTTGAGGGCGACCTTGCCCTTGTATTCGGGCTTCTTGAGGTCGGCGAACGACGTCGGCGGGACAGTCACCTTCGAGGCGTCGTAGCCGATGGAGATGAAACCGCCGTAATCGTTGACCCAATCGCCTTCCGGGTCCTTCTGCGTGGCGGCGATATCGCCGAAGGTCGCGACCTTGTACGGCGCGAGCAGTCCGTCCGTGGCGGCGGAGATCGCGAACGCGCCACCGAGGTCGACGACGTCCGGCGCGCGGGTCTGGCCCTTGAGCTGCTTGACGGCGTTGATCTCGTCCTGGCTGCTGCCCTCGGGGTTGGACTCGTTGATCTTCAGGCCGTACTTCTTCTTGAACGCGTCGAGGATCTCGCCGTAGTTCGCCCAGTCGTGCGGCAGCGCGATCACGTTCAGCTCGCCCTCGGCCTTGGCCGCTTCGACGAGCTTGTCCAGCCCACCCAGATCGGCGGCCGAAGTGGCGGTGGCGGCACCGGAGGCGGCCGGGGTGTTCGAGCCGGAACTGCCACAGGCGGTCATCGTCAGCGCGAGCGCCGCGGTACCCGCTACCAGACCAAGGAAGCTTTTTTTCACTGCTATGTCCTTCGATTGTGTGGGATTCCGAGCGAACAGTCCAGTAGGCCGAAGTCCGGACGATGAACTGCACATGACGGGAAAACACCGGGCGAATGCACGCCAGGCTGGCGAAGTCGTAGCGCGGTCGACCGGCTGCGGAGGGTGACGAGGTGATCGTTTGACGTGTTCGAGCTGACCGGTTCGCCGGAGCCTACCTGTCCGGAGGGCAAGCACAAATCACTGTCTCCTAACGACTTGACCGCCGCCAGCGCTGGAACGCCAGCGTGCCCAGTACCCCGGCCAGCACGCCGGCCGCGGCGGGTGCGGCCGGGCTCGCGGCCGGCAGCTCCACCGGGCGGAGCACCAGCGAGGCCGGCGGCGGCGCGAGCTTGCGCGGCGCGTCGCGGGCGGTCGCGGTCCACGCGGTGATGAAAACGAGCAGGCGCGAAACCAACGAAATGAAGAACAGCAGGCCGATGATCGACCCGAACGCCGCGCCCGTCGGGGACCGGCTGACCAACCCGAGATAGATGCTCCCGGCCTGCTTGAGCAGCTCGAAACCGAGGGCGGCGGCCGCCGCGCCCCGCATCGCGCTGCGCATACCGACCGCCTCACGCGGCAGCTTGGCGAGCACCCAGAGGAAGACGAGCCAGTCGGCCAGCAGTGCCAGCGGCACCGAGCCGATCGAGATCACGGTGTGGGCCCAGCTCTCGTCGTCCAGACCCGCGAGCTTCAGCAGGTACTTGCCCAATGCGCCGCCGGACGCGGTGAGCGCGAAGGACACGATCAGCGCGACGGTGAGGCTCAGCAGCGCCATCAGGTCCCTCACGATGACGCGCAGCAGGGGCGCCGGTGGCCGCTGCTGGTCCCACATCGCCGTCAGCGCGTCGCGCAGGGCGTTGATCCAGTTCCAGCCGGAGTACAACCCGACCGCCAGCCCGAGCACGCCGACGTTGGCGCGCTGATCGACGAACTGCTTGATCAGGTCGCCGACCTTTTCGCCCAGTGAGCCCGGCACCAGGCTGGTGATCGCGGCCTGCAACTGGTCCAGCAACTGAGGCTCGCCCGCCAGCACGAACCCGGCGACCGAGAACGCGACGAGCATCATCGGGATCAGCGACAGGAGGCTGAAGTAGGCGATCGAGGCGACGTAGTGGTAGCCGTTGTAGTCGACGTAGCGGTCCACGGCTCGAGCGAGATGGTCGAGCCACCGGTATCGCGTGCGGAGCCGCCGCCACCGGGACAGGAACTCCGGTGCGGTCGGCCGGGTACGGGATCGGAAGCTGTTCACGGTGCATTGTCACCGACAGGGACCTCGCCGCGCGCTTCGGGCGGATGTCTGGACCAGAAAGAGACCTTTTGGTCTGGACCTTTGCCGGTTGTGAACGTATACCTACCTCCTTAGGAACATCGATTCAGCTCGCCGAACGAGGAGGCATCGTGGCGATGGGGCTCGGCAGCCTCGGCGTCACCCACGCCGAGCAAGAGGTGTACGAGCTGCTCCTGAGCCATTCCAACGTGACGCTCACGCAGCTGGCGGAGCGCTCCGGAACCGTCAGGACCCGGCTCGGCAGCCTCCTCGACGCGCTCGAAGGCCACGGCATGCTCACCCGCACGGACGAGAAGCCGCCGCGCTTCACCGCGGCCCCGCCGGACATCGCCGTCGAGATCCTGGCCGCACGCCGTCAAGAGGAGATCGCCCGCGCACGGCTCGCCGGGGTCGCACTGGGCAACCGGTTCCGTGAGGAGAGCGACTCACCGATCCAGCTCGTGCGGGGACGGGAGGCCGTCGCGCACCAGTTCCACCAGATCCAGCACCTCGCCAAGGAGGAAGTGCTGATCCTCGACAAGCCTCCGTACGTCGTCGAGCCGGGCGGCAGACAGCTGGTGCTCCAGCGCGAGGTGCAGGCCAAAGGCGTGCGGTACCGGACGATCTACGACCGTGCGGCACTCGACGAGGCCGGGCAGCTCGACGAGGTCAAACAGCTGACGGCAGCCGGCGAGCAGGCACGGGTACTGGCCGGAGTGCCGATGAAACTGGTCATCGCCGACCACCGGTTCGCTCTGGTGCCCTACGAACCGCCCGCCGGGCACCAGAGCGTGCTGCTGCGGTCCTCGGCGCTGCTGGACGGGCTGGTGACACTGTTCGAGTCGCTGTGGGAACGCGCCACGCCACTCTGGCCGCGGGCGCGGCACCCCGGGTCGGGTGAGTCGCTGACCACCGACGACCAGCAGTTGCTCGCACTGCTGGCGGCCGGGCTGACCGACGCGGCCATCGCGCGGAAGCTCGGCGTCGCGAAGCGGACGGTGGAGCGCCGGATCCGGCGCGTGATGGACGGCCTAGGCGCCCAGACCCGCTTCCAAGCGGGCCTGCAAGCCGCCACCCATGGCCTCTTCCGCGAGATGTCGACATCTCGCGGTGACGTGCTCTGAAGGTCACCTTGAGGGACTCTAATGCCCACAAGGTGACCTTCAGGGACTTGCGGGGACGAACTTACCGCACGGATTTCAGGCGGAGCACCCTAGAAGCCGGCGGTGATCTTCGAGAAGGCCCAATCGGTCTGGGCGATACCACTGCAGTTGGACACGACGCCGCCACCGGCGCAGCCGCGGTCCCGGTTGACCGACCAGAAGGCCAGCCTGCCGAGGCCGTTGGCCTTCGACCAGTCGCGAATCTGGGTCCAGGCCGCCACCGACGTCAGCTCCTGCTGATCGGACAGGCCGTTCATGCCGGAGATGCCGACATGGTTGAACGCGACCGCGTCCGACCAGCCGAACGTCGACTTGAGCTTGTTCTTCAGCGCGGTCGACGTCGCCACGGTGTCGGCGTAGATGTTGGAACTGCCGAAGTCGAACGGCATCTGCGTGAACACGTCGATGTTCGCGCCGAGTGCCTTCGACTGATCGATGAGCCGGTTGCCGTAGTAGTTCGGACCGGTCGTCGAGGTGCCGAAGGTGACGATCGTCTGGATACCGGGGTTGTTCTGCTTGACGATCTTCAGCGCGCCCAGGATGCGGTCCTGCACGGTCACGTTCTCGAACTCGTCGGAGTTCTCGATGTCGATGTCGATCGCCTTGAGCCCGTAGGCGCTGATCACCTTCTGGTAGGCACCCGCCAGCAACTCGGGAGTCGAGCAGTTCGGGCCGAGTTTGTTGCCGCTCCACCCGCCGAACGACGGCACGATGTCGCCGCCCGCCGCGCGGATCTGCGAGATGGCCGTCGAGTCGGCGCTGCCCGTCAGTGGACGGGAGCCGTCCCAAGCCGGGTTGCAGCCGCCGGACGACAGCACGAACGCCATGGTGAACCACTTGACGCCGCTCGAGCTCATCACCGACGCGAGGTTCGGCGGGTTACCCCAGCCCATGTAGAGATACGGCGCGCCACGCCCACCCGCGGGCGGAGGCGTCGTGGTGGGCGGGTTGCTCGTCGTCGGTGGCGGTGTGGTCGTGGTCGGCGGCGGCGTGGTGCCACCGGCGTCACACGAAGCGCCGTTGAGCTTGCAGCCCGACGGCGTGCTGAACGAGCCGGTGCCGTTGAAGCCGAAGCTCGCCGTACCACCCGGCGCGACACTGGCGTTCCAGGTGCCCTTGACCGTGATGTGCTGGCCGTTCGCGGTGTAGCTGCCGTCCCAGAGCGAGCCGACCTTCTGCCCCGCACCGAGATCGAACTCCACGGTCCACGAACTGATCGCGGACGAACTGCCGTTCACGATCGTGTACTTGCCCTCGTAGCCGGTTCCCCAGTCCGACACCTTGGAAAACGTCGCCGAGATCCCGCCGGCGGCATTGGCCGGGGCGACCGCGAGCCCGGCGACGACCGCGCCGGTGGCAACCACCATTCCCAAGAGATGCCAACGCCTCTTCGGCAAGCCCAGTTTTATCAAGCCCAGTTTCACAGGTCCTCCTTCAAAAGCGATGAGTCCTACTTGGACAGTCCGTTGCCGAGGGCGTTGATGAGTTCACCGTTCGTGGTGTCCCCGCTGAGTTCCCAGAAGAACGCGCCGCCGAGTCCCTGGCTCTTCACGTAGTTCGTCTTGCCGCCGATGGTCGCCGGGGTGTCGTAGCTCCACCAGTTGGTTCCGCAGTAGGCGTACGCGGTACCGGCGATGGTGCCGGTGGAGGGACAGGTGTTCTTGAGGACCTTGTAGTCCTCGATACCCGCCTCATAGGTGCCGGGCGCACCGCCGGTCGCGGTGCCACCAGGCGCGGACTGGGTGACGCCGGTCCAGCCTCGACCGTAGAAACCGATACCCAGCAACAACTTGCTCGCCGGGACACCCTTGCTCTTGAGTTTCTGGATGGCCGCGTCGGAGTTGAAGCCCGCCTGCGGGATGCCGGTGTAGGAGGTCAGCGGCGAGTGCGGCGCCGTCGGGCCCTGGGCGTTGAAGGCACCGAAGTAGTCGTAGGTCATGACGTTGTACCAGTCGAGGTACTTCGCCGCGGTGCCGTAGTCGGCGGCGTCGATCTTGCCGCCGTTACTGCCGTCGGCCGTGATGGCCGCGGTGATCAGGTTGGCCGAGCCGAACCGGGTGCGGAGCGCCGAGATCAGGTTCGGGAACGCCGCCGCGCCGCTGGTGTCACAGGTGAGACCGCAGGCGTTGGGGTACTCCCAGTCGATGTCGATACCGTCGAAGACGTCGGCCCAACGCGGGTCTTCGACCAGCTTGTAGCAGGAGTCCGCGAACGCGGCCGGATTCTGCGCGGCCTGGGCGAAGCCGCCGGAGTACGTCCAGCCGCCGAACGACCAGAGGACCTTCAAGCCCGGGTGCAACTTCTTGAGCTTGCGGAGCTGGTTGAAGCTGCCGCGCAGCGCGCCCGCGTCCCAGGAGTCCGCAACGCCGTCGACACTGGAGGCGGCGTCATAGGCCTTGTCGTAGTCGGCGTACGGGTCGTCGTTGGCCGTGCAGGAACCGTTGGTCACGTTGCCGAACGCGTAGTTGATGTGTGTCAGCTTCGACGCCGAACCGCTCGTCTCGATGTTCTTGACGTGGTAGTTGCGGCCGTAGACGCCCCACTGCGCGAAATAGCCGAGGTTCTTGAGCGCGCCGGGGTTCGGCGGCGGAGTCGTCGTCGTTGTCGGCGGCGGGGTCGACGTGGTCGGCGAAGTCGAGGTGGTGGTCGGCGGCGTCGTCGATGTACTGGTGGGCGGAGTGGTCCCGCCGTCGCACGATGCGCCGTTGACCTTGCAGCCCGACGGCGCGGTATAGGCACCCGTGTACGCGATGTTGAACCCGAAGGTCACCGAGGCGCCGGGGGCGACCGAGCCGTTCCAGGTGTTCTTCACCGTGATGTGCTGGCCGGCGGCGGTGTAGCTGCCTTCCCACAGCGAGGCGACCTTGTGCGCGGCCGGGAGGTCGAACTCGACCGTCCACGAGGTCAGCGCGGCCGAGCTGCCGTTGGCGATCGTGTACTTGCCTTCGTAACCGGTCCCCCAGTCGGAGGATTTGGCGAAGGTGGCCGAAACACCACCCGCGGCGCTCGCCGGCGCGACCACCAGACCGGCGACCACCGCCACGACTGCCGTACTCAAGGCCATGAGGTGCCAGCGGATCTTGGGCATGGTTCTCCGAGTCGTCATGGACGTCTTCTCCAATGCAGGGGGACATGGCGGAGCGTCGAAACAGGCTGTGACATTCAAAGCGTGAGAGGTCTGGACCAATTTTAGGGGGGTCGACACCTCGTTGGAGCGTCGGTTAACCGCCACTGTCGGTATTCCGACATCCGGGTGACGACGGAGAGTCACTTCGGGGTCGACCAGGGTCGATCGGCGCAACGCATGCGCCCGGATGCCCCAACGTCACATCGATATCACCCGATCGGGTTTGATTCCGCGAGGTGCGGGGCATCTTGGCGGCATGGTGAGAACGCGAGTTTCCAGTGGTCGAGGCACTGCTGCAAGAGTGGTCACCGGGGTCGGTGCGCTGTTCGCGACCATCGAAGTGATCTACATCCTGATGATCCTGATGGGCGCCAACCCGGCTAACGCCTTCTTCGGCTTCATCAAGTCGTTGGCCGAGCCCTTGGCTCTCTTCTTCCCTGGCCTCTTCCCGTTGTCCAATCCCGATTTGGCGGTTCTGCTCAACTACGGCCTCGCCGCCGTCTTCTGGCTGGTCGTAACCGGGTTCATTGCCCGGCTACTGGGCCGCTGACCCGACCGAAGGGGGCGCACCTCGTCGGTGCGCCCCCTTCGTCGTTCACACTGTCGGAGTGAGCGATGCGAAATGGTTCGACGGCTGGATGCCCGCCGGGCTCGCCGCGGCGGGCCGGGCGCTGCTGCCGTCGGTACCCACCACGCCCGCGGCCGTCCTGCGCAGCGTCAGTGAACAGCTCGTCGGGCGACGATTGACGGCCAAGGTCGGTAAGAACGACGTCGAGCTGACCGTGGTTGAGCTGGACTACCAGACCGACACCCTTCGCCTGGCCACCGGCAAACTCGGCGACGTCCGCATCGTCGCCGAGGACATCACGTGGCCGGAGACGCCGGTGCGGCGGTTGATCGTCGTGGCGCGCGACGTCCGCCTGCGGTCGCTGCCGAGCCCCGCAGCAATCCCCGCCTCCGTGGAGATCGAGATCGTCGTCAGCGGCGATGTCGTCCGCGCGCTGATCAGCGGCCTACGCCCCGGGATCCTGGCCGAACCCGGCGACGGTGGAATGGTCGCCATCCGCTCGGCGCGTCATCCGCGATGGGGATACGCCGAGCTCGAACCGCGCATCGACGACGCGTCGATCAGCCTGTACCCCCACGCGTTACGCGTCGGCAAGCTCCGGATTCCCCTGCCACAACGGCTGAAGCCGATCGTCCTCCCGCCGCCGGAACTCCCGCCGGGGCTACGCCTGACCGAAATCGAAGCCCGCGATGACGAAGTCGTGCTGCGCACGCTGGCCGAAGAATGGCCGGAGCGGCTTTCCCGGATCCCGCTGCCCGACTTGCTGAGCTGGCTTACCACCGCGGCGCTCACCATGACCGTCCCGCGGCTCTCGCCCCGGCAGCGCGGCGACTGATCGCGTCGAAAGGCTGGTCCGGGCACACAGATACGGGCGAACGAGGCACTGAGCGCGTGAACACCGGTGGGCGGAACAGATCGGTGACTGCCTTGGTTATCACTCGTATGCCGAAGCGAATTCGTGCACAGCATTTGGGCAAGTCGGCACAGGTGTCAGCCGTCCTGAGGAGAACCACCATGAAGGCGCTCGTTTCGCAGTCTTATGGCCCGCTCGAAGAACTCACCATCACCGAACTCCCTGCCCTGGTCGCCGGACCCGGCGAAATCCTGGTGCGGATCGAGGCGGCGTCGCTGAACGGCGCCGACGCCAAACTCCCCACCGGGGCCATAAAGGACTTTGCCCCGGTCAAGCACCCGTTCGTGCCGGGTATCGACGCGTCAGGGGTGGTCGAAACCGTCGGTGAGGGCGTAACGCGCTTCTCCCCCGGCGACAAAGTGATCACCTCCAACGGTTTCGCCTCCGGTGCCATCGCGGAGTATCAGGTCGTCAAGGACACGCCGTCGATCGCGATCCGGCCCGGCGCCCTCGATGCCGCCCAAGGCGCCGCGTTGCCGCTCGCCGCGGCGACGTCGAAGACCGTGCTCGACGCGGCCGGGATCAAGGCCGGTGAGAGCGTGCTCGTGGTCGGCGCTTCCGGTGGGCTCGGCTCCTTCGCCGTGCAGCTCGCGAAGCAGGCCGGCGCGAAGGTGCTCGTCACGGGCCGTGCCGACGAGGTCGCGTTCCTGCGTGGGCTCGGCGCCGACGAGGTCATCGACTACCAGAACACCAACACCGCCGAAGAAACGCACAAGCTGGTCCCCGGCGGCGTCGACGTCGTGCTCGACCTGGCGAACGCCGGTCCGGGTCTCGACGGTTCCGCCGCCGCGGCCAAACCGGGCGGGCGGCTCGTGTCGGTGCTCGGTGGTGCAGAGACGTTCGAGCGGGGTGTCACGGCGACCTACGTCCAGACGAAGATTCCGGCCGGGCGCCTCGAAGAACTCGCCCAGCAGGCGGCCGAGGGGAAACTGCGCATCGAGATCGGCGCGACCTATGCGTTCGCCGACGCCGCGCAGGCCCTGGTCGACTTCTCGTCGAAGCATTTCCCCGGCAAGGTCGTGATCACGCTGTGACCTCGCCTCCTTGGGCCCACAGGCCGGAATTCGGAAAGATCTCGAACTTCTCCTGAACCGGTCACCGGGGACGTCCGTGTAAGTGGCATCGGCAGCCGCGGTCAGCGCGGAGCCACCGCACGGACCCAAGGAGCAACCCTTATGCGCCGCTCGCGCCTCATCGTCTCCGTCGCCTCGGCCGCAGCCGGATTGGCCCTGCTCAGCGCCTGCGGCCAAGCCGCCGATACCGCGGCCTCACCTGCCGTGCAGCCCGCCGCGAACGCCGTCGCGGCCGCCGCCCCCACCAAACTCACCGCGGTGGAACTCCCCACCATCGGGCAAGTCCTTACCGACCAAGACGGTTTCACGTTGTACCGCTTCGACAAGGACACCGCGAAGCCGTCGAAGTCCACTTGCGACGGTGACTGCGCGACGGCGTGGCCCGCGGTCATCGCCCAGGGCGACGTCGAGGTCCAAGGTCTCGACGCGAGCGCGGTCGGCAAGGTGACCCGCACCGACGGCAGCGAGCAGGTCACCGTCGGCGGCTGGCCCGTCTACCGCTTCGCCAAGGACACCCGGCCCGGCGACGTCAAGGGCCAGGGCGTCGGCGGTACCTGGTTCGGCGTGACCCCCACCGGTGGCAAGGCCGGCACACCCCAGGCCGGGAACACCAAGCTTTCCGCCGGCGAGATCGCGGGCATCGGCCCGATCCTGACCGACCAGGACGGCTTCACCCTGTACCTGTTCACGAAGGACACCAAGAAGCCGTCGAAGTCCACCTGCGAAAACGCCTGCGCCACCGCGTGGCCGCCGGTCATCGCCAAGGGCGACATCCAACTCGAAGGCGTCGACAAGAAGATCGTCAGCACCGTGAAGCGCGCCGACGGCAGCGACCAGGTCACCGTCGGCGGCTGGCCCGTCTACCGCTTCGCCAAGGACACCGCGCCGGGCGAGGCCAAGGGCCAGGGCGTCGGCGGCACCTGGTTCACCATCGAGGCCCGCGGCTGCAAGTCCGGCACCACTCCCGCATAAGCCTCTGACCAGGCTGGCCGACGCGCCAGAGTGTCGACCGTCAAGCTCAGGGGAGAGCGCACGCCACCTCGAGTCAAGACTTGCGTGGCCAACCACAAACCCGGTCGGCCTTTGGCTCACAACGTGAGCACGCCAAGTCTCGAGCTACCGCAGTAATCCCGTTGGGCGGCAGGCGAAAAGCCCACAGCGCGCGCCCTCTTTTGGCCGAAGGCCACGGTTTCGCGGCGGCAGGGCGTCCTACAACGACACGCGACTTCCGCACCCGGTCACGCTCTGGCGACGCGAAACCGTCAGCGCGCGGGGGCCGCCGAAACACAGGACTATTACCCGAAAGCGGCGTTGGGGGCACTCAATGCC
>JAVXWP010000001.1:0-33938 GCA_032230695.1 Actinomycetota bacterium | reverse complement strand
GACCTGCCGTCCGGCGAGGACATCCCTTCCCCGCGGACTACTCTGCGGCCCCTTCGACGGGTGGGTCGCTGGCTGGCTTTTCCACGGGCGACTGCCGGGGACCGGGCGTCAGCCCGCATGCCCCGGCAGGGCTTGCCCGTGGATCAAACACCTGGCCAGCGGCCCCGGAGGGGCCGCCTTGAACAAGTAAGGAAACTCTGAACACCGCGGCGATTCCGCAGGGGCTCAGAGGGCTGGGGGAATCTCGGCGACCGGAGTCATAGCAGAGTGACACTTCCAGCATTTACGGTCGCTCACGCCGATTTCAGCGCCACATGTGGGGCACCCGTAAAGCCGAAGGGGTACCGATTCGCCGAAGTCATCAACGCCATGGGGGGTTTGATCTCCGTACGGCCAACTAGCATCCACCGTCCCGTACAGGTCGATGCTAGTTGGCGCGTCGTCAGACTCGGGGTGGTGCTTACCCATCTTCACCTCTCAGTGAGGGCGATCCATCAGGTAGTGGAACTCGTACCGGTCAGCCGGGAAGATGATGTCCGCCGCCTCGACCGCTACGAGATTATCTTCGCCGTCCTTTGAAGCTCTAATCGTCTGCCTGATCTCGACGACCGGAACCCCCGCGGCAACAGTGAGTGCTTCGGCCTCCTCCATGGACGGCTGGCGGATGATGAGGTGTTCTTCGACCTGCTCAATGGTCCATCCGATTGCTGAAAACCGCCCGTTCAGGCCTTTTGTTGCATGCTCGCCCACGTGTGGAAGTTCGATGGCAGTGCCCTCGGTAACTGCCCGAGGCTCCCAGGAGGTGGACATGCTCATTGGACGGCCGTCCGCTGTCACGCGATAGGTAGTGGCGACCACCTCGTCACCGGAGTTGATCTCCAGGCGTTGCGCTACCCAGTCGTTAGCTGGGATCACTTCCGTTTCATGTGCGGCGTCGGGGGTGCGTCCTGCGCGCTCCGCCTCACGAACATAGGTGCGTTCTGCGCCCTCGAAATATCGATAGGGAACAGTCCTGATCATCCGATCCATCTTGGCGACGAAGGTGCCCTTGCCCGCTACGCCGTAGACGACGCCCTCTGCGCGCAGAAGGTTCAAGGCGTTTTTTGCCGTGATCATGCTGACGCCGTACTTCTCGCACAGTGCCGCTGCGCTCGGCACCGGGTCATCAACCTTGAGGTTACCAACCTTGATCTCGTCTCGGATGTCGGCGGCGATGCGTGCGTACTGGGGAATCTTCCTGCTTGATGCGTCCGTGCCGGTTGATGTCATCTCGTACTCCTTAGTCCGATCGGGTGACGCGCCTGGTCTTCTTTGACATACCAGGTATGTCTAGGCATACTAGGTATAGAACCACAGACCAGGTTACCCCATGCAGGAGGAAATACCCATGAGGAACATCCCCGTCAACCTGAGCGGCTACCGGCTGATCGTCGCCGAAGAGCCCACGATGAAGATGCGCAAGGACGACAACGGCCGCGAAGAGGCAGTGACCGACCGGGATTCCGGCGAGGTCAAGTTCGTGGTGTCGCTGTTCGTGAAGATGAAGGGCGAGAAGGGCGAGGAGGTCCGGGTCACCCTGGACACCGACCCGGGCAGTGAGTTCCAGGACGGCGACCGGGTGGAGCTGATCAACCCGCGGATGTCGCCGTACTCGTTCAAGAACCAGAAGGGCGAGACCGTTTCGGGTGTCTCGTTCAACGCGACCGGCCTCAAGCCCATCGTGTAGCTCCTTCCCGGCGTCGCCGGTGAGTATTTCGCTTTCTTAGCAGCACCTCTCATTGTTCATTGATAAATACATAGTGGACCTAACTATGCCAAAAAACGCGCCTATTACGGCTATGCGCATTGATTCCCGGTCTCATTTCACCGGGAGTCGGCGGGTGTATCCGTCCAACGCGAAAGGCATTCCCATGAACGAGACAGACGAATTCTTCATCGGCCAACTCAGCGAGTGGCCCTGGCTTCACCTGGCCGAAGATGACGGTGGCGTCCGATGATCAGCAACTACGGAAAAATCTGCATCATCGAGGACTACAGCAAGGCCCTAAGCCTGGTTAACGACGCTGCTCACACGCTGGAAGACGCGTCCGTCATGGTCAGCGGAGCGGGCGAGTCCTTCACCCGCAAGTCCTCCCAGCTGATCAACCACATCAACGACGTGTACGGCGAAATCATGACGATCCGAGCGCAACTGAGCGAGGTGAAGACCGATGACTAACACCATTCTTTTCACCCCGGACGGATTGTCATCCTACAACCCGACCGGCCCCAAACGCGGTGCGTGATGGGTAATCACGTGTGTTCCGCGAATTTCTATGTCGTCTGCGGTATCGCGACCTGCAATGTCTGCGGTGCGCAGTGGTCCTACCCCTGAAAGGAATGCAAGAGATGTTCAACGCCGTGAGTTTCTACCTGCTGTGGCTGACGCTGGCGGGCTGCCTGATCGTCGCCGCACCGGTTCTCGGAGCCCTCGCCCTTGGTGGCGGGCTGGCGATCGTCTTGAAGGTGCGCCGATGACAGCCGACATCGACTTGTTCGGCAACCCGCTGGACCTGCCCGCACAGCGCGACCGGGAACCGTTGCCGGTCAACGACATGACCCTGATCGAGAAGGTACTTCAGATTGCGGAAAACACGGGCTATGTGCTGGTCGGCCCCGCCGAACGTGTCTACCACCTCTTCGCCCGCAACGACATCGAGAGCGCCCCCATCCACGAAGCCGAAGCCGTCCATCAGCTACTTGACGCGAAGTGGCTGACGAAAGGAGGAACGCACTTCTACACCTGCTACGGGCACTCCGGTTCCGGCAACTCGGTACTCGTGCCCCGCGCCACCAAGAACAAGGCCCGGCACTGGCGCTCGCTGCATCCCCTGACCACCAGGAAGACCAGCAAGGAAGGCATCTCGCGATGACGTCACAGACCCTCACCAACCACGCTAAAGCCCGCTACGAAGAGTTCGAGTTCGCCCTCAACGCCGTCCGCGCCACGATCGACGAGCTGACAAAGATCACCGGTTCGACAACCAGCCGCGGGACAGTCGGCCGGTTCGAGGGCTGGCAAACCCCCACTCACGAAGAGGTCAAAGCCGCCGTGCGCAAGGCATCGACCGACCTGGACGAGCTACGGGCAGCGTCGATCAAGTACAAGACGGAGCTGATCGCCCGCGGCTGGCGCGTCTGATGGCCGACGCCGACGCCGAGTACCACATCACCGCGGAGCGGTCGTACTGGTCGGGCAGCATCACCGCGCTGTGCGGCTTCACCGCCGAATCAGGGGAGTACACGTCGGTCTACTTCGGACTGTCGTTCCTGCCCCGCTGCCAGACCTGCCAGCGACTGAAGAACGCCGGTACCTGACCGTCCCCTCCGACACCCGAGGAGAACCACGCCCATGAGCACCAACCAGGTCGATCGAGTCCTCGAAGAGCTCAACAAGACCATGAAGCTGTTGCGCGACACCATGAAAACCCCGGTCATCCGCACCGCCGGGTTCAAAAAGGACCACACCCAAGTCGGCAAGTCCATCGCCGCAGCAGTCACCACGGTCGAAGCTGGGAAACCGCTGTTCGAGACCGACGCACGCGCACCCCGCGCCCGCCGTCGCCGCTAACAGTCCGCCCTCGCCACCCACAACCGCATACCGATGTTCCTGAACGTGCAGCAGATCCGCGACGTAGCTGGGCCGTGATCTCCCCCTTTGACGGGTGGGTCGCGGCCCTTCTGCGCTCGCCACCAACCAGGGAGACCACCCACATGTCCAGCACCAAGAAGAAGACTAAGATCGAAGCCAAGTGCGCCCGCTGGGTCGCCCGCCACCCCGGCATGATCGCCACCCCCGCCGTCCTGGGCACCAGCATGGTCGAACTCGGCGCGGTCACCACGGGCAGTATCGCCGCCGGGGTCATCACTGCCGGGGTCGGCTGGTACCGGGCGCACCCGGATTCCTTCACCCGGCTGGCGTCCCCGCGGCTGCGGTCGTTCCGCCGACGCTGGACCCGCTACCTGGGCCGCCCCTGGCGCTCGAGCCTCGACGCCTGCAACCTTGTCACCGACGACCGCCGCACAGGGGAAACCCTCGTCCCGCGGCTCCTGCGAGTGTCCTCGCCGACTCCGTCGATCGACGTGCTGAAGGTGAAGATCTGCAAAGGGCAGTCCCTGCGGACCTTCCGCGACGCACAGGAGGAACTTGCCTCCGCACTCGGTGCCGATGTGATCGCGATCGAGAAGACCAAACCGCGGTTGCTGACCATCACCCTGGTGCACGGCAACCCGTTCGACGACGTGGTGCCCGCCGTGGAGATCCCCGCCGACGTCGAAGACGTGGACCTCACCGCAGTGGAACTCGGAGACACCGAGTACGGCAAGCCCTGGGTGGAACCCCTACTCGGTCAGCACTGGCTGATCTCCGGCGCGACCGGATCGGGCAAGGGCTCGCTGATCTGGAACCCGCTGCGCTCGATCGGCCCCATGATCCGCGAAGGACTGGTGCGGGTCTGGATGATCGACCCCAAGGGCGGCATGGAAACCGAACTCGGCAAGCCGCTGTTTCACCGCTATGCCACGTCGGCGGATGAGGACGTGGAGGACGACGACGGCGACGAAATCAACCCCATGCTCGCGCTGTTGATCGAGTTCCGCGACGCGATGAAGGACCGGCAAGCGCTCCTACGGGACCGCAAAGAGCGCAAGGTCACCGTGAGCACGGAGACCCCGCTGGAAGTCCTCATGATCGATGAACTGGCGATGCTCACCGCACTGAGCGAGCGGAAGATGATCGGCCCCATGAACCGGGTGCTTGCGGAGATCCTCACTCAGGGGCGTGCCGCGGGGTTCGCAGTGTGCGCGTACCTCCAGGAGCCGACAAAGGACGTCGTACCGGTTCGAGACCTGTTCACCCGCCGGATCTCGCTGCGCACCGGGTCCAGCTCCTACGTGGACATGATCCTGGGCGATGAGGCCCGCCTCCGCGGCGCACTGGCCGACGAGATCCCCGAAACCGAGGAATACGCCGGAATCGGCTACCGCACCTCGGAGAAGTCCCGCAACCCGATCCGGGTGCGCGCCGGATTCACCACCGACGACGACATCACCGAACTGGTCCGACAGTGCACCCCGCACCCCGGCCTGGAGGACGGCTCCAACGTCTTCGCCATCAACCCCGCGGCCTGAGAGGACTCAAACCCATGGCGGACAAGGACGACATCGTTACCGCGGTGAACGCGTTGGTGTCCGAAGTGCACGACATCGCGTTCCACCACACCGCGGACGGCACCTGGCAACCCTGGCCCGACGACGACTCCGCATCCCTGCTCAACCAAGGCTACGGCCTGCTCAGGCAGCTAGGCGACGCGTTGACGAAGGCCTATCAAGACCTCGCCGCGATCGAGGAAAACACCCGGCGACACACCACACCAGACGGAGGCACCCAACCATGATCACGCTCAAGTTCCTCGCTACCTGGCTCAGAATCACCGGCTTCTGCGCCCTCGCGCTGCTCGGTGAGTGGATCTTCATCCACGACTTCGGGTGGTTCGCGCTCCTCGCTGGGGTCACTCTGCTGATCTTCACCGGGCTGAGCGTCGCCCTGTGGCGAGAGTGGCGAGCGGTCCGCGCCGGTACCGGGGCCTACACCTACCAGCTCATCAACTACACCCGCGACTGACCAGAAGGGACACTCGCCATGACCACAGTGGACGACACTCCTCCGGCCGACTCCCAGGTCTGGCATTCCGCACTATCCACGCTGGAAGACGGACTCTCGCTCTACCCGCTGCGCTCGATCAACGGGGTCCGGTTCTGCGGTGCCGGGGTCAGCAACACCGCGGTCACCGGCACCGCCACCGACGTGATCATCAAGGTCACCCGCGACCGTGCCCCCGGGCACCGCACCGGCGAAGTGTGGGAAATCGCGATGCCCCCGGCGTTCGCCCGCTACCTCGCCGGACTGCTCGACGCGCACGCCCGCTACATCCAAACCGCACCCGTTCCCCGCACGGGGTAAGTCCAGAAAGGAGGGACCACACATGTTCCGCAAGTCCACAACAGACCAGGACATCCCACGGCCTTCCCGGCGCGTTCAAGCATTGACTCACCAACTCCACGAAGCCCGCGACGTGCACCGGCTCGCCACCGATCCGATGCTGGGCGCGGTCACCGCGGACCGGTTCCGGCAATCGGTCACCCGCACCATGTGGTTCTTCCTCGCGGTCGGCCTGGGCTTCACCACTACCGGCGTCCACGACTTCCTTGCGGGACACCTCGCCCCGTCCGACCCGATGTGGTGGGGAGCGTGGCTCGCTGAACCCGCCCTCGCCGGAATCCTGATCACCTTGCTCCGCTGGGAAGCGGCGATGCTCTCCCATGGCGTTGAGGTGGCCGACAGGCCCGTGAGGTACCTCAAGCGGGTACTTCTGACCGCAACCCTGATCGCCAACGTCTGGGCGGCTCTCGCCCCCTCGAACGGCGAGGTGTCCAAGGGGATGGTGTTCTTCCACGTCGTCATCCCCTTGGTGGTGTTCCTGCTCGCGGAGGTCATGCCGGTCATCCAGCAACGATGCACCCTCGTTCGCGAACGAGCGCTCACCGCGGTACCTGTGCCGCCACCCGCACCAGCCGCAAGATCACTCCGTATGCCGGCCGAAATCCTCACTCCGACCGCCCCCGCGCCGACCGCCCCCGCGCCGGCCGAAATCCCGGCCTCGATCGCCCCCACGCTGGGGAAGCTCCCCGCGGGTGTCCGCAAAAACATCACCCGCACCACCGAGGAGGCCCACGCCGCGGGCAGGCCCATCACCGCCGAAGACCTCGCGGCCCTGATCGCGCTACCCGGCCCGATGGTCACACCGCTGCTCACCGAGCTGAACGCCTCGATCAATCACCACCCCGTCACCACCTGACAAACCCCGCACCATGCGCACAAGACCGGGTCACCACGCACCACTCCACGGTGGCCCGGTCTTGCTGCGCCTGCTCCAAAGGAGAGCCATGACCACCGAGACTGACGGGCCCTCACTGGCTACCCGCATCACCACCCACCTCGCTCGCCCCAACGTCCGCCGGATCCGCGACCGCGTGGAGAAGACCGGCGGGTGCCTGCAACCGGTGCACCTGTCCGGCTACCGCACCCTGACCGACCGCACGACCGGCCGCACCCTCGATCACCACGCGGGGGTCGTCTACGCCCCGTGCGGCAACCGCCGTGAATCGGTCTGCCCCGCCTGCTCCGACCGCTACGCCTCCGACGCGTTCCACCTGATCCGCTCGGGCATGTCCGGTGGCAAGACCCTCCCGGAGAGCGTCGCCGACAAGCCCCGGCTGTTCATCACGCTCACCGCCCCCGGCTTCGGCGCCGTCCATGGCCGACGCACCACCCGCGGCGGCAAACGCATCCCCTGCGGATGCGGCGAGTACCACCACGACGCCGACCCTCGCGTCGGCACCGCGATCGATCCCGAGAGCTACGACTACCGCGGCGCGGTCCTGTGGCAAGGGCATTCCGGGGACCTGTGGCACCGCTTCACCATCCGCTTGCGGCGCGAACTCGCCACAGCGGCAGGGATCAAGGTGAAGGACTTCCCCGACCACGCCCGGGTGTCCTACGCCAAGGTCGCCGAGTACCAGAAACGCGGCTTGATCCACTTTCACGCGGTCGTGCGTATCGACGGGCCGGAAGGCCCTGCCGACCCCGCCCCGGCCTGGGCTGATGCTGAGCTGATCGAGCACGCCGTACGGGCCGCGGTCGCCACCACGGCCGTCACTCACACCCTGACCATCGACGGCGTCACCACCACCCACGCTTTCACCTGGGGCGGGCAAGTCGACATTCGCACCATCCGGCCCGCGCACGCACACCAGGTCGAGGACGACGCCGGGCAGATCAGCGACCGCGCGCTAGCCGGGTACATCGCCAAGTACGCCACCAAGGGCACCAGCACCAGCGAAGTTGCCGACCGCCCCATCAGGTCCGAACGTGCCATCGATCTCCTCGACGTGCAGCCGCACTACCGCCGGATGATCACCGCGGCATGGGACCTCGGAGCAAACGAGGGCCTTGGGTTCCTGCGGAAATGGGCACACATGCTCGGGTTCCGCGGCCACTTCCTCACCAAGTCGCAGCGCTACTCCATCACCTTCGCCACCATCCGCGGCGAACGCCGCACCTACCAGCAAACCCAAGCGTTTGACGCGCTCGGCACCACTGCCGACGAAGTGATCGTGATCAACCACTGGTCGCACACCGGCAACGGCTACAACACCGACGACGAACGTGAGATCGCATCCGCGATCTACGAAGGAAAACGCAATCACCGCAAGGAAAAACTAGAACAGGAGCACACCGCATGAGTGATCGAATGACGTACACAGTGGATGAAGTGGCCGAGATGCTGGGCCTCGCGCGCGGCACTGCTTACGCCCGTGTCCAGGACGGCTCGATCCCTGCCGTCCGCATGGGCCGCCGCTGGGTGATCCCCAAGGCATCGTTCAACTCCTGGCTCAACGGCGCGAACGGCGGTGTGTGATGGGCTTCGTATTCAAGACGCCTAGCGGAAAATGGCAAGCCAACTGGCGCGATCCGGCTGGAAAGCAGAAGTCGAAGACGTTGCCGACCAAGCGAGAGGCAAGCAACTTCCTGGCTGACGTGGAGAGTTCCACTGCGCGTGGCTCGTACGTCTCGCCCGCGGCGGGCAAAACGCGGTTCGCCGATCACGCGGCACCCTGGCTGGCGGCGCGTTCGACTGAGCTCACTACCGCGGCACGGGACAAGTCGGTGATGCGCAATCACGTGGTCGCGAAGTGGGGTGAGTGGCAACTCGCGAAGATCGATCACATGGCTGTTCAGGCGTGGGTGTCCGACCTCGCGGCGCACAAGTCGCGCTGGCTCGTGGCGAAATGCCTTCAGCTCATGTCGAACGTGATGCGCTCAGCCGTTCGAAATAGGCTGATCTCGTTCAACCCCTGCGAAAACGTGACTGTGCCAGCGATTCGCAAACGAGACACCGATGACCGGATCATCTCCCGAACGGATCTTCGTACGCTGCTGCTGCCGGTCGTGCCTGCTCGTCACCGTGCGCTGGTGGCGGTAGCCGCGGGGACCGGGCTGCGCTGGGGTGAGGTGATCGGCCTTCGGATGGATGCCGTGGACCTCGACAAGGGAACCGTACGAGTGATGCGCACGGTGGTCGAGGTCGCTGGGAAAACCTCGTTCAAGTCGTACCCGAAGTCACGGGCAGGAGCCCGGACCGTGCCACTGCCCGGCTGGGCGCTGGCATTGCTGAAGGAACACCTGGAGGACTACCCGGCGGCTGACGGTGGACTGATCTTCACCAACGAGGCCGGGGGAGGGCTGCGCCGCACTCTCTTCAGGTCCCGGATCTGGCGGCCCGCCCTTGTGCGCGCTGGTCTGCTCGGAGAGGTCAACATCTACGACGATGAGCCCTTCGAGGCTGTCTGGACGGATGAGGACGGCAACAAGTTCTCCGAGCGGTTCGACACTCACCGCAAAGCCGTCGTGCACGTTGCACGCCACCAAGCAGGAGGATTGCGCTTCCATGACCTACGTCACTCGTACGGCACATGGCTGGCTGACGAAGGGGTGCCGGTGAACAAGCTACAGAAAGTGATGGGGCACGAGAACGTCATCACGACTCTGCAGCTCTACGTACGCAAGACCGAAGATCACGAAGCCATCCTCGACGTGCTCAACGATGACGACCCGGACGACGGGGCCGCGGGCGCACTTATCCCGGTTCGCTGAGTTCTCGCTGAGTAATCGGCCAATGTGGGTACCAAAGTTCCACAGTGGACAGCGAAAAGTACCCCTGACCGTGCTGGTCAGGGGTACTTTTCAGGTGGTGCGCGATACTGGGATTGAACCAGTGACCTCTTCCGTGTCAGGGAAGCGCTCTCCCGCTGAGCTAATCGCGCGAGGCGGAGGCGGGAATCGAACCCGCGTACAGGGCTTTGCAGGCCCTTGCCTGAACCACTCGGCCACTCCGCCATAATGCCGGAGTACCGTATCTCAGTGGGTTCCCCACTTTATACGGCCCCTGCTGCGAGGTGTTGCCGCAGTCGAGCGGACGACGAGATTCGAACTCGCGACCCTCACCTTGGCAAGGTGATGCGCTACCAGCTGCGCCACGTCCGCACTCCATGACTCCGTTTTTGTGACTCTGTAAGAGCCGCAACCCCGTCGCCGTGGTGTGTTAAAACCATATCGGACCCGAAATCGGCACCCGCACCGGGGGTGTCCATCCGGTGTCAGAAGGCCGTCATCAGCTCAAATCGTTGGGGATGAGGTGGGTCAGGGCGTCATCGACGTCGACCCACAGGTGTTCGTTGCCCGGCAACACCACGTCGTAGGTCCGGTCGAGGAAGTCGGCCAATTCCTGTGCCGACGCCTCGAACATGGCGTGGCCGGACGGCGAGTTCAATTCGATCAGGACCGATTCGGGGTCCTCCACCGAAGGGCGAATGCGCACATCGCCGTCACCGGCGTCGGCGAGGAGGCCGTCGGCGAGGAGGTCCCGGGCGTAGACCCATTCGACCCAGCCGGCGCGGCCGGTCCGGAAGGCGGCGACCACCGCGTACGGGTCCCGGGTGTCGTAGCGTAGCTCCACCTTCACCGGAACCGCGGGCGTCCGCGGGGCCAGCAGGTCGAAGACCGCCGTCGAGCGGAGCGTCACGTGATCGTTGCGCATCTTCCTACCCTTCCTCCTTCCCGGCCTGGTTGACCGAGTGCTGATGATGTGACGTGCGAGAACGCCGATTCCGTCGCGGGAGGTCCGTAGATCACCCGTACGGGGTCGTCAGCGCGTTCGTCCAGCCATCATCACCTTCGACGCGCAGCTGGCGGCATCCACCCCGGCTGGTCGTCCCTTGTACATACTGACCGGTTTACTTCCCGCGCGATAGCACCGTCGCACGGATGTCGGAACTGCTCCCGACCCCGCCGCGCCCGTACTACCTCAACTAGCTCGCGTTTGTCCGCTTCGTGGTGGAACGTCAACACGCTGTGCCCGCTTGTGAACCACCCGTTTGCCGGGGTCCGAAAGTGGTGCGGTAGAGTTCCGTTCACACCGCGAGCGGGCGATTAGCTCAGTGGGAGAGCGCTTCGTTCACACCGAAGAGGTCACTGGTTCGATACCAGTATCGCCCACCAGCTTTTGCGTGTTCAGGGCCCCGATCTGCGTCGGGGCCCTTTTCATGTTATACGCGTGCTTGCCCATGATCGGTTTTCTTCACCAGGCTTTAGTGGCAGTCATCACAATGTCGGTTTTGTGTGCACGGTCCACTTTCGAACGTGGTCGAGCCGTGACGCAATAGGCTCCGATCATTTTCTCTCCGGGTGGGCGAGCTCTGGTTTTCGTTGCTGCGCTTAGGTTTTCACGATCCGATATGAAACGTGGCTCCAGTCCGTAGGCGACGTTTTTCGATGAGCTAGGTCACGTCGGTGGGAACGGTCAGCGGCGCGGAGATGTCCCGTGCCCTGCAATTCGAGCCGCCCTCTCGGCAAGCGGCCAGGAATTGCCGCTCGTCGCTGTGGAAATGGTCCTTCGTGCCATTGGCGAGCCACGCCGGGCCGGGATAGGCGCGCCCCGCCGTCGGGTAACTGGGCGAGCAGGCCGGCAGCGCCGAGATGGCACCGTCATCACCGGCACCATCGACTCACCGGGCGGACGGGCCCTGCTTGTCGGCCACTCGAGAGTGACTGTCTCGCGATCGCTACACAGAGCGTGAGCGCATTGCAACGTCGCGTAGGACCTGCGTGGTCACGGAGCACGCGGTGAGTGGCGCCAGGCGGCGTGCCCGCAGCAGACAGACGGGATCTTCACCGGCAACCTGGAACCGCTCGAAGGCAAGCGCCCGCGCCCGCCGGCTTCGCCGTACAGATCGTCGTGCTGGTGGTCGCCGTGATGACGCCGTAGCGGCGCGATCCCGGACGTGATGTCGGTCACGGCGCCGCCCTGTGGACGTCGAGGGCGGGCCCGATTCCGGCTGCGGGCCGGGCGGCCACGGGTGGGCTGGGGTGTGACGAAATGTTTGTCGAGTCGCTCATCAGTGACGAACGACGCACTGGGCGCCGATGATCGCCGGGGCGTGCCCGGCGCCGCCCGTGCGACAGGGGTCGCCTGCTCCGGCGCGTCCTTATCGGACGAATATGCGTCCCGGCGTCCACTGTGGAGCGTGCCGAGCCGATCGGCCGACTGGAGTAATGCTCCTCATTCGGACGAAGTCATTCATTTTCCGGCTACTTTGCGTAATCGTTTTAATTGGACCCTTCATTACCCGTCGTCACACTCTCGTGATCTTTCGAGTGGTGTTACACACGAATCCGCAGCCGGAATCCTTTCGTGACCGGTGTAACACTGCCGTGAGAGTCACCGATACCTTTGCGTGAGTCGCCCGTTGGTGACTGATTGTATAGCTCGGTCAGTTACTCTCCGAAGTCACTTTCGTTCACTCGAAGTGATTCGCGAACTTACGTCAGCCAACGATGCGGGAGGTCCGATGGAAGAGTCGGTGCGGTCATCATCACCGATCAGTAAGGCGCTTCCACATATCGGACTTCCTGCGAATCCCCGCCCATCTCCACGGGTTCGCACGGTCGAGACTTCGGTGGCGGTCGAAAGGCCGGCGCCGAGCACCCCGTCGACGGCCTGGGAAGCCAGCTATCGGGCGTGGGTCATCGCCAGTGACGTTTTCGCCACCGCCCTGGTGATCGCTATCGCCGCGGCGATCATCGACAAGTTTTCCCCGCACGACATGCACGCGCTGGGTACCGCCGCCGCGGTCCTGTGCTCGCTGCCCGCCAGCCGGGCCTGGAGCCAGCGGGTACTCGGCGAGGGTGCGGAGGAGTACCGAAGACTCGGGCGGGGACTCCTCACCGCCGGAGTGCTGGTGGCGCTGGGCGGTCTTCTGTTCGGCGCGCTCGGTGTCCAGGCCTGGGTTTTCATCGTGGTCCCGGCCATTGCGCTCGTAGCCTTCCCTCAGCGTTACGTCCTGCGGCGCGTGCTGCACCGTCAGCGCCGCCATGGCCGATGCCTGCTGCCGGTGATGGCCGCTGGGAGCCCGGAAACCGTTCGGGACCTGATCGACCGCACCCGGATCGAGCCACACGTCGGCTGGCGAGTCGAAGCCGTGTGCACCTTCACCGGCACCGGCGCGGATTGCGGCGAAGGTGACGTCGAGGGTGTCCCGGTCGTCGGCAGGCTCGACGAACTCGCCGCCCAGGTCCGCCGTGGCGGCTATCGGGTGGTCGCGGTGACTGCGGACCAGTACTGGACCCCGCGCCGCTTACAGCAACTCGCCTGGGATCTCGAAGGCACCACCGCCGAGATGGTCGTGGCGCCGGTGCTGATGGAGGTCGCCGGCCCGCGCCTGAACGTCTCCGGTGTGCTGGGCATGCCGCTGTTGCGAGTCACCGCGCCGATGTTCACCGGTGGCCGCCGGCTGGTGAAGGAAATCGTGGACCGGCTCGCCTCTGCTCTGCTACTTACCCTGCTCTCGCCGCTGCTGCTGGTCATTGCCGCCGCCATCAAGATCAACGACCGCGGGCCGGTCATCTACCGGCAGCGCCGCGTCGGCCGTGACGGTGACACCTTCACCATGTTCAAGTTCCGGACGATGGTCACCGACGCCGACAAGGCGCGCAAGAACCTCGAGGCGTCGAACGAAGCGGCCGGGCCACTGTTCAAGATGCGCAAGGATCCCCGGATCACCCGCGTCGGTGCGCTGCTCCGCCGGTATTCGCTCGACGAACTGCCCCAGCTCTTCAACGTACTCGCCGGCAAGATGTCCCTCGTCGGGCCGCGCCCGCCGCTGCCGGAGGAGACCAAGACCTACGCCGCCGACGCCCGGCGGCGCCTGCTCGTCAAGCCGGGCCTCACCGGGCTGTGGCAGGTCAGCGGCCGCAGTGACCTTTCGTGGAACGAGAGCATCAAGCTCGACCTGCGCTACGTCGAAGACTGGTCGCTCGCGCTCGACATGGTGATCCTCTGGAAGACCGTGCGAGCCGTCGTCATCGGCCAGGGCGCGTATTGAATCACGGCGCTTGACTCACCAGGTGTTCCGCTAGTTCGGCGATGTCCTGCCGATAGCGCCCCACGGCGAACCGGACAACGGCGTCCCGCTGTGCAAGCTCTGCCCTTTCCCTTGTGGCGGGCCAGTTTTCGGCCAATGACGTTATCGCGGTGGCGAGCGCGGCGGAATCGCCGGCGGGTACGACAGCGCCGAACTTTCCGGCGTCGACGGTTTCCGGTAGCCCCTGGGCGTCGGTCACGATCACCGGCACACCGGCCAGTTGCGCCTCGACGGACGTGTTGCCGAAGGGCTCGACCAGTGAAGGCACGATCGCGATGTCGGCCTGCTGGTAGGCGTCCCAGACCTCACGGTGGAAACCGTTGAGGCGCACGGAATCTCCGAGCCCCCTGGTTTCGATGAGGGCGTGGACACGGTCCTCGAACCATTCATAGCCCGGGAATACCGAGCCGACGATGTCGAGCGTCGCCTTGATGCCACCGCGCCGCAGCAACGCCATCGCTTCGACGGCGACGTCCGTCCCCTTGCGAGGCGAAACCCGGCCTACGAGCAGGATTCGCAGCGGCTCCGCCGGATCCGGCTTGACGGCTGCTTCGGACGGACCGGGAACACCGTTGTAGACCAGTTTCGTGCGGCTGCCGAGCCGGGGCAACGCCTCGCGCACCACGGCGCCGGTCGCGGCGCTGTTCACCACCACGGAATGCGCGGCGAGCAGGGGGATGGCGAGCGCGACGCGGACCGGTTTGGGCACCGCGTCCTCGGCTTCGTGCACATGGGCCAGTACCTTGGCCCCGGAAAGCCGGGCGAGTGGCAGCCACAGCGGCACCGTCACCGTGTTGACGTAGACCAGCGCGGGCCGATGTTCGCGCAGGAGCCGCCATGCCGGCGCGACGCCCCTGACTGTCTCGACGACCAACCGCAGCAGCCCAGCCGGGCGCAACGCGGCCTTGCGCAGTACCGGTGCTGGGCAGAAAGTAACCGTGGCACCGGTTTCTTCGACAGCTTCGGCCAGCGGCCCGTGCCGGGGGAGGGTCACCACGACCCGCCAGCCGGCTTCCCGCAGCGCGACGACCGACTCGAGGAACACCCTGTCCGAGCCGTAAAGCTCCGAAGACGCGTGGGCGAGCAAAGCCGTCCGAGCGGTCAAAGTCGTTCGCCTTCCGAGCGTTTCACCGTGAGGTTCACCCAGGCGACGATGACGAACAACCAGGTGCACGCCACGTTGGCCGGGGCGCCGAGCCCTTCGGTGAACACGGAGTTCGCGATCATGCCCAGCGTCAGCGCGAGGATCATCCCGCGGTCGACCTGGAATCCCGGCCGGGATCGGGAAAGCCGTGTGGTGGTGAGCAAAATGGCGCTCAGCAACGCCAGCCAGGTGAGCGCGCCGAGGATTCCGGTATCCATCAACAGATTGACCAGCGCATTGTGCCCGCCGCCGAGACCGATGCTGTCGAGGAACAGGCCTCGTGACGCCGTCAGCCCGAAGCCGTAGAGCGGGTGCTGCGGGAACAGGTCGAACGCGTAGGCCCACAGATCGGTGCGGGAGTTCAGCGTGGCCAGCCGATCCAGCGACTCGCCGCGGGCGAAGAACGATTCGATCGCGGCCGAACTTGTCAGCGCGATGGCGATCAGTATCACGGCCAATACCACGCCGGCCTCGACCTTGCGCTGGCCCCGCCACCGGGTCCAGACCACTACGAGAACGCCGACGATCGCGCCGATCACCGCGCCACGGGTCTTCGTCGCCAGCAGACCGCCGCCGCAGATCGCCAGCAGGACCAGATAAACCGGGAGCCGCCACCGCGGCCCTGCCCTGTCGAGCCCGTTGGCGACCACGTACCCCCCCAGCAGCACCACGGCGATCGCCAGCATTTCGCCTGCCTGGACCGGATGGACGTACAGCCAGGTGAACCGGCCGGCCTGGGTCGGCAGCTGCGGGAACGGCACCACCACGCCGAACAGCACCGAGCCCGCGATCAGCAGGATGAACCCGTGCGCGATCCGGTGCACATCGGCCAGGTTCCCGTGCCGCGCGATCGACCGGCTCAGCGCGAGGACGACCAGCACCTGCGCGCCGCGGACGAGTGCGAGCTGCAAATACGGCGAATACAACGCGGAGCCGGCCAGGATCAGGGCATAAGCGAAACCGAGGCACGTCAGCAGGTTCACCCGGCGGATTCGGGTCGTCGGGCGGAACCGGACGAAGAGGAGACACGCGACCAGCGCGTAGACCGTGATCTCGAGCAGCACGAACGGATCCGCGTTGCCGGCGACGGCCAGATCATTGGCGCGGAGGCGGAACTTGAAGTCGCTGGCGACGACCAGGGCGACCACGCAGACCACCGGCCAAAGTCGCGCCGACATCGCGGAGGGATGACCATCGCTGAGAGCTTGGTCACTGATCGGGGAAGGGCGGCTCAGGCTCATTGGTCCCTTCGAGGCCGCGCTGATAACGATTCCGGCAGTCGGGCTACGCCGTACTAGCGAACGGGGTAACGAATGACTGGACCATTGATATTACTATGCTGATACTACAGGTGATACCGGCCGGTCATCCGGCGCAAGGTCTCCGCTTTGAGCCGATCGAGTGACCGGGGATTGATCCGATGTCGGCCTGCACAAACCGAATGGGGAACGATGCGCATAGCGATGATCGGCACCAGAGGCGTGCCGGCACGCTATGGCGGTTTCGAAACCTGCGTCGAAGAGGTTGGGCACCGGCTGGCGAAACGGGGACACGATGTCACCGTGTACTGCCGTCGCACGGACGACACCGATGGCAGTGACACCGAAGGCGGTGACACCGGCGAGCTTGAGGAGTACCTCGGGATGCGGCTGGTCCATTTGCCCGCGCTGCGCCGCAAAACCCTCGAAACGTTGAGCCACACGGCACTCTCGGTCCGCCACGCCATTGTCGAACGGCCGGATGTCGCCTTCGTCTTCAACGCCGCCAACGCGCCGTTGCTCCCCTTTTTGCGGCTGCGCCGGATTCCCGTCGTGACCCATGTCGACGGGCTCGAGTGGAAACGCGCCAAGTGGAATGGCGCCGGGCAGCGCTATTACCGAGCCGCGGAGGCGCTCGCGGTGCGCTGGTCGGACGCGTTGATCGCCGACGCGGCCGGGATCCAGGACTACTATTCCGAGCGTTTTTCGGTATCGACCGACTACATTCCTTACGGTGCACCGATTCTGCTGGATCCCGGAGCCGGGAAGATCGCGGAACTCGGACTGCGTCCCGGTGAGTACCACCTGGTGGTCGCCCGTTTCGAACCGGAGAACCACGTCGACCTCGCTGTCGAGGGGTACCTGCGCAGTACCGCCCGGCGTCCGCTGATCGTGGTGGGTGCCGCGCCTTACGCCGACCAGTACACCGCGAAGATCAAGAAACTCGCGGCCGGGGACAGCCGGGTGCGGCTGCTCGGCTCGGTGTGGGACCAGGATCTTCTCGACCAGCTCTACGGCAACGCGCTGACCTACATCCACGGTCATTCGGTCGGTGGCACGAACCCGTCGCTGCTGCGCGCGATGGGCGCCGGCGCCGCGACGACCGCCTTCGACGTCAACTTCAATCGTGAGGTGCTCGGTGAGTTCGGCCGCTACTTCGCCGGGCCTGATGAACTCGCCGCGCTCTGCGAGCAAGCAGAGGCGGATCCCGCCTCGACAGCACAACGCGGACGCGCGCAGATCCCTTCGCTCGATCGGTACGAATGGGACGGTGTCGCGGACAAGTACGAGACGCTGGCGTGCCGGACGAGCGGCTGCCGCGATCGCAGGCGGAGCCCCGCCGACTGACCTTCTTGTTCTCCAGTGTCTTTTCGAAGGCAGACCAAAGAACCGATTACTCCCCAACCCCCCCGAAAAAAAAGGAATACCCCATGTCTCGTTTGCGAAGGCAGGCGTGCGCCGTTGCCGCCGTGCTGACCGGGATGGCGCTGACCGTGGCCTTGCCCGCGGCTCCGGCCTCGGCGGTCGAGTCGATTCCGACCGTCACCGCGGGCGGGATGCCGACCCCGCAGGTCGACGGCGTCGTCTTCAGTATCGCGATCGTCGGCAACACCGTGTATGCCGGTGGCCGGTTCTCCAAGGCCCGCCCGGCCGGTGTGGCGCCGGGCGGCCCCGGCGAAGTGGCCCGGACAAACCTGCTCGCGTTCGACCTGATCACCGGTGACCTGCTGCCGTGGGCGCCGGTCATCGCGGGTACGACGTACACCTCGGCCAACAACCCGGGCCCGTACTGCAAAACGGTCGGTACCAACACCTATGTGTGCGACACGGTGTTCCGGATCAAGAAGTCGCCGGACGGCTCGAAGATCTACGTCGGCGGTGACTTCGACAAGGTCAACGGCACGCGGCTGCCGAAGATCGTCGGGTTCAACGTCGCCGACGGCTCGGTGGACACGGGTTTCAAACCGCTTGTGAACAGCAGGGTGCGCGGCATCGCCGTCACCGCGGACACGGTCTACATCGGTGGCGGGTTCACCACCGTCAACGGATCCACCCGCACGCGGCTCGCCGCGCTCGGGACCGACGGCACCCTCAAGCCGTGGGCCCCGCCCGCGGATGGTGAGGTGTTCGCCGTCGCGGCGGCCGCGCCCCAGGGCAAGGTCATCGTCGGTGGCGCCTTCGGCGCGATCAACGGCGTTTCCCACCGGGCCATGAGCGCGGTCGACATGGTTACCGGCGCGAACGCGACCTGGCCGGTTTCTCCCGGCGCGGGCAGTGTTGTCACCGACATCGTCACCGACGGCAACGGCACCGCGTTCGTCGGAGCCTATGATTACGCCGGCTCGAACCCGCGGTTCGAAGGGCGCGCCGCGATCGACATCGCGTCGGGTACCGCGAAATGGTTCGACGGCTGCTATGGCGACACGCAGTCCGTGACGGTCAGCAACGGCGTGCTGTACAGCGGATCGCACACCCACGACTGCACTCCGCTCAACGCGGCACCCGAAAACGGCCCGATCGACTACTACCGCCTTGTCGCGGAAACCGCCGCGGCCACCGGTACTTCGCCGGTGACCTTCAACCACGTCCAGGCCGGCGCCCCCGTCCCCTCGATGCTGCCATGGTTCCCGAACACCAACGGCGGCCCGGCAGGCGCCACCTGGAACAACGGGCCGTGGTCACTCGACTCGAACAGCCAGTACGTGGTTGTCGGCGGCGAGTTCAGCACCGTCAACGGCCAGCCGCAGCAAGGCCTGACCCGGTTCGCGGCACGGGGTGTGGCGGGTGCGGTCAACAACGGCCCGCAGGTGCCGTTCAAGGCGCCGGTGCTCACCAAGGACGCCGGCAACCCGGTGATCACCTGGACCACCACCTGGGACGCGCAGAACTCCGACGTCACCTACCAGGTGTACCGGATCGGGACCTCGGGGCCGATCTACTCGGTGACCCAGAGTTCGCGGCCGTGGCTGACGCCGCAACTGAGCTACATCGACCGCGCGGTCACGAGCGGCACCTACTACGTCCGGGCCGTGGATGCCGACGGCAAAGCCATCGGCTCCCCGCAAGCCACCATCTAGCTCCACGCTGCACCGGCCCGTGAAGGCCACATTGAGGGACTCAGAGTCCCTCTATGTGGCCTTCACGGCTTTGCGGGTGAAAGGGGGAGGCGGGTCAGCGTTTCGGGGGGAGGGCGCCGATGTCGGGGGTGGTGGAAGCGGGGACGCCGAGGGCGGTGGCGACGTCGGCGGGGAGCGGTCGCCCGGCCTTGCGGCAGGGTGAGCCGGGCAGCAGGGTGTAGTCGGCGTTGCCGGGGTCGGTGAACGGCGACGCGTCGAGGGCCAGACTGTGGGTGTCGCTACCGGTGGCCCGGGAGAACTCCGCCAGCGAACCATACTCAGTGGACTGACCGGCCCCTCGCACCCAGACGATCAATGGTTCGTGGCCGCCTTGTGCGGACCGGAAATAGGCGTTGCCGTCCGAAGAGGACACGAACGCGGGATTCCCCGCCGGCGAAGCCTTGTAGTCGGCGGATTCCACGATCGGCCGGGCGGCGTCCGTGCCGGCGTAAAGATTGTTCACCAGCGTGGTGTTGTCGGTCCGCCATGAAAGCCCGAGCTGCTTCGAGTACGGATCGGACTCCGGGCCGCGTTTGTCGTTGTACAGCCCCAACGTGGTCCCGTTGCCGGAGAAGGTGTTCTGGTAGACGCGCACGTGGTCGGAGCTGGAGATCTTCAGCCCGCGGGCGGCGTTGCCGGTGATCACGTTGGACGCGATGAGCGCACGGGAGGAGACCTCGTAGTACAGGCCGTTGACGGCGTTTCCCCGCGCCACGTTCCGGATGACCGTGGCGTCCGTGCAGCCGAGGTCGCACCACCAGCCGTTGCCGATGTTGTCGATGAAACTGTTGTCCGCCACATAAGGACGTTTGGTGCGCGTCACCTTCGCCCCGGCGGCGCCGATGGCCTCACCGCTCAGTGTGAACCGCTCCTGGTTGTTGGCGGTGAAGGTGTTGCCGGTCAGCCGCAGGTCGTCCGCGCGGTTCGCGACGAGGCCGACGAGCCCGTTGTTGCGGAACGATCCGCCCGTCACCTTCGCCTTCGGCTGGAACACCGCCAGCCCGCTCGACGCCGACCACGCGAACGTCACGTTCTCGATGGTGACGTCCGGCGCGTTGACCACGACCATCGCGCCGCGCTTGCCGTAGTCCTGATTGGACCCGTACTGGGCGACGCCGATCCCCCGCAGCACGCTGCCGCCCGCGTTTGTGTCGAACTGCAGCAGGCGGTCCAAAGCGGTGGCCTCGACCAGGTTCCCGTTCGGGTCGTCACCGACCAGCAGTGCCTTGGCCGCTCTGTCCACGAAGAACGTCCCGGGCCCGACCTCATTCGCGCCGGCGACCTGCCGCAGTGGTTTCCCGTTGACGAAAGCCATGTCCGGTGAACCGGCGAGTGGGTATTCGGGGTCGATGATCTCCGGGAGGAAGCAGGTCTGGCAGAGGTCGGCCGTCCAGCCGTCGTGGCGCCATACCTTGCCCGCGCGCGCCCAAGTCGAGACGACGAGGCTGCCTTTCAGCCAGACGTGCTCGCCCGGATACGGCTGCAGCGTGATGCGCTTTTTCACCAGCCCCACGGTTTCCCGGTAGGTGCCACCGCGAATGACGACCGTGCCACCGGGAGCAACCAGCGCGATCGCCGCGGCGACCGACCGCAGGGGCTGCTCCGCGGTGCCCGGCGCGCCGTCCTTGCCGGTGGGGGAGACGATGATCGCGCCGGCGGGGACCGGGTAGTCGGTGCCCGCCAAGGGAAGATCGGCCGCCGGTGTGCTGCCGCCGCCGTTCGCGGGTCGCGCCGCGGTGTCCTGGGCGGGAACCGCCGCCATCACCAGCACGACGGCGAGCGCGAGCGCGCCGAGGGACAGTGCGCCCCACAAGAACAACTGCCACCGCGGACGTCTAGGCATTCGGTAAGTATGGCCTGCGCTCAGGACGGTATCGATATCAGCTTGCGTAGCGCGGTACTGGAGGTGTGGATCGTGTAGGGGAAATACACGATCCGGGCGCCGACCGAGCCCAGTTGGCGTTCCAGTTTCAGGCCGCGTTCGGTGCCGCGCCAGTCGTCGCCCTTGAAGAGCACGTCGAAGCGCAAATGCTGCCAAGCGTCGAACTTGTCGACGTGCAGGTCCGGCACGGCGTCGTTCACGTATTTGATGCTCCGCACGATCTCCAGCCGTTCCTCGAACGGCACGATCGGCAGTTTTCCCTTGGCCTTGAGGACCACTTCATCGGACACGACGCCCACGACGAGCCTGTCGCACTGGTCCGCGGCCCGTTTGATGATGTTCAAGTGTCCGATGTGGAACATGTCGTACGCCCCCGGTGCGTAACCGACTACCGGCATCGCGGCCTCTCCGTCTGGGTCTTTTCGTCACTCATGCGTCGAGTGCCGCCATATCGGTGTACCACTTGCGCAGAGCGGCCACGAGGAACAGCAGGTTCGCGACGAACAGGAGTGCGTACACCACCGCGAACACGTCGTGGAAGCCGAGCAGCAGGAAGGTTAGGCAGAACAAGCCGTAGTCGGTCGGGACGACCAGTAGCGACCGCACGATCGACGGCCTGCCCGAGATGTCTCGCTTGATCCCGTGAACGCGTCGCAGCTGATCGTTCAGGATCATCGCGAAAAACATTACCGCCGCGACGATCTGGAATCCGATCGGTACCAGCAGGTAACCCCGCGGCAGGTCGAAGAAACGATAACCGGCGATGAGTACGGCCAAATGGAGCGACGAGATCTTGGCCGCGTCGACGATGTGGTCGAGCCATTCGCCCGAGGTGCTGCCGCCGCCCCGCAGCCGGGCGAGCTGGCCGTCCGCGGCGTCGAGCGCATAGCCGACGACAAGCGCCAAGCAGACCACGATGCCGGTTGGTACGGTCGGTTCCGCCAGTGCGATCGTCGCTATTCCCGCGAAGGTGAACAAGCCACTGATACCGGTGATCTGATTCGGCGTCATGCCGAGCTGATAAGCGGCCGCAGCGAGATAACCACCGGCACGGCGGTTGACGAAACGGGAGTACGCCGGTGCTCCCTTGGCAGTTTTCTGCGCGGAAGGAAGCCGCTTCAGTGCGGCCCGGAAGCCGCCCGCTTTGACAGTCTCGGTAACAGTCTCGGCAACAGGCTCGGATGTACTCATTCAACGCCCGTCTACAGGCGCGTCGAGAGCGCGCGGATTACGGCAAAGCATGACGGCGTACTCACGGTTGGTGACGGGTGGTGAAGCTTCGGTTAGTCGGACTAATCTATCAGCGGTCCCCGATCGTTACAGCTGCGATCAGGTCACACTTCCGCTTGCCCGTCCGGTCCGGTCCGGTGGCGGTTTTGCCGCCGCCAGAACCGAAAACGCCGCGGTCGGCAGACGGGGGCCGGGGAACCTTGCTGATATATTCTGATTCGCCACGCTCTGCTCAACGATCGGACACCGAACGCATGGACGACCAGCCGTCACCGAAGGTCCTCGAGGCGCTGTGGAGGTATCGGTGGAGTTCGCTGGTGATCGTGGTCGGCGTAGTCGTCCTCGGTGTGCTCGCCACGTTCGTCGTCTCGGACAACTCCACCGCGCTGGCCCGGATCGTGTTGAAGGCTCCCGACAAAGCCGGCGTCGTCGGAGTCGACGCGAGCAGTGAGTCCGCGTTCGTCCGCTATGTGAACCAGCGCGCGCTGTTCGTGGTTTCGGACCGGGTGCTCAGTGTCGCGAGCGCGAACGTCGCCAACGCGGTGTCGGTGGACACGCTGCGCACAGAGGTCACGGCCACGGCCTCCTCGAACGGCGAGGCCATCGAGCTGACGGTGTCGGGCGGCGGGCAACCGTCCTCGGCCACCATCGCCGACGCGGTGAGCCGGGCCTACCAAACGGAGTCGCGCGCCGACGTGCAGGCTTCGGGGCAGAAGATCCTCGACGCGCTGGCTTCCCGGCGGCGTGACGTCGTCGCCGCCATTCCGCCCGAGGCGGTCAACCGCCCGTCGGACCCGAACAACCTGGCCGCCGGTCAGACGCTCAGCGACCTGGACAGGCAGGCGACGTCGGTCCGGGTCGCCGTGGACCAGTTCGGCGATGGTGTGTCCTTTGTGGACAAGGCGGTTGCGGACACGTCCGGTGCCAGTGGCTCGCTGTTGCGGGACAGCGCGATCGGGCTGGTGCTCGGCGCGCTGATCGCCGCGGTCGTGGCTTGGGCGCGGGCAGATCGCGACCGCCGTGTCGGCAACCCGGACGAGCTGGCCGCCGCGACCGGCGAGCCGGTGCTCGCCGAGGTCGAGATGCTCGACGAGTCCGAGGTCGCCGCGCTGAAGGAGGTCGGCAGCCCGCCACTGTGGTCGTACCAATTCGCCGCTTCCGGTCTGAGGACAGCTGTCGACAGGGGTGTCGTCGTCGTGACCTCGAGCGCCCCCGGCGATGGCGGCACCACCTCCACGCTGCAGATGGCAACCGCGGCCGCGCTGAGCGGGGCCAGGGTGCTGGTGGTCGACGCGGCGGTGCGCTCGCACGGCCTGTCCGACGTGCTGGGCCTGCGCTACGACCCCCACGGCCTGACGTCGATCGCCGTCGGCGCCATGCGCTCGGACGATTGCACCAGGGTCGTCGACCTCGGCGACCGGGTCTACCTCTGGGCGATCCCGGCCGGCCAATACCAGGAAGCGACCCTCGACCACTTCCGGTCGAGCCTGCTGCAGAAGGCGGTCGCCTCGATGCGATCGGCGTACGACCTGGTGCTCGTCGACTGTGCGTCCCCGTCCATCGCGCCGGAGGTCACCCCGATCATCCGCGAGTCCGACGGCGTCGTCGTGGTGGTCCGCCGTGACCGCGAGACCAGGGCGGTTCACAAGCTGCGGCAGCAGATCGGCCTGCTCGGCGGCACGATCACCGGCTACCTGTTCACCTTCGCCCGCCCACGTCGGGACGCGCCCAAGCGCGCTGTCGTCCCGAACACGCCGAAGCCCGCCTCGGCTCCGGCGCCGGCCGTGACCCCGACACTGACGCCGTAGCCGAATGCGCCGCATCCTTGCGAAGGTCGGCGCCCCGGTCATCTCCCAAGGCCTGACCGCCGGGACGAGCTTGCTGCTCCAGGTGGTCGCGGCACGAGGACTCGGGCTTGACCAGTACGGCGTCTTCGCGCTCTTCCTATCCCTCCTGGTGAGTGCGACAGCGCTCTACACCGGTTATGTCGGCGACAGCCTCGCTGTGCTCGACAGGCACGACCTGACGACCAGGTCGGCGCTGTCGGCCAGCGCGCTCACCGCGTTGCTGCTGGTTTTCGCGGTCGGTGTCGGCAGCGTGCTCGTGCTGCGTGCCGGCGACTGGGCAGGCGGCGTGGTCTACGCGGCGATGCTGGTGGCATGGCTGGTCGAGGAGACGTTCCGGCGGCTGCTGATCGCCCGGCTGGAGTTCTGGAAGCTCGTCGTCAATGACCTCGCGTACTTGCTCGGCACCGCGCTTTCGCTCGGTGGCTGGTTCGTCGCGTCGGGCGAGGTCACTTTGATCATGCTGTTCGCGGCGATGGGCGTCGGCGCGGTCACCGCTGTGGTGGTCGGGTTCGCGCAGGTCCCGCCTCGCGAGCTGCGCCACCTGAAGCCGGGCTGGACCGGGGCCCGCGCGGTGGCGTCATTCGCCGGCTGGCGTTCGCTCCAGGCCGCGCTCCGGCCGCTCGCCCTGCTGCTGTCGAGGCTGCTGGTGGCGAATCTCGTGTCGCTGGCCGCGGTGGGCCTGCTGGAAGCCGGGCGGCTGGTCGTCGCGCCCCTGCAGGTGGTCATCAACGGCGCCGGCAGCTTCCTGCTGGCCGGGTTCGCCGCGGGGGAGCGCAGCGGCGACGGCAGCACCAAGACGCTCGCCAACCGCGCGGCCCTGATGCTGACCGGCGTCACCGTGGCCGGTGGCGCGCTGATGGCGTTGTTCGCCCGCCCGCTCGGCAGGCTGATGACCGGCACCGAGGTCGAGCCGTTGCTGCTGCTCGGCTGGGTGGCGTACCTCGGTGTCTGGGCGGCTGGGCTGCCGTACGTGACGGAGGTCGTGGCCCGCAAGCTGTCCCGCGCGGTGTTCGTAACGCGGCTCATCGACTCGATCGCAGGTCTCGTGCTCGTCGCCGCCGCGCTCTCGGCAGGACAAGCGCTGGCATGGGTGCCGTGGTTGATGGCACTCGGCGGCCTCTACTCGTTCTGGCGGCTCCGGGCGCTGGCGTTGCGGACCAGGAGCCAGGGACCGGTCACACGGGGCCGGGTCGACTTCGAGGCGACGGTGATCATTCCCCACGTGTGACCGGCCGCACACGTGGCAGAGGAACAGTCAAACGCTCAACTGAGTTAGGAAGCAACGAAGGCTTCGAACCAGGAAGGGCGTCCGCTGATGACCACCACCGCTTTGACCGAGCAGCTCGATCTCCCGCAGGACGTGCAGAACCTCTTGTTCCGCGAGGCACGCACCGCGAACAGCTTCAGCGACGAGCCTGTGACCGACGAGCAGGTCCGGGCCATCTACGACCTCGTCAAATGGGCGCCGACGTCGATGAACACCCAGCCGCTGCGCGCGCTGGTGGTCCGGACCGACGAGGCGAAAAAGCGCCTGCTTCCGCTGATGAGCGAGGGCAACCGCGCCAAGACGGACACTGCGCCGCTGACGGTCATTCTCGCCGCGGACGCCGACTTCCATGAGAACATCCCCCAGGTGTTCCCGCACAACCCGGGCGCGAAGGAGTTCTTCACCGACGAGGACGGGCGCGCCGAGTTCGCCAAGCTCAACTCGCTGCTGCAGGTCGGCTACTTCATCATCGGCGTCCGCGCGGCCGGCCTCGCCGCAGGGCCGATGACCGGGTTCGACGCCGCGGGTGTCGATGCCGAGTTCTTCGGCGGCAACTCGTGGAAGTCTCTCGTCGTGGTGAATGTCGGCAAGCCGGGCGACAACCCCTGGTTCGACCGCCTGCCGCGCCTCGACTACGACCAAGTGGTCGAAACCCTCTGAACAAACCCCCGCTCTCTTGAGCGGGTGTCACTTCGGCGGGTCAAGGGTAATGCGCGCGAATTCACTCCTGGGTCACGACTAACATCTAGGAGTCATCGCGTTACCCGTGTTTTCGAAGGAGCCCGCCGTGTCCCAACCGTCGTCAGTCGCAGCCGTAACCGCATCTCGCGTGGCGGTACCGGCGGGCACTACGGCGGGCTCCGTGGTCCGCGAAGCCGGGTTGCCGACGAAGGGCGCCGACGCGATCGTCGTCGTCCGTGACGGCGAGGGCAAGCTGCGCGACCTCACCTGGGTGCCGGACGCCGACGTCGAGGTCGAGCCGGTCGCGGCGAACTCCGAAGATGGCCGGAGCGTGATCCGGCACTCCGCCGCGCATGTGCTCGCCCAGGCCGTGCAGCAGCAGTTCCCGCAGGCCAAGCTCGGGATCGGCCCGCCGATCAAGGACGGTTTCTACTACGACTTCGCGGTCGAAACCCCGTTCACCCCCGACGACCTGCTCGCGCTGGAGAAGCGCATGAAGCAGATCATCAAGGGCTCGCAGCAGTTCTCGCGGCGCGTGCTGGATTCGGTCGAGGCGGCCAAAAAGGAACTCGCCGACGAGCCGTTCAAGCTGGAGCTGGTCGACCTCAAGTCCGATGTGGACACCGACGAAGTCATGGAGGTCGGCGGCGCCGAGCTCACCATCTACGACAACCTCGACCCGCGTACCAAGGAACGGGTGTGGAGCGACCTGTGCCGCGGCCCGCACGTGCCGACCACGAAGTTCATCCCGGCCTTCAAGCTCACCCGGGTCGCGGCGGCGTACTGGCGCGGGGACGACAAGAACCAGCAGCTGCAACGGATCTACGGCACCGCGTGGGAAACCGGCGAGGCGCAGGACGCCTACCTCGAGATGCTCGTCGAGGCGGAGCGGCGCGACCACCGCAAGCTCGGCGCGGAGCTCGACCTCTTCTCGTTCCCCGACGAACTCGGCTCCGGCCTGGCGGTCTTCCACCCCAAGGGCGGCATCATCCGGCGTGAGCTGGAGGCCTACTCGCGCGACAAGCACGAGGCTCACGGCTACGAGTTCGTCAATACTCCGCACATCAGCAAGGGCGGGCTGTTCGAGACCTCGGGACATCTCCCGCACTACGCCGACACCATGTTCCCCCCGATGAAGTTCGACGGCGCGGACTACTACCTCAAGGCGATGAACTGCCCGATGCACAACCTGATCTTCAGGTCGCGCGGACGGTCCTATCGCGAGCTTCCCTTGCGGTTGTTCGAGTTCGGCAGCGTCTACCGCTACGAGAAGTCCGGTGTGGTGCACGGCCTGACCCGCGTGCGGGGCATGACCCAGGACGACTCGCACATCTACTGCACCAAGGAGCAGATGCAGGGCGAGCTGCAGTCGCTGCTGACCTTCGTGCTCGACCTGCTGCGTGACTACGGCCTCGACGACTTCTACCTGGAACTGTCCACCCGCGGCGATTCGTCGAAGTTCATCGGCGAGCCCGCGGAATGGGAAGAGGCCACCGAGGCGCTGCGGGAAGCGGCGACCGCGTCGGGTCTCGCCCTTGTCCCGGACCCGGGCGGTGCGGCGTTCTACGGCCCGAAGATCTCCGTGCAGGCCAAGGACGCGATCGGCCGGACCTGGCAGATGTCCACCATTCAGGTGGACTTCAACCAGCCGAAGCGGTTCGGCCTCGAATACCAGGCCGGTGACGGGAGCCGTCAGCAGCCGGTGATGATCCACCGCGCGCTGTTCGGGTCGATCGAACGGTTCTTCGGGGTGCTCACCGAGCACTATGCCGGCGCGTTCCCCGCGTGGCTATCGCCGGTGCAGGTCGTCGGGATCCCGATCACCTCCGATCAGGTCGAGCATCTGCGCGGCGTGGAAAAGGCGTTGCGCACCAAGGGAATCCGCGTCGAAATCGACGCCAATGACGACAGGATGCAGAAGAAGATCCGCACCCACACCACCCAGAAGGTGCCCTTCATGCTGCTGGCCGGCGCGAAGGACGTCGAGGCCGGTGCGGTGTCGTTCCGGTTCCGCGACGGCGGCCAGATCAACGGGGTGCCGGTGTCGGACGCGGTGGCGGCCATCGAGGGCTGGATCGCGCGCAAGGAGAACGGCTCGCCCGACGCGGAGGCATTGGGAGCCGTCCTTGCCTGAGCCGGAGCTCGTGCCTCAGGAAGGTGCCGGGGTCGCGGACGCGCTGCAGCGGCTGTGGACCCCGCACCGGCTTGCCTACGTGCAGGGGGACCGGAAGCCCGTCGGTGACGAGCCGGACGGGTGCCCGTTCTGCCGGCTGGTGGACATGGACGACGCGCCGGCGCTGATCCTGGCGCGGGGACAAGCGGTGTACGCGGTGCTGAACCTGTACCCGTACAACCCGGGTCATCTGATGGTGGTGCCGTATCGCCATGTCCCGGACTACACCGAACTGACCGCGGCCGAGACGGTCGAGCTGGCCCAGTTCACCCAGCGGGCGATGACCGTGGTGCGCAAGGTCTCCGCGGCGCACGGGTTCAACATCGGGATGAACCAGGGCACCGTGGCCGGTGCCGGGATCGCCGACCACCTGCATCAGCACATCGTGCCGAGATGGGGCGGCGACGCCAACTTCATGCCGGTCATCGGCCATACCAAGGTGCTGCCGCAGCTCCTCGGGGAAACCCGTGAACTGCTCGCCGGCGCCTGGTAAACGCTGAAGGGGGCTTCCTCACGATGTCGGTGAGGAAGCCCCCTTCAGCTGTGCGGTATTCGTCAGCAGCGTTCAGGACTGGTTCAGGACTGGTTCAGAGTTCGTTCAGGGTTGGTTCAGGATTGGCGAGCGGCCTGGATCTCGATGGCGATCTTGGCCTTCTCGCTGAGGAAACCGTTGCCCTCGGTGCCGATGCCGAAGTCGCGCCGGTTGATGCTGGCGACCGCCGAAATACCGATCGTGTCGATGTTGTCGTTCGACGGGTTCGGGCCGATGCCGTTGAACTCGGCCTCGAGCGCGACCGGGACGGTCTTGCCGCGCCACGTCAGCTCACCGTCGATGAGGTAGTCGCCGTCGTTCAGTCGGATCCCGGAGGACTTGAACGAGATGGTCGGGTGGTTCTCGACGTCGAAGAAGTCGCCGCTCTTGATGTGCTCGTCGCGCGGGCCGAAGCCGCTGGCGACCGAGGAAGCGTCGATTTCGATGGTCACTGTCGAGTCGAGGATGTCGTCCGCGGTGACGATCTCGCCGGTGAACGACGTGAAGTTACCGCGCGTCTTCGCCAGGCCCAGGTGCTTGAGGCTGTAGGCCACATCCGAGTGGATGGCGTCGACGGCCCAGGTACCGGTGACGTAGCCGGGAATCTGCGTGGTTGCACCCATCGGAGTTGCTCCTCATCAGGTTTTCTGAACAGTTGGTTGAGTCCTCAACATAACGTAGCGGAACATGATTGAGGGTTCAACTGGAGGTATCATGAGTTCATGTCCGAGACTCGATGGCTGAGCGACGAAGAGCAAAACGTCTGGCGGACCTTCGCTGCCGCCACCTCGATGCTGCACGCGCACATCGAAGCCCAGCTGCAGCGTGACGGTGGAATGCCCCACGCCTATTACGAGGTGCTCGTCGTACTGTCGGAAGCGCCCGCACGAACGTTGCGGATGAGCGAGCTCGCCGACGCCCGGTTGTCCTCGCGCAGCCGGCTGTCCCACGCCGTCGCCCGGCTCGAAGCCAGCGGCTGGGTCCGCCGCGAGGCCTGCCCGACGGACAAGCGCGGCGCCTGGGCGGTGCTGACGCCCGCGGGCTTCGCCGCCTTGGAGGCCGCTGCGCCCAGCCACGTCGAGACTGTGCGGCAGTGCCTTTTCGACGCGCTGACCCCGGAGCAGGTCGAGCAGCTCGGGGAGATCATGACCGCGATCAGGGAGCAGATGTCGCCAGGCTACGAGGCCGCGATCGACGCGTGCCCGTCCACCCGATCCTGCTGAGAAGCCCGCTCCACGGACCGGCGCGCAGGTGGTGCCGGGGTGGGTGGATAGGCTCTCATCGCCCACCCGACCCCGCAGCTAGGTGCCTGAAGAACCGATGCTCAACATCTTCGCGCGCGCTTCCGTCTCCCGCGTCACCGATCCCATCGGCAAGGCGCTGGTCCGCGCCGGCCTGACCCCGAACGCGATGACCGTGCTCGGCACAGCCGGTGCGGTGATCTGTGCCCTCGTGTTCTTCCCGAACGGCTACCTCCTCGCGGGCACGTTCACCGTCTGGGGCTTCGCCATGCTCGACCTGCTCGATGGCGCGATGGCGAGGGCCCGCGGCTACGGCACCCCGCTCGGCGCAGTGCTCGACGCCACCTGTGACAGGTTGGTCGACGGCGCGCTGTTCGCGGCGATCGCCTGGTGGTGCTTCGTCGAGGACGACAACCGGCCAGCTGCCGCCGCCGCACTGATCTGCCTGGTGCTGGCGCAGGTCATCTCCTACGTCAAGGCGCGCGCCGAGGCGTCCGGCCTCGAAGCGGACGGCGGCCTGATCGAGCGTGCCGAGCGCCTGATCATCGCGCTGGTCGGTACCGGACTGCACGGCCTCGGCGTGCCCTACGCGGTCGACATCTCGTTGTGGCTGCTGGCCGTGCTTTCGATAGTCACGCTGCTTCAACGGGCCAACGGTGTCGCCAAGTCGGCGCGGGAGACACAGACGTGAGCGCCCTTTCGCAGCGGTTCAGCGAATTCGGGTATGCCGCCGGTTGGCGGGCCTCACGGATGTTGCCGGAGTCGGCGGCGTCGACGATCTTCTCCCTCGGCGCCGATTTCGCGGCCCGCCGTGACGGCGAAGGCGTCCAGCAGTTGCGCAAGAATCTCGCCAGGGTGGTGCCGCAGGCCGACGAGGCCGAGCTGGACGAACTCACCCGGCGGGCGCTGCGGTCCTACGCGCGGTACTGGCAGGAGACCTTCCGCCTGCCGTCGATGGACCACAAGGAAGTCAGCCGCAAGGTCGCGGCGTCCATCACCGGCGTGGAGAACCTCGACGCCGCGCTCGCCGAGGGCAACGGCGCGGTGATGGCCTTGCCGCACAGCGGGAACTGGGATGCCGCCGGCGTCTGGCTCGCCGACTACCTCGGCGGGTTCACCACCGTGGTCGAGCGGCTCAAGCCGGAGTCGTTGTACAAGCGGTTCGTGGAGTACCGGGAGTCGCTCGGGTTCGAGATCGTGCCGCTGACGGGCAGCAGCGCGGCAATGCGTGTCCTGCTGAAACGACTGCGGGAGAACAAGGCGATCTGCCTGGTCGGCGACCGCGACCTGACGAACTCCGGGATCCCGGTCAGGTTCTTCGGTGAGGAGACGAGGATGCCCGGCGGCCCGGCGAGGCTCGCCGCGACGACCGGTGCCGCGCTGATCCCCGCGGGCTGCTGGTTCACCGAGGACGGCTGGCAGATCCGGCTGCACCCGCGGATCAGGGTCACCGCGCGCGAGGAGGTCCCGGCGGCCACCCAGGCGCTGGCGGACATCTTCGCGGGCGACATCGCCGCGCACCCCACCGATTGGCACATGCTGCAGAAGTTCTGGATCGCCGATCTGGAACAGGACCAGCGCGAAGCACTCGGCGAAGCCACGAGATCATGAAGGTCGGCATCGTCTGCCCCTACTCGCTCGACGTGCCCGGCGGAGTACAAGGACATGTCGTCGATCTGGCGAAGGCGCTGCTGGCCAGGGGGCACACGGTCTCGGTGCTCGCGCCCGCCGACGAGGACGCCGAACTTCCCGATTTCGTGCATCCGGCGGGAAAATCGCTCGGCATCCCGTACAACGGTTCCGTGGCACGCCTGCAGTTCGGCCCGGTGTCCTACGCCAGGGTCCGGAGATGGTTGCGGGACAACGCTTTCGACGTCTTGCACCTGCACGAGCCGACGGCACCGAGCCTGTCGATGCTCGCGCTGAAAGTGGCAGACGGGCCGATCGTTGCGACCTTTCATACCTCGACGCCGCGCTCGCGCACGCTGTCGGCATTCCAGCCGGTTCTGCGGCCCCTGCTGGAAAAGATCACCGCTCGGATAGCTGTGTCCGCGCTGGCCCGACGTGTCCAGGTAGAGCATTCCGGCGGGGACGCGGTGGAAATCCCGAACGGGGTGGACGTCGATTTCTTCGCGCGGGCGAAGCCGCTGGACGGGTATCCGCGGGCGGGTGGGACAGTCGGTTTCGTGGGGCGGTTCACCGAGTCTCGTAAGGGTATGGAGGTCCTGCTGGAGGCGTCGCGGCGGATCCTTCCGGAGTTTCCGGAGCTGCGGCTGGTCGTGGTCGGCAGGGGAGACGGGGAGACGCTGCGCCGGGAGGCGGGGCCGGAACTTTCTCCGCACATCGAACTGCTCGGGCAGGTCGACCATGAGACCAAGGCGCGGGCGCTGCGCAGCGTCGATGTCTACTGCGCGCCGAATATCGGCGGGGAGAGCTTCGGCATGATCCTCACCGAGGCCATGGCTGCCGGTACTCCTGTGCTGGCCAGCAACCTCGACTCGTTTCGGCGGGTGCTCGATGACGGCCGGTCGGGCGTTCTCACCGAGACGGGTGACGCCGGTGCGCTGGCGGAAGCGTTGCGGGACTTGCTCACCGACCCGACTCGGCGGGCTTCGCTGGCCGCGGCGGCGGGGGAGCGGGTGGCGATCTTCGACTGGTCGGTTGTGACCACTCAGGTGCTTCGGGTTTATGAGGCAGCGATTGCCGCTGATCCCCGGCGGGTGGTCAGTCAGTGACCGTTCTCGTGTGGCTTCTGATCGTCGCGGCCGTGGTGGTGCTGCTGGTCGGGCTGTTGCTGGTCGCGACCGCCAATCGGCTGGACCGGCTGCATGTGCGGATGGATGCCGGGTGGGCGGCTCTCGACGCCGCGCTCGCGCGCCGTGCGGTGGTGGCGCGAGCGGTGGCCGTGGCCGCTCCGGGCGCGCCCACTTCCGAGTTGATCCGGCATGTGGCGGAGCAGGCGGAAGCGGCGCCCCGGCCGGAGCGGGAGGCTGAGGAGAACGAGCTGACCTCGTTGTTGGCCTCGTTTGATCGATCCGTTTTGCCCGGGGTGCTGGCGGATGAGTTGACGGACGCCGAGCATCGGGTGGTTATCGCCCGGCGGGTACACAACGATGCTGTGCGGGACACGTTGGCGCTGCGGCGGCGGCGAAAGGTGCGGTACTTCAAGCTGGCGGGAACGGCTGCCCGGCCCGAATACTTCGAGATCGTCGAGCCGGTGTAATTGGCTGTGTTTTTGGCGGCGCGCGATCAGGTTCGCGTGACTGTGTTTTTGGCGGCGCGCGATCAGGTTCGCGTGACCAGGGCGTGGCATCGGAGGCACGGTGCGACTGTGCCGGGGGCGCCCTGCTCCCGCGAACCTGGCCTTCGGCGAGCGCGCGCGGTGAAGACTTCCGGCCGTGGCCGGCCGTAAGTCGGGGTGGCTGGAGCTAGGGAAAAAGACTGCGGTGGTTGGGGGTGGGGTTGGCGGGTGAGTGTTTTGGGGGGG
>JAVXWP010000181.1:0-54490 GCA_032230695.1 Actinomycetota bacterium | reverse complement strand
CCCCCCCACGCCAGCGTCGGACGTCGTGACGGGCCGGATGCGTCTCGGCGAGGAACTCCCGGAGGATCCTCAGGAACCGCTGAGGATCACTCCGATGGGGGAAATGCCCGGCATCTTCGAAGATCTCCAGGCGACTGCTCGGCATCGCCTCGTGCGCCAGTGTCGCGTGTGGACTCGGCACGACATGGTCGCGAGTGCCCCAGACCAGCATCGTGGGAATTCCCTCGGTCAGGTAACACCTGTCGAGCATGTTCACGACCTGGCCACGCCAGTCGACGACAGAGCGCAGCGTCCGCAGGAACGCCTGACGTGAGGTGGATTCGAGCAGCCGGACGTATTTCGTGACGACGTAGTCCAGGTCCGAGCCGAGGCCGATGCCGCCGGTCATCCGCAGCAGCCCGCCGAACCCGCGCAACGCCGCCCGAATGGGTGGGGTGCCGAACAGCGGCAGCATCAGGCCCGCGCCCGGCGCCGTTGCCAAGCGCAGCAGCGGATGCACGCCGGGCCCGAGGCCGCCGGAACCGACCAGCACAAGCCGTTCGCACAGCTCCGGGAACTGGTAAGCGAACTGCATCGCGACCCCGCCGCCCAGCGAATGCCCGACGACGCTCACCCGCTCGATCTCGAGGGTCGCCAGCAAGTCGCGCATCCCGCACGCGTACGCGGCGACCGAGTAGTCGGCGCGCGGTTTGGCCGAACCACCGTGGCCGAGCAGGTCCGGCGCGATGACCGTGAAGTCACCGGCCAGCGACGCCAGCACGTCCAGCCACGTCGACGAGTCGTCGCCGATCCCGTGGATGAACAGCACCGCGGGCCCGCGTCCAGCCATGCGGTAGGCGCGTTCGTAACCGTGGACGACCTGGGTCCGCAGGGCGAAGGTGTCCGAGTCGATCCCCGTCAGTGCAGGTCCGCCGGTTTGCTGTGGGCGCACCGGTTCAGGACACCACTGGAACATTGCGGGCGTGTTGCTTTCAAGATAAGTGAACTGGCGGGCGAGCCCCGACCTCCCGCCCGCCAGCTCGGGCCCCACCGAGTGCGGTGTCCAAGAACGGCACCGGCACTCGGCGGCCCAGCATCCCCCTGGCCGCACCGCCGAAAGAGCCGAGTACCACCAGTACGAGGCCCTTCCGGCGGCACACCCAGCAGAAACCTGGATCCACCGATAGACCGGCAACGTTCATGGACACAGCACTAGCCTGTCGGCGTAGTGGAAGTAACCGGCGGAGCGGACGGGGACGTCGAGGGCGGCGGAGTCGCGGACGTGGTCGGCGACGGCTTGGTGGCCTTCGGGATCGCCACGCTGAACGGCACGCCGGAATCCTCGCGGCAGGCAGCCCTCCCCGCGTTGTACCCGTTGTAGACGCCGTATTCGTCCACCGCACCCTCCGTGATCTGCGGCCGCGGGAACCTGTTGTCCTCGCCGAGCTTCATCTGGGTTCCCGAACGGGCCTCGCAGCCGTACCGCGGCACGGTGAGCGGCCGTCCCTTTTCGTCGTAGAGCAGGACGTCGGTGAGCGGCTTGCCCTGCGCGTCGAACACATAGATGTTGTTGACGTTGTTGCTGCCGTAGTACAGGTCCGGCTTTCCATCAGACGTCACGTTCGACGTGGTGTTGTAGCCGGACGGACCGTAGTAGTTGCGGTTGGCCAGGCGATCTATCTGGTAGGAAAACAGCCCCAGCCCACCACCGATGACAAAGGCGGAGATCGGCAGGCTCAGCCACAGCAGCCGCCGGTCCGTCTTCGACTTCGGCCCGAACCACACGGCCGCCACGGCCGCCGCCGCGAACAGCGGGAGCGCGAGCAGGTTACGGCCGTGCATCACCACCAGCAGCATGCCGAGCAGCACCAGCAGCAGCGCGCACAGGAGCCACCAAGCCGGCTGAAGCGACCGGAAGTACCCGACAACCTTGCTACCGCTGCCACTGGCGAAGTTGCCGAACAACGAGCGCAGCTTGCGCACCTCGGGCAGCCCGGCCAGCGTGCCGAGACCGGATTGGGCCACATACCAGGCACTCAGCACCAGGATCGGCCCCAGAATGACGAACACGGGCACGGCGGCGGCGCTCAGGTCCGCACCGACGGCGAACCCGGTGAGCCCCACTCCGACGCTGGCGGCCGCCAAGCTCCACAACGCGAGCCTCGGCGCGAAACTGCCGCGCTTCGGCGAACCAGGCGCGGCTGCCTGCGATGTCGCCGACGGAGGCGGATAGTCCCCCGCGGCGCGGAGTTCGGCGGCGTAAGCCTCCGGCGTCCCCAACTGTTCGATCAACGCCTCGACCCGCGCACCCTCACCGAGTTCTTCGGCGATCTCGGTCATATGCGGACGGACGTCTTCCAGGATCTCCTCGACCTCGGCGGCCGGAAGATCGGTCAGGGCACTCCTGACCCTGGCCAGATAAACCCGGACCGCGGCCGGACTCTGAGTACTCATGCTGCCTCTCCCACCAGACCGTTCATTGTCGAGGCGAAGGTCTGCCACGTCTGCACCGATTCGACGAGACGCTGGCCCCCCGTCTCGTTCAAGCTGTAGTACTTGCGGTGCGGGCCCTCTTCGCTGGGCACGACGTACGAGGTCAGCAAGCCTGCCTTGTACAGCCTCCGCAGCGTCCCGTACACCGACGCGTCCCCCACTTCGTCCAGCCCCGCCTGTCTCAGCCGACGCAGCACGTCGTAGCCGTAGCCGTCTTCCTCGCGGAGCACCGCGAGGACGGCGAGATCGAGCACACCCTTGAGTAGCTGACTGATCTCCACTTGCCCTCCAGTCTTACGCACTGAAAGCTACCACGCTATGCGCAGTAGTGTGCACAGCGGACCCCGCCGTGTCGCCTCAGTGCACGGTTACCCCCGGCGCCGCACAGCCTCAGGTGCGGGGGCGGGGTTGGCATTTCGGGCAGGAGAAGGACGAGCGGTTCATGAACGGGTCGCGGCGGATCGGAGTGCCGCAACGACCGCAGGGCAGGCCCTCCTGGCCGTAGGCGTCCAGCGAGCGGTCGAAGTAGCCGGACTCGCCGTTTATGTTGACGTACAAGGCATCGAACGAGGTTCCGCCGACGATCAGCGCTTCGTTCATCACGTCCGTGGCGGCCGCGATGAGCGTTCGACCCTGGGGGTTGGTCAGCCGCGTGGTCGAGCGGGCCCAGTGCAGTTTGGAGCGCCACAAGGCCTCGTCGGCGTAGATGTTGCCGACGCCTGAGATGAGGGTCTGGTCGAGCAGGGCCCGTTTGACCTCGGTGCGCCTCGATCGCAATGCCCGCACGGCCGTCTCGGGATCGAACTTGGGGTCCATCGGGTCGCGGGCGATATGCGCGATGGTGCTGGGCAGCGAGTCGCCGTCGACCTCGACAAGGTCGGACAGTGCGAGGCCGCCGAAGGTGCGCTGGTCGACGAAGCGGAGTTCCGGGCCTTCGTCGGCGAATCGGACTCGGACGCGGAGATGCTTCTCGTCGGCCGAGCCTTCGGGCTGGACCAACATCTGCCCGCTCATGCCGAGATGCGCGAGCACCGCTTCGCCGTCGGAGAGTTCCAGCCAGAGATACTTTCCGCGTCGGCGGGCCGCGTTGATCGTGGTGCCCGCGAGACGGCCGGTGAAGTCGTCGGCGCCGAGCACGTGACGGCGGATGGCCCGCTCGTGCAGCACTTCGACCTTGGCGATTTCCCGGCCGGCGACGTGGGCCTGCAGCCCCATACGGACGACTTCGACCTCGGGCAGTTCAGGCATGTGCCCATTCTGCTTCAGCCGTCACCCGCCCGATGACCACCCCCGCTTGATGGGTTGCGCTCAGCCGCGCTCAACCTGCAGGCAGACGAGCGTGGATTGCACTTGGGCGTGGGGGCCCGTTGTCACTCTTTCGCGTCGTTGCCGAGTTCGGTGTTCAGCACGCGCCAAGCCGTTTCGGCGGCCTTTTGCTCGGCTTCTTTTTTCGTCGTGCCTTCACCGTGCCCGAGTTCGCGCGTGGCGACGAACACCGTGGCGCTGAACTCCTTGCGGTGATCCGGCCCGGTGTCCTCGACGCGGTAGTCGGGAACGCCCATTCCGTTGGTCGCGGCGAGCTCTTGGAGGCTGGTTTTCCAATCCAGCCCGGCTCCCCGCAGAGGCGCTTCGGCCAGCAGGTCGTCGAACAGGCGGTGGACCAGTTTCCTGGCGACGTCGATACCGTGCGCCACGTATGCGGCGCCGATCACGGCTTCCAGTCCGTCGGCGAGGATGCTCGCCTTGTCCCGGCCTCCGGTGAGCTCTTCGCCCTTGCCCAGCAACAGGTGAGCGCCGAGTCCGCCTTCGCCCAGCCTGCGGGCAACGCGTGCCAGTGCGTGCATGTTGACCACGCTGGCACGAAGCCTCGCGAGCTGCCCTTCAGGCAGGTCCGGGTGCGTGCTGTAGAGATGATCGGTGACGACCAAGCCGAGCACCGCATCGCCAAGGAATTCAAGACGCTCATTCGGCTGAAGCCCACCGTTCTCATATGCATAAGAACGGTGGGTCAGCGAAAGCGTCAAAAGCTCGTCATCATAGGTGATGCCGAGCGCTTCCAGTAGCGGCGTGGGATCGGGAGCCGGCCCTCGGGGCGGTTTGCCTCCCATATCGTCCGCCTCAGGCTGGTTCGACGACCTGACGACCGGCGTGCTGGCCGCACGTCGGGCAGGCGATGTGCTGGAGCTTCGGCTGCTTGCAGGCGCGGTTGGAGCAAGGCACCAGCTGAACCGGAGCCGCCTTCCACTGGCTGCGGCGCGCGCGGGTGTTGGATCGCGACATCTTCCGCTTCGGGACGGCCACAACATCTCCTTATCACGGTCTGCTCGCGCGGCGAGCATACTCTTTAGACATATCTGGTTACTGGATCGAGCTGGTGCTCGTCAGGCTTGCTTATCGGGGCCACTCGCCGCGGTCTCGTCAGAAACCACAGACTCGTCAGGAACACCGGTTTCGTCGAAACGTTCGACCAGCGCGGCCCACCGAGGATCTATCTTCTCATGCCCGTGACCGGGCTCGAGATCGGCCCACTTGACACCGCAATCGACGCACAGACCGAGGCAGTCTTCCTCGCACAGCGGCACCAGCGGCATGGCCAGCACGATCGCGTCGCAGACCAGCTGTTCCAGCTCGATCCGGCTGTCGACGAGCCTGCTGACCTCGTCCTCGTCGGTCGTCTCCTCGGTCGTCGAACCGGGGTACGCGAACAGCTCCGTCAGGTCGACGTCGATGTCTTCGGAGATCGGGTCGAGGCAGCGCGAGCAGTTCCCGGTGGCGGTCACCGATGCCGTACCGGTGAGCAGCACGCCTTCGACGACGGACTCAAGGAGCAGGTCGAGCTCGACCTCGGTGTCTTTGGGCACGACGATGACGTCGGGCACGCCCAGCGCCGTCTCGAGGGGCGCGAAGCGGTGGAAGGAACGGCTCAGCCCGGCATGGCGGGCGAGCTCGCGGGTGTCGAGCACCCAAGGGCTACGGAGGTCCACGCGCGGCGGGCGCGGCGGCGGAAGTTTTTCTTCAGACATATCACGGACCAGAATACGCGAGAGTCCCGCAGGTCTCAGCCCTGGTAGTCGTAGAGCGCGGTGCGTCCGGTGCCACCCATGCCCGCCGGCGCGCGCAGGTGGTTGCGCCCGGAGTCGACCGTGCGCAGCGTCGTCGCCAGCAGCTCCGAGAACTCCGCGAGCTTGCCGTCGACGTAGGCGTCGCATTCGACACGCTGACGGTCGGCTTCGGCGTGTGCCTCGTCGACGATCCGCGCCGATTCGGCGTGCGCGGCCTGGACGACCTCGGTCTGCGACACCAGCCGGGCCTGCTCGTTGCGGGCCTCGTCGATCGCCCTGTCGTAGGCGTCGCGGCCGGCCTGGACCATCCGCTCCGACTCGGCGCGTGAACGGTCGGTGAGGCTCTGGTACTCCGCTTGGCCCGCGATGACCATGCGCTCGGCTTCGGCGTGCGCGTCCGCCATCATCTGCTCCGCGCGTGCCTTCGCCTCGGACATGATCCGCTCGGCCTCGGCGGCGGCGTCGTCGACGGCGCGCGCCGCTTCGGCGTTGGCCGCACCAACCGTACTGTCGGCCTCGGTCCGCGCGGTGTGGATCAGCTGGTCACGCTTGTCGAGCACGTCCTGCGCGTCGTCGACCTCCTGGGGAAACGCGTCCCGGACGTCGTCGAGCAGCTCGAGCATGTCGCCTCGCGGCACGACACAGCTGGAGGTCATCGGCACCCCACGTGCCTCTTCCACGATCGTGACGAGCTCGTCGAGAGCCTCGAAAACCCGGTACACGGCCACTCCCTAATGCTTAACGCAAGCAATCCCCGTTTCGCTGAGTCCAGTTTGCCCCGCCGGGCGCCCGAACCGCTGGACGAAGCCAGGGCCGGGCGTGTCCCGCGAGGAACACGCCCGGCCCTCGGCTGCTATTTGAGAGTGAAAGCCGGATCGGTGACGAGCGTGATCAACTGCTGCTCGGTCAGCGGACCACTCGGGCGGCTCGTCTTGAAAGTGCCGTCCGGGTTCTTGTAGCCGAACCGATCGGCCAGGTACTCCGGCACGGACTCCTCACTGCCGGCGTTGACCGTCGTGCCGTCCGCGCGATAGTGCGTAGCGTGGATACCTGCCACCCGTTCGACCTCGTTGGTGCTCATCTGCGCCTTGGACTGCACCCCGATTTCCTGCACGAGGAGCGTGCTGCCGTCGGGCTGCGCGATCTTCTCGCACCGCAGCGGCCTGCCGGTCCCCTTGACCGTGACCGGGTTCGTGCCGTCGCCACAGACCTTGTCCAGGCTTTTCATCCCGACGGAGCCCTCGGCGCTGGTGACCGTCAGGTTGAAGGTGGCGGGGCCGACCCGGTCCCGGAATTCGACGGTGGCGGTCACCACACCCGGGCCGCTCGGCTCGAGGAAGTCCGGAATGGTGATGTCCTTGGCCTCGGGCACGATCGCGGGCACGACCTTGCGGAGATGCCGGAGCATGGCCGTCACTTTGGGATCGATGGGCGGCTGTGCCTTGCCCTCCTTCGACGGAGGGGCGCCGCTGGGGCCCGCGGCGACCTCCACAGTGGACGGTCCGGTGCCCCCGCCGAGGAACGTCACCGCGGAGCCGAGCACGGCGAGTGTCGCCAGCCCCACTCCGATCGTCGCCCGGCGGTTGCGAACCTTCTTGTCGGCGGTCGTCGCCACCTCGTCGGGGTCGAACCCCAAAGGCGGCTCTGCGAGGGCCAATCCGTGTAGCCCGTTCATCAGCTGCTTGTCGTCCATTACCTGCTCCTCTCGGCGGGGAGCAGCTCGGCTTCCCGCCGGGTCACGGCCGCGCGCAGGACTTCGAGCCCCCGCGCGGCCTGGCTCTTGACTGTCCCTTCCGAACAGCGCAGCGCGGTGGCGACCTCCGCGACCGGCAGATCCGCGCAGTAGCGGAGCACCACGGCGGCGCGCTGTTTCGGTGGAACCTCGGCGAGGGCGAGAAGCAGTAGGTCCGAGATCCCCATGGGATCGATATGCGTGCCGGGCTGTTCGGGCACGACGCCGTCGCGGCTTTCCTTTCGCCGCCACGGTCGCCGCTGCTCGTCGAGCCAGCAGCGCAGCAGGACCTGCCTCATGTAGTTGTCGACGGGCCCTTTCCGGCTGACCTTCGGCCAAACCCGGTAGAGCTTGATGAGCGCGGTTTGGACCAGATCCTCCGCAAGATGCCAATCACCGCAGAGGAGATACGCCGTCCGTCTCTGCGACAGCGCCTTCCCCCTGGCGAACTCCCTGAAGCTCGCATCGTCCCCAGTCCTCATCCAGCCTCCTCGTCCGTGTTCCGGTGTTACTCACGGACGAGGAGCCACGGCAGGTTGCATTACAGGGTAATGACCTTGAAGGACGCGTAGTGATCGCCGGTGTAGAAATACTCGCCCGCGTCGCCGGTGATGATGCGGCGGGTGCCACGGGTCGACGAACCAGGGGTCGGGACGGTGTACTCGTGGTAATAGCCGGAGCTGCAGGCCGGCAGGAGCTTTTCCCGGTTGCCGAACACGACGCCGTCGTTGTTCGGGTACGGGAACGGCCCGCCGGACTGGATCAGGTTGTAGGTCGTGGTGGCTTCTTTGGGGAGGCTGGACAGCGCGACGCGCGTGTAGCCGGCGAGGTTGCCGCAGGCGTTCTGCTGGATCGAAACGGGCGCTGACGTGATCGACGGCGTCGCCTCGGCCAGTCCCGTTCCACCGAGGAAGAGAAGAACGAAGGCGAACAGGGCAGCGGCTACGCGTGATTTCCTGTTGGTCATTTTCGGACCGTAACCCGGCGGGACGATCGTCAAAAGGTCATCGACGTTAACACTCGGAAGGGCCCTACCAACGGCTTGAGCCAACCGGGTTACGCGAGCTCCGCGAGCCTTTCCTTGAGCCGCGCGAAGACGACCGGAGGCACCAGCGACTCGACGTCGCCGCCGTAGGTCGCCACCTCCTTGACGAGCGAGCTGGAGACGAAACCGTAGACGGGGTTGTTCGCCATCAGCAGCGTTTCGACGCCGGAGAGCTCACGGTTCATCTGGGCCATCTGCAGCTCGTAGTCGAAGTCGCTGACCGAACGCAGGCCCTTGGCGATCGCGATGATGTCGTTCTGGCGGCAGTAGTCGACGAGCAGGCCGTGCCAGGAATCGACGCGGACGTTGGGCAGCTTCGCCGTGGTCTCGCGGAGCATCTCCATCCGCTCGTCGATGGTGAACAAGCCCTTCTTGCTCTTGTTGATCATGACCGTGACGACGATTTCGTCGAAGAGTTCAGACGCACGCTCGATGATGTCGAGGTGGCCGTTGGTCGCTGGATCGTAAGAGCCGGGACAGACCGCACGCCGCATGCCGCGGACGCTACCAAGCGCGGAGGAGTCGCGCGCGCTTGGATCTTGTCTGCGGCGCGAAGCGTCTCCGTTGAGGGTGGTGGGAGACGGGTGGGCGAGTGCGTCACATCCTCGTTCCCCGCGGGTGTCAGCCAGGGACGTACTCGCCCCAGTGCAGCGCGGTATCGCCGTAGCGCTTGACGCGCATGGGTTCGAAGTGCGCGGGCCAGTCGGGTTCACCGTCACGGGTGGCCCGCTCGATCACCACGAGCGCGCCGTCCGCGACCCAGCCGCCCGCGGCAAGCGCGGCGAGGATCGCGCCCAGCTGTGCCGAGTCGACGGCGTAGGGCGGGTCGATCAGCACGAGGTCGAACGGCTGGGTGACCGAACCCGCCACGACCGCCTCGACCTGTCCGGATCGGACGGTTCCGCCAAGGCCGATGTCGGCGACATTGCCCTTGAGGACGTCGGTCGCCTGTCGGCCCGATTCCACGAACAGCGCGTCGACGGCGCCCCTCGACAACGCCTCCAGCCCGAGCGCGCCGGAACCCGCGTAGAGGTCCAGCACCCGGGACCCGTCCAGCTCACCGGCCACTTCCAGCGCGTTGAAAAGCGCCTCGCGCACTCGCTCGGAGGTCGGCCTTGTGCCTTTCGGGGGCACCTTGAGCCGCCTGCCGCCTGCCTTCCCGGCCACGATCCTGGTCACCCGTGCATCCTCCCGTACGCGTCCTTCGACCGGCATCACATGACACTTGGCGAGCGTCCAGGCGGGAACGCGTAGAGTTCTTCTTCGCCCTCGAAGGCGTTTGAGCTGCTTAGGAGCGATGAGTGTCGGAACCTCGGGTCAGACGGGCCGAGATCGCCATCGAGCAGTCCCATGTCGATCGGGTGTACACCCGGCTCGGGGAACTGCGTACGCAGGCTGAGGCCATGCGATCGAAGGGGTACGAGATCGGCCATGGGGCTGGTCGGGAGGCTATTTTCGAGCAGGCGTCGATGCTGTTCGAACGCGACATGATGGTCTTCCACGCGAACCAGACGTTGCAGACGCTGGACGCCGAGTACGAAGGACTGGTGTTCGGCAGGCTGGATCACCTGGACGGCGAGGTCGACTACGTCGGCAGGCTCGGCATCCGCGACGCGGACTTCAACAACCTCGTCACCGACTGGCGCGCGCCGGCGGCCGCGCCGTTCTACCAGGCGACGGCCGAAGAACCGATGAACGTCATCCGGCGCCGGGTCATCCGCAGCTCCGGGCAGACCGTGCTCGAGGTGGACGACGACGTCCTGATGGCCGACGCGGTGCCCGACGGCATGCAGATCGTCGGCGAAGGCGCGCTGATGGCGGCACTGGGCCGGTCGCGCGGCGAGAAGATGCGCGACATCGTCGCGACCATCCAGAAGGAGCAGGACGAGATCATCCGGGCGCCGTGGCGCGGGATCACCGAGATCACCGGTGGCCCGGGTACCGGCAAGACGGCCGTCGCCCTGCACCGCGCCGCGTACCTGCTCTACCGCTACCGCCGTCAGCTCGGCGGCGCCGGTGTGCTCGTCGTCGGACCGTCCGGGGTGTTCACGAGCTACATCGAGCGCGTGCTGCCGTCGATGGGTGAGACGAACGTCGAGCTCCGCGCGCTCGGCGAGGTCCTCGACGGCCTCAACGCGACCCGGCAGGACGCCGCACCGCTGGCGGCGATCAAGGGCTCGCTGCGGATGCGCAAGGTGCTCCTGCGGTCGTTGCGGGAGACCCCGCCGGACGCGCCGACGAACATGCGGATCGTCTACCGCGGCGAGGTCCTCAAGCTCGACGCCAAGGACCTGGACAAGGTCCGCCGCCGTGTGCACAGCGCGGGCGCGCCGCCGAACCGGTCACGGATCCGCGCCGCAGAAATGCTGCTCGACGCGCTCGCCACCCGGGCCGACGAGCACGCGAAGGAGGACGGCAAGTCGTTCGACAAGGCCGAGCTGATCTACGAACTCGGCGACCGGATCGAGTTCCACCGGTTTCTCGTCGAGTGGTGGCCGGTGCTCTACCCCGCGCAGATCCTGCGGTGGATGGCCGACGAACGGCGGCTCGCCGGCGCGGCCAAGGGGCTGCTCAACCGCGGCGAGATCACCATGCTCGCCAAGGACCTGGCCGACCGCACCCGTGGCTGGTCGGTGGCCGACGTCGCACTGCTCGACGAGCTGCGCGTGCTCATCGGTCCGGAGCCGAAACGCCGTCGCAGGCAAGAAATGATCGAGGTCAACCCGTCGCGCTCCAGCAGTGGGACGCACCGAGCCGAGCACTACGACGAGTACTCGCACGTCGTGGTCGACGAGTCGCAGGACCTCTCGCCCATGCAGTGGAGAATGGTCGGCAGGCGCGGCAAGTACGCCAGCTGGACGGTCGTCGGGGACCCGGTGCAGAGCTCGTGGCCGGACCCTGCGGAGGCCGCGCAAGCACGCGACCAGGCGTTCGGCCAGAGCGCCGCACGCCGCCGGTACACCCTGCGCACGAACTACCGGAACTCGAAGGAGATCTTCGACCTCGCCGCCAAGGTCGTCGTCGGCCACGCCGGCGAGGACGATCTGCCCCACGCCGTGCGCACCACCGGGCTCGTCCCCGAGGTCCGCATGGTCGAGGCCGCCGGGATGGAAGCCGCGGTGCAGGTGGCGGCCAAGGAACTGATGGACACCGTCGAAGGCACTGTCGGGGTGATCACCGCGATGGACCGGATCGATGAGGTCGGCCACTGGCTCGCCGGGCAAACCGACGAGCGGCTCAAGGTCGTCGGCAGCCTCGATTCCAAGGGCCTGGAATACGACGCCGTGGTACTGGTCGAGCCGAACGACCTGATCACCGAGTCGACCACCGGGCGCCGAGTCCTCTACGTCGCGCTCACCCGCGCGACGCAGCAGCTCACCGTGCTCGCGTCGAACCCGGACTGGCTGCCGCACTGAGTCGCCGGACGCCTACGGGCACGGCGGCTGCACGGCTCGTGAGTGTTTCGCGGCGTTAGAACCCCGCGAAACACTCACGAGCGCATCGGGAAGAGTTCACGACCGGTGGGCGTTGAAGGTTCCGTGACTTCTCTGTCTGACGTGCCGTTGTCCGTGCTCGACCTCTCACCGGTAGTGAGCGGGTCCGATGTCCGGGGAGCGCTGCAATGCACCCTCGACCTGGCCAGGCACACCGAGAGCCTGGGCTACCACCGGTATTGGCTCGCCGAACACCACAACATGCCCGGTATCGCGAGCTCGGCCACCGCCGTCCTGATCGGGCAGGTCGCCGCCGCCACCGAAACGATCCGCGTCGGCTCCGGCGGCGTCATGCTGCCGAACCACGCGCCGATCATCATCGCCGAGCAGTTCGGCACGCTCGAAGCGTTCCACCCCGGCCGCATCGATCTCGGTATCGGCCGCGCCCCCGGCTCCGACCAGCGCACCGCGCTGGCTGTCCGCGGCCCCGGCGGGCTCTCCGCCGAAAACTTCCCCCAGCAGCTCGACGAGCTGCTCGAGTACTTCGAGCCCGGCGAAGGCCGCGCGGTGCGTGCCGCCCCGGCCGAGGGCAACAAGCCGCCGGTGTGGCTGCTGGGCTCGAGCGGCTTCAGCGCGCAGCTCGCCGGCACGCTCGGCCTGCCGTTCTCGTTCGCGCACCACTTCAGCGCGCAGAACACCCTGCCTGCCGTGCAGATCTACCGGAACGCGTTCCGGCCGTCAGCGGTGTTGCAGGAGCCGTACGTGATGCTCGGCGTGTCCGTGATCGCCGCCGAGACCGATGACCGCGCACGCTGGCTCGCGGGCCCCAGCGGGCTCACCTTCCTCAGCCTGCGTCGCGGGCGGCCCATCCCGCTGCCGACGCCCGAGGAAGCCGCGGCGTACCCGTACACCGAGATGGACCTGATGTTCATCGAGGAGCGTTTCGAGAGCAACATCGCCGGTTCGCCGGAGACCGTCCGGAAGGGGCTCGAGACGTTGCTGGCCGACACCGGCGCCGACGAGCTCATGATCACCACCATGGTCCACGACCACGCCGACCGGCGCCGCTCCTACGAAACCGTCGCCGACCTGGCGAAGTAACCCCCTCCCGGGGAAAGCCTTGACACTTTCCCCGGGCGCGGGCGATCAGGTCAGTAAGTCGCCGATCGCTTCCAGAACGGGCTCCAGCACGCGTAGCCGCGAACCGGTGCCGAGGCATTCGGTGACACCGGCGCCGATCACGTCGAACTCGGCCAGCGCGCGAATGGCGGCGACGAGCTGATCGATCGTCAGTCCACCTGGCTCGGGATAGGTGACTTCGCTGAACTCGGCGGGGTCGAGCACGTCGAGATCCACGTGCAAGTAGACGCCTTCCGCCCCGCTGAACGCTTCCCGCACGGCTGCCGGTTCACCCGGCACGTGCCCGACGAGCCCGGCGTCGACAGCTTCCCGCTCCCCCGGGTCGAACACCCTCGTGCCGACCAGCACAGCCCGCTCCAAGGCCGGACCAGCGGCGAAATCCGTGTCCCCGTGCCCCAGCAGCGACCGCAGCACCATTCCGTGAAAGGCTCCTGACGGCGAACTCGCGGCGGTGTTCAGATCCGCGTGCGCGTCGAACCACCCCACCGCGAGCCCTTGCCCGTACCGGAAACGTGCGACACCGATCGGCACGAGTTCGACGCCGCAGTCCCCGCCGATCGTCAGCACCGGGCCGCCGGGTGCCTCCAACGCCGCGAGCTGAGCCGCCCTGTTGTCGCCCACCAGCACCGCACGATTGGCCACACTGTCCACAGTGGACGAAACTTCTTCGCTCTGCGGCACCACGTTCACCGGTGTTCCCAGCACCGACCCGGCCAGCTCCGCGAGCGCCAGGCACCCCGCGGGCAGTTCACCCGCCCTCGGGCTCACCGATCCTTGCCGCTGCGGCACCGCGTTGACGAGCATGGTGACCAAGCTAGCCGAAGGGCCTCCTCACGCAACACACGCGAGAAAGCCCTTCGGCGAAAAGCACTACTCCAGGACGAGGAGGAGGTCCCCGCCTTCCACCTGCTGCACGGTGTTGATCGCCAGCCTGCCGACGGTCCCACCGGCGGACGCGGTGATCGACGCTTCCATCTTCATCGCCTCGATCGTCGCCACCGTGGCCCCGGACTCGACCGTGTCGCCCTCGGAGACCTGCAGCGTGACCACACCGCCGAACGGCGCCGCCACCTGCTTCGGGTTCGCCTTGTCGGCCTTTTCGGTGACGGGCAGATCCGACGCGACCGAGCGGTCCCGCACCTGGATCGGCCGCAGCTGGCCGTTCAGCGTGGACATCACCGTGCGGATGCCGCGCTCGTCGGCCTCACCGATGGCTTCCAGCTCGATGAGCAACCGGACACCCTGCTCGAGGTCGACCTGGTACTCCTCCCCCGGCCGCAGCCCGTAGAAGAAGTCCTTGCTCGGCAGCACGCTGGTGTCGCCGTACTGCTCGCGGTGCGCCTCGAATTCCTTGGTGGGCCCAGGGAACAGCAGCCTGTTGAGCGTCGCGCGCCGATCGGTTCCCAGCGCTTCACGGTCCTCAGTGGACAGTTCGGGTACCGGCTTGGACTTGGTACGGCCTTCCAGCGCCTTGGTGCGGAACGGTTCCGGCCAGCCTCCGGGCGGGTCGCCGAGCTCGCCACGCAGGAAGCCGATCACCGAGTCGGGGATGTCGAACTTGTTCGGCTCGGCCTCGAAGTCCGCCGGCGCCACGCCCGCGCCGACGAGGTGCAGTGCGAGGTCACCGACCACTTTGGACGAAGGCGTGACCTTGACCAGGTGCCCGAGGATCTTGTCCGCGGCGGCGTACATCGCCTCGATCTCCTCGAACCTGTCACCGAGGCCGAGTGCGATGGCCTGTGTGCGGAGGTTCGACAGCTGCCCGCCCGGCATCTCGTGGTGATACACCCGCCCGGTCGGCGAAGCGAGCCCCGCTTCGAACGGCGCGTAGATCTTGCGCACGATTTCCCAGTACGGCTCCAGGTTTCCGACGGCCTCCAGGTCGAGCCCGGTCGGCCGCGCGGAGTGGTCCGTCGCCGCGACGATCGCCGAGAGCGACGGCTGCGAGGTCGTGCCGGACATCGACGCGACAGCGCCGTCCACGGCGTCGGCGCCCGCGTCGATGGCGGCCAGGTAGGTCGCGAGCTGACCACCAGGGGTGTCATGGGTGTGGATGTGGACCGGCAGGTCGAATTCCTTGCGGAGCGCGGCAACCAGTTTCTTCGCCGCGGGGACGCGCAGGAGCCCGGCCATGTCCTTGATCGCCAGGACGTGCGCCCCGGCGCCGACGATCTGCTCGGCGAGCTTCAGGTAGTAGTCCAGCGTGTACAGCTTCTCCGACGGGTCGGAAAGGTCCGAGGTGTAGCAGAGAGCCACCTCGGCGACAGCCGTTCCGGTCGCCCGCACGGCGTCGATCGCCGGGCGCATCTGCTCGACGTCGTTGAGCGCGTCGAAGATCCGGAAGATGTCAATCCCGGTGGACGCCGCCTCCTCGACGAAAGCGTTGGTCACCTCGGTCGGGTATGGCGTGTAGCCGACCGTGTTCCGGCCGCGCAGCAGCATCTGCAGGCAGATGTTCGGCAGCGCCTTCCGCAGTTCGTCGAGCCGCTGCCACGGGTCCTCGGCGAGGAACCGCAGGGCGACGTCGTAGGTCGCGCCGCCCCAGCACTCCACCGAGAGCAGCTGCGGCAGCGTGTGCGCGACCACCGGCGCGACGGCCAGCAGGTCCTTGGTGCGCACGCGGGTCGCCAGCAGCGACTGGTGCGCGTCACGGAAGGTGGTGTCGGTGACGCCGACGAGCGGCGACTCCCGCATCCAGCGCGCGAAACCCTCCGGGCCTAGCTCGTCGAGCTTCTGCTTGGACCCGGCGGCCGGTTCCGTCTTCGGCAGCTTCGGAAGCTTGGTCTGCGGCTCGATCGCGCGTGGGCGTTCGCCGTTGGGCTGGTTCACGGTGATGTCGGTGAGGTAGTTCAGCAGCCGCGTACCGCGGTCGGCGGAATGCCGCGCCGTGAGCAAATGGGGCCGCTGCTCGATGAACGACGTCGTCACCCGGCCCTCGCGGAAGTCGGGATCGTCGAGAACCGCCTGCAGGAACGGGATGTTGGTGGCGACCCCGCGGATGCGGAACTCGGCGACGGCACGGCGTGCGCGGCCGACGGCGGTCTTGAAGTCGCGGCCACGGCACGTCAGCTTGACGAGCAGCGAGTCGAAGTGCGCGCTGATCTCGGTACCGGCGAACGCCGTCCCGCCGTCGAGGCGGATGCCGGAGCCACCGGGCGAGCGGTAGGCGCTGATCATGCCGGTGTCCGGGCGGAAGCCGTTGGCCGGATCCTCGGTGGTGATGCGGCACTGCAGCGCGAACCCGCGCAGGTAGATCTTGTCCTGCGAAAGGCCGAGGTCGGCGAGGGTCTCGCCGGCCGCGATCCGCAGCTGCGACTGGACGAGGTCGACATCGGTGACCTCCTCGGTCACCGTGTGCTCGACCTGGATCCGCGGGTTCATCTCGATGAAGACGTGCTTGCCCTCGCGGTCGAGCAGGAACTCGACGGTACCGGCGTTGCGATAGCCGATTTTGCGCGCGAACGCGACGGCGTCGGCACAGATCTGGTCGCGCAGCTCGGGCGCCAGGTTGGGCGCGGGCGCGAGCTCGACGACCTTCTGGTGGCGCCGCTGCACCGAGCAGTCACGCTCGAACAGGTGGATGATGTTGCCCTCGCCGTCGGCGAGGATCTGGACCTCGATGTGCCGCGGCTCGATCACGGCCTTCTCGATGAAACAGGTCGAGTCGCCGAAGGCCGATTCCGCCTCGCGGGAGGCCGCTTCGATCGACTCGCGCAGCAACTTCGGGTCGTCCACCCGGCGCATCCCGCGGCCACCACCACCGGCGACGGCCTTGACGAACACGGGGAAACCGATTTCCTCGGCCGCCGCGACCAGCTCGTCGATGTCCGACGAAGGCTCCGACGAGCCCAGCACCGGCACTCCGGCCTCACGCGCCGCCTTGATGGCGCGGGCCTTGTTGCCGGTCAGCTCGAGGATGTCCGCGCTGGGGCCGACGAACGTGATCCCCTCGTCCTCGCACGCGCGCGCGAGGTCCGGGTTCTCGGAGAGGAAGCCGTAACCTGGGTAAACGGCGTCAGCGCCCGCCTTTTTGGCGGCCGCGATGATCTCCTCAACCGACAGGTAGGCACGCACCGGGTGGCCAGGTTCGCCGATCTCGTACGCCTCGTCGGCCTTCAGCCGGTGGAGCGAGTTCCGGTCTTCGTGCGGGAACACGGCCACCGTACCGGCGCCCAGTTCGTAGCCGGCTCGGAATGCGCGGATGGCGATCTCGCCGCGATTGGCGACCAGCACCTTGCGAAACATGCCCGGTCCTTCCCTTGAAGAAGAATAGGTGACGAACCTACCGGGTCGGTCCCGTACTGCGGGAGCTCCGTACCAGGTGATGGACATCATTATCCAGCCTGGTTGCCCATCTTCGCTGGTCGTGCCGAGGTTTTCGCGAGTAGTTTCGCCGATGTGATCGACTACGACGCCGAGGTTGAGCGCTATGCGCTCGCCCAGCTACTGGGAAGCCACACCCGGACGGTTCTCGACGTCGGCTGCGGCACCGGCTTGCTCGGCCAGAGACTCGCGGAGCCCGAATATCGCGTCTACGACGTCGATCGGTCAGCGGGCATGGCCATCGCGGCCCGCCACGGGCTCCGCCACCCGGATGAAACAACGTTCACCGGGGTCGGCGACTCTGTCTATCAGCTCTTCGGAGTCACGCTCAGGGTGTAGAGCAGGCGGTTGGCCGTGCCGTCCGGGACGCCGGCGAGGGCGCCTTGGGTGGCGTTGTCGACCAAGGCCTTGGCGACCTCCGGCGCGGTGGCGTCGGGATGCAACGCCCGGTACAGCGCGGCGGCGCCGGCGACGTGCGCGGCGGCGATCGATGTCCCGGACAGCACCCCGGCGCCGGGGCCGTCCGGAGCCGGGGACGGGACCTCGACGCCCGGTGCGTACAGGTCGACGACCGAGCCGTAGTTCGACGTCAGCGCCGTGCGGTCGAGGACGTCACTGGCGCCGACGGTCAGCGCTTCGGGTACCCGGGCCGGGGAGAACTCGCTCGCGTCGGCCGACTCACCTCCGGCGGGGACGGCGACGGGCACAACAGCGGCCAGCGCGCGAACGGCGGCGTCGAGCTTGTCGTTCGGGACGCCGCCGATACCGAGCAGGGCGACCGCGGGCTGCCGCGCGTTCTGGATGACCCATTGGATGCCGGCGATGATGTTCTCCGGCGTACCCCCGCCCTCCTTGTCGAGCACGCGCACCGGGACGAGCTGGACGTCTTTCGCGATCCCGTAGGTTTTGCCGCCGATGATTCCCGCGATATGGGTGCCGTGGCCGTTGACGTCGGAGGTGTCGTTGCTACCGTCCGCGATGTTCACGCCCTGCTCCACGCGGCCTTCGAACTCGGGGTGCGTGGCATCGATCCCGCTGTCGATCACGTACGCGGTCACCTGGCCGGCGCCGGTTTCGTAGTGGTAGCTCTGGTCGACCCCTTTGCGCTGGTCCACTCGGTCCAGGCCCCACGTGGGCGGGTTCGGCTGCACCCCGGGCGCGGGGTCGGCGGCTTGGGCCGGCAAGGCGACCGCGACGCCGACGACAGCAGAGAGTCCCATCACGAGCACGCCACGCATCAGTCGATTTTGCATACCATGCGTCTACCCTCCGTAACCGCGCTCCACAACATCAACTTGTCCCCCGATCCGGTGTACCTGGCTCAAGCCGGGCTGGCCGGACGCAATAGGAGTTGTAATTGGCAAGCGAGAAAACGCGACCCGGTGGCCGGACCGAGCGCACCCGGATCGCCGTACTTCAGGCGACCCTCGACGAACTCGCCGAACGGGGTTATGCCGCCCTGACCGTCGAGGCCGTCGCCGACCGCGCCGGGATCCACAAGACGACGCTGTACCGCCGCTGGCGCAACGCCGAAGGCTTGGTCGCCGCCGCGCTCCTCCTCGGCACCGAACAGGAGTGGCAGGCCCCGGACACCGGCACGCTGGAAGGCGACCTCGCGAGCCTCACCAACGAGCTCGTCCACTGGTTCGCCGACCCGGCCGTGTCCGCACTGCCGACGGCGTCGGTCTCCGCCGCCTTCCAGTCCGAACAGGCCGCCGACGCGCTGCGCACGTTCTACGCCGACAGGCACGAGCGCTGCGCCGGAATCGTGGGCCGGGCCATTGCCCGCGGTGAAGCGCCCTCCGGAACCGACCCGATCGAGGTCGTCCGCGCGGCCTGCGCCCCGATCTTCTACCGCTTGTTCATCTCCCGGGAACTCGTGACCACCGCTGTCGCGATAGCCGCCGCCCGCTCGACGGCCATCGCCGTCAAAGCCGGTGCATACGTCGGAACAAGTCGCTAGGTCTTATCCAGGTATTCGGCGCGTTCGGCGTCGACGACGTCGGCGATCATGTGCGCCAGCCCGAGGTACTTGCCGAGCGCGGGGTCCTCGGCGACGATCTCTTGCGACCGCTCCCGGGCCTCGGCGATGACTTCCTCGTCCCGAAGCAGAGACAGGAGCTTCAGCCCAGACTTCGTCCCGGACTGCGACGAACCCAGGATGTCACCTTCGCGGCGTAGTTCGAGGTCCAGCTTGGACAGTTCGAAACCGTCCGTTGTCGACTCCACCGCGGCGAGCCGCTCACGGGTCGCGGTGCCGTCGAGGGTTTCGGTGACCAGCAAGCAGATTCCCGGTACCTTCCCCCGGCCGACCCGGCCACGCAGCTGGTGCAGCTGGCTGACGCCGAAGCGGTCGGCGTCCAGGATCACCATCGCGGTGGCGTTGGGCACGTTGACGCCGACCTCGATCACTGTGGTCGCGACCAGCACGTCCACCTTCCCGCTGCTGAAGGCCCGCATCGACGCGTCCTTCTCGTCGGCGGGCATGCGGCCGTGCAGCACACCGACCTTCAGGCCGTTGAGCGGCCCGTTTTCCAGCTCCGGCGCGACATCGAGCACCGCGAGCGGCGGACGCTTGTCACCCTTGTCGGACGCCGGTTCGTCACCGATCCGCGGGCAGACGACGTACGCCTGATGCCCCTTACCGACCTCTTCGGCGACCCGCTGCCACACCCTGTCGAGCCAAGCGGGCTTCTCCGCGACCGGCACGACCGTGGTCGCGATGGGCGAGCGCCCGACCGGCATTTCGCGCAGCGCCGAGATCTCCAGGTCGCCGTAGACCGTCATCGCGACCGTGCGAGGAATCGGCGTCGCCGTCATGACGAGGACGTGCGGGCTGGTGAACTCCGCGCCACGCGACCGCAAGGCGTCCCGCTGCTCGACGCCGAAGCGGTGTTGCTCGTCGACCACGACAAAACCGAGCTCCGCGAAGGAAACCGTGTCCTGGATGATCGCGTGCGTGCCGACGATGATGCCCGACGCGCCGCTGACCGTGTCGAGCAACGCCTGCCTGCGCTCCTTGACGGCCATCGAGCCTGTCAGCAGCGTGACCTTCGTGGCGTTGTCGGCGGCGCCGAGTTCACCGGCCATGGCGAGGTCGCCGAGCATCTCGCGCAGCGACCGGGCGTGCTGGGAGGCGAGGACTTCGGTCGGCGCGAGCATCGCGGCCTGCCGCCCGGAGTCGACGACCTGCAACATCGCGCGCAACGCCACAATGGTCTTACCGCTACCGACTTCCCCTTGCAGCAGCCTGTTCATCGGGTGCTCGCCGGACAGTTCGGCCGCGAGCGTCTCGCCGATCTCCTTCTGACCGGCCGTCAGCTCGAACGGGAGCCGCTTGTCGAAGGCGTCGAGCAGGCCGCCGTCCTTGTGCGGGTTGGCCGGCGCCGGACGCGACACCGCGGAATACCGCCGCTGCGCGAAAATCAGCTGGATGGCCATCGCTTCGTCCCACTTGAGCCGCTTGCGCGCGTTCTCCAGCTCGGCCCAGTTCGCCGGGCGATGGATGTTCCGCAGTGCCTGGTCGAGACCGGTGAACCCGTACCGTGCCAGCAGTTCCGGCGGCATCGGGTCTTCGACGACGTCGAGCGTGTCCAGTACCTGGCGGACGCACTTGACGATCGACCAAGTCGGAACTCCTTGCGCGGCAGGGTAAACCGGGATCATCTCGGCGAGAAACGTCTCCATCGCGCTGGGGTCCGCCGATTCGTCGAGCAGCTCGTATTCGGGGTTGGCCAGCTGCAGCGCGTCCCGGAAAACGGTTACCTTGCCCGCGAACAGTCCGCTCTTGCCGACCACCAGATCCTTGGTGTGCTTGGCCGCCTGGGTGAAGAAGGCGCACTGAAGCTTACGGCGCCCGTCGGTGATCACCACCTCGAGCATGGTGCCGTAGCGGGCTTTCATCTGCCGCGAGGTGACCTTCTCGACCCTGGCCATCACGGTGACGTGTTCGCCGATCTCCAAGCCGCCGATGTCGGTCAACTCACCGCGCTCGGCGTAGCGGCGGGGGTAGTGCCGCAACAGGTCGCTCACGGTGTGGATGTCCAGCGCCTTCCCCAGCGCCTTCGCGGTTTTGGCGCCCAGCAACGGTGTCAGCTTGTCGCGCAGCTCGCTCATCGCCCCTATTCAACCCCGATCAACAACACCGTGTCCGCCTGCCCACTGGGATAGCTCGTCAATTCCACTTCAGGATGCTCGAGCCGCACCTGCTCGCCCAACTCGGCGCCGAGGCCGTCCGGCGCGCTCATCCCCGTCAGCACCGTGACCAGCTCACCACCGGGACCGAGCATGCGGCTGAGCAGGTTCATCGCGGCGGCGACGAGGTTTGTCTCCGACGCCGGCGCGGGCTCGATGAGAACCACTTCGCCGTCGATCAAGCCGATCATGTCCCCGGCCTGCGCCCGGCCTACCCAGGTGAGTGATTCTTCGCGCGAGACCACCAGTTCACCGCGCCTGGTCGCCGCGGCCGCTTCGGCCATCGCGACGACGTCGTCGTTGGTGCGCCTGCTCGGGTCGTGCACCGCGAGCGCGGCGAGCACCTGCACCGGCGACGCGCACGGGATGACCACGACGTCCCTGTCCCCGGCCAGCACGAGCCCGGCCGCCGCGTCCGCAGCGCCGGTGAGGTCCACGCCGCCAGGCAGCACGGTGACGTGCGCGCCCGCGGCTTCGTTGATGAGGCCCAGCATCTCCTCGACGCTCGGGGTCGCACCGGACGGCACCGCGAGCACCGCGACTCCCTCCGCGCGCAGCACCTCGGCCAGCATGCCGCCGTGCACCACCGCGACCACCGTGCGGTCGACACCGCTGCCGATCTCGATCGGCGTCGGCGTGATCAGCGGCTCCACCCGGATCTTGCGCGGGCGCCCGGCGCCGATACCGGCCTCGATGGCCGCGCCGATGTCCGCGCAATGGACGTGCACGGCGTGGCTGCCCGCACCGTCGCCGGCCACGGTCACGCTGTCGCCAAGTCCGCTCAACGCCCGCCGCAACGCGGGCAGGGCATGCTCCTCGACGCCGTCGAGCAGGTACATGACCTCCCAGGCGTGTGTCGCCGGGGCCGCGTGCGCGTGGAGGGACGCCAGTGCGTGCGCGGGCCCTGTCGTTGTGCCCGTGATCACACCGACCAGCGCGTCGAGCACCGCGACCAGCCCGCGCGCCCCGGCGTCGACGACCCCGGCCTGAGCGAGCACCGGCAGCTGGTTCGGCGTTTCCTCGAGCGCCGCCGACGCGACCGCCGCAGCCCGCACGGCAACCGCTTCCAAGGAGCGCGTCTCGCCCCGCACCGCCGCGGCGACCGTGTGGAGAACGGTCAGGATCGTGCCCGCCACCGGGCGCGTCACCGCGCCCGTCGCGGCCTTGTCGGCGTTCACCAGCGCCGACGCGAGCCCGATGCCGTCGAACTCCCCGCCCCCGGCCGCCGCCTCGGCAAAACCCCTCATGACCTGGGACATGATGACGCCGGAGTTACCCCGTGCCGACGCCACCGCTCCCTGCGCGAGGCAGCCGAGCGCGCCGGCCGCGTCCACCGGTCCTGCCTCCTCGAGCGCGTCGCGCGCGCCGAGCATGGTGTGCAGGAGATTCGACCCCGTGTCGGAGTCCGCGACGGGGTACACGTTGATACCGTCGATATCCGGGCGCAACACGTCCAAGCTGCCCGTGATGGCCGCCGCCCAGGCAGTCACCGCCGCCGCGTCCAGTACCCGCAATCCCCTGACCTCCATGCTGCTCGAAGTGAGGGTATCGACCCTGCTTCGGAGCGCTCGGATTGCGCTGGTTACTATGTTCGAGTTGCCCAGCCTTCTGGGTGTAATGCCTTTTCACTGATTTGAAGGAGTTCGACGTGGCTGCCGTGTGCGACGTCTGTGCCAAGAGTCCCGGCTTCGGCAAGTCGGTCTCGCACTCCCACCGTCGTACCAACCGTCGGTGGAACCCGAACATTCAGACCGTGCACGCCAAGATCGGTCTGTCACAGCGCAAGCGCATGAACGTATGCACCTCTTGCATCAAGGCTGGCAAGGTTGTGCGCGGCTGAGCTTGGTCGCTCGTTTTTTGGGATGCAACAAGAGGCCCGGCAGACTTCGGTCCGCCGGGCCTCTTGCCGTGCGCTCGTGAATATTTCGCGGGGTTCTAACCCCGCGAAACACTCACGAGCTCAGGGCAGCTTCCAGTCCACGGGCTGGGCGCCTTGCTGGACGAGCAGCTCGTTGGCCCGGCTGAACGGCTTCGAGCCCCAGAACCCGGCGTGCGCGGAGAGCGGGCTCGGGTGCGCCGACTCGATGCACGGGACCTTCCCCAGCAGCGGCTTCAGGTTACGGGCGTTGCGTCCCCACAGGATCGCCACCAGCGGCTCGTCCCGCGCCGCGAGTGCCTTGATCGCCTGCTCGGTGACGTCTTCCCAGCCCTTGCCCTGGTGCGCGTTGGACTTGCCGGGCTGGACGGTCAGCGCCCTGTTGAGCAGCAGCACCCCCTGCTCGGCCCACGGCGTGAGGTCACCGTTGGACGGCAGCGGGTGGCCGAGGTCGTCGGCGTACTCCTTGTAGATGTTCACCAGGCTCTTCGGCAGCGGCCGGACGTCGGGTGCCACGGCGAACGACAGTCCGATGGCGTGTCCGGGGGTCGGATAGGGATCCTGGCCGACGATCAGCACCCGCACATCGTGGAACGGCTGCTTGAATGCCCGCAGGACGTGCTCCCCGGCGGGCAGGTAGGTACGGCCTGCGGCTATCTCGCTGCGCAGGAACTCCCCCATCGCGGCGACCTGCGCGGCCACGGGTTCGAGGGCCTTCGCCCAGCCTGCTTCGACGATCTCGTTCAAAGGACGCGCTGTCACGGCGGCGCACTCTATCCCTAGCGGTCAATACGCCGCAGCGCGGTACTGAAGTACTTCGCACGCTCGACATAACCGTCGACGACCTGCTTGATCATGTCCGGTCCGAACGACTTGTTCGGCCGGGTCTTGGCGGGCACGCCCAGCGCGACATGGCCGGACGGCACCTGGAAACCGTAGGACAGCACCGCCCCCGCGCCGACCATTCCGCCGTCCTCGATCACGCTGCCGTTGAGCACCACCGAGCCGGATGCGATCAGGCAGCCGGCGCCGATCGTCGCACCTTCGACGTGCACGGCGTGCCCGATGGCCGACGACGGGCCGAGGATCGTCGGGTGCAGTTCGGTGCAGTGCAGGACACAGCCGTCCTGGACGTTCGACCGCTCGCCGATCTCGATGTAGCCGTGGTCGCCGCGCAGCACCGTCTGCGGCCACACCGACGCGTGCGCGCCGATCCGGACGTCCCCGATCAGGGTCGCATCGGGATGCACGTAGGCGTCGGGATGAATGCGGGGCTCGAGATCGCCGAGCGCGTAGATCGCCATGTTGCCTCCAGTACTGCGGTTTCACGTCCGGTGCGATTGGATCACGCGCATCAGCATGCAGAGGAAACGCCTTGGCCTGAGCGCGGTCGCGCTCGTCACACTCGCGCTCGCGGCAATTCTGTCCTGGCCTGCCCCTGCCCCGAAGCCGCTGGCCAACGGTCTCGCGCTGACCCCGCCGATGGGCTGGAACAGCTGGAACCAGGTCCGGTGCGACGATCTCACCGAGCAGGTCGTCCGCGATGCCGCCGACGCGCTGGCCGGCACGGGAATGCGCGACGCCGGTTACCGGTACGTCGTGGTCGACGACTGCTGGCAAGCGGCTACCCGAGGTGCCGACGGCTCGCTGCTCGCCGACCCGAGCCGGTTTCCCGGCGGAATAGCCGCGCTGGCCGCGTACGTGCACTCGCGCGGGTTGTTGTTCGGGATCTACGCCGTGCCCGGTAGCGCGACCTGCGCGATGGCGAACGACGGCTACCCCGCACAGGGAATCGGCTCGCTCGGCCATGAACGGCAGGACGCGCAAACGTTCGCATCCTGGGGAGTCGATTACCTCAAGTACGACTGGTGCAACGCCGACACCAACGATGGCCTCGACCGGCAGGCTGCGTTCGCCAAGATGCGCGACGAGCTCGCGGCCGTCGGCCGTCCGATCGTCTACGCCATTTCGGAGTACGGCGTCTCCGAACCGTGGACGTGGGCACGCCCGGTGGCGAACCTTTGGCGCACGACGTTCGACCTGAGTCCTGACTGGACATCGGTGGCGTCGGTGATCGACGAGCAGGCCTCGGTGTCCGACTACACCGGAGCGCCCGGTGGCTGGAACGACCCGGACATGCTCCAGGTCGGCAACGGCACGCTCACCGACGACGAGAACCGCGCCCACTTCAGCATGTGGGCGCTCTTGAACGCACCGCTGTTCGCGGGCACCGATCCGGCGAAGCTGAGCGACACCAACAAGGCAACACTGCTCAACAGCGAAGTCATCGCCGTCGATCAGGATTTCGCCGTCACACAGGGCCATCGGCTGTCGACGTCGGGAAGCACGCAGGTGTGGGGGAAACAGCTGTCAGACGGCGGTTTCGCGGTGGTGCTGCTGAACATGGGCGACGCGGCGGCCCAGGTCTCCGCGTCGGTGCCGGGGCACTGGCGGGTGCGCGACCTTTGGCAGCACGCCGATATCGGCACGAGTGACGGCGCGTTGTCAGCCACCGTGCCGCCACACGGCGTCGTCATGCTACGGCTGACTCCGTAAGGGCTTTCGCGAAGCAGCGGCTTTCGGGCTCGTTCTTGTAGACACCGAAGCTCTCGATCGCGTGGTAGCCCGACGACGCGTACAGAGCCAGCGCCTCCGGCTGTTCGGTACCGGTTTCGAGCACCGCGCGCAGGCGGCCCGCCGCGGCCGCCGTGCGCTCGAGTTCGGAAAGGATCGCGCGGGCGAATCCCTTGCCGCGCGCCGAAGGCACGACGTACATGCGCTTCAGCTCGACGTCACCCGGCCGGAAATCGGGCGCCGGTCCGTCGTGCGCCCGCCAGGCCCCGCATGCGACGGGCACGTCATCGAGATAGCCGACGAGAAAGATCCCGCGTGGCGCGAGGAAGTCGGCGACCTCGACCGGTGTGGCGTCGATATCGCCGTAGCGCGCCACGTATTCCTGCTGTACCGCCGCGATCAGCTTCGCCGCGTCGGGATCGTCATACGCCGCCACTCGAATATCCGCCCGCACCGTCACCCACCACCACCCTCAACGGAGGCGCTTCGCGCCCATTTCTTATCCCGGAAAGGCTAACGCCAGTGTTCCCAGCCACCCGACTGGTCATACGCCTTTCCGTCCACAGTGACCCCGGAGCCGGGCATGGTCACCGAGCCGATGCGCGTCCAGCCTTCCGGCAGGTCGGCGAACGGCGGGAAAGTGGCCGCCAGCGCGTGGTCCTCCCCGCCGGTCAGCATCCAGCGCAGCGGGTCCGCACCCAGCGCCGAACCGACCTCGGCCAGGCGTGTCGGGATAGTCACGCGTTCGGTCTGGACATCGATGCCGACTTCCGACTCCTCCGCGATATGGCCGAGGTCGGCGAGCAGCCCGTCGGAGACGTCGATCATCGACGTCGCGCCTTCGTCGGCAGCCTTCGGCCCGGCTTCGTACGGTGGTTCCGGGCAGCGCTGCGCGTTGACGACGTTGACCGGTGAGCGGAATCCCCGGCCCAGCACGGCGAGCCCGGCGGCGGCCCAGCCCAGTCGCCCGCAGACCGCGACGACATCACCCGGACGTGCGCCCGAGCGGGTGACCGGCGCACGGCCGCCGAGGTCGCCCAGCGCGGTGATGCTGATCACGAGCTGGTCGGCGCGGACCATGTCACCGCCGACGACTCCGATGCCCGCGCGCGTCGCTTCCGCCCACATTCCTTCGGTGAGCTCGGCGATCACCGAAGCCTGGGTGTCGGCGGGGCAGGCCAGGCCCACCAGTACCGCCGTCGGGGTGGCGCCCATCGCGGCGACGTCCGCGAGGTTCACCGCGACCGCCTTGCGCCCGACCTGCTCCGCACTCGACCAGTCGAGCCGGAAGTGCACCCCCTGCACCAGCACGTCGGTGGTCGCCACGACCCGCGCGTCCGGCGCGGCCACCACCGCCGCGTCGTCCCCGGGACCGAGCAATGTGGACGCCGGCTGACGACGTCCACGGGTGATCGCTCGGATCAGTCCGAACTCGCCCGCCTCGGCGACTGTGCCGTTCTCCGGTATGCCCTGCGGTGACACCTGTCACCTCCGTTCGTTCTGTGAGCATGAATATGGCCACCGATAGTCGGATGCCCTATGTTTTCCCAAGTTCGGGTACGTTCTTAGTTCCTACCTTGAGCGAACAGGATCAGACGAAGGGGCGCGCCGTGGTTCACGCATACATCCTCATCCAGACCGAGGTCGGCAAGGCCGCCGCAGTCGCGGCCGAGATCTCGGACATCCCTGGGGTGACCAGTTCCGAGGATGTGACCGGGCCGTACGACGTCATCGTCAGGGCCGCCGCGGACACCGTGGACCTGCTGGGCCAGCTCGTCGTCGCCAAGGTGCAGAACGTGGACGGCATCACCCGCACACTGACCTGCCCGGTTGTGCACCTCTGAACCGTGCTGTAGTTATCGCGTGGAAACGGACACTGGCGCACCTCCTCGCGGACTGATCATCATCGCCACCGTGATCGCGGTGGCGCTGGCGGCCGGCGTGGCGGTGTTCGGCCTCATGGCGGGCAGGAGCGAAGACGTCGCGGCCGGTCCGCTGCCGTTGGTGTCGGTGCCCGCCCCGCAGGCCGGTGCCCCACAGTGCGCGACGCTGATCGCCGGCATCCCCACCGAGCTGACGTCGAACGGCGAGAAACTCGGCCTGCGTGAACTGGCCGCCCCCGCGCCGCCGTCGACCGTCGCCTGGGGCGCCACCGATCCCGTGGTCCTGCGCTGCGGGCTCGACAAGCCGCCGGAGCTCACTCCGACAGCGCAACTGCGCGTGATCGACGGCGTCCAGTGGCTGCAGGTGCAAGGCGAGGGCACGGCGACCTGGTACGTGGTGGACCGTGCGGTCTACACCGCGCTGACCGTCCCGGACACCTCCGGCACCGGCCCCCTGCAGGAGATCTCGGCCGCCGTCGCCGCCAAACTCCCCGCCGCCCCCCTCCGCTTCTGAGCGCTCGTGACTGTTTCGCGGGCTTCTAAGCCCCCGAATATGTCGACAACTTCCGCTAGCAAGCCTAACGAAAGTTGTCGACATATTCGGGGGCTTTGGGGTGGGACCGGTCAGTCGAATCCGGCCTTAAAACTGGCGAATATGTCGACATGTTCCGAAGTTCCGGGCTGGAGAAGTTGTCGACATATTCGGAAGTGAAGGGGACTAGCGGAGGCCTGTGCCTCGGGCGATGGCGGTGTCGATAAGGGTGGCGAGCAGCGTCGGGTAGTCGACGCCGGTCACCTCCCACATCTTCGGGTAGGCGGACTTCGTGGTGAAGCCTGGCATGGTGTTGACCTCGTTGACGATCAGCCCGCCGTCGGCGCCGACGAAGAAGTCGACCCGCGCCAGGCCCTGGCAGTCCAGCGCGCGGAAGGCTTCGACGGCGGCGGCGCGCAGGCGCTCGGTGAGTGCGTCGCTCAGCTTCGCCGGGATGTCGAGTTCGGCGTCTTCGCCAAGGTACTTGGTTTCGAAGTCGTACCAGGCGTTCGATTCTTCGCTGAGCACGCGGATCTCGGCGGGCAGCGAGGCTTCGACACGGCCGTCCGGGTACTCCAGCACACCGCATTCGACCTCGCGGCCGACGACGGCGGCCTCGACGAGCACCTTCGGGTCGGTCTTCCTGGCCAGCGCGATCGCGGCGTCCAACTGGTCCCACGAGGTGACCTTGCTGATCCCGATCGACGACCCGGCGCGCGACGGCTTGACGAACACGGGCAGGCCGAGGCGCTCGCGGTCGGCTTCCGCCAACGTGGCCTGATCGCGGCGCAGGCTCACATAGGTGCCGACCGAAAGTCCTTCGGCGGCAAGGAGTTTCTTGGTGAACTCCTTGTCCATGGCCGCGGCGCTGGCGAGCACTCCAGCACCCACGTACGGGGTGTCGGCGAGCTCCAGCAGCCCCTGAATCGTGCCGTCCTCACCGAACGCGCCATGCAGCACCGGGAAGACGACGTCGACCGCGGCCAGCGCCTCGACCTCGGCGCCCGGCGCGAGGGTGGCGAGGTCCCGGTTGGTGGGGTCTCCCGCCAGCACGAGCGACGTGCCGCTGCTCACCGAGGGCAGCTCCCGCCCCTGAATCGCCAGCGTCTTGGGGTCGCTGGTGCCCAGCACCCACCCACCCTCACGGGTGATGCCGATCGGCACGATCTCGAAGCGATCCTTGTCCAGGTTCGCGAGCACGCTACCTGCCGAAACACACGAGATCGTGTGCTCGGAACTACGACCACCGAACACGACGGCGACACGGGTTTTGGGAGAGCTCATAGCGGGTCACCCTACCGGGCTCTTGCCATCTTGAGCTCGGCGCAGTAGGCCCACGAGGGTGTGCAGCGCGTCGTGCAGGGCCTCCCTGGAACAGCCCCCGTAGCCGATCGCAGCACCAAAAGCCGTTGGCGTCCCCGCGAAATGCCGGGAGAGGCCGTCGAGCCTGATCCCGTACCGCACGGCGTCGGCCAGCGTGTCCCGTTCCCGCTCGGCGGAGTCGAACGGGACCACGAGATGCGCGCCCGCGTCGTCGCCGAGCAGTGGGATCCCCGCCGCGGCCAACGCACTGGAGAGCATCGAACGCCGTTCGGAAAGTTCGCGCCGCAACTTCCGCAGGTGCCGCCCCAGATCGCCGTTCCTGGCCAGCTCGACGACGACACGCTGCCCGGCGGGCGACGGGCGGGTGCCGGTCTGCTCGCGGTACCGCAGCACGGCCGAAGTCACCGACGGCGGCGCGACCATCCAGCCGGCGCCCAGCGTCGGGGTGAGGATCTTGCTCGTGGTGCCGAGATGCGCTACGACGTCCGGCGCGAGCGCGGCCAGTAGCGGCAGTGGCGCGACGTCGAACCTCAGCTCGCCGTCGTAGTCGTCCTCGATGAGCAGAATGTTTTCCGCGCGGGCGCGTTCCACCAACTCCACCCGCCGGGACGCGCTCATCCGGCTGCCCATCGGGTATTGGTGCGCGGGCGAGCAATAGACGGCCCGTACGCCGGGCGGCACCGCGTCGGGCCGCAGGCCCTCACCGTCGACGGGCACGCCGACGACGTGCAGCCTCGCGTGCCGGAACGCCTGGACAGCCCGCTGATATCCCGGCTCCTCCACGGCGACCACATCACCCGCGCTGAGCACCGCGGCCGCGAGTTCGACCACCGCGGCCGTCGTCCCGCCCGTCGCGAGTACCGAATCCGTGCCGGCGGCGAGCCCGCGGTGCCGCAGCAGATGCTCGGAGACGGCCGCGCGGTAGTCGAGCAGCCCCGCGCGATGAGCCTTGAACAGCGGGGCCGAGTCGCCACCCGCCCGCCACGCGCGCCGCCACGCGGACTTGTCGAGTCCCTCGGCCCACGGCACGCCAGGGGTGAGGTCGAGCAGGTCCGCCGGTTCCTGTTCCTCGCCGAAGACTGCCCCGCCGACGGGCCGATCACCGGGCGGCGAGGTGGTCACGTACGTCCCCGAGCCGTGCCGCCCGGCGATCCAGCCCTCGGCGTGCAACTGCTCGTACGCGGCCGACGTGACCGTGCGGCTCACCTCGAGCCTGTCCGCGAGTGCCCGCGTCGACGGCAGCCTGTCCCCACCGCGAAGGTGCCCTGTCGCGGCTGCCTCGCGCAACGCGTCAGCCAGCTGCACGGCGAGCGGCGTGTCGGCCGCGCGGTCCAGGCTGATCGGAAGGGCGGTTTCGGTGAGCAGCACAATTCCTCCAAAGTGGCTTCTCAAAATAGACCATAATTGGCCATTTCTCAATGCCACTGATGCCCGTCACAGTAAAGCCATGTCCCCGTTGCCACCACTGTCGCCCACCGAACGCACCACGCTCGGCCGCCGGAAGATCCGCGCGGTCACCGACCGCTCCGCGCTCTACGCCCTGCTCGACGACGCCCTCATCTGCCACCTCGGCGTCATCCGGGACGGCGCGCCGCTGGTGCTGCCGACGGGCTACGGCCGCGACGGCGACATGCTCTACCTGCACGGCTCCACCGGCGCGAGCAGCCTGCGGCTGGCCGGAGGTGGCATCGAAATCTGCGTGACCGTGACCCAGCTCGACGGGATCGTCTACGCACGCTCGATCAACAACCACTCGATGAACTACCGCAGCGCGGTGATACTCGGGGAAGCCCGGCCGGTCGTGGACGTCGAGGCGAAGACCCACGCGCTGCACGTGATCACCGAACATCTCGCGCCCGGCTCCTGGGAACACGCGCGTGACGTCAACGCCAAGGAGTTCGCCGCGGTGTCGGTACTCGCACTGGACCTGGCCGAAGCCTCCCTCAAGGTCCGCGCGACCGGCCCCGGCGACGAGCAGGAAGACGTCGACGCCAACGCGGCCTGGGCCGGGGTGCTGCCGATCCGCACGGTTTTCGGAGCCCCGGAGCCGTGCCCCACCCTGGCGCCCGGCTTCCCAGTCCCCGGCCACGTTTCAAGGCGCGGCCAGGTGGGTGGCTCGTGAGTGTTTCGCGGGCTTCTAACCCCGCGAAACACTCACGAGCGCCGGGTACTCCTTGAGGTCGATGTCGGTGGCGAACTTGTCCGCCATCTTCAGCATCACACCCAGGAGAAAACCTGACTTGAAGATCCAGTTCCGCATGCGCATTCTCAGCTTCGTCGGAGGAGCCAGGAATGGGCCCGCGTTGCTCTTCGCGGAAGACTCGGCGTACTTGCGAACCTGCTCCTCGTACCGCTGGAACGCGACGCGGTGGTCGCCGCCGGCCGCCACCAGTTCACCCGCGAGGACGTAGGCGCCCACCATGGCCAGCCCGGTGCCGAACCCGCCAAGGGTGTTGCCGTACGCGGCGTCGCCCAGCAGCACGACCCTGCCCTGGGCGTAGCGGTCGATCTTGACCAGGCTGAGCGAGTCGAGATAGACGTCGTCGGCGTGCGCGAGCTCCGCCATCAGCTCGGGAATCCGCCACGCGCCACCCTCGTAAGCGGCGCGCAGGAGTGCCTTCTGCTGTTCGGCGTCGTAGCGGTCGTAGTCGAGGGGCTCGGAGGCGAAGACGAAGAACGCGGGCGCCTTGGGACCGCCGGTCGAGGCCATCCGGCCTGGCTCGTTGTACATGACGGGGTCACCTGGCATGCCGCCGATGTCGGCCAGCGCGTAGTAGTGGCCGCGGAATTGCACATAGTCGGCTTCGGGGCCGAAGGCCAGCCGCCGGACTCCCGAGTGGATGCCGTCCGCACCGACAACGAGGTCGAAGGTGCGTGGCGCGCCGCGCTCGAAGGTGACGTGCACGCCGCTCGCCGTCTCGGTCAGCGAGGTGATGGAGTCGCCGAAGACGTACTCGCACGTCTCGCGAGTCCGTTCGTACAGGACACGAGCCAGGTCGCCGCGGCGGATCTCGAGGTCGCCACCGGTGAATTCGCCGGGGATGACGGTGAGGGCCTTGCCGTCGGCGTCGACGACGGTCTGATCCTGGCCACCGGTCTGCAATCGGCGCACTTCTTCGAGGATGCCCATCCGCTCCAGGATCGTGCGGTGGGTGGCGCCTTTGAAGTCGACGGCTTGGCCGCCGGGGCGCAGGGCCGGGGCCTTCTCGACGACGGTGACCGTGCAGCCGGCGACGTCGAGCCAGTAGGCGAGGGCGGGGCCGGCGATGCTGGCGCCGGAGATGAGGACCGTGGTGTTCTTCATGTCCCAGAGCGTGCGGGGAGCCGCTGACAGTCGACTGACAGTCAGCCCACAGCGTTGTCGAGGACTGTCAGGGCCTCCTCGTGCGACATCGCCGCGCCTCGCGAAAACGCTACTGCGAACGCCGTCGAGCCGAGGCTGTCCCGGGCTCCCGCGGCGATCCTGGCCACGTCGGCATCACCGGTCACCGATGTCCCGCGCAGCGCCACGGCCACGCCGAGCAGCAGCGCGGCACGCTCGCCCGACCCGGTCAGCAGGGCGGCGTCGGCCTGTCCTTCGGCGCCAACAGCGAGGTCCGAAGAGAATGGAGACAGCCGAGCGGTGGCCATTGCTTCCCGGTGCAGGCGCACGGCTTCGGCCGGTGTCCCGGCCAGCCGCGCGAGCGCGGTCAAGACCCTTGCCTTGATCGCGTCGATGCCGAAACCGCCCGACTGAGTGGCTTCCAGCGCCCCGGCCAGCCTGTCTGCGGCAGCACGCCGGTCCCCGTGCAGCCGCGCGACTTCGCCGAGACCAAGCTGGATTTGCGCCGGGACACCCAGCGTGCCCGCCTTGGCGCTCAGCTCGGCGGCGCGCTCGTAGTCGGCGGCCGCGGCGTCGAGGTCTCCTTGGCGCAGCAGGCATTTCGCCCGGCGGCACAGCACGTCCACGCACTCCTCCAGCGCACCGAGCTCGTCGAACTTCTCCAGCGCCGAAACCCACAGTTCGTGCGCGCGGCTCCACTCGCCGCGCCAGCCCGCCACCTCAGCCAGCCAGTCGAGCGCCTGCGCGGTACCCCACCGCTCGCCGAGCGCGCGGAAGCGGTCCAGCACGTCCAGCAGCTCGCGTTCGCCCTCGGCGGGCCGCCCGCCGAGCAGTGACAGCAGGCAGGCACCCAGCCGTCCCAGCGCCGCGTTCCACGGGTCGTCGCCGAGCATCGGCTCGTCCCCCGGTGAGGTCCCCCACGGCCCCACGGTCATCCCCCACACGGCCGCACCGAACGGATGCCGCAGTCCCGGGCCAAGGGTCCGCATGATCGCGTTCCCGCGCGCCCAGTGCTCGGGCGCCGCTCTCGGGACGGCGTGCGCAACACAACTGATGTACTCCTCGTCGAATCCTTCGGGCACGTCCGTGAGCAGTTCGGCGGCGGCCTCGCCGGCCTGACTGCGCCGCCCGCTCAGCCACCAGTACGCGGAAAGCGCTGGTACCAAACGAAACGCCGTCTCGCGGTCCTCGCGCACGGCCCAGCGCAGCGCGGCCATCAGGTTGCCGTGCTCGGCGGACAGCCTGGCTAGCCACTCAAGCTGTTCGGCCCGCCGCAGGTGCGGATCGGCCTGCCGGGCGAACTCGAGGTGATAGCGGGCGTGTGCGCGCCGCAACGACTCCTGCTCGTCGGCGTCCGCAAGCTTTTCCGCGCAGAACAGCCGGATGGTGTCGAGCATCCGGTAGCGCTCGCCGTCGGTCTCCACCAACGACTTGTCCACCAAGTCCGCCAGTAACTCGTCGGTGCCCGGCACCGCGCAGACGACTTCGACCGCGGCGGCCGGGGCGCCGCCGGTGAACACTGCGAACCGGCGGGCCAGCGTCTGCTCGGCGGACCCGAGCAGGTCCCAACTCCATTCGACCACCGCGTGCAACGTCCGATGCCGGGCCGCCGCCGTGCGATCACCGCGCGACAGCAGCCGGAAACGGCCGTGCTCGGCGAGCCGGGTGGCGATCTCCTTGACCCCGAATTGGCGCAGCCGGGCCGCCGCGAGCTCGATGGCGAGCGGCAACCCGTCGAGCGCCGCGCAGATCTCGATGACCGTCTCGACGTGCTCGGCGTCCACGGTGAAACCGGGCCGCACCGCCGCGGCCCGATCGGCGAACAGCCGGACCGCGGGATAGGCCAGCGCGTCGACCGCGGAAACCTCCGGTGGCGCGGTTTCCAAGGGAGGCAACGACATCAGCGTCTCGCCGGTCAGGCCGAGCGGCTCCCGGCTGGTGGCGAGGACGACCAGCTGCGGACAGTCGGCCAGCAATCTCCTGGCGAGCGCGGCGACTTCGGCGACGACGTGCTCGCAGTTGTCCAAGATGAGCAGAAGGCCGTCGTTCAGTGCGGCCACAAGGCGGTCGACCGGGTCGGCGGCGGCCTGGAAGGAGGACTCCCGCAACCCGAGCGCACCGAGTACCACTTGGGGCACTTGACCTTCGGCGTCGAGCGAGGACAAGTCGACGAAGCAGACTTCCCGCTGCCCGCGTCTCGCGGACTCGATGGCGAGCCGGGTCTTCCCGGTGCCACCCGGCCCGAGAATCGTGACCAGGCGCGCGTCGCGCAACTCGTCGAGCCGCGCGAGTTCCTGTTCCCTGCCCGCGAAACTCGTGAACTGCGCGGCCAGACCGCGCCGCGAAGCCGTCGCGGGTTGCCGTGCGCGCAACAGGTCCAGGTGGACAGCAGCCAGTTCGGGTGACGGGTCGGCGCCGAGTTCGTCGGCGAGCAGCCGCCGGACCTCCTCGAACTCCGTGAGCGCTTCGGCCCGGCGGCCCGCCGCGTTCAGTGCCCGCATGAGCTGACCGCGGAATCGTTCCCGCAGCGGATGCGCGGAAACCAGCTCCCTCAGCTCGGCGACGGCGGTGCCCTCCGGCAACGCGAGTTCGGTTTCGACGAGGTCTTCCGTCGCGGCCAGCCGAAGATCCTCGAGCCGGACGGCCTGACCACGTCCGTGCGGGAGGTCGAGGAGCGCGGGCCCGCGCCACAACTCCAAAGCCTCGCGCAGCAAAGCAGCAGCACCCGCGTGATGGCCCGACGCGAGCAGTCGGCGCCCCTGCATGGCGAGCCGCTCGAACCGGTGGACGTCGACGTCCTCAGGGTCTGCGGTGAGCCGATACCCGCTGCCGTGGAACTCGATGAGATCCGCCGACAGGCTCCGGCGCAACCGCGAAACCTGCGCCTGCACCGCGTTGGCGGCCCCGGCGGGCGGGTCGTCGCCGTACTGCCCGGCGATGAGCTGCTCGACGCCGACCACCCGCCCCGCGTTCAGCAGCAGCATCACGAGCAGGGCGCGCGGCTTCGGCCCGCCGGCGGGAATGCTCTCCCCCGTCGCGGACCAGACCTCCAGAGGCCCGAGAACGCCGAACTGCATGGGGTGATTCTGGCGGTAAGCCCGTCACGGCGAGCGCGGCAGCCTCATGATGAACGTCGTCCGGCCCGGCTCGCTCTCGACCTCGACAGTGCCGTGATGGGCCTCGACCAGCGAACGCACCACGGCGAGCCCGAGTCCGGTTCCGCCGTTGCCACGGTTGCGGGAGTCGTCCACGCGGTAGAACCGGTCGAAGATCCGCTCCTGGTCCGCCGTCGGGATGCCCGGCCCGGCGTCGCTGACCCGGACCACGATGGCGTCGGCGACCTCGACCGACAGCGTCACCGGGGTTCCCGGCGGGGTGTGCGTGGCCGCGTTGGCCAGCAAATTGTCGAGAGCTTGGCGCAGCCGCGCCGGATCCACCCGCAGGACCGCGCCCGTAGTACCCGGCTCGACGGTCAGCGGATGGTCCGGTCGTGCCGCGCGGAACGCCTCCGCGGCGGCCGTCGCCAGTGCCGCGATGTCGGTGTCCTCGACGCGCAGCGGTGCTTCCGACTCGGTCGCGTCGAGCCGCGCCAGCAGCAGCAGATCGTCGACGAGCACGCTCATCCGCGCGGTCTCCTCGCGGATCTTCGCCAGGTGGGAATCCCGCTCGGCGGGTTCGTTCGCGGCGGCGTACCGGAAAAGATCGGCGTATCCGCGAATGGAGGTCAACGGCGTGCGCAGCTCGTGTGAGGCGTCCGCGATGAACCGGCGGAGCCGCTCGTTGGTCGCCGTCCGCGCCGCCAGCGATGTTTCGATATGCGCCAGCATGACGTTGAACGCGGTGCGGAGCTCCTCGACCTCCGCACCACCACCGCTACCGGGCGCGCGAACGGGCAGGCGGGCGTTTTCGCTGAGGTCGTGGGTGGCGATGTCGTGCGCCGTGCCCGCCATGTCGCTCAATGGCCGGAGCCCGCGCCGCAGCACGATCCGCCCGACCAGCACGAGCAGCACAAGGGCGAGCAGGAACGCGACCACCTCGACCGTGACGAGCCGGCCGACCGTCCTGTCGAGATCGCCCTGCGGGGCGGCGCTCACCAGCACCTCGCCCGCGTCCACCGGGCAGGCACGCAAGCGGTACGTGCCTTCACCGGGGACGTTCACCGTGCGCAGGACGTCGCTCTCGGTCGCGTCCTCGGCGACCGCGGCGAACTTTTCCAGATCCGGCGGCGGCACACTGCCCGGTTTCAGTGTCGCGACGCCGTCGGCCACGTCGAAAACGGCCGTGTACCAGGAATACGGGGACTGCGGCGAGTCGTGGGAGTACTGCAGTTTGCGGACCTGGTCGAGCTGGGTCGTCTGCAGCTGCTCGTCCTGGCGCTGGTTGAGGTAGTCCCGCATGATGCCCACGGTCACGAACCCGACAACGGCGAATACCACCAGCGCCAGCGCCCCCAGCCCCAAGGACAGGCGGGTGCCGAGCCGCGACCGCCGCCACGCGTCGAGCCATCGGCGCAGCCTGCTCACCGGTGGACCCGGCGGACCACGTATCCCACGCCGCGCACGGTGTGGATCAGCGGTTCGTGCCCGGAATCGAGCTTACGGCGCAGATGCGAGACGACGAGTTCGACCACATTGGACCGTCCGCCGAAGTCGTATTCCCAGACGTGGTCGAGGATCTGGGCCTTCGTGAGCACCGACGGTGAGCGGCGCATGAGGTAGCGCAGTAGCTCGTACTCGGTCGGGGTGAGCGTGGCCGGTTGGCCGGCGCGGCGGACTTCGCGCGTGTCCTCGTTCAGGGAAAGGTCGAAAACTTCGAGCACCGAGGGCTTCCACGCCGGCCCGGTGCTCCGCCGCAGCACCGCGCGCAGCCTGGCCATCAGTTCCTCGACGGCGAACGGCTTGACGAGATAGTCGTCACCGCCACGTGTCAGGCCCGCGATGCGATCGGCCGTCGCGTCCTTGGCGGTCAGGAACACCACCGGCACCGCCGTGCCGGCGTCACGCAGTTTGTCGAGCACGGTGAAACCGTCGAAATCGGGCAGCATCAGGTCCAGCACCACGATGTCCGGATGGAATTCGGCGGCGCGGCTGAGTGCTTCGGTACCGGTACCGGCGGTGATCGCGTTCCAGCCCTCGTACCGGGCGACGGTCGCGACCAGCTCGGCGATATGCGGTTCATCGTCGATGACGAGCAGCCGCACCCGGGTATCGGAGTTCACGACCCCATCCTGCGGCAATTCACGCAAGCGGGCGAGATGGGGTCCCTGTCGACAGCAAGCCGACAGCTCACCCCCAGCCGGTCCACAGCTTCACCGGACAGTCTCAGACGAGAACAGTGTCGAAAGGACCGCCCGTGACAGGTTTCTCGCCGACCATCGGCTTGCCGAGCGCCGAGCCGGTCCGCCCGTCGATCCGGCCCCGGGTCGCCGCACGGGCGGGTCTCTATGCCTTCCTCGGCGCCAACGTCGCCGTGGTGACCGCGCTGTTCATGGCCGCGGGCCCGTCCGCCGACGTCCTGATCTCCATCGGCAGGCTCACCGGGCTGTACGGCGCGCTGCTGATGGCCTTCCAGCTCCTGCTCGTCGCCAGGGTTCCGTGGCTGGACCGCAGGCTCGGCATGGACCGGCTGACGACATGGCACCGCTGGACCGGCTTCGGCCTGCTGTGGCTGCTCGTCGGCCATCTGGTGTTCATCGTCTTCGGCTACGCCAACCTGGAAGACAGTGGCCCCACCAGCGAACTTGTCAGCATGGTGACCACAATGGAGGGTGTGCTTCGCGCGCTCGTCTCGTTCGCGTTGATCCTGATCGTCGGCGCGGCGTCGGCCCGGTTCGCACGCAAGCGGCTCGCCTACGAGACCTGGCATTTCATCCACCTCTACACCTACGCGGCGGTGCTGCTCGCGTTCAGCCACCAGGTCGCGCTCGGGCAGACGTTCATCGACTCGCCGTTCGCACGGGCCTACTGGTGGCTGCTGTGGGGCGCGGCACTGGCCGCGGTGCTGCTGGGCCGGATCGTGCTTCCGTTTTGGCGCAACCTGCGCCACCAGCTGCGGGTGTCGGCGATTGTGCCCGAGTCGCCTACCGTGGTTTCGGTGTACATGACCGGGAAACGGCTCGACGAGCTGCCCGCACGGGCCGGGCAGTTCTTCCTGTGGCGCTTTTTGACCAAGGACCGTTGGTGGCAGGCGAATCCGTACTCACTCTCCGCCGCACCGGACGGGAAGTCGTTGCGGCTCACCGCGAAGGCGCTCGGTGAGGGCAGTTCCAGCCTTCGATCACTGAAGGTCGGCACGCGGGTGTTCGCCGAAGGCCCATACGGCGCGTTCACCACGATCCACCAGCGCCACTCCAACGCGCTGCTCATCGCGGGCGGGGTGGGAATCACGCCGATCCGGGCGCTGCTCCAGGAAATCTCCGGGCACGTGGTCGTGCTCTACCGGGTCGCCTCGGATCGCGACGCCGTGCTGCTGCCGGAACTGCACCAGCTCGCCCGCGCCCGCGGCGCCGTCATCCACGTCCTGACCGGGCCGTCGTACGCGGCCGGGCCGCGCGGTCCGTTGCTGGGCGCCCGAAGCGTGCTCGCGATGGTGCCCGACGTGCTGGAGCGGGACGTTTTCGTGTGTGGGCCGGCGGGCATGACCAGCGCGGTACTGCAGAGCCTGCGGGAACTCGGTGTCCCCCGGTCGCAGGTGCACGCCGAACGATTCAGTCTCGCGGGATAGGGACCAGCGATGACCACCAGGGTCGAGCACATCATGGGCCTGCCGATCTCGATCGACCTCCGCGAGGATTTCCCCGCCGCGGCGGAACAGGCGTTCGAATGGTTGCGGGAAGCCGACGAACGGTTCAGTCCGTTCAAAGTGGACAGTGAAGTCAGCCGGTTCGACGGCGAACCGGGCGAGGACCTGCGCGAAATACTGGCGATCTGCGCGCACTACGAACGCCTCACCGGCGGCGCGTTCACCGCGCGCTTGCCCGGCCGCGCGTTCGATCCGAGCGGAGTGGTGAAGGGGTGGGCGGTACAGCGTGCCGCCGGCATCCTCCGGTCGGCCGGGGCACAACGGTTCTGCGTCAACGCGGGCGGCGACGTCGTCACCGCGGGTGAGCCGGAGGCCGGGCGGCCATGGCAGGTGGGCATCCGGCACCCCGACCAGGCCGACAAGGTGTGCGCGGTCCTCGGTTCGCGCGATGGCGCGGTGGCGACTTCGGCGGCTTACGAGCGTGGAGCGCATATCCTGGACGGCCGCACCGGCGAGCCGGCTGCGGGCCTGCTCAGTGTCACGGTGGTGGCCGGGGACTTGACGACAGCCGACGCGACGGCGACAGCGGCGTTCGCGTTGGGCGTCGAAGGGATCGAGTGGGCGAACGCCCAGCCTGGTTGCGAGGTGTTCATCGTGGATGCGGACCGCCGGGTACACCGATCGAAAGGGCTGGCGCTGCTGTGAAAAATGGGCAGAAGGCGGCTTTTCGCCGACCCCTCTTCGACGACACGCTACTGCTGGACCTGCGGGCCGGGGGAATTGACGTAATCTCCGGAGCCGTAAGCTCTTTTTCTTCCTAGGAGTCACATGCCCTCTGTTGTCGAGAACCTGATCGTCGACTGTGCCGACCCGTACGCGCTGGCGCAGTTCTGGAGCGAAGTCACCGGCAGGCCACTCCTCGACGGGGATCAGCCCGGCGACCCGGAGGCCATCATCGTGCTGGAGAACGGCGTCCAGCTCTACTTCAGCCAGGTTCCCGAGGTCAAGACGGTCAAGAACCGGCTCCACCTCTGTCTCGCGCCCGATGTGCAACGAGATGTCGAGGTCAAGCGCCTGCTCGAGCTCGGTGCGACCATGGTCGCCGACCGCCGCAAGCCGGACGGCAAGGGCTGGGCCGTGCTCGGGGATCCCGAGGGCAACGAGTTCTGCATCCTGCGCAGCGCCGCCGAACGGGCCGCCGCGGGTGACTGACATGCCGATTTCCCGTCCGCTGGTCGCCGTCGGCTCGCTCGGCGGCACCATCACGATGTCTCCCGCCACCGGCGGGGTCGTATCGACACTGAGTGCCGAGGAACTGCTGCGAGAGCTGACTTCCGGCCTGGCGATGGACGTCCGCGCGACGACGTTGTCGATGATTTCGAGTGCCTCACTGGATCTCGCGGCACTCGTGCGCTGCCACCGATGGGCAGTCGAGCAGGCGGCAGACGGGATCGTCGTGGTCCAGGGCACCGACACCCTCGAGGAGACGGCCTACTTCTTCGAGCTCACCTGGCCTTCGGAGGTTCCGGTGGTGGTCACCGGCGCGATGCGGCATCCGAGCCTCCCCAGCGCCGACGGCCCCGCGAACCTGCTCGGCGCGTTGACCGTGGCGGCCGCGGCGACGAGCCGGGGCCGCGGTGCACAGGTCGTCCTCAACGACGAAATCCACCAGGCCCGCTGGGTTCACAAGGCACACACGAGCCGTCTCGACGCGTTCGCCTCCGCCCCCGCCGGCCCAGCGGGTCTCATCGCGGAAGACGCGGTGCACTACTTCCACCTCGCCGACCCACGCCAGCCCACGCTCGATCCCACCGCTTTCACCGGCACGGTTCCCCTGTTCGAAGCGGGTCTCGACGACTCCGGGACCTTGCTCGACACCGTGGTCGCCGCGGGCGCCGCCGGGGTGGTGATCGCCGCGACCGGGGCCGGCCACGTCTCCGAACGCCTGGCCGACGCGATCGAACGCGCGCTGACGTCGATCCCGGTCGTGATCGCTTCCCGAACGGGCGCGGGCACGACTTTCCGCCATACGTACGGCTCTCGGGGCTCCGAGTCCGACCTGATCGCGATGGGTGTGACCATGGCGGGCTGGCTCAGTCCACGCAAAGCCCGCATCCTCTTGATGCTGCTGCTGGCGAACGGCGCCGAAATCGAACCGGAATTCCGCCGCCGCGGCGAGCTCTAGACGCGGACCGGACCACCACGTGAGTCGAGCTGGTACGGCCGCATTTCCCGGCCGCCGCCGCGATAGACGTGCACGCTGACGGCGGGGTCCGGCCCATCGTTGCGCACCTCGTGCACATACCCGGGCCCGAACACCCGCGACTGTCCCGCGACCAGCGTGTGCCGCTCGTTCACCGCGCGCCCGTCCGGTGCCCGCCGCGCCACTGTCTCGGTCAGGTCGCCGCTCACCACGGTGAACGCGCCACTGCTGAACGCGTGGTCGTGCAAATCGGTGTGCTGCCCGGGCAACCAGCTCATCAGCCACACCTCCTGCCGCTCGTCACTCTCGATGAGGGCGGAAAAGCGCTGGTCAGGGTCATATCGGAGCAGGTGGCGCCAGCTGTCCCGATCCGCCGCGAACTCGATCGCGACGCGGACGGGATGGCGCAGGGCGGGGTTTTCGGCGACAACAAGCGTGTTGTCAGGAACGGCGAACATGATTGTCCTCAGTGGAATGTGGTTGCCAACAGGGTCGGGGCTGGGTTCACCGACAACAGAGGCACTGCGCACACGAAACCGGGCTCAGGTCCACGAGACCCGGCCACACGGTCATTCGGCGCGCCAACATGCCGACAGCGAACCAGCCACCCCCACGCCCGTCAACCGTTCCCACCCCCTGGACCCCCACGCCAAAGAGCTGTGAAGGAGGCCAACACCGACGATGGAAAGCGTCAGGACCATTCGTGTTTTTGGGAACGGCCCAGCAGTTCGGCGCCGGCTTTCCGGGGGTCGACGCCCTCATGGCAGACCCGGAACATCGCGTCCGTGATCGGCATGTCCACCCCGAGGCTCATCGCCAGCTCCCGGATCGACTGGCACGACATCACGCCCTCCGCGACCTGCCCACCCCCGGCCAGCTGAGCCTGCTCGACTGTCTCCCCGCGTCCGAGATGCTCACCGAAGGTCCGATTCCGCGACAGCGGCGACGAGCAGGTCGCCACCAGGTCCCCCACCCCCGCCAACCCGGCGAAAGTCAGCGGGTCGGCACCGAGCTTCGTCCCCAGCCTGGCCATCTCGGCCAGTCCTCGCGTGATCAACGTCGCCATCGTGTTGGTGCCCAGCCCCAGCCCTGCCGCCATGCCGCAGCTCAGCGCGATCACGTTCTTACAGGCCCCGGCGAGTTCACACCCGATCACATCGGTGTTCGTGTACGGCCGGAAGTACTGGTTGAAGCTCGCCTTTTGGATCGCCACCGCGCGCTCGTGGTCGGTGCAGGCCACCACCGCCGCCGAAGGCTGGCCTTGGGCGATCTCCCTGGCCAGGTTCGGCCCCGAGACGACCACGACCTCGCCGTCACGAACCTCCGCGATCTCGGTGATGACTTCGCTCATCCGCTTCAGCGTGCCGAGTTCGACCCCCTTGGCGAGGCTCACCAGGATCGCCTCGCGTGGCAGGATCCCGCGCCACGAAGTCAGGTTCGCGCGCAGGCTCTGGCTCGGCACCGCCAGTACGACGGCTTGGGCGCCGTCCAGCGCGGCACGGGGATCGGCGGTCGCGGTGATCCGGTCCGGCAACGTGACACCCGGCAGGTACGCACCGCTGGTGTGCGCCGAGGTGATCTCCTCGGCGACCTCGGGGCGGCGGGCCCACATCGTCACGTCGCGGCCGGCGTCGCCGAGCACTTTGGCGAACGTCGTGCCCCACGAACCCGCCCCGAGGACGGTGATGCGCTGCACGTCTTCCCGGACCACCGTCATGAATTTCCCTCTGTCGTGTTCTTCTTCGGCGGTTGCTGCTGGCGGATCTCGCCCAGCAGCGCGGTCACTTCGTCCATCATGAGATCGGTCACCTCACGCAGCACCGACGCGCTCTTCGTCGGCTTCCCGCGGTATCCGGTCAGGTCGATCCGCCGGCCGACCTTGTGCGTCACGGTCCTGCGCGGAAACGGCCGGAGCTTTTTGGCGTAGCCGTCGAAAATGTAGTTGGTGCCCCAGCGGGCGATCGGGATGACCGGGACGTCGTTCTCGATCGCGAGCCGCGCCGCGCCGGTGTAGGAGCGTTTCGGCCAGCCGTCCGGGTCCTTGGTGATGGTGCCTTCGGGGTAGATGATGACGATCTTGCCCTCTTGGAGCGCCTGGTGCGCGGCGCGCAGGCTGTCACCGGCCGCGGTGGTGCCGCGGTATACCGGGATGCCGCCCGAGCCGAGGAAGATCTTGCCGAACACCGGCGCGGTGGCGACGGCCTCTTTCGCGAGGAAGCGCGGGACCCGCTTCTGGCGGTGTACGAACACCGCGTCGACGGCCGGGTCCAGATGGGAAATGTGGTTCAGCACGAGCAGGGCCGCGCCTTCTCGCGGGATGCGCTCGGCGTTGAGGTAGACCCGGCGACCGAGCATGGTCGCCGGATAGAACAATGCTGCGGCGGCACCCACCCAGAAGCCGCCCTTCTCACGCCGGGCCACGAATCCTCCTCGAACATCCGTCACGAATCCCGCCTTGATCCTGCCGCGCGCCGATGACGGCAGTCCAGGAAGGGTGGCCTCGGTCTGCCCTCCCCCGGCGAATTCCGCAATGATGGTGAGGTGGCTCCTCCCGTGGACCTGATCGTCCCCATGAAACCGCCGCGCGCGGGTAAGTCCCGGCTGCGCGGTGCGCTGGACGACCCCGGCGACGACGCGAGACATGCCGAGCTCGTCTTGGCGCTGGCCTCCGACACCCTGGCCGCGGTTACGTCGGCCGAAGGCGTTCGCCGCGTGCTCGTGGTCGCCGCCGACCCGGAGACGCTCGACGAGCTGCGCCTGTTCGGGGTCGAGATCATCCGCGAACCGGCCGGTGCCCGAGGGCTGAACGCGGCGTTGCGGCATGGTGAGTCGGTGCTGAGGCGTGACGACGCGACGTCGTCGATCGGCGCGCTCCAGGCCGACCTTCCGGCGTTGCGCTCCGAGGACCTGACAGCGGCGCTGGCCGAAGCGGCTGGCCGCCGGGCCTTCACCGCCGATAGGCAGGGCACCGGCACGACCCTTCTGCTGTCGGCGCCGGGCGCGCCGCTCGACCCGTGGTTCGGCGTCGGTTCGGCCTCCGCGCACGCCCGTTCGGGCGCAGTTCCTCTTCAGCTCGAAGCGCTGTCCCTCCGTAGCGACGTGGACACTTCGGGCGACCTCACGCACGCGTGTTCGATTGGTGTCGGAAAACACACCGCGGTGATCTTGGGCGCCCGCTGTTCACCGCTTTAGGGCATGTCTGGCGGGTGTTCACGCGCACGTCGAATTCAGGTGTGCGCATCCTGCCTCCAAGTGGTGAACAATGGACCACGTGAGCAACGACGATGGCACTACGCCGGCGACAGGGGATTCCGCCAAGAGCGACGCGGCATCCGCCCCGCGACGGAGGGCCAAAGTCCCCGCCGCCGCGAAGGCCCCGGCTGCCGGAACCAAGACAGCCTCGGTGTCCAACGGCTCGAAGCGGGTTCCTCCCGTGAAGAACCGGGCGACCCGCGGTGGCTCGGCGAGCCGTCCGGTGCAGGACTTCCACGCCGTCCCGTCCGCGCCGCCCGCGGTCACGCCGACGTCGGCGGTGCCCGTGCAGACGCTGCCCGACGACAGGTACTTCAACCGGGAACTGTCCTGGCAGGATTTCAACGCTCGCGTGCTCGCGCTGGCCGAGGACGAGTCCCAGCCCCTGCTGGAGCGGGCGAAGTTCCTCGCCATTTTCGCGTCCAATTTGGACGAGTTCTACATGGTCCGGGTCGCCGGCCTGAAGCGCCGCGACGAAACCGGCCTGTCGGTGCGCAGCGCGGACGGCTTGACGCCGCGCGAGCAGTTGGCCTACATCGCCAAGCGCAACCAGGATCTGGTCGAGCAGCAGACGGGAGCGTTCGAGCTGCACCTGCGGCCGCAGCTCGCCGAGGAGAACATCCGGATCGTCGGCTGGGCCGACCTGACGGGTCAAGACCAATTGCGGTTGTCCAACTACTTCAGTGAGCAGATCTTCCCGGTGCTCACCCCGCTCGCCGTCGACCCGGCTCACCCGTTCCCCTATATCTCCGGCCTGTCGCTCAACCTCGCGGTGACCGTGCGCGATCCCGAGGGCGGCACCGAGCGGTTCGCGCGCGTCAAGGTGCCGAACAACGTGCACCGGCTGATCCGCATCGAACAGCAGCGCGAAAACCGCACGGCGACCTTCATCCCGCTCGAGGAACTGATCTCCGCGCATCTCGGCGAACTGTTCACCGGTATGGAGGTGACCGAGCACCACGTGTTCCGGGTTACCCGCAACGCAGATTTCGAGGTCGAGGAAGACCGCGACGAGGACCTGCTGCAGGCGCTCGAACGCGAACTCGCCCGCCGCCGCTTCGGGCCGCCGGTGCGGCTGGAGGTCGGCTCGGACATGAGCGAGCACATGCTCGAACTGTTGCTGCGCGAGCTGGAGGTCGACCCCCACGACGTCGTCGAGGTGCCGGGTCTCATCGACCTGACCTGCCTGCATCAGCTGTCCAGTGTGGACCGAAAGGAATTGAAGGACCGCCCTTTCGTGCCCGCGACGCATCCGGCGTTCGGCGAGCGCGAGACGCCGAAGAGCGTGTTCGCAACCCTTCGCGAGGGTGACGTCCTGGTGCACCACCCGTACGACTCGTTCTCCACGAGCGTGCAGCGGTTCATCGAGCAGGCGGCGGCCGACCCGAAGGTGCTGGCGATCAAGCAGACGCTGTACCGCACTTCGGGTGACTCCCCGATAGTCGACGCGCTGATCGACGCGGCCGAAGCCGGCAAGCAGGTCGTCGCGCTGGTCGAGATCAAGGCGAGGTTCGACGAGCAGGCCAACATCACCTGGGCGCGCACCCTGGAGCGCGCCGGGGTGCACGTCGTCTACGGCTTGGTGGGGCTCAAGACGCACTGCAAGGTGTCGATGGTCATCCGCCAGGAGGGCACCGCGCTCCGCCGCTACTGCCATATCGGCACCGGGAACTACAACCCGAAGACAGCGCGGCTCTACGAGGACATGGGCCTGCTGACCGCCGACCCGACGATCGGCGCGGACCTGACCGACCTGTTCAACGTCCTCACCGGCTACTCCCGGCAGGACACCTATCGCAACATCCTCACCTCGCCGCACGGCATCCGCCGCGGCATCCTGCGCTGCATCGGCGAAGAGATCGAACTGTCCAGGGCCGGTCAGCAGGCCGGGATCCGGATCAAGTGCAACTCCCTGGTCGACGAGCAGATCATCGACGCGCTGTACCACGCGTCGCAGGCCGGTGTACCGGTCGAGGTCATCGTGCGCGGCATCTGTGCGCTCAAGCCGGGGGTGGAAGGGCTGAGCGAGAACATCTACGTGCGGTCGATCCTCGGCCGTTTCCTCGAGCACTCTCGGGTCTTCCACTTCCGGGCCGGCAACACCTACTGGATCGGCAGCGCGGACATGATGCACCGCAACCTCGACAGGCGCATCGAAGCGCTGGTGCGGGTCAAGGATCCCAAGCTCACCGCTCAGCTCGACGACGTCCTCGACTCGGCCATGCACCCGAACACGCGGTGCTGGGAGCTCAACGCCAGCGGCGAATGGGCCCCGGCACCCGCCGACGGTTCGCAGGTCCGTGATCACCAGGCCGCGCTGACCGTTCAGCACGGAGCGAACGGGTGAGCCCTCGGGAAATCAGGGCCGCCGGCGCCGTGTTGTGGCGCGGGAAGGCCGAGGAGCTGCGGATAGCGCTCGTCCACCGGCCGCGCTACGACGACTGGTCGCTACCCAAGGGCAAGGTCGATCCCGGCGAGACGATCGCGGCCACGGCCGTGCGCGAGGTCCTGGAAGAGACCGGTTTCCACGCGATACTCGGCCGTCATCTCACCAAGATCGGCTACCGGGTACCCAATCGCGACGGCGAGGGCACCGCGGAGAAAACCGTCGACTACTTCAGTGCGGAGGCCGTCGGCGGTGAGTTCGTCGTCAACGACGAAGTGGACGAGCTGCGCTGGGCGGACGCCGTCGAGGCCGAGACGCTGCTCACCCGGCACGGCGACGTCGAAGTGGTCCGGACCTTTTACGCGTTGCCCACCGAGCTGACCACGGTGCTGCTGGTACGCCACGCGAAGGCGGGCAAACGCGACGAGTGGCACGGCGATGACGACCTCCGTCCGCTCGCCGCCATCGGCTTGCGGCAGGCCGAAGCGCTGCGAGCGATGGTGCCGATGTTCGGCGCGGACAGGGTCCTCTCCGCACCGCGGCTGCGGTGTGTGCAGACGGTCCAGGGCATCGCCGACGCACTGGGCGTCGAGGTCGAGTACGAGCCGCTGCTGTCGGAAGAGGGCTACTGGCCGGACCCGGGGCTCGCCATGGCACGCCTGCTCGCCATCGCCGGTGACGGTGGCACACCCGTGATCTGCAGCCAGGGCGGCGTGATCCCGGACGCCATCAGCTCGCTCGCGGATTCGGACGGCGTCAAGATCACCGCGTCGAAGCGCGGGGCTCCGCCGAGCAAGAAGGGTTCGCTGTGGGTCCTGTCCTTCCTCCCGGCGTCCGGCAGCGAAGGCCCGAAGCTCGTCGCGGCGGACTACTTCGCCAGCGCCCTCCCCGTCCCGGAACCCGCCCGCCCCTGACGCTGCGCCTCGCGCGGCCCCCGGGGAAATATGTCGCACTCCCCCGCGTGCTGCCACAAGCTGCACTTGCTCGCGTTCAGCGGGTGGAAAGGCAGTCAGTCACGTGACAGCGGCCTGACAGCGCTCGCTGATCTACTAGTCCGGCACAAGCGTTGAGGGGATGCGCCGGTCTAGGGGTGCGGCGCATCCCCTTCAACGCCTGTGCGGACCGGGGAAGGTCAGGAGCTCGCGGGCAGCGTCGCCAGCAGAGCCCGAATATCAGCCGTCCGAGGGTCGCCGAGGCGCTGGCTGACGTCCAGCGCCTCGGCCCAGTGCGTCGCCGCCTCCGCGGTCTGGGACAGCTCGACCTTCAGCCGCCCCATGTTGATGAGCACGTCGATGGTCCCGTAATCGGCACCGAGTTCGCCCAGCAGGGCCATCGCGTGCTCGAACTTCTCCTGCGCCTCGGCGAAGCGGCCCGAACCGGTCAGCGCCTCGCCGAGATTGTCCAGCGCGAGCGCGGAATGGTATCGATCACCCTGTTCGTTGAAAGCGTCATAAGCGGCCTGCCCGTGCTCGACGGCTTCGTCGAATTTACCCATCCCGATACAGCTCGCGCAGACGTTGAGCAAAGCGTGCGGGATATACGGCGTCTGGCCGGTCGCGCGTGCGGTGTGTGCGGCTTCCAGGCCGTGCTGATAGGCCTTCTCGTATTCCTTGCCGAGGTAATAGCTCCCGGCAAGATTGCTGAGGATGGCGACCGTCACGACACTTCCGCCCGTTTCCACCGACACCTTCCGCGCTTCTTCCAGCGCCGCCAGCGCCTCGTCGCTGCGCCATCCGCGCAGATGCGCCGAGCCGAGGTTGTTCGCCGCGTACTGCAATCCCAGCAGGTCACCCGCCGAACGGGTGGCGCGCACCGCGGCCGCGGCCGTGCCGACCCACTCGTCCTGGTCATGGCGCTCGGCGAAAAGCCCGCGCAGGAGCCAGGCGAGACTCCAGGCGTGCGACGCCCAGCCCTGCCGCTCGGCCGCGGAGACCAAGGCGACGAGGTTGGCCCGTTCCGCGACGTACCACGTCGTCGTGGCGTCGTGATCGGAAAAGGTCATCTCCGGCCCGGCGACCTCCGGCACCATGACGTCCTCGGTCAGCAGATCGGGCCGTACCCAGTTGTTGGCCTGGGCGACCGTCGCGACGTACCAGTCGAGCAGGCGCCTCAACGAAGCTTCGCGTTCGCTTTCGGCGTGCTCCAGCTCCATCCGCTCCACCGCGTAGACGCGCAGAAGGTCGTGGAACTGGTAGCGATCGGCGCGCGGCTGGTTGAGCAGATGCGCGGAAGCCAGCTGGTCCAGCAGGTCCCTGGCCTCGCGCATGGACGTGTCCCCCAGCACCGCCGCGGCCGGCAAACTGATGTCCACCCCCGGATGCAGGCTCAGCAGCCGGAACAGGCGCGCGGCCGCCGGCCGCAAGGCGTTGTAGGACCACGAGAACGCGGCTCGCAGATCGGTCCCGGCGTCCTGCGGGTCGCGCAGCGCGTCGAGACGTACGCGCTGGTCCCGCAGCTCATCGACGATTCCGGCGATCGACAAGTCCGAGAAACGGGACGCGCGTTCACCCGCCAGAGCCAGCGCCAGCGGCAGTCGTCCGCACAGCTCCGCCAGCTCCTCGACGGCTTCGGGTTCGGCCTGAAGCCGGGCGTAGCCGACACTTCCGGCCAGCAGCGCGGTGGCGTCACGCTTGTCGAAGGATCTCAGGGCGAGCCGCTTTGCCCCCTCACGGGCCACCAGACCGCGTAACTGGTTGCGGCTGGTCACCACGACCAGGTTCCCCGATCCGGGCAGCAGCGGGCGAACCTGGTTGGCGTCATGGGCGTTGTCGAGCAGGATCAGCATCCGTGCCCCGGCCAGCCTGCTGCGGAGCATCGCCGAACGTTCCTCCACTGTGGAGGGTATGCCGTCGGCGAGCACGCCCACCGACCGCAGGATCCGCGCCAGCGCGGCGTCCGGGGTCACCGGCGTCCCGGCCGAGTGTCCGCGCAGATCCAGAAACAGCTGTCCGTCGGGGAACCGGTCGCGCACGCTGTGCGACCAGTGCACCGCGAGTGAAGTCTTGCCGACACCCGCGGTGCCTTCGATCACCGCGATCGAGGTGAAACTGCCGTGGTGCCCGGCGAGGAATCCGTCCAGCTCGGCGATCTCCGCGTCCCGGCCGGTGAAGCTGGCGACGTCGAACGGAAGCTGCCTCGGCACCTGAGCGGACACGGGCACCTGCTGTTGTTCCTGTTCCCCGTCCGAAGACAGCAGCTCGGCGTGCAGCGCGCGCAGGCGCGCACCCGGCTCCACCCCCAGCTCCTCGGCGAGGACCTCACGGAGTTTGGCGTACCGCGCGAGCGCCTCGGCGCGGCGGCCCGAGCGCGCGAGCACCCGGACCAGGCGCTCCCACAACGATTCCCGCAGCGGATGCTGGGCGACCAGGTCGATGAGTTCGGCCGCGAGTTCGGAATCCGGCACGATCCCGGCGTCCAGGTCGATCCGCCGTTCCGCGGCGAAGAGATACCGCTCGGTCAGCAGCGGCGCCCAGTCTTCGGTGAGCGCCGGCGATCCGACGCCCTCCAACGGTGCCCCGCCCCAAAGTTCGAGCGCCTCGGCGAGCAGCCGGCGCTCGCGCTCGAAGTCACCCTGTTCGGAAGCGCCGTCGAGAAGCCGCAGGAACCGCAGCGCGTCCACCCGAAGCGGGTCCACCGCGAGTCGATAGCCGTCAGGTTCGGTCACCACCACGTCTTCGCCCAGATGGCGGCGTAAGCGCATCACATAGGTCTGCAGACTCCCGCGGATCCGTTCGGGAAGCTCTTCACCCCAGACACACCGGGCGAGCGCGTCGACGGATACCAGACGGCCGGCCGAGAGTGCCAGTGTTCCGAGTAGAGCCCGCTGACGGCTGCTGGTCAGGGAAAGGGGACGGTCGTCCACGGAAACCCGGAAGGGGCCGAGAAGGCGGATGTCGATGGTTGCTGCCCCTCCATATGTTCGCAGTGTCCCGCAGTCCTTGCGAGGCAGCGTGGCACCACTGGAGCGCCCGCTCAAGTCCGTATCACAAATTGCTGTGCGCCCTGAGCGGAACCCGGGCGCCAGGATCGGGCATCAGACCCGAAACGAGCGGCAGGGCCCCGCGCTCAGCGCGGGGCCCTGCCGGCAAATCGCTCGTAGAGCGGTTACTACTTCTTCTTCGCCGCGGCGGTGGTCTTCTTACGGACCGGCGCCTTCGCGGCGGGTGCCTTGGCAGCGACGGCCTTCGGCGCGGCCTTGGCGGCGACCGGCTTCTTGGCTGCGGTCGCCTTGGCGGCGGTCGCCTTGGCGGCAGTTGCCCTCGGCGCGGGCTTCGCGGCCGCGGCCTTGGTGGCGGTCGCCTTGGCAGCGGCGGGCTTCGCAGCCGCGGCCCGGGTGGTGGTCGCCTTGGTGGTCGTGGTCGCGCGCGGCGTCCGCGTGGTGGTGCTGCGAGTCGCGGTCGGGCGGCTGGCGGCCGCCTTCGTCGCGGTGGTGCGCGTGGTGGTGCGAGCGGCGGCCGGCTTCGCGGCGGCGGTGGTCGTCGCGCGCTTGACCACGGTTGCCTTGGCGAGCTTCTTCGCGCCACTCACAACGTCCTTGAAGGTCGTGCCGGCGCGGAACGCGGGCACGTTGGTCTTCTTGACGCGCACGGTCTCGCCGGTACGCGGGTTCCGAGCGGTGCGGGCGGCGCGGGCACGCTTCTCGAACACACCGAAGCCGGTGATGTTCACCTTTTCGCCCTTGTTGACCGTGCGGATGATGATGTCGACGAGGCCGTCGACAGCCTCAGACGCAACCTTCTTGTCGCCCAAACGCTCGGAGAGCGCCTCGATGAGCTGAGCCTTGTTGGCCATTCCCGTCCTCCAAGAAGAACTACATGTACACGGCCACGTCGGCCGACTAGTCGCACACGGTATTACCAATGCAGCACAAATTCCAAACGGCGCGCGGAAATTTCCCTTATCTCGAGGGCGATTCCGCCTCTTGAGGGACCCCTTCCAGGTCTCCAGAGGTACCGTTCGGTGCTGTTTCAGGGGTTCTTGACGGGGTACCGATTCCCTTGCTGAGCAGGGAATTCTTTCCCTACGGAGCAGCCAATGGGGTGGTCACAGGCTTCCAGCTGGGCCGGGTCGCCTCAAACGAATCGATCTTTGCGGCGTGTCGGAGCGTCAGGGCGACGTCGTCGAGCCCTTCGAGGAGCCGCCAGCGGGTGTAGTCGTCGATCGAGAAGGGGGCCACGAAGTCCTTGGCTCGTACCGTCTTCGACTCGAGGTCGACGGTCACCTCGGTGCCGGGGTCGTTCTCGAGCACCTTCCACAGCTGTTCGACGTCGGCCTGCTCGCACTGGGCCGCCAGCAGTCCCTGCTTGCCGGAGTTGCCGCGGAAGATGTCGGCGAACCGGGCGGAGATGACCGCGCGGAAGCCGTAGTTCATCAAGGCCCAGACGGCGTGCTCCCGGGAGGAACCCGTCCCGAAGTCGGGGCCCGCGACCAGGACGCTGCCCTGGCGGAAGGGCTCCTGGTTGAGGATGAAGTGCTCGTCGCCCCGCCAGGCGGCGAAGAGCCCGTCCTCGAAACCTGTGCGGCTGACGCGCTTCAGGTAGACCGCCGGGATGATCTGGTCAGTGTCCACGTTGGACCGGCGCAGGGGCACGCCGACGCCGGTGTGGGTGGTGAAGGGATCCATCAGTGGTGCTCCTACTCAGATCAGGTCGGCAGGCGAGGAAAGGGTGCCGCGGACGGCTGTCGCGGCGGCAACAAGGGGCGAGACGAGGTGCGTACGGCCACCCTTGCCCTGCCTGCCCTCGAAGTTGCGGTTGGAGGTCGACGCGCTGCGCTCGCCCGGCTTGAGCTGGTCGGGGTTCATCCCGAGGCACATCGAGCACCCGGCCTGACGCCACTCGGCGCCGGCGTCGGTGAAGATCTTGTTGAGACCCTCGGCTTCCGCCGCCTGGCGGACCCGCATCGAGCCCGGAACCACCAGCATCCGCACGGAATCGGCGACGTGATGCCCGCGCAGGACGTCAGCGGCGGCCCGGAGGTCCTCGATCCGGCCGTTGGTGCAGGAGCCGAGGAAGACGGTGTCCACGGCGATCTCCCGGAGCGGGGTGCCCGGGGTCAGGTCCATATAGGACAGGGCCTTCTCAGCGGCGAAGCGCTCGTTCTCGTCGGCGATGAGCTCGGGGTCAGGCACGCTGGCGCTCAGCGGCAGGCCCTGCCCCGGGTTGGTGCCCCAGGTCACGAACGGGGTGAGCTCGGCGGCGTCGAGATGGACTTCGGCGTCGAAGACGGCGTCATCGTCAGTGCGGAGTTCGCGCCAGTTCTCGACCGCTGCGTCCCAATCGGCGCCCTTCGGCGCGTGCGGGCGGCCGTTGAGATACTCGAACGTGGTCTCATCGGGCGCGATCAAACCCGCGCGGGCGCCCGCTTCGATCGACATGTTGCAGACCGTCATGCGGGCTTCCATCGACAGTGCCTCGATCGCGCTGCCGCGGTACTCGAGGATGTATCCCTGACCACCGCCCGTGCCGATCTTCGCGATCACCGCGAGGATGATGTCCTTCGCCGTCACGCCCGGTCCCAGATCGCCGTCGACCGTGATCGACATCGTCTTGAATGGACGGAGCGGCAGCGTCTGGGTGGCCATCACGTGTTCGACCTCGGAAGTGCCGATGCCGAAGGCGATCGCGCCGAAAGCACCGTGGGTCGAGGTGTGACTGTCGCCGCACACCACGGTCATCCCCGGCTGCGTCAGGCCGAGCTGCGGGCCGATGACGTGCACGATGCCCTGCTCGTCGTCACCCATCGGATGCAGGCGGACACCGAACTCCTTGCAGTTGCTGCGAAGAGTGTCGACCTGGGTACGGGACACCAGGTCGGCGATCGGCTGGTCGATGTCGATCGTCGGGACGTTGTGGTCCTCGGTGGCGATCGTCAGGTCCGGACGACGGAGCGGGCGGCCGGCGAGCCGCAGCCCGTCGAACGCCTGGGGCGAGGTGACCTCGTGGATGAGGTGCAGGTCGATGAACAGGAGGTCCGGCTCCCCGTCAGCGCTCCGGA
>JAVXWP010000177.1:0-17856 GCA_032230695.1 Actinomycetota bacterium | reverse complement strand
CCCCCCCCAAAACACCCACGACCCACCCCGGGACGGATCACCGCGGGCGTATCTTTCGAGCGTGGCTGAACTACCGAGTGAGATGACTTTCGAGGTGCCGCTGCGGGCACAGCAGGACGGCCCGCCGGTGAAGCCGAAGGACGCGGCGACGGTCATGCTGCTGCATGACGGTGCCGACGGCCTCGAGGTGTTCCTGCAGCACCGCGTGGCCGGGATGCCGTTCGCCGGGGGCATGACCGTGTTCCCTGGCGGCGGCGTCGACAAGCGCGACGCCGACGCGTCGATCAGCTGGGCCGGACCGCCGCCGAGGCTGTGGGCCGAGTGGTTCGGCTGCGACGAGTCGCTCGCGCGAGCGCTGGTGTGCGCGGCCGTGCGGGAAACCTTCGAGGAATCCGGCGTGCTGCTCGCCGCCACCGATACTGGGATCGTGAAGGACACCGCGCCATACGCGTACGCCAGGGAGGCCCTGGTGTCGAGGGAGCTTTCGCTCGCCGCGTTCCTGGCCGAGGCGGGGCTGACGTTGCGCGCGGACCTGTTGCGGCCTTGGGCGAACTGGATCACACCCGAGCGGGAGCCGCGCCGCTACGACACGCGGTTCTTCGTCGCGACCCTCCCCGAAGGTCAGGACGCCGACGGCGCGACGACCGAGGCCGACAGCTCCGGCTGGCAGCGGCCGGAGGACGCCATCGCCGACGCGCAGTACGGCCGTCGCACCTTGATGCCCCCGACCTGGATGACGCTCAGCGAGCTCAGCGAGTTCACCAGCGCCGAAGAAGCGCTGTCCGCGGAGCGGTCGATCCGGCCGATCATCCCGACCTTGGTCCGCGAAGGCGACAAGGTGCGAGTCGTCATGGAGCCGCAGTGAGTGAGCCTGCCTATGGAATCCTGCGTGAGGTCTCGCCGAACGCTTCGGTGCTGCTGGAGAACAACCCGTCTTCGATGACGTTGGAGGGCACCAATAGCTGGGTTCTCAACGCCCCCGGCGCCCTCGGCCGGGTGGTCGTGGACCCTGGCTACGAGGATGTCGACCACCTGCGGCTGCTCGTCGACGCCGGGCCCGTTGAGCTGATTCTCCTTACCCACCACCATCCGGACCACGCGCAGGGCGCGCCCTGGCTCGCCGAGCGGGTGGGCGCGCCGGTCCGCGCCTTCGACCCGGCACTGTGCAGCGGGGCTGGGTCCATAACGGACGGTGAAGTGATTTCGGCGGCGGGACTGGAGATCGAGGTCGTCCACACTCCTGGGCACACACCCGACTCCGTGTCGCTCCGGATCGGCGACGAGATGCTGACCGGCGACACCGTGCTCGGGCGCGGCACCACCGTGCTCCACGACCTCGGTGACTACTTACGCACCCTGCGCATCCTGATCGAGCTGCCCGGCGGAATCCTCGGACTCCCCGGCCACGGCCCCGAACTGCCCGATCTCGCCGCGACCGCACGGGAATATCTGGCACATCGGGAACAGCGGCTCGACCAGGTGCGTTCGGCTCTGAGTGAGCTCGGCGACGCCGCCACCGCGCGTCAGATCGTCGAGCTCGTGTACGCCGACGTGGACCAGTCGCTCTGGCTGCCCGCGGAGTGGAGCGTGCAAGCCCAACTGGATTACCTACGATCGGAGACCAGCGCGTGAGTGCACTGGAAGTCGAGTTCTACTGGCGGCCGGGCTGCGGCTTCTGCAGCGCCCTGCGCCGCCCGCTGATGGCCAGTGGACTGCCCGTCCGTGAGGTCAACATCTGGGAAGACGCCGAAGCCGCCGCCCGCGTCCGCGCAGTCGCGAACGGCAACGAGATCGTGCCGACGGTGTTCATCGGCTCCCAGGCGCTGATCAACCCGAGCTTCGCGGAGATCGAGGCGGCCGTTCGTGAGGAAGCCCCGGAGCTGCTGGAGACGTCCTGACGCCTCGGAAAGTGGCATGAAGGGTCCCTTCCTAACGTTGTTGCGAGGAAGGGACCCTTCATTTCGGTTTCGGTGGCTCAGCTCGTCTTCCAGGGCTCGTCGGCGAGGACCTCGTCCGCGTTGACATCCTGGGGATTGCCGACGCCGAGCTGACGGCGTGAAGCGATCAGGAACGCCCTGATGGCGTCTTTCATCCGCTTCTCCGGCGGGTCCGCGTAGTCCTTGGCGCGGGCATCAGGCTGGCCTTCCGCTGTCGCGCGGACGGCGTAGCAGTGGTGGATCACCAACCTCGCCGCCTCCTGCAACTCCGAACTGCCCAGCAGCCGGACCTGTTCGGAAAGTCCTCTCAGCTCAGCGTGCTTCTCGTCGAGCTTCTCCACTTGGCTTGGCCTGTCGGGCGCCCGGTCCAAGCGCCGCGCGAGGTGGACCACCTGCCTCGCGCTGGCGGTGAACTGTTTGCACAGCTCGAACAGTGGCACGTCCCACCGTGTCCTCACGGCATGGCGTTGCTTCGTCCGTTCCAGCAGGAGGTTTGGGACGAAGCCGATGATTGCGCCCAAGAGGAGCAGTACCGCGCTCCCGATGATCGACATAACGGACATGTGCAGATCGTAGTAACGCTCAGCGCGTCACGGTGGGCATCACGAAGTACGTCAGTTCCACCTCCACGGGATCGACCGCACGGACGACGGTCGCGCGCATGCCGGGCTGGATCGAGAGGCTGACCTCGGAACTGCCGAACGGCTGGAGCGCGTCGAGTAGGTACCGCGCCTGGAACGACGGCGAGGTGCGACCGCCAAGGACGTTCGCCTTGATCGTCTCCTCCGCCTCCCCGGCGTCCTGCTTGGCGCTGGCGAGCCGTACCTGGCTGTCGCCGACCTCCAGGGTCAGGATGCGGCGGCTTTCGGCGAACAGGCCGACTCGGCGCACCGCGGCAGCGAGCACGTCGGCGCGGACTTCGAGGGTGGTGTCCACCGTGGAGGTGTTGATCGTGTTTTCCGAGAGGAAGCCGCCGTCCAGCACCGCGGTGGTCACCGCGCTTCCGGCCCAGCTCAGGCCGAACCTGTTGTGCTCGGTGTGCAGCCCGACGACTCCCTTGGCCTGCCTGCCCGCTTCGACCAGCAGCGCGGCCGGAACCAGCGCGTCCAGTGGGCCTTCGGTCATCAGCAGCGGCAGCTTGGCCACAGCCATCCGGTAGCGGTCCGAGGCCACCATGGTCAGCCGCTCGCCCACGATGTGCAGGCGCACGCCGGTGAACAGCGGAAGCGAGTCGTCCCGAGAGGCTGTTCCCGCCACCGTCCGCAACGCTGTCGCCAGCGCGGCGCCGTCGACCTCGGCCACCTTGGCGGGCGGGTCCGTTGCGCCGGACTGAAGAGCTTCGTCCAGCAGTGGCAACGCGAATCGCGCCCCGTTCACGCGCACGGCCAGTCGCGAGCCTTCGATGACGAGTCCGACGAGCGGGGTGTCGAGCATGCGCAGCGTCTCGGCGAGTGGCGCGACGGGCACGGCCGCGCTGCCGTCGATGTGCACTGTGGCTTCACACCTCAACCGGACCGAGCGCTCACTGTCGGCACCGGTCAGTGTCAGGCCGCTCGCGTCGGCGCGCAGCAGTACGCTCGCCAGCGTGCCGGGAAGCAGCCTGGCCGCCTCGGAAACGGCGGTGGCCAGCGTGCGGGTGGAGGCGGTGAGGTCCATTCGCGGAACCTACCGATCCCCACCGACAAGAACGCGTTTACCGAGCAGCGCCAGCGAGTTCGGCTTGCCCGGCGGTCGCCGAGGCGGGGGCACGAAGGCTGCCGCGTAGCAACCAGACGAGCCCGGCGACGATGACGCCCATGACACCGGCCGCCAGGAACGCGGCGGGCGGGCCGCTGTGCTCGACGAGGAAGCCGCTGATCGACTGGCCGAAGGCGAGACCCAGCGTCACCGCGGTCACCACCCAGCCGAACGCCTCGGCGGCCGTTCCCTTCGGCGCGACTAGTTCGATCATCGCCGAGTGGGTGGTCGACTGCGGGGTGATCAGCGCCCCGGCGGCCAGCATGGCAAGCCCCAGCGCCCAGAGCGACGTCGGCAGGGAAAGCAGCGCGACGAGGACGCCGAACGCCAGCAGCAGGACCGGCAGGCGCAGGTTCATCGGCCTCGGCCACGGGCGCAGGCTGTAGGCCACCCCGAAGGCGACCGAACTGATCGACCACACGGACAGCAGCAGTCCGCCGAAGGGCGCGTGTCCGTCGTTCGTCGCCGCGGCGGGCACGGCGACCTCGACGAAGCCGATCACCATGCCGAAGCCGAGGACGGCGAGCGCGAGGGTGCGCATGCCGGGGCTGGCGAGCGCGCCGAGGAGCTTTCGCCCGCCGGCCGCCGGATCCCAGGCCCGTACCGCCGGGCTCAGCGCGAAGACCACGGAGCCCACGACCATGGACACGGTGCCGACGACCATGCCCGTCCCGGCCCAGGGTGCGGCGATGAGCACGCCGGCGAAGCCCGGCCCGAGAATGAAGAAGACCTCCATGCTGATGGCCTCGTACGACAACGCCGCGTTGCGGGCCGGTCCGGCGGGTAGCAGCCGCGCCCAGATCGCACGGGACGCCGAGCCCACCATCGGCTCGGTGAATCCGGCGGCGAAGGCCAGCGTGACCAGTGTCGCCGTCGGAAGATGTCTTTCGATGGCGAAGATCAGGATCGTCGTCTTGATCGAGAACAGCACGGCCGCGATGATGAGCGGCCGGGTGGGACCGAACCGGTCGATCAGCCTGCCCTGGATGACCGCGCCCACGGCCACACCCATCAGCGTGCCCGCGGAAACCAGCCCGGCCGTGGCGAACGAACCCGTCTCTCGCTGGACGTACAGCAGTGCGGAGATACCGATCATCGCGATCGGGAGCCGGGCGAACAGCGAGGCCACGGCTGGAGCGCGCGAGCCGGGAGCGGTCAGTGCGGTGCGGTAGTCGGCGAGCGTGGTGCGGGATTCGGCGTGGTGGGGCGAGGACTGGGACACAGTCACCAGTATGCCTTACTTTGGTACGGCAGTACCAGTTATTTTTCGGTCAGCTCCGTCACTGCGACCCGCACGAATGCAGCAAGGTTGGGCCGTCCGGTCTCGGTTAAGTAACGCTCTGTCCAACTCGGGGTTTTTCTGGCAACGAATCTCAGCGGATAGCGTCTTTAGAGAGTGAAAGGCCTTGAATTTGTAGGTAGGGGCCGTGCGATGGTTGTTGTACGACCACACGCAACCTCAACTCCCTCCGGAGACGGGTCGGGGCCTTAGGTCCGGAGGGTGGGGAGCGCTAGCCGTCGGGGGATGGCCTGCGCACAGCGAAGGGCCGGTGCGCCACGTCGGGGGTGGCGCCCGGCCCTTCGTTATGTTCGGAACAAAGAAAAAGCCGTTCATGCCCTGAGCCGCACGACGTGCGGCTCAGGGCATGAACGGCTTCGAGCTATCGGGCGCGACGGGCCAAGCGCTCCGGGTCCAGGATCAGCACGCTCTTGCCTTCGAGTCGCAGCCAGCCGCGGTGGGCGAAGTCGGCGAGCGCCTTGTTGACGGTCTCGCGCGACGCGCCGACGTACTGGGCGATCTCTTCCTGGGTCAGGTCGTGCGTGACCCGCAGGAGGCCGGCTTCCTGGCTGCCGAAGCGCTGCGCGAGCTGCAGCAGCGCCCGCGCGACACGGCCGGGAACGTCGGTGAAGATCAGCTCCGCGACCATGTTGTTCGTCCGGCGCAGCCGGCGCGCGACGACGCGGAGCAGCTGCTCCGCGATCTCGGGCCGGGTGGAGATCCACTGGCGCAGGGCCGGGCGGTCCATCGTCACGGCGCGGACCTCGGTCACGGTCGTGGCGCTGGACGTGCGGGGTCCGGGGTCGAAGATCGAGAGTTCGCCGAACATGTCGGACGGGCCGAAGATCCCGAGCAGGTTCTCCCTGCCGTCGGGTGACTTGCGGCCGATCTTCACCTTGCCGGACTGGATGATGTAGAGCTTGTCGCCGGGCTCACCCTCGTTGAAGATAACGTGTCCGCGCGGAAATTCGACACTTTCCAGCGTCTGTGCCAGCGCCTCGGCGGCTGCCGGCTCCACACCCTGGAATATGCCAGCGCGGGCCAGGGTTTCATCCACCTCGGGTGCCTCCTCGTCGAGAGACGACCGCGATCCCCACCTGCGAGGAGCGTGTCGCCGATCACTAAACTGCAGTTTATGGTGTGAGCCGGACATCGCCCGGTGGCGCGCCGAACAGGCATGACCACCGAAAACGATCTCACTCCACAGTGGATCCTAGTCTCGCACGCGTCGCGTGCGCAGCTTGGCCGCTCGTCCACCCAGTCGGCGCAGCCGGAACAGCTCCAGCGCCCGGCCGATCCCGTGTCCGTAGAGGGCCTTGACTTCGTTCGGCTGAGCCTGCTCGAGGAACTCCTCGACCTCGTTCTCCTGCACCGCGACATGGCGGAGCCTGCTCTCCACCCGCTCCATGAACAGCGCGAAGAACATGATTACTAATGGCACCAGTACTACGAACCAGACAGTCATAGACTCCGGATCCTCGCTCACGGCGGCTGAGTCATCGCGCCAAATCAGGTGCGGGCGGCGTGTCGGGCGGCGACCCGCGGGTGCTCCCCACCGGCTCGCCCAATGGCTTCCGTAGGCTAACGGGGTGCCACCTGGTGTCAGTAATGCCCCCCGGGATGATGATTCCGTGTCGCGAAACGCTTCCGTCGAGGGTGGTGGTGCGCGACGGGTGGGCGACCGGCGTCCTCGGAAGTTCGAAGACGAAAGCCGTCTTTCGCTGGTAAGACGCGCACGTCGCATGAAGCGTTGCCTCGACGAGGCGTATCCGGGTGCTCACTGCGAGCTCGATTTCACCACTCCGCTGGAGCTGCTCGTCGCCGTGGTGCTGTCCGCACAAAGCACCGACAAGGGCGTCAACCTGGCTACCCCCGCCCTGTTCAAGCGCTACCGCAAGGCCGCCGACTACGCCGGCGCCGACCGGTCGGAGCTGGAGGAACTCATCCGGCGGACGGGCTTCTACCGTGCCAAGGCCAACTCGCTGATGAAGCTCGGCGCGAAGCTCGTCGAGGACTACGACGGCGAAGTGCCCGGCAAGCTCGAGGAACTCGTCAAGCTGCCGGGCGTCGGCCGGAAGACGGCGAACGTGGTGCTCGGCGACGCGTTCGGTGTGCCAGGGATCACCGTCGACACCCATTTCGGCAGGTTGGTCCGTCGCTGGGGCTGGACGGAGCTCGACGACCCGGTGAAGGTCGAGCATGCCATCGGCGAGCTGATCCCCCGCAAGGAGTGGACGCTCCTGTCCCACCGGGTGATTTTCCACGGCCGCCGCGTCTGCCACGCCAAGAAGCCCGCCTGCGGCGCGTGCCCGCTGGCCAGGGACTGCCCCTCCTTCGGCACCGGTCCCACGGACTTCGAAACCGCCGCCAAGCTGGTCAAGGGTGAAGAGCGGGAGCACCTGCTGGCGATGGTGGAGAACCGTTGACCACGCTGACCAAGTGGGCGGTCGCCGCCGCCGTGCTGGCACTGGCCCTGATCGTCGCGCTGCTGCCCCGCGACAGCGACACCGCGCCCACGAAGGCTGCGGAGGATCTCGTCCCCGGAAGGGCCAAAGCCGCACTGGCGGCCTGCCCGCAGGGGACCGGTGAGGTGCCCCAGCTGCGCGGAGTCTCCGCCGAGTGTCTCGGCGACGGTTCGACGGCCGACCTCGGCACCGCACTGGCCGGACGCGCGACGCTGGTCAACGTGTGGGCGACCTGGTGTGCGCCCTGCAAGACCGAACTTCCCGTGCTCAACGCCTACGCGGCGCAACCAGGAGCGGCCGGGGTGCTCACCGTGCAGGTCGCCAGTCGCGCTTCGGACGGCCTGGAGCTGCTGGCCGCGCTCGGCGTCCACCTCCCCGCGGTTTACGACGGCGACGGTGAGACCGGCCCGATCAGGAAGGCGCTGAAGGTGCCTCCGTCCCTGCCCGCGTCCTACCTGGTGACCGCCGACGGGCAGGTGCGGTTCATCTCGAACCCACGGCTGTTCGAGAACACCGATCAGGTGCGGCTGGCCGTGGAGGGAGCCCATGAGTGACGTTGGCCCGCTCGTCGACCTCGACACCGTGCCCGAGTGGCTGCGACGGCTCGTCGGAATCAGCGGCACTCTGGACTCGACGGCCTTCACCCGGTTGCGCCCGCCCGCCGGGATGGCGACCCGCGCGGCCGCCGTGCTCATCCTGCTGGGCGAGCGCGAGAACGGGCCGGACGTCCTGTTGCTGCGCCGCGCCGACACGCTTGGCTCCCACGCCGGGCAGGTCGCGTTCCCCGGTGGCGGCGCGGACGAGGGCGACGGCGGCCCGGTCGGCACGGCCTTGCGCGAGGCCGAGGAGGAAACCGGGGTCGACCCGGCGGGTGTGCGGCCGCTGGCGATCCTGCCCGAGCTGTTCGTGCCGGTCTCCCGGTTCTCCGTGACGCCGGTGCTCGCGCACTGGGAGAAGTCGTCCCCGGTTCGCGCGGTCGATTTCGGCGAGACGGCGTCGGTCGCCAGGATCGCGATCGCGGACCTGGCCGACCCGGCCAACCGGTTCCAGGTCCACCGGCCCGACTCCGGTTTCACGGGGCCCGCGTTCGCCGTCGACGGCATGTTCGTCTGGGGCTTCACCGCGGGCCTTCTCTCGGCGCTGCTCGGGCTGGGGGGCTGGGAACGGGAGTGGGACCGCGATGATGTTCGCGATCTTGACGTAGCGTTGTCGGACCACGAAGCGAGGGTCGCGGCGATACTCGACCGGAGCGCGACGAACAGGGAGTAGAAACACCTTGAATTGGGTCGACGTGCTGGTGCTGCTCCTGGCGGTGCTCGCGGCGGTGTCCGGCGCGTTCCAGGGCGTGATCATCGCCCTGCCCTCGCTGGTCGGGGTCATCCTGGGCGCGGTAGCCGGTATCCAGCTCGCGCCGCTGGTGGTCGAGTTGTTCACCAATCCCGCCGCGAAGGTCGCGTTCGCCGTGGCCACCGTGGTGTTCCTGGTCGCGATCGGGGAGACGCTCGGCGTCTGGACCGGGCGCAAGCTGCGGCAGAAGATCAACCCGGAGAAGCTGTCCGGAGTCGACAAGACGCTCGGCGCGGTCGTGCAGGCGACCGTGGTGTTCGTGATCGCGTGGATGATCGCGACCCCCTTGACGGCGGTACCGGGGCTGGCCAATCCGATCAAGAGCTCAGTCGTGCTGGGCGGCGTCAACCAGGCGATGCCGGAGGCGGCGCGAAGTTTGCCGACGGACCTTCGGAAGCTGCTCGACGACTCGGGCTTCGTCTCCTTTTTGGACCCGTTTCAGAAGGCGCCGTCGGCCGACATCGGGCCGCCGGACACCGCGTTGCAGAAAAGCGCGATCGTCAGCGAATTACGCTCCAGCGTCGTGAAGATCCGTGGCAACGCCAGTTCGTGCTCACGATCGCTGGAAGGCAGCGGGTTCGTCGTCGCGCCGCAGCGGGTGATGACCAATGCGCACGTCGTCGCGGGCACCGACGAAGTCGCCATCGAGACGTCCGGCGGCATGCTGACCGCCCGGGTCGTGTACTTCAACCCGGAGGTCGACATCGCCGTGCTCGCGGTGCCGCGGCTGCAGGCGAAACCGTTGCCGCTGTCCGACGCCGAGGCAAAGGCAGGGGACAGCGCCATCGTGCTCGGGTACCCGCTCGACGGTCCGTACACGGCGACGCCGGCCAGGGTCCGTGGCCGTATCAATCTTCGCGGGCCGGACATCTACGCAGCGAACACAGTGCAGCGTGACGTCTTCACCGTGCGTGCGGCGATCCGCAGTGGCAACTCCGGCGGGCCGATGGTCGACCCGGCAGGGAACGTGATCGGCGTGGTGTTCGGCGCGGCGGTGGAGGACCCGGACACCGGGTTCACGCTGACGGCGAACCAGGTGCGTTCGGAGTTCGAAGCGGCGGGCGCGCAAAGCTCCGAGGTGGGCACGGGTTCCTGCGCGTCCTAAGTGCTCGTGCCTCTAAGCTTTTTTGAGGAACTCCGTCAGCGCGGAGTTGGTGTGTTCCGGAGCTTCCAGGTGCGGGAAGTGGCCGATTCCGGGCCACGTCTGAAGTACGGAGTGCGGGCCGAGCCACGGCGCGGATGCCCTGGCCGTTTCCGGCAGGACACAGGTGTCGGCGTCGCCGTGGAGCTGAAGCACCCGCGCGACGACACGGGTACCGACGGCGTCGGAAAACCGGCGGCCTTCGCCGCGGAACTGCGCGCGGAACGCCCAGCGGTAGTACTCCAGCGAACTGTGCGCGACACCTGGCACGAGCATCGCCTGCCGGAAGGTCCTCGACGTCTCGTTGAAGTCGGCGCTCTTTGTCCATTGTGGACCTGACCACCGGCGGAGCAGGGCTTCCAGCGCGGCGGCGTCATCCTTGACCAGCCACCGCTCCGGCGCCATCGGGACCTGGAACCGGAAGAGGTGGCCGAGTGCGCGAGCCTGGTTGGCGCGTTTGCGCCGCAGGGCCGTGGCGGAGATCGAGGACCGCAGCGCCAGTGGATGCGCGCCGCCCAGCACGCTGACCGACTCGACGACCCGCGGATGCAATGCCGCGGCCGTCAGCGCCAGCATGCCGCCCCAGGCGTGCCCGACGAGATGCGCCTTGCGCGCACCGAGCGACTTGATCAGCCCCGCGACGTCACCGCCGAGCGTCCACGCGTCATACCCGCGTGGCGGCTTGTCGGAGTCCCCGTAGCCGCGGAGATCAACGGCGACGGCTCGGTACCCGGCGTCGGCCAACGCCGTCAGCTGGTGGCGCCAGGTCCACCAGAACTCGCCGAATCCGTGCAGCAGCACCACCATCGGGCCGCTGCCGAGCTCGGCGACGTGCAGCCGGATGCCGTTCGCGGAGACGTCGCGGTGGGTCCACGGGCCGTCGATACGGACGATGGAGGGGTCCGGCGTCGCCTGCACGGCTACGGTGACGGGCTGGACGCTCAGGCGCTGACCGAGGGCGTGCCCTCGGTGTGGCGACTCGGTTTGAGTGCCGCGGCCGTGTCCTTGAAGCTGTCGATGGTCCGCTCGGGTGCCTTGAGCTTCTTTATCTTCCGGAGCCCGATCCACCCGGTCACGACCGCGGTCACCAGCATCAGCACGAACACGATGCCTGACGCGGCCCAGCGCGGCAGCCAGAGAGTCAGCACATCGCTCAAGAAGAAAAAGAAGAAAAAGGAGCTGTAGAGCGCGATCACGAGCGCGACAACGAAGAAAATGGCGCTCTTGACGGCCTTCTTCGCTTCACCGACCAGCTCGGACTTCGCCAGCTCGACCTCGGCGCGGACCAGCGTCGACATGTGCTGCGTCGCGTCGCTGACCAGCTTGCCGATCGACTTGTCGCCGTCAGCTGTGCCGTCATCCGGGGTGAGTGGGATGTAGGGCACGGCCCCCACGCCGTCGGGGTCGTTGCGTTGGTGCTTGGGGCTGCTCACCGGGCCATCGTGCCACGTGTCGCTTTGCCCGGCTCGGTGGACTCGCCTGTCGACCGGATCATTCTTCGCGGCCGGCGTGGGCGCGGCTCTGGCGGACCAGCAGCGCGGCGGCGCCGAGTGAGGCGACGGCGGACGCGATCAGCACCGCGGTTTTGGCCTGCGCACTGGCTTCCCCGTCGAGGGCGAGGTCCGCGATCAGCAGGCTGACGGTGAAACCGACGCCGCCGAGCAACGACAACGCGCCGATGTCACGCCAGCCCACCCCGGTGGGTTTGTCCGCGATCTTGAACTTGACCGCCAGAATGCTCGCTCCAAAGATGCCGAGGACCTTGCCGCAGACCAGCCCGATCATCACCGCGAGCGGCAGTGCGGTGGTGAACACCGCGCCGAGCGAGGCGCCGCTGACCTCGATCCCGGCGGCGAACAACGCGAACAGCGGCACCGCGACGGCCGCGGACCACGGCTGTAACCGGTGCTCCAGCCGGATCGCCGGCGCTTCGGCCTCGCCGTCGTCCGCGCGGACCCGGGTCAGCAGGCCGAGCGCGACCCCGGCGATCGTCGCGTGGATGCCCGCCGAGTGCACCGCGACCCAGGTGATCAGCGCGAGCGGGACGTAGAGCCACGGCGTGCGGACGCGGCGGTGCTGGAGGTAGGCGTACAGCAGCAGCGCGACGATGGCGACCGCGCCGGCGACGAGGTCGAAGCTCGCGGTGAACAGCACCGCGATGACGAGGATCGCGCCGAGGTCGTCCACCACCGCCAGCGAAAGCAGGAAGACACGGGCGCTGCTGGGAAGGTTCGACGCCGTCAGCGCGAGCACGCCGAGCGCGAAGGCGATGTCGGTCGCGACGGGAATGGCCCACGCGCGGTCGATGCCCGGTGTGCCCCAGCCGATGCCCAGCGCCAGCAGCGCGGGCACGATCATGCCGCCGATCGCCGCGATCACCGGCAGCGCGGCCTGCTTGAGCTTGGACAACTCGCCGACCACGAGCTCCCGCTTGAGCTCCAGCCCGGCGACGAAGAAGAAGATCGCGAGCAGGCCGTCCTTGGCCCAGTCGCCGATCGAGAGGTTCAGATGCAGGAACCCCGGCCCGAGTTCGAAGTCGCGGATCGCCCGGTAGACGTCGTCGAGCGGTGAGTTCGCCCAGATCAGCGCGATCGCGGTGGCCACCAGCAGGATGATCCCGCCGGTGGTTTCGGTGCGTAGGTAGCGCGCGAACTCGGCAACGGCTTTGGCTGGACGGCTGACTTCGCTCACGGCGCTCCACGGGGTCGCTTCTCCGGACAACACGAACACTGTTGCCGACCAGACTTCCCGGCGCACCTTCTGGTCATCTTACCGGGTGCGCCGCTCCGCGGGCCGGACGCGGGTTTTCCAAGTGGGCTTTTAGGATGGGAATTGACAACGTTGTCCACACGGGAAGAAGGGTGAGTGGTGAGTACTCCTACCGAGGTCGAGCGCGACACAAGGTTCTTCGGACATCCACGAGGACTGGCGAACCTCTTCGGGGTCGAACTGTGGGAGCGCTTCTCCTTCTATGGCATGCAGGGGATCCTGACGATCTACCTGTACTACCAGGTCAGCGAAGGCGGCCTCGCGATGCCGCAGGCCACGGCGGTCAGTGTCGTCGGCGCGTACGGCGGCCTCGTCTACCTGTCGACGATCGTCGGTGCGTGGGTCGCCGACAGGCTCATCGGGTCGGAGCGGACGCTGTTCTACAGCGCGATCCTGATCATGGCCGGGCACATCAGTTTGGCTGTGCTGCCCGGATTCGCCGGCATCGCTGTGGGTCTCACCTGCGTGGCGCTGGGCAGTGGCGGCCTGAAGGGCAATGCGTCGGCCATCGTCGGGACGCTGTACGCCGAAAAGTACGAGCGCCGCGATAGCGGGTTCACCCTGTTCTACATGGGCATCAATCTCGGTGCCTTCGCCGGGCCGCTGCTCACCGGCCTGGCTCAGTCGAAGGTCGGTTTCCACTTCGGCTTCGGGCTCGCCGCGCTCGGCATGGCACTCGGCTTGATCCAGTACACCTTGGGCCGCAAGAACCTCGGCGCCGAGGCGAGCGTGGTGCCGAACAGGCTGCCCGCGTCGCAGAAGCCGATGGTGATCGGCGTACTCGCCGCCGTGGTTGTGGTCATCGTCGTGCTGATCTCGACCGGCCTGGTCACCGCCGCCAACCTGTCGAACGTCACTGTCGGGGTGGTCGTCGTCGCCAGCATCGCGTACTTCGCGGTGATCCTGGCGAGCAAGAAGATTACCTCCGTGGAGCGCAGCCGCGTCTTCTCGTTCATCCCGATGTTCGTCGCCAGCGCCGCGTTCTGGGCGCTGTACCAGCAGCAGTTCACCGTCGTCGAGGTCTACTCCGACCAGCGCCTCGATCGGCACATCTTCGGCTGGGAAATGCCGGTTTCGTGGGTGCAGTCGATCAACCCGGTGTTCATCATCGTGCTCGCCCCGGTGATCGCCGTGGTGTGGACGAAACTCGGCCCGCGCCAGCCGTCGACGCCGATCAAGTTCGCCCTCGGCACCGGGATCATGGGTTTCGCGTTCCTGCTGTTCCTGTTCTCAGCCAACGGTGCCCCCGGTAGCAGTCCGCTGCTCGCGCTCGTCGGCATCCTGCTGGTGTTCACCCTCGCCGAACTGTTGCTCTCACCTGTCGGCCTGTCACTGTCGACCAAACTGGCACCGGAGTCCTTCCGCACCCAGATGGTGGCCTTGTTCTTCCTGTCGATTGCGCTGGGCACGGCGTTGTCGGGCTCGCTGGCGAAGTACTACGACCCGGCGAACGAGGTGCCGTACTTCGGCATCATCGGCGGGGTGGCTGTCGGCATCGGCGTCCTGCTCGCGCTGCTCGCCCCGGTCATCCGCAAGCTGATGGCCGGCGTCCGCTAGCTGACGGTGACGCCGAAAAGCACACCGACGTAGTAGGTCACGAGCATCGTCAGGGCGCCGACGCCGACATTGCGGAGGATCGCCGGGCGCGTGTCCGCGTCGCCGAGCCTCGCGCTGATCAACCCGGTCAGCGCGAGGCCGACGGCGACCGCGGCCGCACACGCCCAGACCTGGTACGAAACCGGTGGTAGTGCGATGGCCAGCAGCGGCAGCAGCGCACCGACTGTGAACGAGATCAGCGACGCCCACGCCGCCTGCCACGGGCTGGTCAGGTTGTCCGGATCGATCCCCAACTCCGCTTCGGCGTGTGCCTGCAACGGGTCGTTTTCGGTGAGTTCCCTGGCGACCTTGGCGGCGAGTTCGGGGGACAGGCCCTTGCTCTCGTAGATTTCCGCCAGTTCTCGTTCTTCTTCCTCCGGCATCGTTTTCAGCTCGTACTTCTCAAGTTGGAGCATCGCGCGTTCGGTGTCGCGCTGGGTGCTCACCGAGACGTATTCGCCACCGGCCATGGAAAGCGCGCCCGCGACGAGTCCGGCAATTCCGGCGGTGAGAATCACAGTGGCGTCGGAGGTGGCCCCGGCCACACCCACCACGATGCCCGCTACGGACACGATCCCGTCATTGGCACCGAGAACGCCCGCGCGCAGCCAGTTCAGCCTGCCGCCGATGTCGCCGTGTGGCTCGTGCGAGTGAGGGGCAAGATCATCCCGGATGTCCGTCACCAAATAAGTGAATCACGGAATTCAAAAAATCGCTATTCATCGCTTTTCAAGGAAAGTGAGACAATCCTTATCAAGTAATGCCTAACCTAATCAGCCGATCGGGTCTGGCAGGCGCCGGACGCGGTAAGCGAGTTCGATGGTTTCGCCGTTCGACGGGTCCGCCAGCTCCACGCGCCAGGACTCGGCGAACTGGTCGACGCCCGGGTGCATCGGGATGGTGCCGGAGATCAGGACGACACCGGGTTCGTAGAGGCCACGGGTGCGAAGGACGTCCAGCCAGTAGGCCGGGGCCAGTAGTTCGGCGAGTTTGCCGTTTTGGATTTCGGTGTCACCGGCCCAGGCGCGCAGTGTCAGGTCGTCGAGCCGCTCGGCGACGTCGACCAGCCGCCAGGCCTTGCGTGCCAGCACGTCCGGCCCGGCGTTCTTGCTCCACGCGACGCCGTGCACCTCCAGCCTGCGGTCGGTGTGGTCGCACGCGGCAGTCAGCAGGACGTCCTCGGGAGCCGTGCCGGTGATGACGAGTGCCCACTCCGCTTCACCGGAGGTGCCCGCGTGCTGAGCGGGCACTTCGTCGGTCTGGCTGGCAAGGTAGGGCGAAACCGGATAGAGCGCGGGTGTCACCGTCGGTGCGGGAACGCCCAGCTCGGCGAGCTCGGCGATGTGCGCGGCGACGCCTTGCTGGTCACGGCCCGCGTAGCCCGCGTTGAGCAGGGTGCGAACGCTCGTACTCACCTGCGAACCGTCGGTGAGCGTGAACGTGAGTTCTGGGTAGCCGGTCATATTAAGAGCTCCTCACCAGGCGTTGTGTCATGTATTTACGGTCAAGGGCTTGCGCATGCACGCTGTATACAATCAGTATTACCACACGAAGTGAGTTGGCGAGACGGGATGTGGGCGATGACTTCTCCGGGAGAAACGGTGGACAGGCGGTCGCTGCGGCGTGCGTTCGCGGCGAGTCTGTCGGGGACGGCACTCGAGTGGTACGACTTCGCGGCCTACTCGGTCGCAGCCGCCACCTTGTTCGGCGATCTGTTCTTCCCATCGGGTGACAAGCTGGTCGGCACGCTCGCGGCGTTCTCCACCTACGCCGTCGGCTATCTCGCGCGGCCACTCGGTGGGTTCGTCTTCGGCAGGCTCGGTGACGTCATCGGCCGCAAGCGCATCCTGGTGATCACGCTGCTGCTGACCGGCACGGCCACCTTTCTGATCGGCGTATTGCCGACGTACCAGAGCATCGGCTGGTTCGCGGCGGTGCTGCTCGTGACGTTGCGCTTCGCCCAAGGAGTCGGCATCGGTGGCGAGTGGGGCGGCGCCGTGCTGCTTTCCAGCGAGTTCGGCGATCCACGTAAGCGCGGTTTTTGGGCGTCCGCAGCGCAAATCGGCCCGCCCGCCGGAAACTTGCTGGCCAACGGCGTTCTGGCGGCACTCGCGCTGCTGCTGACCGAGGCGCAGTTCAACTCGTGGGGCTGGCGGATCGCGTTCCTGCTTTCCGGCGTACTCGTCGGATTCGGCCTGTGGATCCGGCTCAAGCTCGAAGAAACCCCTGTGTTCAAACGGATCGCCGAGCGCGGCGACGTGCCGCAGGCGCCCATCTCGGAGGTCTTCCGCACTGAGCGTCGCGCGTTGACCTCCGCCGTGCTCGTGCGGGTCTGCCCTGACGTGTTCTACGCGTTGTTCACCGTTTTCGTGCTGACGTACATGACCAAGGAGCTCGGTATGTCCCGCGGCGAAGGCCTGGCCGCGGTGATGATCGGCTCCGGGCTGCAGCTGGCGCTCATGCCGCTGGCCGGTGCCCTGTCCGACCGGATCAACCGGCGCAAGATGTACCTTGCCGGCACGATCGCCGCCGGCATCTGGCCGTTCGTGTTCTTCCCGATGGCGAGCGGTGGTTCGTTCGGTGCGGTGGTGTTCGGCATCGTGATCGCGCTGGTCATCCACGCCGCGCTCTACGGCCCGCAGGCCGCGCTCGTCACCGAGCAGTTCTCACCGCGGCTGCGCTACACCGGAAGTTCGCTGGCCTACACGCTCGCCGGGGTCGTCGGCGGCGCGCTCGCGCCACTGCTGTTCACGGCGCTACTGGCAGGCTTCGGGACGTGGGTTCCGCTCGCGATCTACGTGGGTGTGACCGCTGTCGTCAGTGTCATCGGCGTGATCCTGGCTCACGACCCGGACGAATCCGAGTACGAGGAGCCGGCCCTGACAATCCAAAAACGACGAACAGCGTGAAAACTCAGTTGGTCAGCTGAATCTTCAGCGTGGTGCCCAAGTGGTCGTCGATGGCGGCGAGCGTGGCGGCGACGTCGCCATCGGCCAGCGCGTCGACGATCGCCTGGTGCTCGGCGAGAACGGCGGTGCGACGGTCGGTGGCGCCGAACATGGCGACCAGCCCGGCGCGCACCTGCCGCGCCCACAGCGTTTCGTAGGTCCTGGCGAGCATCGCGTTGCCGGTTGCCTGGATCAGCAGGGTGTGGAAATGCGTGTCGAGCTCGATGAACGCTTTCGCGTTGTCCAGGCCTTCGAGTTCTTCTTGCTGCTCAAGGGTTTTCCGCATCTCCGTCAGCGGGACGGCACCCGCTTTGAGGGTCTTCTCCGCGGCGAACCGTTCCAGGGTGCCGCGAAGTTCGATCAGTTCGCTGAGATCCTTTCCGGTGAGCGGCGCGATATAGGCTCCGCGATTAGGGACGAGCTGCACGAGCTCCTCGGCGGCGAGCATGAGCAGGGCTTCGCGGATCGGGGTCCGGGAGACACCCACCTGGTCCGCGATCTCCTGCTCGTTGATGAACCCGCCCTGGGTGGCAGGATCGGACAGAACGGAGTTCTTCAGGTACCGGTAGGCCTTGTCACGGCCGGAAACAACCATTCGAACCCCTCCACACACGTTGCATACTCAGTGTATGCGCAT
>JAVXWP010000184.1:0-16095 GCA_032230695.1 Actinomycetota bacterium | reverse complement strand
CCCCCCCCAACACCCCCACGACGTGGTTCAGCTTCCGACAGCGAATCCGACCTTGCGGGGCTCCGTCGGGGCGATCTCGACGTAAGCGATCCGATCGGTCGGGATCAGGTACTTGCGGCCCTTTTCGTCGTCGAGACGAACCAGCCCACCGCCCGCGTTCAGCGCGTCGGCCACCAGCTTCTCGACCTCGCCGGCGGACTGGCTGCTGGACACCACGAGTTCGCGTGCGGTGTCCTTGATGCCGATCTTGACCTCCACGTGGAAACCTCCGCCTGAGTTCGATTTTGCTTAGCTACGGACAAAAGGCTAGGCCAGCGTCGCGCGGAGCCTCCGTTGAGGGTGGTGGTGGGAGGCACGCCCTAACCGAGGCCGAGCACCTGCATCCGTTTGGTGTGCCCCTGCTGTAACCGGCGGAACAGCGCCGCGATTCCCGACAGATCCCCGGAGCCCGCGACGATGAGCTCGGCGAGCCCGTCCCGCTCGGCCACGACGTACTGGGCCTGGGTCAGCGCCTCGCCCAGCAGGCGACGCCCCCACAGCGCGAGCTTGTCCCGCGACTTGCGGTCCGCCGCGATCCCGGCGGCGACCTCACGCTCGGCGAAGGCCGAATGTCCGGTGTCCGAAAGCACCGAAAGCACGAGGTTCTTGCTCTCCGAGTCCAGCCAGGACGCCATCTCGCGGTAGAGGTCGGCGGCCAGCCCGTCACCGACGTAGGCCTTCACCAGCGATTCCAGCCACGATTTCGGCGCGGTCGAGATGTGGAAGGCGTCGATGTGGCGCACGAACGGGTCCATCGCCTGCTCGATCGCCTTGCCGTGCGCGGCAAGATGGCGGCTGAGCAGGTCGTAATGTCCCATTTCGGCGGCCGCCATCGACGCCAGCGCCGCCCGCCCGGACATCGTCGGCGCGGATCGCGCATCCTCCGCCAGCCGGTCGAACGCGGACAGTTCGCCGTACGCGAGCACCCCCAGCAGGTCGACCACGCCGTCGCTGATCTCTTTCTCGTCGGTCACGGCGAAAGCGTATCCGGCCGTCGCCGCCAGAACGGCCCGGAGACCAATCCCACGCGATCCGGCGTGGCTGCACCTATCGCAAAACACCTGACCAGGTACACTGTGAGACGTATTGACAGGATTCACCGCACCACGACCTGGCCTCCCTGCGAGATTTCGGAGTACCCACTCGCAGCTGGGAGCGCAAGCCGGAAGCCGTCGTGAGCGCGGAGACAATGTGCGTGCACGCCTCGAGCGGCATTCCCGCGATCAGCTTTCCACCGCGGTCGAGTGTCGAAGAAAACCGGGTTTGCGCGCTGGTATGAGAGAGGCGATCACGCTGTCCGCAAGCCCGTTTGAAAACGAAACCACCCCCGTAGAGGCCGACCCGGTCGCCTTGGAACACGCCGAATCCGGCGTTCCCGATGTCGTCGACGCCCACCCGCTGCAGGCGGGTGCCCCGGTCGAGGCCGAGTCCCCCCTCTTTTCCGAGTTCGGGGTGCGCCCGGAGATCGTGCGTTCGCTCGCCGAGGCCGGTATCGAACGCACCTTCGCCATCCAGGCGCTGACGCTCCCGCTGGCCATGGCCGGCGACGACCTGATCGGGCAAGCCCGCACGGGTATGGGCAAGACGCTCGGTTTCGGTGTCCCGCTGCTGCACCGCCTCGAGATCCCGGGCGACGGCACCCCGCAGGTGCTCGTCGTGGTCCCGACGCGTGAGCTGTGCGTCCAGGTCGCGAACGACCTCAAGGGCGCGAGCAAGCACCTCAAGGTGAGCACGCTCGCGATCTACGGCGGCCGGCCGTACGAGTCGCAGATCGAGGCGCTCCGCAAGGGTGTCGACGTCGTCATCGGTACCCCGGGACGGCTGCTCGACCTCGCCGAGCGCGGGGCGCTGGTGCTCGGCAAGATCCGCGGCCTGGTCCTCGACGAGGCCGACGAGATGCTCGACCTGGGCTTCCTGCCCGACATCGAGCGCATCCTGCGGATGGTCCCCGAGAAGCGGCAGACGATGCTGTTCTCGGCCACCATGCCGGGGCCGATCATCACGCTGGCCCGCACGTTCCTCACCCAGCCCACGCACATCCGGGCCGAGGAGAACGACGCGAGCGCCATCCACGAGCGCACCACGCAGTTCGTCTACCGCGCGCACTCGATGGACAAGCCCGAACTCGTCGCCCGCACCCTGCAGGCCGAAAGCCGTGGCCTGACCATGATCTTCACCCGCACCAAGCGGACCGCACAGAAGGTCGCCGACGACCTCGCGGAACGCGGTTTCGCCGCCGCCGCGGTGCACGGTGACCTCGGCCAGGGTGCCCGCGAGCAGGCGCTTCGCGCGTTCCGCTCGGGCAAGGTCGACGTGCTGGTCGCCACCGACGTCGCCGCCCGCGGCATCGACGTGGACGACGTCACGCACGTGATCAACTACCAGACGCCGGACGACGAGAAGACCTACGTCCACCGGATCGGTCGAACCGGCCGCGCCGGCAAGACCGGTGTCGCGATCACCCTCGTCGACTGGGACGAAATGCCCCGGTGGAAGTTGATTTCCGACACCCTCGGCTTGGGCCAGCCCGAGCCCGTCGAGACGTACTCGTCGTCGAAGCACCTGTTCGCCGACCTGAACATCCCGGCGGACGCGAGTGGCAGGCTCCCGCTGTCGAAGCGGACGCGGGCCGGCCTCGCGGCCGAGCACGAAGAAGACCTGGGCATGAAGCGCCGTGGGCGCGGGCCGAAGGACAAAGTCGTGGAGCCCGCCGCGGCGACACGTACCCGCTCCCGCCAGCCTCGCCAGCGCACTCGCGGTGGCGCGGACGCGGCGGACGCCGTCGAGGCCGGAGAAGCCGTTTCGACGAACGGCGCTTCGACGAACGGCGCTTCGACGAACGGTACGCCGGCCGAGCAGCCCGCCGAGGGGGGCCGCAGCCGCAGCAGGCGCCGCACACGTGGCACCGCGACGGCAGGCCCGGCGAACGCCGAGGGCACCAGCCCGGCGGAGAAGGAAGCCGGCGACAACGCCGAGCGTCCGGCCCGCCGCCGTCGTCGCCGCTCCGGTGCGGCCGCACCGGCCAAGGCAAACAGCGTCGATACACCCGCTTCGGCAGACTGACCGGCAACAGTCGACCGATACGCAGGAGTAGCGCACGTGAGCGAGCCCGATGACGGTGGGCGGCATCGCCTGGAAGCGGGCTCGGAGACGAGCTTCGGCGTCGAGGACGTGCTCGGAGCTCCCCCACAAGGAGCGGTGACGAAGCACGCCGCGACGCCGACGTCCCGGACGTCGCCGTGGAGCCGCCGGCGGGACAAGGTGCTCGCGGCGGTCATCACGGTGGCGTTCCTGCTCGCGGCTTCACTCGTCTGGGCGACCAGCGACACGAGGGCGACGACCAGTGACGTGGCCGTCGCGGGTCCTGATGTGCCCCCGGCGCCAGATGTGGTGCCGGGGTCGCTCGCCGAAATCTGGCAGGCCCCCAGCGCGTCCGCACCGGTCCCGGTCACCGGCGCCAACACCGTTGTGTCGGCGGACGGCGGCGAAGTCGCCGGGCGAGATCCGATCACCGGTGCAATCCGCTGGCGCTACGCTCGTGACCTGCAGCTTTGTACCGTCGCGGCGGCGTGGTCGAAGGTGAACGCGGTCTACCGCCACGAAGGCGTCGACGGCCTCAGCGGCTGTAGTGAAGTCACCCAGCTCGACCCGGCGACAGGCCGGCGCACCGCGCAGCGCAACGGTGACGCCGAGCTCGGCACCCGGCTGGTCAGCGACGGCTCACACGTGACCACCACGGGCAAGAAGCTCCTCAATTCGTGGCGCGACGATCTCGTGAAAAGCATGGAGTACGGCGAAGTCCGGACTCTGGTGAAGCCGAACGTGCAGCCGCGGACCGGATGCACGTTCGGCACCGTCGCGGCGGCCGCGGGCAACGTCGGCGTGATCGAGCGCTGTCCTGGCGATCCCGCCGACAGGCTCACCGTCTACAAGTCCTCCGGCGGTGAAGCCGACGAGCCGAAGCCGGTGTTCAGCTCGGTGCTGGCCGGTCGCTCGGCGAAGGTCGTCGCGATGTCCGGCGAATCCACCGCTGTCGCGTTGCCCGAGCAGAAACTGCTGGTCATCTACGGTATCGACGGCACCCAGCGCGCCGCGTACCCGCTCGACCTCCCGGCCGCGGACCTCGCGCAGGACCCGCCCGGCGGCGTCGAAACGACCTCAGCCACCGCGTCCGCGGTGTACTGGTTCACCGGGTCGAAAACACTTGCGCTGTCGATCGAAGACCTGACCCCGAAGTGGACACTGGACAGCGCCGCCGGCCCGGGGATCACCTTCGCGAACCAGCTGGTGGTGCCCATCAAGGGCGGGCTCGCCGTGCTGAACGAAGCGGACGGCTCGACCATCCGGACGATCGGCGTCGACCGGCGCGGCTACTCCGGTCCGGTACAACTCGGCACCATCGGCCCGGTTCTGCTGGAGCAACGCGGAGACACGCTCGTCGCACTCAGGTAGAACAGACGCATGAGCCTCCCCTCGCAGTTGTCAGCGCACGGGGCGGCGCGTGTCGAGTTGCGCGGCCCCTACGGCCCGATCGTCGCGCTTCGGACCACGCGGCCGGCGGACGCCGTCGCGGTGCTGGTGCCCGGCTATACCGGTTCGAAGGAAGATTTCGCCCCGCTTCTGGACGGCTTGGCCACCGGCGGCTTCGAAACCGTCGCGATCGACCTGCCAGGCCAATACGAATCGCCCGGTCCAGAAGACGAGTTCGCGTATCTCCCCGCAGCCCTGGGCAAAGTCGTTGCCGACGTCGTCATCCAGCTCGCCGACGGCCGCCCGGTCGTGCTGCTCGGCCACTCCTACGGTGGTCTCGTCGCGCGGGGCGCCGCGCTCGCCGGTGCGCCCGTGGCCGGGTTGACGTTGATGGCCAGCGGCCCGCGACACCTGCCGGACGGGTTGCGCTTGCAGACGCTGCACATCGGCGAACCGCTCTTGCGGGAAAACGGCATCACCGCGGCGTACGACCTGCGGGAGTCGATCAGCGCACGCTTTCCCGGCTGGGTGACGCTTCCCGTCGAACTGAAAAACTTCTTCCGCGCCCGATTCGTCACGTCCAGCGCGGCCGGCCTGCTCGGGATGGCCCATGGCCTGCGAACCGAGCCGGACCTCGTCGACGGGCTACGCGAACTCGGCCTGCCGTACTCGGTCGTCGCCGGTCAGCACGACGACGCGTGGAGCGTGCCGGAGCAGCAGGAGATGGCCCGGCGGCTGAACGCGCCGTTCTCCCTGATCCCTGGCGCCGCGCACTCGCCGAACACCGAGAACCCCGCTGCCCTGCTCGACGTCCTCCTCACCACCTGGCGCCCCTGGCTCTCGTGATCTCTGGCTGGCCTAGTCCGAGATGTCGACAGCTCGGACTAGGCCAGCCAGAGGATCATGACGTTGGCGGCGGTGATCGCCAGTACCGCGGCACCCGCGCCGGCCGCGACGATTCCCGTGCGCCGGTCGGCAAGGCGTTGCGCAACGAGCGCCAGCACCGCGCCCACCGGGTGGCCGATCAGGATCAGCAGACCCGGCCCGGGAGCGCCGGTGCTCATCGCGAACACACCGGAGCCCAGCACCACGACGGCGAGCACGACCAGGCCGGCGGCGAACGAGCCCGTCAAGCCTCGCCATCGACGACCGCGGACGCGTTTCCGGTCCTCGCCCGGCGGGTTTTCACCTGGTGCCGGCAAGGGAGCGGTCCCGAGTTCTTCGGTGTCCGATGGCAAAGCTGCGGCGTCCAATCCTGTTCTAGGGAGCCAAGAGATCCCATGGCTGAGCCTGCGGCGCGGCCTGCTGGCCCTCGGCGCAGCTGGGGCGGAAATCGCACCATGAGCAGTGCTGTCCGGTGTTCGCGGGGAACAACTCCGCCGCGTCACCGCCTGCCCCCAGGGTATCCGCTGCCAGGCGAAGATCCTCAGCGGTCTCCTCGGCGCGCCTCAACTGACGGCGCAGGCTCACGTCGGTGTGGTCCGCAGCCGCGATGGTTCCACTGGGCAGATGGTGTAATTCGACCGTGTGGCACGGTTTCCGCAACGTGCGTGACGCGGCGAGCGCATACAACGCCAAAGCCTGCGAGCTGCGTGCCTCGTATTCGTCAGGCGTGCGGCGGCCGGTCTTGTAGTCGACGATGACCAGTTCGCCGTCCCGCTCGTCGATGCGGTCGGCCCGGCCTTCGATGATGACCGACGGCTTCGCCGCCGGATCCGCGCTGATCGGCGCGGAAACCCAGCGCTCGATACCGATCGGCTCCATACTCACGTCGTGCTGTTCGACGTACTCGGTGACCCAGCGCTTCGCGCGGCCGCGATAAGTTCCCGCCTGCACGGAATCGGCGAATCCGGCGTCTTTCCAGTGTTCCACGACGAGCACCGCCGCCCGCTGCGGCGACCTTTTCGCCGCGGGCAGGTCGAAGAGCGCTCGCAAAGCGTTGTGTACCACCGCTCCCAGCGTGCTGTGTGCCCACGGACCGGTGCGCCGGGGCGACGGCCGGTCCAGGTACGTCATGCGATAGCGACGCGCACAGCCTTCGAAGGTGGCCAGCCGCGCGGGTGACACCTTCACGAGCTTGCGTGGCTGTTCGACGCCGAAGTCGAACCCGATCTGCGACATGAGATACACGCTACTGTGTTCGTTGATCGCGCTGACGCGATCAAGTGATCAATAGACTTCGGTCCCGTCAGCCGTGGTCATTGGGTTGCACTCAGCCGCCGGCGACGAAGCCTCGGACGGAGTTGGCGACGAGTTCGACGGCGATGGCGGCGAGCAGCAGACCCGCGATCTTCGCCAGCAGCGTGATGCCACTTTCCTTGATCAGCCTGATCACCACGCCGGAGTACCGCATGCAGGTGTAGAGCACGAAGTGCACGGTGATGATCGCCAGTGCCAGCGCGACATACGCGCCGACGTGGCCGTCGGCCTGCCGGACGAACACGATGGTGGCGGCTATCGCGCCCGGGCCGGCGAGCAGCGGCGTGCCGAGCGGGACGAGTGCGACGTTGACGCCGTCGGTGGCTTCGGCCTCGGTGCCGGCGGAGCCGGTCAGCAGCTGCAACGCGATCAGGAGCAGCAGCAAACCGCCCGCGCCCTGCAGCGCGGGGATCCCGATCCCGAGATACGCGAGGATCGCCTGCCCGGCGACCGCGAACAGGCTGATCACCAGCAGCGAGACCAGTACCGCCTGCCGCGCCGCCCGCGCCCGCACCGCGACCGGTTTGCGGCCCACGAGGCTCAGGAACACCGGGACCGTGCCGGGCGGGTCCATGATGACGACCAGTGTGATCGTCGCGCTCATGAACAGCTTGGCGTCGAAGAAGTCTTGGAGCGCCACCGTTATCCCACCACGATCGGCGTGCCCGTGGCGCGCGCGACGAGTGCTTCGAACTGTGCGGGATCGGTGCTCTCCGCGCCGATCGCGATCGTCTTGTTGGTGCCGTGGTAATCGCTGGAGCCGGTACGCAGCAGGCCGAGCTCGTCCGCGAGGCCGCGCACTTCGGCCCGCGTCACCTCGTCGTGGTTCGGGTGGTCGACCTCGACGCCGGTCAGCCCGTGCGCGGCGAGTTCGGCCAACACCTCGGGGGTGATCGTCGCGCCGCGAGAGCTGGCGAAGGGGTGCGCGATCACTGTCACGCCACCGGCGTCGCTGATCATTTCGATCGCGGTTTCGACCGGGGTGTCCTGCCGGGGCAGGTAGTACCCGCGCCCGTTGCCGAGGTACTCGGCGAACGCCTGGTTCACGTCGACGACCTTGCCCGCGCGGACCAGCGCCTGCGCGAGATGCGGCCGACCGGCCGGCGCGTCGGCGGGCAGAGCTGCCATCACCTCGTCGGGATCGATGGGCAGGCCGTCCTCGGCCATCCGCTCGGCCATGCCCCGCAGCCTCGTGCGTCGCTCGGCCCGCAGGCGGCTCTGCTCGGTCACCAGCGCGATGGAGGTCGGGTCGAAGAGGTACGCGAGCAGGTGCACACTGACGTGCCGCCCGGTCCGCGGATCGACCGACACCGTGGACAGCTCGGCGCCCGGCACCAGCGTCTGCCCCGGCCGGAGGGCTTGGACAGCCTCCTCCCACCCCGCGGTGGTGTCGTGATCAGTGATCGCGACGACGTCTAGGCCAGCCCGTGCGGCGGCGTCCACCAGCCCGGCCGGGGAGTCCGTCCCGTCGGAAGCAGTGGAGTGGGCGTGCAGATCGATGCGCATCAGGTGCATTCTGGACGATGCGTCAGATCACAGCGACCCCGGGACCAGCGCGAACGCCTGACTACTAGCGGAGAGCCTTCTTGCCACGGGCGGCACGCTGCGCCTTGATCATCGAGAAGCGTTCGGCCTGCTTCTCCTTGTCGCCGAAAACGAGCTCCGAAATCGTGTCGAAGAACTCCTCGGGCTGCGGGAGATAGTCGATCTTGTTCAGCGCCTGGATCTGACCGGCGGACTCGACCACCATCGTGCCGTAGCCCATCATCCGGCCGGTCGCCGTGCGCTCGAAGGTGAGGTCGGTGACCTTCGTGATCGGCATCATCAGCACTTTGTTGGTGAACACGCCCGTGGTCATCACGAACCGCTTGTTCGTCACGACCAGCCGCTCGACCCACCACTCCATGACCTTGTAGGCGAAGCGGAGGACGACGAGAAGCGCCGCGTACCAAAGGATATTCTGCACCACCCACATCGACGGCGGTAGCAGGTACGACACCAGCACGCAGATCGCGAGCAGGGCGGCGGCTTCGAAGGTGTCCCAGAGCAGCACGGCCCAGTGACGGCGGATCCTGATGACCCGTCGTTCGGTGTCGAGCAGATACTCGTCGGGATCGCGCGGCGCGAACATACCTCAGGCTAACCGGTCGCTAGCCTGTGAAGACGTTGCTGACGAAGGTAATGACCGATTCGGCCGCACTTCGCAGGAACGTGACGGCGTTGGTGACCAGACCGGCCGCTTGGCCTGGCTGGGCGATCACGAAGAAGAGAACCAACGCGATACCAGCGAATGTCGCAAGCTTTTTCGCGTTCACAGCGATCAATCCCCGTCTCTACGTCACTATCTTGCTGCCAACCTGACAATTCACTTTGTACCGCACTGCGGACAAGTCTGGGAGGAATGTCCCGCGCTTGGGTCAGTGTGTGAGCCCCAAGTGTATCGTATGACTACTCTCCGTGTACAGGACGATGATGGTCAACTCGCTTCCGGTTAGCATTCGGCCATGTCTTCGATCGCTCCAGGCACTGTGCGTTGCGTCGGCGGAATCGTGCACGACGCGGCAGGCCGGCTGTTGCTGATCAAGCGCGCGAACGAACCCGGTCGCGGGCGATGGTCGGTTCCGGGCGGCCGGGTCGAACCGGGCGAAACCGACAAAGAGGCCGTGGTCAGGGAGATATTCGAGGAAACGGGCCTCGATGTGATTCCGGGCACATTGGTCGGCTCGCTGATCGTGGGCCCGTTCGCCATCAACGACTACACCTGCGCCGTCGCCGGCGGCACGCTCAGACCCGGCGACGACGCCGCCGACGCCCGTTGGGTCGACGCCGCGGCCTTCTCGGAACTGGACCAGACCAGTGGTCTTGTCGACGGCCTGATGACTACTCTGAGCGACTGGAAGGCGCTTCCTCGAAGGTGAGAACGGTCAGCCCTGGACCCGGCTTTCCCGACCGGCCCAGTCACGCTCCCGGAGCGTGAACTTCTGTATTTTCCCGGTCGACGTCTTCGGCAGTTCGTCCACGAATTCGACCTCGTCGGGAACCTTGTACCGGGCGATACGGCCGCGGACGTGATCAAGCAGGGCTTCCACGTCCGCCGTTGCCCCGGAGCGCAGCACGACATAAGCCTTGGGCCGTTCGCCCCATTTGTCGTCCGGCACGCCGACGACGGCGACCTCGAGTACGGCCGGATGGGAATCGAGAGCGGCCTCGACCTCGATCGTCGAGATGTTCTCGCCACCCGACACGATGATGTCCTTCGCGCGATCGCGTAACTCGACGTAACCGTCCGCATGCTGGACACCGAGGTCGCCGGAGTGGAACCAGCCGCCACGGAAGGCGGCCCGAGTCGCTTCCGGATCGGCGAAATAGCCCGACATGACGTTGTTGCCGCGCATCACGACCTCGCCCATGGTCGTTCCATCGCGTGGGACGTCGGACATCTCTTCGTCGACCACCCTTACTCCGTCGGACACGATCATCCCGACGCCCTGCCTCGCCTGCAGCTTGCTGCGCGCCGCGAGGTCGAGCCGCAGCCAGCCGTCCTGGTACTCGCAGACGGTGTACGGCCCGTAGGTCTCGGTGAGCCCGTAGACGTGCACGAGCCTGGCACCGAGCGCGGACATCCGTTCGATCACCGTCGGGCTCGGCGGCGCGCCGGCGGTGGTGACGACGACCTCGCGATCCAGTGGCCGCGCGGCTTCGTGGTTCGAGATGGCCACCAGCACGGTCGGCGCGCCGTTGAGGTGGGTGATCCGCTCGGCTTCCAGGAGCCGCCAGATCTCGGCCGCGTCGACCGCGCGCAGGCACACGTGCGTGCCGCCGATCGCCGTCACCGCCCAGGTCGTGCACCAGCCGTTGCAGTGGAACATCGGCAGCGTCCAGAGATAGCGCGACCGCGGGGTATGCCCCGAATGGATGATCTCGGCCAGCGAGTTCAGGTACGCCCCACGGTGGTGGTACATCACGCCCTTGGGCCGGCCCGTGGTGCCGGAGGTGTAGTTGATGGAGATCGTCGAGCGCTCGTCGTCGACGCCCCAAGGCAGCGGTTCGTCACTGCCGCGCGCCAGCAGCTCCTCGTACGGGACACCGCGCGACGACGTCGCTCCCGACGCCGGGTCGGTGACGGTGACGATCTCGACTTCCAGGTCGGGCGCGACGGACCCGTGCAGCGCGGCGTCGACGACCAGCATCTTCGCGCCGGAATGCGCCAGGATCTGGCTGACCTCCGCGGCCGCGAGCCGGGTGTTGACCGCGACCAGCACCGCGCCCGCGAGCGGCACGCCGAAGTGCGCGACGAGCATCTCCGGAATGTTCGGCAGCAGGTAGGCCACCCGGTCCCCCGGCTCGACCCCACTGGCTCGCAAGGCGTTGGCCAGCCGGGTCGCCTCGGCCGCGAAGTCGCGGTAGCTGATCCGGCGGTCCCCGTAAACGATGGCCGTCTTGTCCGGGAACACCTCCGCGGAGCGCTCCAGGAAGACGAGCGGGGTCAGCGGCGTGAACCAGGTTTCTTCGCGCATACCGCCATCGTCACCCCAACCCCGGGGAAGTGTCGACATATTCCCCGGAGGGGTCAGGCCAGCCAGGTCATGCGCTGGCCGTACGGGGCCGTGCGGGCGAGCGCACGGGCCTGGGCCTCGCCGTTGTGCCACCGGACCAAGCCGAGCGCGGTCTGTCCCGCGAGGTCGTCGCGACCGGGCAGCACTTCTTCGAGCGCGACCTCGTACCCCTCTTCGCTGACCCACCACACCGGACGCTGTCCGGCCAGCTTCTTCAGCTCACCGAGGAAGTCCTGCCGCCGGTCGCCGAGGTAGGTGAGCACGTGGCTGGTCATCACCACCAGCGGCAGCTCCTCCGGCAGGGAACCGGCGGTGGCGGCGAGGTCGTCCACCGCGTCGCCGGTGACCAGCCCCGGCGAGTACTTGACCTGCGCGGCGGCGGCCGTGCGGAGCAGGCGGATCCGGTCCGGCTGATCGGCCCACACGCAGGCCTCCAGCCACGCCAGCTCTTCCTCGTCGTGGACGTCGACGGGCGCGCGGTCGAGTCCGGCCCGGCCGTGGATCGTCAGCTTCTTGAGCAACTTGGGCAGCACGGCGCCGGGCGCCAGGTCCAGCGCGCAGTGCAGGCCGACGGCCGTCTTCGCCGGACCCGCCGTCAGCTGCTCGCCGCCGTCGCATTGGTAGCGGTAGGAGAACTTGTCCAGCCCGAGCAGCAGGCCCGCGCTGCAGCCGACCTCCAGCAGCGCGATCTTGCCACCCGCCTCTTTCGCGGCGATCGAAACCGCCGGATAGAGCAGCGCGGCCCGCCGGACCTCGTTGGTCTGCGTGTACCGGGACGCGATGATCGCGCGAGCCTTGTCGGCGCGGCTCAGCAGGAATTCGCGGAACAGCGGCCACGTCTCGCTGTCGACGCCGTCGAAACCGCCGAGTGACGGGTAGTAGCGGGACAGCGGATGGATCGGGTCGGCCTGGATCAGCCGGTGCGCTGTCGCCATCAGCAGGGTGCCGCGCGCTTCGCCGTTTCTGGCCTCCGTGAGCAACCCGGCGATCTCGTCGTCCTCGGCGGCCTTGGCGGCGAGGTGTTCGTACAACGGTGATGTTCCGGCCGCCTCCTGCTCGGAGAACACCCGCAGCCGACGCTTGATCTCGTCGAGTCCTAGCCCCACTTGCCCGCCTTCGCCTTTTCGATAACTCGAGTTCGTCGTGGTTCGTCAGGCGTGCGGGATCGGACGGCCGGGCTGTTCGCCCCCGCGGGAGTCACCGTACGACTGCTTCGGCACCATCACCTTGCGCCGGAAAATACACACGATCGTGCCGTCCTGCTTGTAGCCGCGCGTCTCCACGTAGACGACTCCGCGATCGTCCTTCGACTTCGACGGCGTCTTGTCCAGTACCTCTGTCTCGCCGTAGATCGTGTCGCCGTGGAAAGTCGGCTTGACGTGCTTGAGGGACTCGACCTCGAGGTTCGCGATCGCCTTGCCCGAGACGTCCGGCACCGACATGCCCAGCAACAGCGAATAGATGTAGTTGCCGACCACGACGTTCTTGCCGAACTCGGTGGTCTCCCCCGCGAAATGCGAGTCGAGGTGCAGGGGATGGTGGTTCATCGTGATCAGGCAGAAGAGATGGTCGTCGTACTCGGTGACCGTTTTACCCGGCCAGTGCTTGTACAGCGCGCCGACCTCGAACTCTTCGTAGTAACGCCCGAACTGCACCGATTCCTCCTGATTACGTCGAGCCGCGCCAGCCTGAAGGACGGCCGTACATCTTGGGGAGTACCCTCGACTATTGGTACTCGCACGTCAACGCGAGCATCGCCACTCTGCGGAGACACTCTCTCCAGGTGGCCTGGGTGTACATCGGCCGGAGGAGGTGAGGAACTCAAGATGAATAGTGGCGATAGTCCGCTTCCTAGTAGTCCCGGCGTTCCCACCAAGTCGGCCGGCCCCGCCTCTCACAGGTAGGGCCTCAGCCGTCCGGGAACGCTGGTAGTGCCGGAGCGGAGTCCCTCCCTCCCGGCACATCGTCCTTGCGCGATTACGCACGACGATCAGCCCAGGAGATCCCATGCCTGTCATTCCTTCACTCGGCGGCCTTCGAGGCCGGGGTAACGGCCGTGCCAAAGGCACCGGCGGTATCGAGCACCAGATCCCGGTCCCGCTCTCGCATTACGTCGTGGACTGCGCGGTCTACGTCGACGGAACGCGCCTGACCGGCCGCTGGACGCACTCCGAGGCGATCAAAGAGGTCCGCGAGCGTAGCGACGGGTTCGTCTGGATCGGCCTGCACGAGCCGGACGCGGTGCAGATCCAGGGCATCGCGGAGACCTTCGGGCTGCACGAACTCGCCGTCGAAGACGCACTCGAAGCCCACCAGCGGCCCAAGCTGGAGCGCTACGACGACACGCTGTTCATGGTGCTCAAGACCGTCCGGTACGTGGAGCACGAGTCGCCGACCACGGCCAACGAGATCGTGGAGACCGGCGAGCTCATGGTGTTTCTCGGCCGCGACTTCGTCATCACCGTCCGGCACGGGAACCACTCGGGCCTCGCGCGGCTGCGCCAGGACCTCGACGAAGAGCCGGAGCGCCTCGCGCTCGGCCCGGCCGCGGTGCTGCACGCCATCGCCGACCACGTCGTCGACCACTACCTCGACGTCACGACCCGGATCGAGTCGGACATCGACGAGATGGAGACGCAGGTCTTCGCGCCGCGCTCCCAGGTGAGCGCGGAGCAGATCTACTTCATGAAGCGCGAGGTGCTGGAGCTGCGCCGCGCGGTCATGCCGCTCAAGACCCCGCTGCAACGGCTCGCCGAGGGCTACACGCGGCTGGTCCCCGACGAGGTCCGGTCGTACTTCCGTGACGTCGACGACCACCTCGCGACCGTCTCCGAGCGGGTCGTCAACTTCGACGAGCTGCTCACCACGCTGGTCGACGCCACACTGGCGAAGATCACGCTCCAGCAGAACACCGACATGCGCAAGATCACCGCATGGGCGGCGATCATCGCGGTACCGACCATGGTCGTCGGCGTCTACGGGATGAACTTCGAGTACATGCCCGAGCTCCACTGGCAGTTCGGCTACCCGATGGTGATGGTCGTCATCCTGGGGATCTGCCTGCTGCTGTACCGAATATTCCGAAAGAACCAATGGCTTTAGCGCCCGCGAAGCGCTCCCATGTTCTTTCCCCACCCGAGGTACGGGAGTTTTGTCATGCCAGGTCTGCTGACCAACCTCAAGTTCTGGGCGCTGACCGCCGCCCTCGTCTGGATCGTGCTGATCGTCGCCGTCATCGTGAAGGATCCGGGGTTCGCGCACGGCGTGAAATGAGGCAGCGCGCCGTACGCTGGGCGCATGCCCAAGGCGCTGGTGGTCTCCGACGAGGTCGACGAGCGGTTGTGGACGAGCGCCGTCCGCTCCTACTCGGTCGACCTCGTCGTCGGTGCCGGTGACCTGCCGTACGCGTATCTGGAGTTCCTGGCGAACACGCTGGACAAACCTTGCGTGTTCGTCCCGGGCAACCACGATCCGGATCTGACCGGCTTCACCCGCCACAGTGGACTGTCCCTTAGGGACGGTTTTCCGGTCGAATGGCCCGGCCCCATGGGCGGGATCAACGCCGACGGTTCGGTGGTGGACATCGGCGGCCTGCGCGTCGCCGGGCTCGGCGGGTCGATCCGCTACAACGACGGCCCCAACCAGTGGACCGAACGGCAACAGGCCCGGCGCGCCCGCAGACTGGTGCGGCTCGCCGGACGCAAGCGGCGTCAGGACGGACGCGGTATCGACGTGCTGCTCACGCACGCCCCACCACGCGGCCTCGGCGACAGGGAAGATCCGGCGCACCAAGGATTCGAATGCCTGCACCGGACCATCGAACTGCTGCGGCCGAAATGGCTGCTGCACGGGCACATCCATCCACATGGCGAGCCGGCGCCCGATCGCACGGCCGGCGAAACCAGGCTCCGTAACGTCGTGGGTCACCAGGTCATGGAGTTCACGCTATGAGCAAGGACACCGGTTTTCCCAGGGCCGACGCGGAACACGACTTCCTCCGCGCCCGGCGGCGTCAGGTCCTCTCACGCCTGGCGACATGGCTACGCCACGAACCCGACGACGTCAACATCATGCTGCCGTTCAACGAAGTCGTCGACGCACTCGGCTACCAAGGAGAGCAGCGGCTCGGCCTTCGGGTGATCAGACTCGATTCGATCGTCGGCAGCGTGGACCGCGGGCGTGACTTCGACAGGCGCTTCCGCCCGACTTCGGGGCGGGTGCGGGAACGCTGGGAACGGCTCGCGCTGGCGGCCCGGCGCGGCGAGGAGATCCCGCCGATCGAGGTTTACCGGATCGGGGACCTGCATTTCATCATCGACGGCCATCACCGGGTCTCGGTGGCGCACGCGCTCGGACTGTCCACAATAGAGGCTTATGTCACGCAGGTGCGGACCAAGCTCGATCCCAGCGGGATCCGGTACCGGGGCGATCTGATCGTCAAGGACTACCGGCGGCTGTTCCTGGAGCGGGTGCCGCTGACCGGGCACGCACGGGCGTCGATCGTGCTCCCGGATCCCTGGCAGTACGCGAAACTCGGTGAGCACGTGGAGGCGTGGGGATTCCGGCTGATGCAGGACGAGGGAAAGTTTCTCGACCGTGCGGTAGTCGCGAAGCGCTGGTACGACGAGGAATACGTGCCGGTGGTGGAAATGCTGCGACAGGCCGACATGATCAGCGGGCGGACCGAGGCAGAGGCGTACATGTGGGTCGCCGGGGAGCGCTACCGCCTGATCCGGACGCACCGGTGGGACGACGAAGTCATCGAAGCGGTCCGGACGCAGAGCAAGTAGGTACCCGAAAGCGGCGTTGGGGGCATCCAGTGCCCCCAACG
>JAVXWP010000175.1:0-9593 GCA_032230695.1 Actinomycetota bacterium | reverse complement strand
CCCCCCCCCCCACCCCCCCGCTTTCGGGTAATAACCGGACCGGCTACTTGGCCTTGCTCGCGGCGGTGCGGGGCTTCGCAGCGGTCTTGGTGGCGCCATTGGTCTTGGCGGCAGTGGTCTTGGCGCCAGCCGACTTGGCTGTCGAGGCCTTCGTGGCCGTCTTCGCCGTGGTCGTCTTGGTGGCGGTCGCCTTCGTCGCGGCCGTCTTGGCCGGGGCCTTGCGGCGCGCGGGGGCCTTCTTCGGAGCAGGGCCCTTCGCGCGCTTCTCGGCGATCAGCTCGGCGGCGCGCTCGTCGGTGAGTTCTTCGATCTCGTCGCCCTTGCGGAGCGTCGCATTGAACTCGCCGTCGGTCACGTACGGGCCGAACCGGCCGTCCTTGACGACCATCGGCTGGCCCGAAACCGGATCGGGGCCGAGCTCCTTCAGCGGCGGCTTCGCCGTCGCCGAACGGCCGCGCTGCTTCGGCTCGGCATAGATCTTGAGCGCCTCTTCGAGGGTGATCTCGAACAGCTGATCCTCGGTGGTCAGCGAGCGCGAGTCGGTGCCCTTCTTGAGGTACGGGCCGTAGCGACCGTTCTGCGCGGTGATCTCGTCACCGGACTCCGGGTCCTTGCCGACCACGCGAGGCAGCGAAAGCAGCTTCAGCGCGTCGTCGATGTTGACCGTCTCGATCGACATCGACTTGAACAGCGAGCCCGTGCGCGGCTTCGGTGCCTTCGCCTTGGCGGCCTTCTTCTGGGCCGCCGTCGCCGTGTCGGGCAGCGGCTCGCCCTCGGGCAGGATCTCCGTCACGTACGGCCCGAAGCGGCCGTCCTTGGCGACGATCTCGTGTCCGCTGACCGGGTCGGTGCCCAGCACGCGGCCCTCCTGCGGCGTCGCGAACAGCTTCTCCGCGACTTCCAGCGTCAGCTCGTCCGGCGGCATCTCGTCGGGCAGGTTGGCGCGCTGGGAGATGGTTTCGCCGTCGGGGCCGGGGACCTCACGTTCGAGGTACGGCCCGTAGCGGCCGACACGGACGACGACGGTGTGGTCGTTGGCATCGGTGAACAACGGGATCGAGTTGATCTCACGGGCGTCGATGTCCTCGACACTGGAGCCGACGAGCTTCTTCAGGCCACCGAGCCGCCCGACCGAGCCGTCGACGCCCATGTCGCCACCGAAGTAGAACTTCGACAACCACAGGGTGCGCTGCTCGTCACCGGCGGCGATGCGGTCGAGCTCGTCCTCCATGCCGGCGGTGAAGCCGTAGTCGACGAGCCGCTCGAAATGCCGTTCCATCAGGCCGATGACCGCGAACGCCACCCATGAGGGCACCAGCGCGGAGCCCTTTTTCCAGACGTAACCGCGGTCCTGGATCGTCTTGATGATCGACGCGTACGTCGACGGGCGGCCGATGCCCAGCTCTTCCAGCTTGCTCACCAGGCTCGGCTCGGAGTAGCGCGCCGGCGGCGACGTGGTGTGGCCGTCCGGGCTCAGCTCGGTCGCGGTCAGGCCCTGGTCCTTGACCAGCACCGGGAGCCTGCTCTGCTTGTCGTCCGCCTCGCCACCGGTCTCGGTGTCGACGGCCTCGACGTAGGCCTTGAGGAACCCGGCGAAGGTGATCGTGCGGCCCGAAGCCGCGAACGTGCACTCCTCACCGCTCGTCGCGGTGCCGACGATCCGCACCGACATCGTGGTGCCCTTGGCGTCGTTCATCTGCGACGCGATCGTGCGCTGCCAGATCATCTCGTACAGGCGGAACTCGTCGGCCTGCAGCTCACCGGCGACCTGGCCCGGCGTGCGGAAGACCTCACCCGACGGCCGGATCGCCTCATGGGCTTCCTGCGCGTTCTTCACCTTGCGGGTGTACTGGCGCGGCTTGTCGGAGACGTACTCCTTGCCGTACAGCTGCGTCGCCTGGCTGCGCGCCGCGGAGATCGCCGTCTCGGACAGCGTCGTCGAGTCGGTACGCATATAGGTGATGTAACCGTTTTCGTACAGCTTCTGCGCGATCCGCATCGTGCGCTCGGAGGTGAACCGCATCTTGCGGCCGGCCTCCTGCTGCAGCGTCGAGGTCATGAACGGCGCGTACGGCTTCCGTGTGTACGGCTTCTCTTCGACACTGGCGACCTTGAACTCACGCGAGTTCAAGGCCTGGGCCAGGCGGTTCGCGTCGGCCTCGGCGAGGATCCGGACCTCACTGGAGGCCGATTTGAGCTTGCCGTCCGAGCCGAAGTCACGACCGGTGGCCAGGCGCGCGCCGTCCACGGCGATCAGGCGGGACGAGAACTCCCGCGGGCTCGCTTCGGCTCCGGCGTCCATCGTGGCGGAGATGTCCCAGTACGAAGCCGAGGTGAAACGCATGCGCTCCCGCTCGCGCTCCACGACGATCCGCGTCGCGACCGACTGCACCCGGCCGGCCGAGAGCTTCGGCATGACCTTCTTCCACAGGACCGGGCTGACCTCGTAGCCGTACAGCCGGTCCAGGATCCGCCGGGTCTCCTGCGCGTCGACGAGGTCGCCGTCGAGCTCACGGGTGTCCGCCGCGGCAGCCTGGATCGCCTGCTCGGTGACCTCGTGGAACACCATCCGGCGCACCGGGACCTTGGGCTTCAACGTCTCGAGGAGATGCCACGCGATGGCTTCACCCTCACGGTCGGGGTCCGTCGCGAGGTAGAGCTCGTCGACGTCCTTCAGCAGCGCTTTGAGCTCCGCGACCTTGGTCTTTTTGTCCGGGGTGACGATGTAAAGGGGCTTGAAGTCGTTGTCGACGTCCACGCCCAGCCGCGCCCATGCCTCGCCCTTGTACTGGGCGGGCACGTCGGCGGCACCACGCGGCAGGTCGCGGATGTGTCCCACGGACGACTCCACGACGTAGTTTCCGCCGAGATAGGGCGCGATCTTGCGGGCCTTGGTGGGCGACTCGACGATCACCAAACGCCTGATCGCGGCGCCATCCGATCCGGTGCCGCTCTTATTCGTCCGTGCCGATCCAGCCACGCTGTCCCGCTCTCCGCTCATCCCTCGCCGCCGCCGCGGCAACCTGTTCGACCAGTCAGTGTGCACGCTGGCATGGGCCGACCTGCGCCTAGGTGGCGCAACACGCCGTGCGTCTTGTGTGAAGCGCATCGGCTTTGACCTCGATGTTGTTTCTTTTCCAGAGCTAGCACGTGACATCCGACACGTCTGCGCTGGGGGGCCTTAAGTAATCGGCCGCATACCCTCCGTTCGATGGTGGTGTGCGTCACTCGTGGCCGCTTGACTCACTACTCCATGAGTCCGAAAGTCCCGCCCGCCACCCGACCACCACCCCTCAACGAGGCGCTTCGCGCCGCTGAAAGGCCCACCCGTCTCCCGACCACCACCCCCCAATGAGGCGCTTCGCGCCGCTGAAAGGTTCTAAAGATGATGAGACGCCTCCTGGGTACGCTGCTGGCCACCCTGACCACCACGGTGCTCGTCGGTGCCGCTCCGGCGGCCTCAGCGGCACCGGCGACCACCTTCGCGGGCACCGTCGCGCTCTCGAACTGCTCCGGCTCGGTCGTGAAGCTCACCGGCGCCGCCGAGACCGATCGCGCACTGGTGCTGTCCAACGGGCACTGCCTCGAGGAAGGGTTCCCCGCGGCGGGCGAAGTAATCCTCAACAAGACTTCGCGACGCACCTTCAGCCTCCTGTCGCCGGACGGCAAGTCTTCGCTGGGAACGTTGCGAGCCACCAAACTGGTCTACGCGACGATGACCGGCACCGACACTTCCTTGTACCAGCTGAGCACCACTTACGCCCAGATCAAGCAGCAGTACGGCATTTCCGCGCTGGAACTCGCGTCGGCGCACCCGGTGGCCGGTACGCATATCGACGTCGTTTCGGGCTACTGGAAAAAGATCTACTCGTGCTCGGTCGACGGATTCGTCAACGAGCTGCACGAAGGCGAGTGGATCTGGAAGGACTCGATCCGCTACACCCCGGAGTGCAAGACAATTGGCGGCACTTCGGGCTCACCGATCGTGGAAACGAGCACCGGCAAGGTGATCGGGGTCAACAACACCGGGAACGAAGACGGCGCTCGATGCACGATGAACAACCCGTGCGAGGTCGCCGCGGACGGCACGGTGACCGTGCGCCAAGGCATCAACTACGGCGAGCAGACATATCTCTTCTACGGGTGTGTGGTCGCGGGTAGCGAAATCAACCTGAACCAGCCCGGCTGCGCGCTGCCGAAGCCCGCCGCAGTGGCTGTTCCGGCTGCTTAGAAGGCGTCCGAACGGGGCCTTCCGCGAGGAAGGCCCCCTCCGGCATGTTCAGCGGGTGAAACCCTTGGCTGTCAACGGTTCGCAGGACAGCGCGCGTTTGCTCGCCGCGGCGAGCTCGGGCACCGAGTCGATGCCCGAAAGCAGGTTCAGCTTCGAAATCTCGTCGAGCGGGGCGCTGGCGCCGACGAGTGCCTGACGGGTCGCCTCGGTGTCGTCCACCGAAACCGCGTCGATGCGCTCCTTGGCCGTCGCGGCGCGGCTCCTGATGCCACTGAACGTCCGCGTGGCGTCCGCGCGCACAGCGTCACCGCCGGAGGCCGGTGACGGCCCCAGCGCGGCGAGGCCTGACAGTGTCCGATCGAGCCCGTCGATGACCGAACCCAGAAGGTCGCTCGACGTACGAGAAGCCTGCTGCGGGGTGCTGGGATCGACCGATGGCATGGTTGCCAACGTCTGCACCAGCTGGACCACCGCACCGCAGTAATCCTCCGCCCAGTGCGCCGCGGGATCGTTCACCGTGCCCGGCTGCTCAGCGCCGGGCTGGAGTTTCGCCTGCTGGCCACAACCGGTGAGGAACAGGCCGCAAACCAGGCCCAGTCCGAGAGCGATTGCGGCGAGAACGGGCTTCCGCGGCCGCACGCGTACACCTCCAGACCGATGAAAGGAAAAACCGTTCCCGACGGTACCTGTCCCCAAGTCGTTGGCAAGTCGCCGAGCTCGAAGGTCTTGAGGTTAAGCCTTGCTGCTGCCGGGCTTGGCACAGAGGGTCACCACAGGAAACGGGCCCGCCGCGCGACTGCGCGACGGGCCCGAGACGGGGTTTGCTACTACGCGCTCGCCACCGCTGTGGGCGTCTCCGTGTCCGTGAGCACCGTGGAACGGCGCTTCGAGATCACGACGGCGGCCACGATGATCGCGACCGCGACCAGCGAGATGATGATGCGTACCGCGGGCGAGGCCGACGGACCGATCGAGTACTGCACGATCGCGGGCGCGATGAGCACCGAGACCAGGTTCATCACCTTGATCAGCGGGTTGATCGACGGACCGGCGGTGTCCTTGAACGGGTCGCCGACGGTGTCACCGATGATGGTGGCCTCGTGCGCGGACGAGCCCTTGCCACCGTGGTTGCCGTCTTCGACCAGCTTCTTCGCGTTGTCCCATGCCCCACCGGAGTTGGCGAGGAACACCGCCATCAGGGTGCCGGTCGCGATGGCGCCGGCCAGGTAACCGGCGAGCGCACCGGTACCGAGGCCGAAGCCGACGGCGATCGGGGCGAACACCGCGAGGAGACCCGGTGTGGTCAGCTCACGGAGCGAGTCACGCGTGACGATGTCGACGACCTTGCCGTACTCGGGACGCGTGGTGCCTTCCATGATGCCCGGGATGTCCCGGAACTGGCGGCGTACCTCGCGAACCACGGCACCGGCCGCGCGGGACACGGCGTTGACCGCGAGCCCGGAGAACATGAAGACCACCGCGGCACCGACGATGACGCCGACGAGGGTCGCCGGGGTCACGATGTTGGCGATGAACACGCCCGTGCCGCCGATGGCCTTCGTGATGGCGTCCGAGTAGGAACCGAACAGCGCCGTCGCGGCGAGCACGGCCGTCGCGATCGCGATGCCCTTGGTGATGGCCTTGGTCGTGTTGCCGACCGCGTCCAGCTCCGTGAGGATCTGCGCGGCGTCCTCGTCGACGTCGCCCGACATCTCGGCGATGCCCTGCGCGTTGTCCGACACCGGGCCGAACGTGTCCATCGCGACGATGACACCGACGGTGGTCAGCAGACCGGTACCGGCGAGCGCGACCGCGAACAGGGCCACGCCGCCGCCGAGCAGGTACGCGCCGAAGACGGCGCCGGCGATCACCAGAGCGGTGTAGACGGCGGACTCGAAGCCGACCGAAATGCCGGAGAGGATGACTGTTGCGCCACCGGTTTCCGAGGTCGCGGCAACATCCTTGACCGGCTTGTACTCGGTGCCGGTGTAGTAACCGGTGAGCTTGAGGATCAGCGCGGCGAGCACGATTCCGATGATCACCGAGAAGGTGGCGATGATCGCGGGGTTACCGGCTTCGGTGTAATCGGCGCCGAAGCCGGAGAACGACGACGGCAGGAACACGAACGCGGCGATCGTGGAGAGAACCGCGGAGATGACCGCCGAGATGTAGAACGACCGGTTGATCGTCACCAGGCCGCCTTCACCGACCTTCGCCTTGGTGATGTAGACGCCGATCACCGCGGTGATCACGCCGATGGCAGGCACGATCAGCGGGAAGATCAGGCCGTGCACGCCGAACGCCGTGCTGCCGAGGATCAGGGCCGCAACGAGCATGACCGCGTAGGACTCGAAGAGGTCCGCTGCCATACCGGCACAGTCACCGACGTTGTCACCGACATTGTCGGCGATGGTGGCCGCGTTACGTGGGTCGTCCTCGGGGATGCCCTGCTCGACCTTGCCGACCAGGTCCGCGCCGACGTCGGCGGCCTTGGTGAAGATACCGCCGCCGACACGCATGAACATCGCGATCAATGCGGCGCCGAAACCGAAGCCCTCCAACACCTTCGGTGCCTGGCCCGCATAGACCAGCACGACGACCGCGGCGCCGAAGAGACCGAGGCCGACGGTGAACATGCCGACCGCGCCGCCGGTGCGGAACGCGATCCGCATGGCCGTTTCCCGGCCACCGTCCTGGGTCGACGCGGCGGCGACACGGACGTTCGCCCGCGTCGCGAGCCACATGCCGGTGTAACCGATGCCGAACGAGAAGACCGCGCCGATGAGGAAGAACAGGGAGCGGCCGATGCGCTCACTCCAGTCTTCCGCGGGCAGGGCCAGAAGCAGTAGGAACACGATCACGCCGAAAACGACGAGCGAGTTGCGTTGCCGATTGAGGTAGGCGGCCGCGCCTTCCTGCACTGCCTTGGCGATCTCCTGCATCTTGGCGGTGCCCTGGCCGGCGGCCAGCACCTCTTTGAGCAGGACATAACCAATGACCAGTGCGGCAAGGGCGACCACGGCGATCACACCCACGATGGTGTAATCACCTCCGGAGAGCGTGAGGCCCTCCGCGAGGAACTGCCGGGACATTCGTCCTCCTGGAGACGTCGCCTTTAGCCGACAACGGCTGCCGAGGATTCGGCACGCCGACGTTGGCATGGGATCTACACCACAGGTGGTGTGGTTCGCCGGAGTGTATTGGTACTGGCCCCGGCCTCGGCAAGGCGTCCCGATAGCGACACGTACCGTGATCTTGTGAGTCTCCTCACTGTGTCGATTTCCGAGGCAACCTTTGCCCGGATTCAAGATCGATATTTCCGCCCGTTTTCCGGGCCTGGCCAGGGTTCGCGGAAGACTGTCGGTGGGCTGTGCGAAGCTCGGGCGCGTGGACGAAGGCGGGGACGGGACCAGGGGCCGGTGGCTGCTGAGCCGGGTCACCGCGGGCATCCCCGACGCGGAGAACCCGGTGACGCACGTCGCTGATCTTCCTGCCCGAAAAGCGAGTTTCGCCGAGTGGCCCTCGTGGGTGGCGCCGTCGGTGATGGAGGCAGTGCGGGCGAGCGGCGTGCCACAGCCGTGGGCTCATCAGGTGGAGGCGGCGTCGCTGGCCTTCTCGGGGCAGAGCGTGGTGATCGCGACGGGGACGGCGTCCGGCAAATCACTCGCCTATCAGCTGCCGGTGCTCTCGACGCTGGCGACCGACGACCGTGCCTGTGCGCTGTACCTGTCACCGACGAAGGCGCTGGGCGCCGATCAGCTGCGATCGGTGTCCTCGCTGGACATCCCGACAGCCCGTCCGGCGTCGTTCGACGGTGACACACCGATGGCCGAGCGCGACTGGGTGCGCGCCCACGCTCGGTGGGTGTTCACCAATCCGGACATGCTGCACCGCGGGATCCTCGCCGGGCACGCACGCTGGGCACGGTTCTTCCGACGGCTTTCTTATGTGGTCGTCGACGAGTGCCACAGCTACCGGGGCGTGTTCGGCTCGCACGTGGCATTGCTGATGCGGCGGCTGCAACGGGTCGCCGAGTACTACGGCGCGTCGCCGGTTTTCGTGCTGGCGTCGGCGACCACGGCCGATCCGGCTGAGTTCGCGGCGAAACTGTCCGGGGTCAAGTGTGCCGCGGTGACCACGGACGCTTCGCCGCGCGGCGGGCGCACGGTGGCGCTGTGGGAACCGCCGCTGTTGGAAGAGCTCGCGGGGGAGAACGGCGCTCCGGTCCGGCGGTCAGCCGGCGCCGAGGCGGCGAGGATTTTGGCCGAGCTCGTCATCGAAGGCGCGCGGACACTTGCTTTTGTGCGCTCCCGGCGGGGTGCCGAACTGACCGCGCTCGGGGCCCAGCGCATCTTGTCGGACGTGGATGGGTCACTGCCGAAGACGGTCGCCGCGTACCGGTCGGGGTACCTCCCGGAGGAGCGGCGAGCGCTCGAAGCCGCACTGCTCGACGGCCGGTTACTCGGGGTGGCGACGACGAACGCGCTCGAACTCGGTGTCGACATCGCGGGGCTGGATGCGGTGGTGCTGGCCGGCTATCCCGGCACGTTGGCGTCCTTCTGGCAGCAGGCCGGACGAGCCGGGCGAGCTGGTGACGCGGCGCTGGTGGTGTTCGTGGCCCGCGACGATCCGCTGGACACCTATCTCGTGCACAACCCGGGGGCGCTCCTCGACCGTCCAATGGAAGCCGCGGTGCTCGATCCGACGAATCCCTATGTACTGGCACCGCAGCTCGCCTGTGCGGCCGCTGAACTGCCGCTGCGCAACGACGAGCTGGGGATATTCGGCGGCGAAGCGGCCCGGGAAGTGCTGGACACGCTGGTGGCGGACAAGATCCTGCGCCGCCGCCCGAGCGGCTGGTACTGGACTTCGCGCGACCGGCCCCAGCACGAGGTCGACATCCGTGGCTCGGGTGCCGAGCAGATCGTGGTGGTGGAAGCAGATTCCGGACGCATGCTCGGCACCGTGGATCCCGGCTCGGCGAGCTTCGCGGTGCATCCTGGCGCGGTGTATCTGCACCAGGGATCGTCCTACGTGGTCGACGATCTCGACTTCGAAGCGGGGCTCGCGATGGTGCACGCGGAAGACCCCGACTGGAACACCTCACCGCGGGAAATCGTGGACATCACTGTGCTGAGTACGTTGCAGCGCAACGAGTACGGCGGTGTGGCCGTTTGCCTCGGCGAGGTCGCGGTGACCTCGCAGGTGGTGGGCTATCTCCGCCGCCGGCCGTCCGGTGAGATCGTGGACCATACTGCGCTGGATTTGCCGGAGCAGGTCCTCAGGACGAGAGCCGTCTGGTACACGATTTCGGATGAGTTGCTGGAAAAAGCCGCAGAGTGCGGGGCACCGGGGGGCGCCC
>JAVXWP010000172.1:0-22085 GCA_032230695.1 Actinomycetota bacterium | reverse complement strand
TGTCCTTCGCGCCTTCGGCGTCCGGACGCTCGATCTTGATCTTGACGTCGAGCCGGCCCGGCCGCAGGATCGCCGGGTCGATCATGTCTTCACGGTTGGAGGCGCCGATGACGATGACGTTCTCCAGCCCTTCCACGCCGTCGATCTCCGAGAGCAGCTGCGGCACGATGGTGGTCTCCACGTCGGAAGACACCCCGCTGCCACGGGTGCGGAAGATGGAGTCCATCTCGTCGAAGAACACGATCACTGGGGTGCCTTCAGAAGCCTTCTCACGCGCCCGCTGGAAGATCAAGCGGATGTGCCGCTCGGTCTCGCCGACGACCGTGTTGAGCAGCTCCGGGCCCTTGATGGTGAGGAAGTACGACTTGACTTCGGCAGCGCTGCCTTCGCCTCCGCGTGCTTCGGCGATCTTCTTGGCCAGTGAGTTCGCCACCGCCTTGGCGATGAGCGTCTTTCCACAGCCCGGAGGACCGTAGAGCAGCACGCCCTTCGGCGGCCGCAACTGGTACTCCCGGTACAGGTCCGCGTGCAGGAACGGCAGTTCGACCGCGTCCCTGATCTGCTCGATCTGCCGAGCCAGACCACCGATGTCCTCGTACTGGACGTCGGGCACTTCCTCCAGCACGAGGTCCTCGACCTCGGCCTTCGGCACCCGCTCGTAGGCGTAGCCCGCCTTCGAGTCGACCAGCAGCGAATCGCCGGGCTTCAACGGCTGCTCAGCCAGCGGATCGGAGAGGAAGACCACCCTCTCCTCGTCCGCGTGCCCGACCACCAGCGCCCGGGAGCTTCCGCCCTCGGTCTCCGACAGGAGCACCTCACGCAACGAGCACACCTCGCCGGTGAGCTCGAATCCACCGCCTTCGACCACTGTCAACGCTTCGTTGAGCCGCAGTGCCTGACCACGCTGGAGGGACTCGACCTCCACCGCCGGTGAGACGGAGACCCGCATCTTGCGCCCCGAGGTGTACACGTCGACCGTGTTGTCCTCGAACGCGGCCACGAAGACCCCGTAGCCACTGGGTGGTTGGGCGAGTCTGTCGACCTCCTCGCGCAATGCGAGCAGCTGGCCGCGTGCTTCGCGCAGCGTTTCGACCAGCTTCGTATTTCTCTCAGTGAGCTGACTCACTCGCTCCGAGGCTTCTGCCAGGCGCTGCTCGAGAACCCGGTTCTGCCGTGGTGAGTCCGTCAACTTCCTACGCAGCAGGGCCACTTCCTCTTCGAGGAAACGGACCTGGCGCGCCTGCTCGTCCGAAGTAATTCCAGCTCCAGTCGTCTCTGAAGGGTCAGCATCTTCATGCTGGCCTCCGGGAAGGTCATGGTGCATTCGGCACCTCCTCGGCTTTTCAGTCAACGGTACCGGCGATCACCGACAAGAAAAGCCTTTTCCGCATCACAGGATCGGCGCGTCGATCTCCGAGGTCTGCTCAAGCACGCGCCATCCCGGCGCACAAGCGTCCAACCCGGTGCTCGATCCGCAGCCCGGGCTATCACCGTGCGTCGACAATCACGGGTACGGCGTCTGCCATCCGGGTTGCCGAAAGTGAAATTCGTCTCGCTTCATGAGACGGACATTCCCGGCATGACAAGACAACGACAAGACATCCGGGTCGCCGAGACGCGCCCAGAAAGTCGAGGTGGTCAATGGCTGGCTAGCATCGGGACAACTTCGGCGCCGTCGCTGAGGTGACCCGTAAAACCAGCTAGGGGGTATAGATGACCTACCCGCCGCAGCAGCCCGGATCCTATGGGCAGCAGCCGGGTCCCTACGGCCAGCAGCCTGGTGGCGGCTACCCGGACGGAACGCAGCAGTACGGCAATCAGGGCGGCTTCGGCGGTCCCGGCGGCACGCAGCAGTTTCCGCAGACGGGTGGCTACGGCCAGCAGCACGACCCCTACACCCAGCAGCCCCCTCAGCCGGGCGGGTACGGCCCCTACAACCAGGGCGGGTACGGCCAGCAGCCGCCGCCATACAACCCGCAAGGCGGGTTTCCCGGGGGCGGGGAACCGCCACCGAAGAAGAAGCAAACCGGCCTGATCATTGCCATCGTCGTCGCGGCCCTCGTGGTCATCGGCGGGGTCACCGCGCTCATCGTGGCGAACTCCGGCGGCGGCAACCAGCCCCCGGTTGCCGCGCCCTCATCGTCATCGGCCACCACCGCCCCACCGGCGACGAGCAGCAAAAAGGTGCCCTCGAGCTCGGCGAAAGCGCCCTCTTCGACGGGCTCGACGTCCAGCGGCGCGGCGTCCGGTCCGGCTCCCGGCGGCAAGGACACCGCGCAGGGGTTGGTCGACGCCGTCGTCGCGGCCTACAACTCGGCCGACAGCAAGGGCGTCATCGACACGACTTGCCGGAGCACGAAGGCCAGTGACAGCTTCGTCGTGCCGGCCGGTATGAAGGTCGAACAGGCCGGATCGCTCTCGGAGACCGGTGACTCCGCGACGACGCCGATCAAGGGCACGCTGGACGGCCAGAGCCAGACGGGCACCCTGACCGCGAAGAAGGAGTCCGGGCTCTGGTGCCTCGCCGCCATCGAATGAGGACCTGAGATGACCAGAAAGGTCATCCTGGTCCTGACTTCGCTCGTGGCGATCCTCGTGGGAGCCGTGGTGGGTCTGCTGCTGGTCGCGCCAGGCGGCCGGCAGCAGACGGCACCGACGCCCACTCCGGTGCCGTCGCCGACGTCGAGCGCGCCTCCTGCCGACAGTGCTGCGGTCGGCGTTGCTCAGGCCATCGCCGACGCCATCACCGAAGGCGACTCGTTGAAGTTCGGCCTCATCACCTGCGACCGGCAGAACACCGGAGAACTTCAGAAACTCCAACAGAAATGGGACGCGGCAGGCACCGTCAGCGCTTTTGTCATCCGACCACCGCTAGTAACCGGCGACCGGGCCACCGTAACGATTCATGTCGAAGGCGCCGACGGCGAAAAAGAAACTGAATTTCCCCTTCAAAAGAAGGGCGAAAAGTGGTGTGTGCCCGGTTGACCCATCCCCCCGGGATGCTTCACGGCTAGATCCCCTTGCCTGAGCGGCGGTGGACCCGGGGAGACACCACGCCGTCGGCGAGGCGGCGGGCGGTGAGCAGGAACGCGGTGTGGGCCACCATCCGGTGATCCGGGCGCACGGCGAGCCCGACGACGTGCCACGGCCGCATCAGCGTCTCCCACGACTCGGGCTCGGTCCAGCACTGCTGCTCCCGCAGCGCCTCGGTGACCTTCGACAGCTGCGTCACCGTCGCGACGTAGACGACGAGCACGCCACCGGGGATGAGGTTGGCCGCCACGTTCGGCAGCTGCTCCCACGGCGAGAGCATGTCCAGGACCACGCGATCGACCTCACCGGTGTGCTCCGCGAGGTCGGCGACGGTCAACGTCCAGTTCTCCGGCTTGCCGTGGAAGAACTGCTCGACGTTGCGCTCGGCGTGCACGGCGTGATCTTCACGGATCTCGTACGACTGCACGGAACCGGTCGGCCCCACGGCACGCAGCAGTGAGCAGGTCAGCGCGCCGGAGCCCGCTCCCGCTTCGAGCACCCGGGCCCCCGGGAAGATGTCGCCCCACATGACGATCTGCGCGGCGTCCTTCGGGTAGATCACCTGCGCGCCACGCGGCATCGAAAGCACGTAGTCCGGCAGCAGGTGCCGCAGAGCGAGGAACGAGGTACCACCGCCGGACGACACGACCGAGCCCTCCTGCTGCCCGATGACGTCGTCGTGATTCAGCGCACCGCGATGGGTGTGATACTGCTCTCCCTCGCCGAGCACCAAGGTGTAATGCCGCCCCTTGGAGTCGGTCAACTGAACTCGGTCACCCACACGAAACGGCCCGCTGACCGACACTGAACCTCCACATACGGCGAGAAACTGGCGCTTGATCGTCGCAGGTGGACACACCGGGCCGGACAGCGGGTGAGAGCCGGGCTCTCAGAAGGCGCGGTGACTCGCGATCGCGGCCCGCAGATCTTCGCGGCGCAGCACACCGGCTGGACGGCCTTCGTCGTCGACCACCAGGAACTGCCAGGCCGCGGTCTCGTGGACACGCTCGGCGATGTCGTCGCCGGACTCCGACGACAGCAGCACGGTCTCCGCCCGGATGGGCTCGGCGGCGAGCTCCGCCGGCGAGAGGGGGGACGTCGCCGCGAGCCTTTCGGCGGCCGCCTCGTCGAGCAGACCGGCGGCGACGCCGTCCGCGCGAACGAGCACCACCCCGCGCCCGGCCGACGCCGCGAGCGCGTCCGCCACCGGGCTTTCCGCCGGGAGCTGCAGTACCGGGCGCACCAGGTCCGCCAGCAGCAGCCCTTCCGGCCAGCCACGGCGGCCCTCGGCGGCCAGTTCGGCGCCCGCGCCCACCGCGACGAACCATGCCGTCACGACACAGACGCCGAGCCTGAGCCACCTGTCGTCGCTCCCGGTGGCCAGGCCCAGCAGCGCCCAGATGAGCAGTCCCACGGCCACCAGGCCGCCGCCGATGACAGCAGCCTTGGTGCCGTGCGCCCGGCGTCCGGTGAGCGCCCAGACACCCGCGCGCAGCATCCGGCCGCCGTCGAGCGGCAGGCCGGGCAGCAGGTTGAACACGCCGACGGCGAGGTTGGCCACCGCACACTCGGCGACCAGCAGCCACGCGGAGCCGTCCGACGGCACCGCGAGCAGCAGCAACGCGCAGAAGGCGGCGAGCAGCAGGGAGACGATCGGACCGGCCGCGGCGATCAGGCCCTCTTGACCGGGGCGTCGCGGCGTCCGTGCGACCTCCGACAGACCGCCGAGCAGGAAGAGCCGCAACCGCCGCACCGGGATCCCCAGCCGCAGCGCCACGAGACAGTGCCCGAGCTCGTGGGCGAGTACGGACAACCCGAGCAGGAGTGCGAACGCGGCCGCGAGCAGCCACGACGTCGTCATCGAGGCTCCGGGCAGCAGCCTCTCGACCAGCGGGGCGTACAGCACGATGATGGCGAGCGAGCCGATCCACCAGGAGGGCGCCAGCAGCACCGGTACCCCGCCGACCCGGAACAGCAGCAATCCGCCGTCCGGCACCGCGTCACGCCGGGACGGCCCAGCACTGTGTTCACTGGTGGCGGCCACGACGAAGAGAGTAAAGGGCGGGGTGTGGGGAGCGGGTGATCCCCGGTGGCAACGATCGGGTGACCCGCGGAGGTCCCCGGCGATCCCCGAAGCTGTCGGGGGTCGGCGCTACGCTCGGGCCATGCCAGAACAGACAGCGACAGCGCAGGCGCAGCCTGGCCGCTCGGCCGCTCGCCGCCGCCCGGCGCTGTCACCTTCGCGTGCCAGCGACTTCAAGCAGTGCCCGCTGCTCTACCGGTTCCGCGCGGTCGACCGCTTGCCGGAGGTGCCGACCAAGGCGCAGCTGCGCGGCACACTCGTGCATTCGGTGCTGGAGCGCCTCTTCGCGCTCCCCCAAGCGGACCGGGTCCCGGCGAAGGCGAAGGAACTGCTCGAACCGGCGTGGACCGAGCTTTCCGCGGAGCGTCCTGAGTGGACAGAACTGTTCGAGGCAGGCAAACCCGAAGACGTCGACGAGTGGCTGCAGTCCGCGGCGAAGCTCGTCGACACGTACTTCGGTCTCGAAGACCCGACCCGGCTCGATCCGGAGGCCTGTGAGCTCCACGTCGAGATCGAACTCGGTTCGGGCGTGCTGCTGCGTGGCTACGTCGACAGGCTGGATGTGGCGGCCACCGGGGAAATTCGGGTCGTCGACTACAAAACCGGTGCGGCGCCGAGGGAAATCGGTGAAGCAAAGGCGTTGTTCCAGATGAAGTTCTACGCCGTGGTGCTGTGGCGGCTGCGCGGAATCGTGCCACGCCAGCTGAAACTGATGTACCTGACCGACGGGCAGTCGCTGGCCTACACGCCGGACGAACCCGAGTTGCTGCGTTTCGAGCGCACGCTGGAAGCGATCTGGCAGGCGATCCTCAAGGCCGGGAAAACAGGGGACTTCCGGCCGAATCCGAGCAAGCTGTGCGGCTGGTGCGATCACCAGGCGCACTGCCCGTCGTTCGGCGGGACACCGCCGGCGTACCCGGGCTGGCCGGAGCCGGACGCCGGGGAAGAATCCCCGATCGATCGAGCCGATTAGCGAGTGGGCGGGCGCGCGGGGGCCCGATCGAATAACCTGCCCGGAACCACTATCGGAGGAGGTCTGTTCAGGAGGGTGTTCGATGCGGCAGGCTCAGTGATCGCAACCACTAAGTCAAGGCACAGTTGAATAGGACACAGGAGCGCCCGGGAATGCAGATCACCTCGGTGGTCAACCAAAAAGGTGGGGTCGGCAAGACCTCCCTCAGCGTCGGCGCGGCGGCCGCGCTCGCCGAACACGGCAAGCGAGTGCTGCTCATCGACCTCGACCCGCAAGGACACGCGACCACCGAAATGCTCGGTATGGCAGAGGTCCCGTCACATCTGCCCAGCATGGCGAAGGCGCTAACGAAGATGTGGAAGGGCCCGGTCGAGGAACTGGTCGTCCCCCACACCCGCAGCAACATCGGTCGCGGCGGAGCGTTCGACGTCATCCCGACTTCGCCGGGCATGTTCGACCTGATCCGGCGGCTCGACCAGTTCCGGGTGCCCGGCTGGCAGCTCGCGCGGGTCATCCAGTTCGCGAACTACGACCACGTGATCATCGACTGCCCGCCCGCGCTGGACGTGCTCACCAACAACGCGATAGCGGCGAGCAACGGGATCCTCGTGCCGGTGCAGCCCGATCGCACGAGCATCCGCGCGCTGCGCCTCCTGCACGACCAGATCCAGTATGTCGAGCAGACGGTCAACCGCCCGCCGATAACCTACTTCGGCATCGTTCCCGGCCTGTACCGGCGGCCGATCTCGCATTACGCGATGGCCGCGCTGAACGAGTTGCACACCTTCAACATCCCGGTGCTGAACCATCTTCCGCTCGGGGTGGTGATGAACGAAGCCGGCGCGCGCGGGATCCCGGTCACCACCTACGCACCGGAAACCGTGCAGGCCGAGTCGTTCCGGCAGATCGCCGCGACGCTCGAACAGTACCGGCAGAACCAGACCGGTGGCCCTGTCGTACCCGAAGAAGAGTTCGTCTTCGAAAACTTCATCACCGAAGTCTCGAAGACCCGCTCCGCCAACGACAACGGCTCCCGCAAGAAGCTCTACGACTTCATGCCGAAACGCCCCCGCGACGGCGTCTGACGCCCAAGCACTTTCTCGCGTGAAGGAAGGCACTTCGGCGAGAAAGTGCGACCGGTTACGCCGCGAGGAGCCAGGCGATCAGGGTGAGCGTGCCCATCGACAACAGGGTCGAAAAGAGTACGCAGTCGCGGACGAAGCGTGTGTTGATGGCGTACTGGCTTGTCGCGATGAAGACGTTCTGCGCGGTCGGCAGCGCCGAACAGAGGACGGCGGCGAAGAGAAGGGGCCGCGGGAGGTCGAGGAGCAGGCCGACACCGAGGGCGACGAGCGGCTGCGCGACGATCTTCAGCGTCACCACTGTGATGGTTTCCCAGCGCAGCCCGGAATCGGTGGCCTCACCGGTGTTTCGCGCGTTCAGGGACATACCGAGCACCAGCAGCGCCGTCGCGACCCCGGCGTTCCCGAGTGTGTGGATCGGCTGCATGAGCAGGTCCGGCGGCCGCCAGCCACTCGTGCCGACGACCACCCCGAACAGTGAAGCCGCGATCACCGGGTTGCGCACTGGCAGCATCAGCAGCGAACGCCAGCGTGAGCCGTTGCCGCGCGGAGCGGCGGATTCGAGCAGCGCCAGCATGAGCGGCATCATGAACAGCGACTGGAGCAGCAGCACGGTGACGATGAACGACGAGCTGCCGAGCGCCTGCAGCGCCACCGGGATGCCCAGGTTCCCCGCGTTCACGTAACAGGAGGCCATCCCGGAGACGACCCGCTCACCGAGCCGCCGCCGGTACCGCCACCAGGACCAGGCGAAACCGGCGAAGCCGACCAACGCCGTGCCCACGCAGAACGCGATCAGTCCGTTGTTGACCAGCGCCGAGAGCGGCGTGTCGATCAACGTGCTGAACAGCACCGCCGGCATAGCGACGGTGAACGCGAACTTCGTGAGCACCTTTTCGGCACTGGCGCCGAACACGGAGAACCGGCTCAGCAGGTAGCCGAGCCCGGTGATGACCCAGATCGGGGCGAACGCGGGCAGCACACCGTTCATCGTCGGGCTGCCCGGCCGATCAGAGCCTGCAGGAGCGGATGTCCGAAGCCAGCACGGCCTTCGCGCCTGCTTCGGCGAGCTCGTCCATGATCTGGTTGACCTTCTTGCGTGGCACCATCGCCCGCACGGCGACCCAGTCCTCGTGGGCCAGCGGCGCCACGGTGGGCGACTCCAGGCCCGGCGTGATCGCGATGGCCTTTTCGAGCAGCGCCCGCGGGCAGTCGTAGTCCAGCATCATGTAGTGCTGGGCGAACACGACACCCTGCAGCCGGGCCGTGAGCTGCGCCATCGGCTTCGACGCCGTCACTCCGGCGCGGTGCACGAGCACAGCTTCCGACACGCAGATCGGGTCGCCGAACGCGACCAGGTTGTGCTGGCGCAGTGTCCGGCCCGACCCCACGACGTCGGCGACGGCGTCGGCGACACCGAGCTGGATGGAGATCTCCACCGCGCCGTCAAGCCGGATGACGTCGGCCTCGACGCCGTGACGCTTCAGGTCTTCGCGCACCAGCCGCGGGTACGACGTCGCCAGCCGCTTGCCCGCGAGGTCGGTGGGCTTCCACTCCTGCCCGGCCGGAGCGGCGTAGCGGAACGTGGACCCACCGAAGCCGAGCGCGAGGGTCTCCTCGACCGGGGCGCCGGAGTCGAGCGCCAGGTCGCGCCCGGTGATGCCGAGGTCGAGCTCGCCGGAGCCGACGTAGATCGGGATGTCCTTGGGGCGGAGATAGAAGAACTCGACCTCATTGGCCGGATCGAGCACGGTCAGGTCGCGCTGCTCATGCCGCTGCCGGTAGCCCGCCTCACCCAGCATCTCGGCCGAGGAAACGGCCAGGGCTCCCTTGTTGGGCACGGCGACACGCAGCATTCGAATTCTCCTCAAAAGTCACTGACGGCGACGGCTGCCGTCAGAGATAGCGGTAAACGTCCTCGGTGGAAATACCGCGGCCCAGCATGAGCACCTGTACCCGGTAGAGCAGTTGCGAGATCTCCTCGGCCAACCGGTCGTCGGACTCGTGCTCGGCGGCGATCCACACTTCGCCCGCCTCTTCCAATACCTTCTTGCCTTGCGCATGGACGCCAGCGTCCAGTGCCGCGACGGTGCCGGAACCGTCCGGACGGACGCGCGCGCGCTCGGCAAGCTCGGCGAACAGCTCATCGAAGGTCTTCACAGTCTGTAGATCCTTCCATCCGCTGCCGAGCCGTACCCGACGGCCCTCAGAACAGCGCGTCCCCGCCTCGCTCGAAGTCGAGGAGGTACCGCTTGCGTTCCAAGCCGCCGCCGTAGCCGGTCAGGTCGCCGTTCGAGCCGACGACCCGGTGGCACGGAACGATGACCGAGATCGGGTTCTTCCCGTTGGCGAGCCCGACGGCCCGGGCCGCGGTCGGCTGACCGAGTTCGTCCGCGAGCCTGCCATAGGAAACCGTTTCGCCATAAGGGATTTCTTGCAATGCTGTCCACACGCGCTGCTGGAACGGCGTGCCGTGGAAGACCACCGGAAGGTCGAAATCACGGCGTTGCCCGGCGAAGTACTCCTTGAGCTGTTGCTCGGTTTCGGCGAAGACTTCGGCGTCCGAGTCGCGTTCACCGAAGGATTCTTCGGCCGGGAGATGGCGCTGCCGCACCATGTACAGCCCCGACAAAACACCGTTCGTGGCGACCGTTGTCAGCGGTCCGATGGGGCTGTCGATCACCGTGTGCGTACGGAGTGTGTTCATCATCTCTTTCCTTTTCACGCGGGCAAGAGGTTGATCGGGTGGTCGCCGGTGGCCCACAGGTGCTGGACGGCGTAAGCGCGCCACGGCCGCCATGCCGTGGAGGCCAGGTTCAGCGCCGCTGGGGATTGCGGTAGGCCCAGTGCGCGGGCGGCGAGCTTGACGCCCAGGTCGGCGGCGATGAACGCGTCAGGATCACCGAGGGCGCGCATCGCGATGCTCTCGACTGTCCACGGGCCGAACCCGGGCAGCTCGATCAGCTGGGCGCGGGCGCGCTGCCAGTCGCTTCCGGCGCCCAGGTCGAGCTCACCGCCGGCGAGCGCGGCGACCAGCGTGGTCAGGGTCCGGCGGCGGGACCGCGGCATGGCCAGGCTCTCCGGGTCAAGCCCGGCGAGCGCCTCCGGGGACGGGAAGAGGTGGGTAAGCCCGCCCGCGGGGTCGTCGACGGGTTCGCCGTGCGCGATGACCAACCTCGCCGCGTGGGTGCGTGCGGCGGCCGTGGATACCTGCTGGCCGAGGACCGCGCGGACGGCGAACTCGTCCGGGTCGACCGTGCGCGGCACCCGGCGGCCGGGCGTCTTCGCGACCAGCGGCGCGAGCACCGGGTCCGCGCCGAGCAGGTCGTCGACGGCGACCGGGTCGGCGTCGAGGTCGAGCATCCGGCGGCAGCGGCTTATCGCCATCGACAGGTCCCGCAGGTCGCTCAGGGCGAGCTGGCAGCCGATGTGGTCGGGTAGCGGCCGCAGGGCGACCACGCCGTGCCCGTGCGGGAGGCGCAGCGTGCGGCGATAGGCGCCGTCACGCCATTCCTCGACGCCGGGGACACCGGTGGCCGTGAGATGACCGAAGAGGTTGTCCGGGCAGAGCGGCGCCCGGAACGGCAACCGCAGCGACAGCACACCGGTGGTCGCGGTCTGCGGGGATCGTCGGGCACGCCGGCGCAGTTCGGTCGGGGACAGCGCGAAGACCTCGCGGACGGTGTCGTTGAAGGTGCGGATGCTGGAGAAACCGGACGCTATCGCCAGGTCGGTCATCGACAGCGTGCTCGTTTCGATCAGCAGCCGGGCGGTCTGCGCGCGCTGTGCCCTCGCGAGGGCGAGCGGCCCGGCGCCGAGCTCGGCGAGCAACTGACGTTCGATCTGCCTGCTGCTGTAGCCAAGCTGGGAGGCGAGTCCCGGGACGCCGTCGCGGTCGACCACGCCGTCGGCGATCAGGCGCATCGCCCTGGCGACGAGGTCGGCGCGCTCGTTCCACTGTGGAGAACCCGGGCTCGCGTCGGGACGGCATCGCTTACAGGCCCGGAATCCGGCCTGCTGCGCCGCGGCGGCGCTGGGGTAGAAGGACATGTTCTCGACCTTCGGCGGCACCACCGGGCAGCTGGGACGGCAGTAGATCCTCGTCGTCAGTACCGCGGTGAAGAACCAGCCGTCGAATCGGTCGTCCTTGGACTGAACCGCTCGGACACAACGCTCGAAGTCTTCGTGCACCCACCCAGCATCACCCCCGGCACCCCCCGCCGCTAGCGAAAATCCGACGCCGTGCCTCTGAGGTGACCACCTTTCGTGAGTGTTTCGCGGGGTTACAACCCCGCGAAACACTCACGAGCCACCCACCCAAGCCGCACCCACCGTCAGCCGGTCGGAGCGCCCACCGTCAAGCAGTCGGAGCACTCACCAGCTCAGCCAACGCGGCAACGTCGACGCCGACCAATGAGGTGCGGAAGACGCGCCGCTCCCCCGCGTCGACCGGCACGTCGTTCGGGATCACCAGCACCACGCACCCCGCGGCCGCAGCCGATTCCGTCCCCGGTGGAGAATCCTCCACCGCGACGCAGCGGGCAGGGTCGACGCCGAGCAGCTCCGCCGCCAGGAGATACGGCTTCGGGTGAGGCTTGTTGAGGCCGTCGACCTCGTCGCCGCACACGGTGACGTCGAAGAAGTCCCGGCCGATCGTGTTCAGCGCGAGCTCGGTCAGCGACCGCTCGGTGGAGGTCACCAGCGCCGACGGGATACCCGCCGCACGGACGGCCGCCAGCGCCTCACGCGCACCCGGCCGCCACGGCAGGGCGTCGTCGAACAGCCCGGCCGTGCGTTCGCGGATCCACTGGCCGACCTCCGCGACCGCTTCGGGGGTCACCTCACGGCCGGCGACTTCGAGCAGGTACGCCGCCGTCGAGTCCATGTTGGACCCGACCAAAGTGGACCGCTGCGCTTCGGAAAGCTTGCTGCCCATGGCTTCGGCGGTTTCGTAGAGCGCGACATCCCACAGCTTTTCGGAATCGACCAGCGTGCCGTCCATGTCCCACAACACGGCGGCCGGTCCGTCCTTTGCGGACGGTGCGCTCACGGGGTTCTCCTTCGTATCTCAGGCGGATCAGGTATTGAAGTACTTGGCTTCCGGGTGGTGACAGACGATCGCGTCCGTCGACTGCTCGGGGTGCAGCTGGAACTCCTCGGACAGCTTGACGCCGATCCGCTCCGGCTCCAGCAGATCCACGATCTTCGCGCGGTCCTCCAGATCCGGGCAGGCGCCGTAGCCAAGGGAGAACCGGGCGCCGCGGTAACCGAGTTTGAAGTACTCCTCGATTTCGGCGGGATCCTCGTCGGCCACGTTGCCGCCACTCGAAAAGTGCAGTTCCTCGCGGATCCGGCGGTGCCAGTACTCCGCGAGCGCCTCGGCCAGTTGAACACCGAGCCCGTGCACCTCGAGATAGTCACGATACGCGTTCTTCACGAACAGGTCGTTGGCGTAGTCCGCGATGGGTTGGCCCATCGTGACGAGCGTGAACGGCACGACGTCGACCTCACCGGCGGCCAGCGCGAGATCGGCGGGCCGGTAGAAGTCGGCCAGGCACATCCGCCGGTCCCGGCGCTGACGTGGGAAAGTGAACCGGCAGCGTTCCGGGGCGTCCGCGCGGGGCTCGGTGAGCACGACGAGGTCGTCTCCGTCGGCCACGCACGGGAAGTAGCCGTAGACCACCGCGGCATGCGCGAGGATGCCGTCGGCCGTCAGCTTGTCGAGCCAGTACCGCAGCCGTGGGCGGCCCTCGGCCTCGACCAGCTCCTCGTAGCTCGGGCCGTTGCCGCCCTTCGCGCCCTTCAGGCCCCACTGCCCCATGAAAGTCGCACGCTCGTCGAGCATCGCGGAGTAGTCGGCGAGCGGTACACCCTTGATCACCCGGCTGCCCCAGAACGGCGGGCTCGGCAACGCGACATCGGTCGCGACGTCGGATCGCGCGGGAGGCGGAGGCTCGGCTTCTTCCAGCTCGGACTGCTTGGCCTTGCGGGCTTCGGCGATCCGCAGCGAACGCTCACGCCGTTCCTTGCGCTCCTTGCGCTTGGCCTCGGCCTCCTGGTCGACCAACGGCGACTCACCGCGCTTCGCCGCCATGATCGCGTCCATCAGGCGCAGGCCCTCGAACGCGTCCCTGGCGTAGCGCACGTCCCCGAGGTACATCTCCGTCAAGTCGTTCTCGACGTACGAGCGGGTCAGTGCGGCGCCGCCGAGCAGCACCGGCCAGCGCGCGGAGACACCTCGGGAGTTCATCTCCTCGAGGTTCTCCTTCATGATGACCGTCGACTTCACCAGCAGGCCCGACATACCGATGGCGTCGGCGTCGTTCTCCGCGGCCGCGTCCAGGATGGTCGTGATCGGCTGCTTGATGCCGAGGTTGACCACCTCGTAGCCGTTGTTCGACAGGATGATGTCGACCAGGTTCTTGCCGATGTCGTGCACGTCCCCGCGCACGGTGGCGAGCACGATCCGGCCCTTGCCGGCGTCGTCGTCCTTCTCCATGTGCGGTTCGAGGAACGCCACCGCCGCTTTCATCACCTCGGCGGACTGGAGCACGAACGGCAGCTGCATCTGCCCGGAGCCGAACAGCTCACCGACGGTCTTCATGCCGGAGAGCAGCGTGTCGTTGATGATCTGAAGCGCGGGACGGGACTGGAGCGCCTCCAGCAGGTCGGCGTCGAGGCCGTTGCGTTCGCCATCGACGATCCGGCGTTCCAGCCGCTCGAACAGCGGCAGCGCGGCGAGCTCCTGGGCGCGTGTCTCCTTGCTGGACGCGGCACTCACGCCCTCGAACAGCGCCATCAATTCCTGCAGCGGGTCGTAGCCCTCGCGGCGGCGGTCGTAAACCAGGTCGAGGGCGACAGCGCGCTGTTCGTCCGGGATCCGCGCCATCGGCAGGATCTTCGACGCGTGCACGATCGCGGTGTCGAGCCCGGCCTGCACGCATTCGTGCAGGAACACCGAGTTCAGCACCTGACGCGCCGCGGGGTTCAGGCCGAAGGACACATTGGACAGACCCAGCGTGGTCTGCACGGCCGGGTACTTCTTCTTCAGCTCGCGGATGGCGTTGATCGTCTCGACACCATCCTTGCGGACCTCCTCCTGACCGGTGGAGATCGGGAAGGTGAGGGTGTCGATGATGATGTCCTCGACCCGCATGCCCCAGTTGGTGGTGAGGTCCTCGATCAACCGGGTGGCGACGCGGACCTTCCACTCGGCCGTGCGGGCCTGGCCCTCCTCGTCGATACAGAGGCCCACCACCGCGGAGCCATGTTCGGCGACGAGCCGCATGATCTTCTGGAAGCGCGAATCCGGGCCGTCGCCGTCCTCGTAGTTGACCGAGTTGACCGCGCAACGGCCACCGAGGCGTTCCAAGCCGGCCTGGAGCACGGCGGGCTCGGTGGAGTCCAGCATGATCGGCAGGGTCGACGCCGTCGCCAGCCGCGCGGCGATCTCGGACATGTCGGCGGCGCCGTCCCGGCCGACGTAGTCGATGTTCAGGTCGAGCATGTGCGCGCCGTCGCGGGTCTGGTCGCGCGCGATCTCGACGCAGTCGTCGAGCCTGCCTTCGAGCATGGCGTTGCGGAACGCCTTCGAGCCGTTGGCGTTGGTGCGCTCGCCGATCATCAGCACACTGGCGTCCTGCTGGAACGGGATCGCCTGGTAGAGCGAGGAAACCCCGGGTTCCGGGCGAGGGCGGCGTGGCTTGACCTTGAGATCGGCGACCGCGGCCACCAGTTGCCGGATGTGCTCGTCGGTGGTGCCGCAGCAGCCGCCGACCAGGCCGACACCGAACTCACGCACGAACCCGGACAGCGCCTCGGCGAGACCTTCCGCCGAGAGTGGATAGACGGCGCCGTTCGGGCCGAGCTCGGGCAACCCGGCGTTCGGCATCACCGAAAGCGGCACGCGCGCGTGCTTGGACAGCTGCCGCAGGTGCTCGCTCATCTCGGCGGGCCCGGTCGCGCAGTTCATCCCGATGAGGTCGATCCCCAGCGGCTCCAGCGCGGCGAGGGCGGCGCTGACCTCGGTACCGAGCAGCATCGTGCCGGTCGTCTCCACGGTGATGGAGGCGATGATCGGGACCTTGCGGCCTTCGGCGGCCATGGCGCGGTGCGCGGCGATGATCGAGGCCTTCGTCTGCAGGATGTCCTGCGTGGTCTCCACGATGACCGCGTCGACCCCGCCGGCCAGTAGCCCGCGGACCTCTTCGACATAGGCGTCACGCAGGGTGGCGTACGGCGCGTGGCCGAGGGTGGGCAGCTTGGTGCCGGGACCGACCGAGCCGAGCACGAACCGGGGCTTGTCCGGCGTGCTGAACTCGTCCGCCACCTCACGGGCGAGCCGCGCGCCGATTTCGGACAGCTCGAAGATGCGCTCGGGGATGTCGTATTCGGCCAGGTTCGCGAGATTGCACCCGAAAGTGTTCGTCTCGACCGCGTCGGCTCCGGCGTCCAGATAGCCTCGATGGACCGACCGGACCACGTCGGGCCGGGTGACGTTCAGGATCTCGTTGCACCCCTCCAACCCGGCGAAGTCGTCCAAGGTCAGGTCGTGTGCCTGCAGCGCGGTACCCATGGCGCCGTCCGCCACGACAACGCGGGTTCGGAGGGCGTCGAGAAGCGGCGACGATAGACGATCGGACATGGCCAACAGCTTACGGTGGCCTGGTCGTAGGCTGGTCGGGTGAGTGAGCCCGTCGACGAGACCCAGCAGCCCGAGCCGAAGCAGGGCGAAGACCCAGTGGACACGACGCCGTTGATGGTCGTGGCCTTCGAAGGGTGGAACGACGCAGGTGACGCAGCCAGCAGAGCGGTCGAGCACCTGCAGCTCAACTGGGACGCGACACCGCTGGCCGAGCTCGAGCCGGACGACTACTACGACTTCCAGGTGAGCAGGCCCACAGTTCGCCAAGTGGACGGCGTCAGCCGGCGGGTCGAATGGCCGACGACCCGGTTGTCGATCTGCCGCCCAGAGGGTTTCGAACGCGATGTTGTGCTCGTTCAGGGGCCCGAGCCCAACATGCGGTGGCGAGCTTTCTGCGCCGAACTGCTCGAGCACATCGAGGAGCTCAAGGTCTCGACGGTCGTCACCCTCGGTGCGCTGCTCGCGGACACCGCGCACACCCGTCCCGTGCCGGTCACGGGCACGGCGTACGACGCCGAGGCGGCTTCGCGGTTCGGCCTGGAACGCAACCGCTACCAGGGACCGACCGGAATCGTGGGCGTGCTCCAGGATTTCTGTGTGCAGGCCGGTATCCCCGCGGTGTCGATCTGGGCCGCGGTCCCCCACTACGTGTCACACCCGCCGTCCCCGAAGGCGACGCTGGCGCTGCTCCACAAGCTCGAAGACATCCTCGACGTCGAGATCCCGCTGGGCGCGCTGCCCGAGCAGGCCGAGGAGTGGCAGCGGACGGTCAGCGAGATGGCCGAGGAGGACGAGGAGATCAGCGAGTACGTCCGCACGCTGGAGGAGCGCGGTGACGCCGAATCCGAGGTCGACCTCGGCGACGTGAGCGGGGACAAGATCGCCGCGGAGTTCGAGCGCTACCTGCGGCGCCGCCGTCCCGGCCAGGACGGGCCGGGGACCTCTGCCACGTCTTGAGCCAACTTGAGTCCAAGGCCGGGTGCCCACGGAAGGTCGTGGGCACCCGGCCTTCTTTTATGCCTACTGCGTGCCTCTGACCTGCAGGTAACGGTTCATCCGTTACCGAATGCGTTGTAACGGATGAACCGTTACGCTCATGATCATGACGAAAGAGCTGTTCCGGTTCGACGGTGGGGCGACTTGGCTGAACCTTCTGGCGACGCGCAGACGTCACTTCAGCGCGGACGCCGTGGAACTGCTTCCGACCGTCGACCGGTTCAGCGAGTGGCTGGGCAAGTCTGAGCTGACCCCGGTTCAGGCACCGGCCGAGGAAGACCTCGAACAGGCGTGGGCGCTGCGGGAGATCCTGCGCGCGCTGGCGCTCGCGACGGTGTCGGGCATGCCACCGGCACCGGGTCCGGCGTCGGCACTGGCCCGGTTCCTCGTCGGCGCGGCCGACCCGGTGCACCTGAGCACCGGTGACCGTCTGCGCCGCCAGCCGCCGCGCACCCCGCGGGCGGCACTCGCCCGCATCGGACGCCAAGCCGTCGACCATCTCACCGGCCCGGACCGCCACGAACTGACCCTCTGCCCCGAGCACGACTGCCGTGCCGTCTTCGCGGACCCGTCCGGACGCCGACGCTGGTGCCCGTCGCCTGCTTGCGCGAGCCGCGGGCGGGTCCGGGCCCTGCGTGCCCGCCGCGCCGCCGAGAAATGATTAGAGACTCCGGCAATTGAGCGTTTGGCGAGGTCGCGCCCAGGCGGCCATCCAAGACTCAACTGCCGGAGTCTCTAAAGGATCTTGCGCAGCGGAACGGGACCGCGAGCGCGCTTACGCCACTCGCGCGGGTAGCCGAGGGAGACCTCTTCGAAGCGGACACCGTCGGCGTGGGTCGTGCGTGGGATGTGGAGATGGCCGTAGACAGCGACCTCGGCCCGGTATCGGAGGTGCCAGTCCTCGGTTTCGGTGGTGCCGCACCACATCGCGAACTCCGGGTAGTACAGCGGCTCGGTCGGGTGCCGGTGCAGCGGCCAGTGCGACATCAAGATCGTCTTGTGGTCGGCCGGGATCGCCGAGAGCCGCTCGGTGCTGACCTTCAGCCGCTGTGCGCACCACGCCTGGCGGCTGGGATACGGGTCCGGGTGCAGGAAGTACTCGTCGGTGCACACGACGCCGGCCTCCCGCGCCTGCTCCATCGCGACTTGCAGGGTCTCGTGCTGTGCCTTGGGCGTCCGCCAGCTGTAGTCGTAGAGCACGAACAACGGCGCGATCGTCAACGGCTTGTCGGCGTACGGCCACACCGGGAACTCGTCTTCCGGGGTGAGCACGTCGATCTCCCGGCACTTCTCGACGAGGTGCTCGTACCTGGCCTGCCCGCGAAGCTGCGACTTGTCGGCGTGTGTGGTCCACAGTTCGTGGTTGCCAGGCACCCAAACGACCTTCGCGAACCGCTTCCGCAGGACGGCCAGGATCGAGATCGTCGACTCGACGCGCTCGGCGACGTCACCGGCCACGAGCAGCCAGTCGCCGGGCGAATCGGGGACGACGAGGTCGACGAGCGGGGCATTGCCCTCGTGGGTCACGTGGAGGTCGCTGGTGGCGAACAGGGTTGGCACTCCCCCAACATAGGCGACACGTCACCCTAACGAGGTCCGGCAGTCACCAGCTCGGGCTCTTCCACGGTTTCGCGGTGCCGCACGATCGCGATCAGGACGATCAGCCCGGCACAGACATGGAGCGCGGCCTGGATGTTGAGCAGCCCGGCGAGTCCCACGGGGTCGATCAGGACCCCGGCCGCCAGCGCGCCCACCGCGGTGAACGCCGCCATGCCGGCAAACGCGGTGCTCAGCACCCGCCCGACCCGCTCGGGGGTGGCCTCGGCCTGGATCACCGACAGCAGCCCGGCCCCGCCGAACACGCCGGGCATGCCGACGGCCATGAACAGCCCGACGTACACCGGCAACGCGGTGGTCAGGAACGCGCTGTCCCAGATCACCGCCGACACCACACCCAGGCTCAGCGTTCCCCAGCCCAGCAGCTTCGCCGGCGCCACCTTGCGCGCGATCGTCGCCACCGACAGGCCGGCGGCCAGCCCGCCGATCGCCTGTACCCCGCGCAGGAGGCCGACGTCGGCCTCGCTGCCCCGCAACGTCTTCAGCACGAAGACCACGAACAGCACCAGGAACATGCCCTGCGCGAGCGACATCAGCACGAGCATCGTCCCGGTCACCCGGAGCTTCCGCGAGCGCCCGATCTCCGTCAGTCCGTCGATCCACTCCCGCACCATCGACTCACGTTCGGCGAGCGCGCCCCGGTTTGTGGCCTGGGTGAACGGCTTCAGCAAGATCGCCGCCGCGACCACCAGCGAGGCGAGGTACGCCGCGACCACCCAGCCGAGTCCGCCTACACCCAGCAGAACACCGCCCAGCCAGCCACCGGCGAGCCTCGCGACGCTGCTGTTCACGCTCATCAACCCGTTGGCGCTGGTGACGTCCTCCGGCGCGACGAGCTCGGGGATCAACGCGTTGCGCGCGGGTTCGAACAGCGACGCCAGCCCGGCTTGCGCCGCCATCACCAGGTACACGACCACCAGCACGCCGCCGTCCGGGACCAGCAGCAACGGCACGGCGACCACGGCCTGCCCGGCGCACACCGCGCACAGCACGACCCGCCGGTTCCAGCGGTCGGCCAGCACCCCGGCGATCGGGCTCAGCAGCACCGCGGGCAGCAGGCCGAGCACCACACTGGCCGCGGTCGACGCCGCGGACCCGGTCGACTGGTAGACGAACACCGGCAGCGCAACCTGCAGCATCCATTCGGCGGTTTCGGAGAAGAACGCCGCTCCCCACAGCCGGGAGAAGGCAGGTTCCCTGAACGGTCTCATCGCGCGCTCGGCTTTCCGTCGGCTTCGATCCGGGGGAAGGCGCGGAAGCCGACATGAACGTGACGGGCCGCCGCCGGCGCGTCGGTCCGGATGGGCGACACGTACGGGCGGATCAGCGCGTCGACCGCCGCTACCAGGCTTTTCAGCTCTTCGGCGGTGACGGTGAGCGTGTACGAGTTAAGGGCGCCCGCCTCCCGCCATTCGGGGTCCAGCTGGTCGGTGGTGTCGAGGAATCGCTGGGTGAGCGCCTGTTCCTGGCCGAGCGTCGTACCCACGACGGCGAGCTGCGCACCCCGCACGGCCGGGTCGGGGTCCAGTTCCCCCAGCTCGATGCCGACCTGGGTCGCGCGCCACGGCCGCTCCCGTCCGTCGGTGCCTTCGGCGCGCTCCACGAGCCCGAACTGCGCGAGCTGCCGGAGATGCCAGCTGCAGTTGGACGCGGACGAGTCGACGGCGTCGGCACACTCGCTCGCCGTCCGCGGCCCGATGGCGGTCAGGTAGTCGAGCAGGACCGCGCGCAGCGGATGGGCCAGCGCGCGCATCAGCTCGGCGTCTCGGACCCGCTTGCGCGGCGGCAGCTCGGTCATCAATACCCCCGGAAGATCCTGAAAGAGTTATTTCGAAAGTTCTCTTTCAGAATTGCACGAAGGTTTCCCGCCGTCAATTGCCTTGACTAATCCTACGAGTGTTGCGTTAAGATGAGCGCATCATGGACAACTGACATCGCCCTCCACCCGCGTCCGAGGCCGAAGCCCGGCGGGTATCCCGTTAGCACCAGGGCCGGTGATGTCGTATGTCTGCTTCTTTTTCCTTGCACGCCAAGGATCTTGCCTTCTCCTACGGGGACAGGGTCGTCTTCGACGGCCTCTCGCTCGTGGCCGGCGCCGGGCAGCGACTCGGGCTCGTCGGTGAGAACGGGATCGGGAAGTCCACGCTGCTCCGACTGCTGGCCGGCGTCGAAGAACCGCACGGCGGCTCGGTCGAGCGGACCGGTGACATCGGCTTCCTGCTGCAAGAGCTGCCGTTTCCGCTGAGCACCCGGTTCTCCGAAGTCGTCGACAACGCGCTGGCCGATATCCGCGAGGCTGCCGAGCAACTGGACCGGCTCACCTCGCGGATCACGGAGCGCCCTGACGACGTGGCCACGCTCGACGCGTACAGCCGGGTTCTCGACTGGGCACAGGCCCACGACCTGTGGGACGCCGATCGCCGGGCGAAACTCGTCTGCGACGGCCTCGGTCTGGCGGACCTCTCCCCCGACCGGCCACTGAGCACGCTGTCCGGCGGGCAGCGGTCGCGGCTCGGGCTCGCCGCGCTGCTGATCCGCCAGCCATCGACGTTGCTACTGGACGAACCGACCAACCATCTCGACGACAGCGGCATGGAATTCCTGGAGCGCCATCTCTCGGCGCTCACCGGCGTAGTCGTGTTGTCCTCACACGATCGCGTGTTCCTGGACGCGGTGTGCACCGACATCGTCGACCTCGATCCCGCGATGGAGGGGCCGACCCGGTACGGCGGCGCCTATTCCGATTACCTCGGCCAGAAGCGCGCCGAACGGGCGCGATGGGACCAGCGGTTCGCCGCCGAACAGGAGGAACTGAAAGAGCTGAAGGAATCCGTCGACGTCACCGCGCGCAGCGTCGCGCACAACCGGCCGCCGAGGGACAACAACAAGCTGGACTACAACTTCTTCGGCGGCCGCGTGCAGAAGCAGATCTCGCGGCGGGTCCGCAACGCACAGCTGCGCCTCGACGAGCTCAAACGTGATCAGGTACGCAAGCCCCCTGCGCCCCTTCGGTTCCGCGGTGCGTTGACCGGTTCCACCGTCGAGGACAAGCTGGTCCTGTCGGTCCGGGACATCGATTTGCCGGGGCGGCTCCGGCTCGGCCGGCTGGACATCGCGACGAAGTCGCAGCTGCTGATCACCGGTGGGAACGGCGCCGGGAAGTCCACTCTGCTTTCGGTGCTCGCGGGCGCGCTGACACCGGCGAGCGGGACTGTCCACAGAGGACGCGGTGTTCGGGTCGGCTTGCTCGATCAGGACGTGGCATTCGCTGAGCCCGGCAAAACAGCACGGCGGCTTTACGGCGAGACAGTCGGTGAAAACGCGCCACAGCTGACCCAACTGGGACTTATCTCGCCGAAGGATCTCGACAAGGAGACTGGGAAGCTGTCGGTGGGACAGCGACGGCGGCTCGCACTCGCGATCCTGCTGGCCGATCCGCCGCAGGTACTCCTGCTGGACGAGCCGACGAACCACATTTCCCTGACGCTGGCCGAAGAACTGTTCGCAGCGCTCGAAACCGCCCCTGGCGCGGTCGTCATCGCGTCGCACGATCGATGGCTGCGCCGCGGTTGGGACGGCGAGCGGCTCGAACTGGAGGCGGGGAGAAAAGTGGGCTGAGACTCCCCTGATCTTTGCAGGTCGTTGGGGGGGGGGGGG
>JAVXWP010000170.1:0-3688 GCA_032230695.1 Actinomycetota bacterium | reverse complement strand
CCCCCCCCCCCCCCCCACTGGCGTGCCCCAACCCGGCCGAACGTGGAAGGAGTCCCTGCGTGGACCTAGTCTTCAGGGCTCAGCGTGTGGTCACTTCCGGTGGCGAGGTCCCGGCCAGCGTCGGTGTCCAGGGCGGGCGGATCGTCGCCGTGGAACGCGAAGCCGAGCTGACCGGCGAACGCGTGGTCGAGCTGGGAGCGGACGTCGTCCTGATGCCCGGGCTCGTGGACACCCACGTGCACATCAACGACCCGGGACGCACCGAGTGGGAGGGCTTCGAGACGGCCACCCGCGCGGCCGCGGCCGGGGGAGTCACCACCGTCATCGACATGCCGCTCAACAGCCTGCCGCCGACGGTCGACGTCGCCGCGCTGGAGGTCAAGCGCAAGACGGCGGAGGGAAAGGTGCACGTCGACGTCGGGTTCTGGGGTGGCGCGATCCCGGGCAACACAGGTGATCTGGCGCCCCTGCACGAAGCCGGGGTGTTCGGCTTCAAGTGCTTCCTGCTGCACTCGGGCGTCGACGAATTCCCACCGCTCGGTGCGCGGGAGCTGGAAGAAGACCTGCTCGTGCTGAAGGAGTTCGGCGGGATGATGATCGTCCACGCCGAGGATTCCGACGAGATCGAGCACGCGCCGAATGCCCATGGCGTGCGGTACGACGACTTCCTGCACTCGCGCCCGCGCGGTGCGGAAAACGTCGCGATCGCCGGGGTCATCGAGCTGGCGAGGAAGACCGGCGCGCGCGTGCACGTGCTGCACCTGTCGTCGTCGGATGCGCTGCCCATGATCGCCGAGGCGAAGCGGGACGGGGTCGCGCTCAGCGTCGAGACCTGCCCGCACTACCTGAGCTTCACCGCGGAGGAGATCGGCGACGGCGCCACGCAGTTCAAGTGCTGCCCGCCGATCCGCGAGTTGGAGAACCGGGAACTGCTCTGGCGCGGGCTCGCGGACGGTGTGATCGACTTCGTCGTCAGCGACCATTCGCCGTGCACGCCGGAATTGAAGCGTTTCGACATCGGCGACTTCGGTGAGGCATGGGGCGGGATCGCGAGCTTGCAGCTCGGGCTGCCCGCGGTGTGGACGCAGGCAAGGGAACGCGGGTTCGCGGTGTCCGACGTCGTACGCTGGATGGCGGAGCGGCCGGCCGCGCAGGCCGGGATGCGAAGGAAGGGACACATCGAGGTCGGTTACGACGCCGATTTCTGCGTGTTCGCGCCGGATGAGGCTTTTGTGGTGGATGTGGCGAAGCTGCGGCACCGCAACCCGATCAGCGCGTACCACGGCCGGGCACTGTCCGGTGTCGTACGGAGCACGTGGTTGCGAGGTAAGGAAATCACCGGCGAGCAGCCGTTCGGCGAGCTGCTCGGCCGGGGCAATTGCTGATCATGGAGGTAGTGTGAACGACCGTCCTGAGTGGACCTCGCAGCCGGATCTTGCTTCGCGGCTGTTCGGCGGGACAGTGATGTGGGCCACCGATGAGCTGTTCGCCGAGAAGGAGAACCTCATCAACGCGTGGACCCCGGCGCATCGGGCGGAGACGTTCGGCCCCAAGGGGCAGGTCTACGACGGCTGGGAGACGCGACGCCGTCGCGATGGCGGCAGCGACCAGGCGATCGTGCGGCTCGGCCTGCCCGGGGTCATTTCGGGCGTGGTCGTGGACACCGCGTTCTTCAAAGGAAACTTCCCGCCGTTCGTTTCGCTTGAAGCCTGCGCGGTGGAAGGCTATCCGAGCGCCACCGAACTGTCCGAAATGGACTGGCAGATGATCGCCCCCCGGGCGCCGGTCTTAGGCGACACCCAGAACTTCATCCCGATCGCCGAGGAACGCCGGTTCACCCACGTCCGGCTGAGCATGCACCCGGACGGCGGCGTCGCGCGGCTGCGCGTGCACGGCGAGTCCGTGCCCGACCCGAAGCTGCTGGACCTCGGCGCGCTGGACCTCGCCGCACTGGAAAACGGCGCGATCTGCACCGGCTGCAGCAACATGTTCTATTCGTCGCCGAACAACATGTTCGCCCCGGGACTGGCCGCGCACCAGGCCGAAGGCTGGGAGACTGCCCGCCGCCGCGACGACGGCAACGACTGGGCCCGCGTGCGGCTGGCCGGCGCGGGTGTCATCCGGTTCGTCGATCTCGACACGAGCAACCTCAAGGGAAACGCGCCCGGTTCGGCTTCCCTGCGTGGATGCGACGCGAACACGTCCACTGTGGACGATCCGAGCGCGTGGTTCGAGCTGCTCCCGCGGACCCGGCTCCAGCCCGACACGCGGCACCGGTTCGTGCTTCCGGGGACCCGCGAGGTCACCGACGTCCGGCTGGACATCTTCCCCGACGGCGGCCTGGCACGCCTGCGCCTGTTCGGCGCGCTGACGTCGCTCGGCCAGAAAACCCTCACCTCTCGCTACGACTCCACCACCTCGTAGCGCCTTCGGGTCCGTCCCTGCTCAGCTGTGGCTTGAATGGACCTTTCACTCGGTTTTTGAGATGAAAGGTCCATTCATTTCAGTACTGAGGTTCAGGTGGCATCACTGTGTTTTCGGCAGCTCTGCGCGCTGACGGCCTTCGGCCACGGAGCCTCCGCAAAAACCTGTTGGCGGACCACGGCGACCACTGCTACCTTTCCGGAGGCCGTGCGAGAGAACGAGGAGGTGGTACCCGTGAACGTATCGACATGGGTGCTCCCCTCTGGGGTCACGGTCGGGCGATAGGTCGTCCGGGAGCGCCGTTCAAGAGCACTCCCGAAAGGCACGACCATGCAATTCACTTCCGAACAGCGCCTCGACGACGGTGTCCTCGAGCGCGAATTCACCCTCGGCGAGATCCCCGGCATCCTTTGGACGCCCGGATCCGCGTCCGCATCCGCACCGGCCCCGCTGATCCTGGTCGGCCACCCCGGCGGACTGCACAAGATGTACCCCCGACTGGTGGCCCGGGCCCGGCACTCCGCGGCGGAGGGCTTCGCCGCGGCCACCATCGAGCTTCCCGGGAGTGGTGACCGACCCCGTTCCGCCGCCGCCGAGGAGGCCCGTGCCGACCTGCGCCGGGCGCTGGGGGCCGGCGAGCCGGTCGACGACGAGATCGTCGACAGGCTTGTCCTCCCGCTGGTCGAAAAGGCGGTCCCGGAATGGCGGGCCGCCCTGGACGCCCTCCTTTCGCTACCCGAGATCAGCGGCCCGGTCGGGTACTCGGGAGGGGTGATCGCCATCGGCATCCGGCTGGCGGTGGTCGAGCCGCGCATCTCGGCCGCCCTTCTGTTCGCCGGGAGTTTCGTGCCCCGCACCCAGTTCGAGGAGGCCCGGCAGGTCACCATTCCGCTGCAGGTCCTGCTGCAGTGGGACGACGAAGGAAACGACCGGCAGATGGCCCTGGACCTGTTCGACGCCTTCGGCTCCAAGGAGAAGACGCTGCACGCCAATATGGGCGGACACACCGGCGTCCCGCAGTTCGAGGGGGACGACGGGAACCGGTTCTTCGCCCGGCACCTGAAGTGAAGCCGGGCCGTCAGGCCGGCAGCAGACGATAGGCGGTGACCGCCAGGACGCCGCATAGCGAGGACAGTTCAGCGCGTTTCCGCACTGGGGCGAGAAAGCGCCGGGTGACTCATGGCTTGGATTGGCGCCGGGACGAGATCACGCCGGTGTTGAAACCCGCCAGGTGGAGACCGCCGGCGAACCGCGCGTGCTCGAT
>JAVXWP010000159.1:0-172461 GCA_032230695.1 Actinomycetota bacterium | reverse complement strand
CCCCCCCCCCCCCCCCCCCCCCGCTTTCGGGTAACTTCAGCCCACCACTCGGCCGAGGTGGGGTTGGTGTGCGCCCCGCGTGGTGGCTTGGGTGAGCAGGGTCAGCGCGATCTCCGCGGCGGAGCCGGGTATCGCCGTGGCGACCACGACGAGCTGGTCTTGTTCGCGGCCCAGGTGCAGGGTTTGCTGGGTCACGGTCAGCGTGCCCACCAGTGGATGCCGCATTTCGTAGTCCGCGACGTCGCAGGCCTGCACGCGGTGATCGGCCCACATCGACGCGAATTCGTTGCTGTGCATGGAAAGTTCGCCGATCAACGTGGCAAGAAGCGGATCGTCGGGATGCCGTCCGACGGTCAGGCGCAGGTTGCCCACCACGGCCTTCGCCTTGGCGGGCCAGTCCGCATAGAGCTCACGGGTGTGGGAGTCGAAGAACACCAGCCGCGCCATGTTGGGGCGACTGCCGGGTTGTTCGGGGCCTGCCGGGTCGAGATGGCCTGCGAACAGGGCATGCCCGGCGTGATTCCAGGCCAGGACGTCGTTTCGGCGTCCCAACACGATCGCCGGTGCGTCGCCGAGAACGGCCAGCAGTTGGCGGGTCGCGTCGGTGACCCGCTCGGCGGGCGGCCGGGTCGGACGACGACGTTTCGTGGTGCTCGCCAGGACGTGCAGATGGGCTCGTTCGGCATCGTCCAGCCGTAGTGCCCCGGCGATCGCGTCCAGCACCTCCGGAGAGGCGTTGTGGGACTGGCCCTGTTCCAGCCGCGTGTAGTAGGGCGCGCTCACCCCGGCGAGCAGCGCCAGTTCCTCCCGGCGCAGCCCCGGAACCCGCCGCCGGTCCCCGTAGGTCGCCAACCCGACGTCGTCGGGACGCAGCTGGGCGCGGCGTGCTTGGAGGAAGTCGCCGAGCCGCTCCTGTGCGTTCATGGACCGAGTATGCGCGGACGCTCGCGCTTCAGCCTGACCCTGGCAGGGTCAGGCCTCGCGCGGTCGGTGGATCAGTGATCGAGGTGGGCCAGGAGCAGGTTGGGATCTTGGGCTGTCAGGTAGGCGGCGCTCAGTATGTAGACGGTGTCGCCCCGGACCGCGATGGATGTCGGGTTCTGCAGGCCGTCGGCGGCGCTGAGGACTGTGGAGTGCGTGCCGTCCGGCCGGACCAGCGCGACGGTGCTGGACGGGTCGAGGGCCGCGAGGATGGTGTCATCGCGGCCGGTGAAGGCGAAGTCGTCGATGCCGTCGAGACCGGTCGCCTTGGTCTGGATCTTTCCGGCGCCGTCCCAGCAGTCGAACGGGATGCGCAGAACCGTGCCCTTGTCGAGGTTCGTGGCCCAGACGGCCCCGTTGTGGATCTTCAGGCCGTTGGCGCCGAGGAACCCGGTGGCCGCCAGTTCGGGTGCGGCGGACCAGGTTTTCGGGGTGCCGCCGGTGGTGGGCACCCGCCAGATCGTGCCGAGCACGGAGTCCGCGATGTAGAGGATGCGGGTGCGTGGCTCCAGCGCCATCCCGTTGGGCAGGCCGTTGGCGGGCAGCGCCGAAATCCGCTGGGGCGTTCCGCCCGGGAGCAGTCGCCACACACCGGTCAGGTCCGCGGTTCCGGTGGCGTACAGGAAGTACAGCGTCCCGTCGTGATCACGCACGATGCCGGTGGTCAACGGGAAGTGCAGGGCGGGGGTGTTGACGCCGCCGTCCGCGGGGGCGGGCAGCGTCGCCAGGATCCGGGTTCTGCCACTGGGGGTGACCTCGGCGATCTGCCTCGCGCTGGCGAAGGTGACTTGGGCGTTTCCGTTGGGAGACAGGTCGATGTTCTCGGGCTGCTGGCCCGCGGCCAGGTCGAAGTGCACCGCGATCCGCGGGGCCGACACACCAGAGGCGTGCGTGGTGGCCGCCGCGGTGGCCGGGCTGACGATCGCGGCCGTCGCCATCAGTGCCGCGGCGCTCACGAGCTTTTTGTGCAGTTTCACGAACCTGGTTCCTCTTCTTCGGGCTTACGGAGTCGTTGCGGCGCAAGAGATCGCGGCCGACTGATGGGCCGGGGTCGTTGGGCCGCAACGGGAACCGGTCGTTCCTGTTTCCGAGTATGGGGAGCCGGGCACGTCTTAGCCTGACCCTGCGGGAGTCAGGGACGGCTCGTGCTTCAGGGATCAACGCTCCATCGCCGGTTCGAGCCGCGCGTAACGAGAGCACGTTTCATGTCCGGGAAGTCAGGGCACTTCGGTCTTGTCCAGTCCTACGAACAAGGGAATCTGATGAGCACCGGAGACAAGATCGACAACAAGGCCGAAGAGCTCAAGGGCAAGGTCAAGGAAGGCGCCGGCAAGGCCACCGACGACCGTGAGCTCGAGACCGAAGGCAAGGTCGATCAGGCCAAGGGCAACCTCAAGCAGGCCGGCGAAAAGGTCAAGGACGCCTTCAAGAACTGACGTCTCGTCCCGTCTCCCGTCCCCCGGTTTCTGAGGAGTTCGTTTTCATGATCGTGCTTGGTGTCATTCTCCTGATCATCGGCTTCGTAGCCAGCATCCCCATTCTCTGGTCGATCGGCATCGCGCTGGTGGTGATCGGCGCCGTTCTCGCCGTGCTGGGTCGCGCCGGCACCAAGATCGGCGGCCGTAGCCACTGGTTCTGAGCCGGCTCTGCTGAGCCGGACACGCCGAGGCCGGGTGCGTTATCGCACCCGGCCTCGCCATGCTGTTCCCAGCTCACCGGGAGGAAGTCCGCCGCCAAGGGTTCAACGCTTCGAGCTGGGCGGCGACACCGAGCAGGCGTGCTTCGCCACCGGGAGCGGCGACGAGCTGGACGCCGATCGGCAGGCCCGACGAGTGCCGCCCGACGGGCACCGACATCGCCGGGTACCCCGCCAGGTTCCACACCCCCGGGTATGGCGCGACCCGGATCGCCGGCACCACGTTCGCCAACCACCGCCGCTCGTGCCACCGAAGCGCTTTCGGGGGCAGCGTGGCCAGTGCCGGCGTCACGAGCACGTCGTGCGCCGCGAAGAACTCCTCGGCGCGCTCGATCCAGTGCTGCTTCGCGCTCTCGCGGACCAGCCCGGCACGCTGGACGAGACGGCCGAGCCGGACGTGCGTCCGGGTGCGCGGTTGCAGGAGTGCGTTGTCGAAGGCCTCGGCCTGCTCGGCCGGACCGGCAACCCAGCGGGCGAGGATGGCGAGGGCCGCGGTGCCGTAGCGGGGCGTGGCGGTCTCGACGGTGTGCCCTGCCCCGCCGAGCAGTTCACCGACGAGGTCTACCGCGGCCGTCAGCTCCTTCGGGACGGGTGCCCTGGTGAGCGGGACCAGCGTCGACGTCGCGACGCGCAGGTTGCCAGGGACCGTGACGTCGCCCAGCTCCGGACGTTCGGCGAGCACGCCGAGCAGCAGGGCCGCATCGGCGACGGTGGTGGCGAGCGAGCCGTGCTCGGACATGCCGAACCACGCCTCGTCGTGGTCCTCGACGACACCGGCACCCGGTTTGATCCCGACCAGCCCGCACATCGCGGCAGGCAGCCTGATCGAGCCGAGCCCGTCGGTGCCATGGGCGAAGGGCACGAGTCCGGCGGCGACGGCGGCCGCGCTCCCACCGGACGAGCCGCCGGAGACATACGTGGCGTCCCAAGGGTTCCTGGCGATTCCGTCCGGCGTGTCGCTCATCGGCCAGATGCACAGCTCCGGTACCCGCGAAAGCCCGACGATCACCGCGCCCGCGGCACGCAACCGGGCGGCGATGACCCCGTCGGCCGCGGCGGGTACCCGGTTCCCGCCTCGCGAACCCCATTCGGCGTACTCGCCGGCGACATCGGTCACGTCCTTGACCGCGACCGGCACACCTGCCAGCGGCAACTCGGCAAGATCGGGCCGGTCCTTGAGCGCCTGCGCCTCGGCGAGGGCCTCGTCCACGCGAACCCGCCGGAACGCGCCGACCACGCCGTCGGCGGCCGCGATCCTGGCCAGTGCTTCCTTGGTCACCTGCACGGGATCCAGTTCGCCCGCCCGAACAGCCTTCGCCACCTCAACCGCCGTCTGCGCCATACCCGAACTGTAGGGCGTGTCTGGTGATTCTGGTCGAAGCGACAGTCTCTGAAGGCCACCTTGAGGGACTCTGGGTCCCTCAAGGTGGCCTTCAGAGCGGCTGGGCACGACGTAAGGTGAGGCCCATGCGCCGGCCTGTCTCGATCACGTTGTTGCTGGTCACGTTGGTGGCGAGCACGATCCTGGCGGCAACGCTCAGGGACAACACCGTGCCGGGCACTCCGACAGCCGCTCCCCCGGCGCCGAGCAGCGTCCCACCGCTTGCCCCCAAGGCCGCTCCGGCTCCGGCGACCTGCGAAGGCCTGGTCATGTCGTTGACGCCGCGCGAGCGGCTCGCGCAGCTGCTGGTCGTCGGGGTGGATCCGGTCGATGCGCGCGACGCCGTCGACGTCGTGCGGTCCCAGCAGGTCGGCGGCATCTTCATCGGCGGCAACGCGACGGGGTTGTTGCAGGACAACGCACTCGCGCAGGTTCAGCAGGCCTCGCCCCTCCCGGTTTCGGTCGCGATCGACGAAGAGGGTGGCCGCGTCCAGCGGATCGACGAGCTCGACGGATCGGTGCCCAGCGCACGGGTGATGGCGCGGACCATGAGCGTCGAGCAGGTCCGCGAGCTGGGCCGGACGCGGGGAAAGGCGATGAGCGCCCGTGGCGTCACCGTCGACTTCGCGCCGGACACCGATGTCAGCGACCAGCCGGACGGTTCGGTGATCGGCGATCGGTCGTTCGCCGACGACCCGGAAGTGGTTCGCCAGTACGCGACCGCTTTCGCGGCGGGGCTCGAAGAATCCGGCGTCCAGCCCGTGCTGAAGCACTTCCCCGGTCACGGCCACGCGGACGGCGACTCGCACAACGGACTCGTGCGGACGCCGCCGCTGCCCGAACTCCGGAAGCTGGATCTGGTGCCCTACGAGCGAATCGGCGAATACGGCCACGCCGGGGTGATGATCGGGCACCTGCAGGTGCCCGATCTCACCGGAGACGCGCCCGCGTCCCTTTCCCCGGCGGCATATCAGTTGCTGCGCAAGGATTACGCCTTCACCGGACCAATCATCACCGACGACCTCGGTGCCATGCGCGCGATCTCGGACCGCTACGACCTTCCCGATGCGGTGCTGATCGCGCTGCAGTCCGGTGCCGATCAGGCCCTGTGGTCCTCCGGGGACAGGGTCGCCGAGGTACTCGACAGACTGGAAAGCGCTGTGGCGTCAGGGAAAATGCCCGAAAGTCAGGTCCAAGACTCCGCGGCGCGGGTGCTCTCGGCCAAAAAAGCCTGCGGATGATTTTCAGGGACGCGAGCGCGACGGCTTGCCGTACTCTTTCTCGATTTCACGCATGATCGAACTGAGCGCCGCGGACCTCGGATCGACCGATTCGGACGTCACGGTCTGCTTCGAAGTGGGAGGGGGAACTGCTGTCGTCTGTCCCTCAGCGCGCACTTGCGCCGAGGCGACCGGCTTTGCGGTGGGCACGGCCAGTGTTTCCGTTGCCGCGGAAGGCGTCGGCTCCGCATTGCTCGACGTCGGTGCTGCCACCACGGGCGGAGCCACGGGACCGGCGGCGGGTTCTTCACTCGACCCGCCGGAGCCGAAGACGACCACACCGGCGACCGACAGCAGCGCGAAGGCCCCCGCCGCTCCGAGCATCACCCGAGTCCGCTTGCCCAGCCGGGAAGCCTGCCGATGGGCGCCGGGCTCCAGCACCAGTTCGCCCTGCACCGCCGTGTCGACCAGAGGATCGGTCTCCGGCTCGGCCGCCGGAACGACCGTCACCGGCAGCTGGACCGTCTCCTCGAGCGAGGTGGGGACTTTCATGCGACTGCCTCCGTCGCCGGCAACGTCACCGGCCGGTTGGTCCGAAATCAGGTGCCGCGCAAACCCTACGTGACGTCACAGAGCGACGAGGGCCGGTGCCGACCGCACGCCCTCTTCCTGCGGCGGCCACTCCGAGCGCGCGCACGTGGTTACGTTTGGTAGCCGGGCATCAAAGGCATCCCCACCGGCAAACCTGGTAAGAAGGCAGGGCGGATCGATTCGTCGGGCTTGTCGTAATACCGATGGAAAACCGGACTCTGGCTGCCGGAAATCGGCGGCACGATCCAGCTCCAGTCGGCCCGGCACACCCGGCCCGCGTCCTCCTCGCGCGCCAGATGGGCGAGGAAACGCCGGGATTCGGTGTGGTGATCGGCCATCGTCACCCCGGCCGCGTCGAACGAATGCTGGACGGCCAGCGTCAGCTCGACGAGCGCGCGGTCGCGCCACAAAGTGCGCTCCGACTTGGTGGACAGCCCCAGCCCCTCGGCGACGGACGGCAGGAGGTCGTACCGATCGGCGTCCGCCAGGTTCCGCGCGCCGATCTCCGTCCCCATGTACCAGCCGTTGAACGGCGCCGCCGGGTAGGTGATCCCGCCGATTTCGAGCCGCATGTCGCTGATCGCGGGGACCGCGTGCCAGCGGAGGCCGAACTCGGCGAACCAGGAATGATCCGGATGACTCAGCGGCACCTCCAGCACCGCGTCCTCGGGTAGCTCGAAGTACCGCGGCCGCCCTGGCTCGGCCTCCACCACCAGCGGCAGGACGTCGAACGGCCCGCGGCGCGCTGGCGGCGTCCAGCCCAGTTGCCGGACCAGATCGGTGAACTCGAGATACCGCCGGTCACCACACACTGATTCCCCGCGAGTCCGGTACGCGGCGTACCGGATCAGCTGCTCGTTCCAGATCCGCGGCCCCGGCGCCGCCACCGTGTCGGGCGCGAAGATCGTGATGGTGGACCGGATCCGCCCGCCACGCCCGGCTTCGCGCAGGTGGGCCGCACATTCGGCCGCGATCGCGCTGGCGCCCCTCACCTGCCGCCGATCCCGGATCCGCAGGCTGCGCCAGTACAGCCGCCCGATGCAGCGCGCCGAGTTGCGCCAGGCGACCGCCGCCCCGAACGCCAGTTCCGCCGCGGTGTGGGTGTAGGAACCTGTGTCGGCGATCTGGTCCTTGACCTGCTCGATCCTCGTCCGCAGCCGGTCGTCGGTCATGGTCGGGTCTTCGGTCTGGAACAGTCGAAGGAACTCCTCCGCTTCATCGATGTCGACACATTTCGGGCGCAAAGCGTTCCGGAGAATCACTGACGCATCCTTACACAAATCATCGGCGAATATCGAGGAGAACGTGACCGATCACGGATTTATCTCGACCTCATTGTGTCACCGAAAGATCGTGAGCCGACATTCAAGATCAAGAAAGGGGCAGCGACCCATTCGGACCAGCAGAGATCCAATTGTCTGACACAGGCGATGTCTCTGCTTTTAGTACCTGGCAACGGCTTCCTGACATCGACGGTTAATTTGCCACAACGTCCGGCAAATGCTTCGGTTAGAGCGAAATAGCGTTACCGGCCATTCCGGACCCACCCGGCAAACAGAGCAATATAACCGAGCTCCGCCACACTCGGCGAAGTCTCCGATGCTTCCGGCGGCAATGCGCGCGGCGTCGCGAACGGGCCGACGACGGATTTCGCGAACTGGGAGGTCGCCCGCCTGGCCCCGGCCGAGTGGCCTGGTGGTGGATGGTTCGAGTCGCGCCGAATCATTCCTGTGGCAGGCTGCTCGCATGATCGGCGAGTGGCCGGTCACCGGCGAAGGTCCAGGTGTGATGGCCCCATCGAGCACGTTTCCCGTCCCCATCGACGAGCGATACTTCGAGAACTACGTCCCCGGTTCGGTCTACGAGTTCGGCGCCGACCTCACGGTGGACGAGAAGCAGATCATCGACTTCGCGACGGAGTACGACCCGCAGAGCATCCACATCGACCCGGCCGCCGCGGCGGATGGTCCGTTCGAAGGCATCATCGCGAGCGGCTGGCAGACGGCGAGCCTGATGATGCGGCTGTTCGCGGACCACTACCTGTCCGCGGTCGCCAGCTTGAGCAGCCCGGGTGTCGACGAACTGCGCTGGCTCAAGCCGGTCCGCCCCGGCAACGCGCTGCGCCTGCGGGCGACGGTCGTCGAGACCAAGCGTTCCCGCTCGAAGCCCGACCGGGGAATCGTCCGGACCCTGGCAGAGCTCATCGACCAGGACGGCGACGTCGTCTTCCGTGTCACCGCGATGAACATCATCCGCTCACGCGACGCCGTCACCCTCTGAGGTCAAGCGGACGTGGAGCCGGCCCTCGCGGTGCCGGAGTATCGTGCGCCGTCCGGCAGGTATTTCGCACTGACACGGCCCGTCAGCCCGTCCCGGAAACCGCTGAGCAGCGCGGCGACATGGGTGCGGCGCTTGGCTTCGAAAACGGCCGTCTTGAACGTCCAACTAGCGAGGTAGAGCACGGCAGAGAAGGCCCAGCGCCTGTTCCCGCGCAGGTTTTCCCTGGCCAGGATGCTGCTGTTCCTGGCGACCCAGTAATGCCGCCAGGCCGGGTAGTGCAGCACCTGGGTCCGGAGGAAACCGATCCGGTGCTCGCGCCTGTCACCCAATGAATGCGGCAGCAGGACGCTGGTGTCCTGGACCACGCGGAATCCATTGGCCCGCGCACGCATGCAGAAGTCGAAGTCGACCCAGTCGACGAAAAAGTCCTCGCGGAACTCGCCGACCGTCCTCAAGCAGGCGCGCCGAACCAGCATGCCGGACGTCATCACGCCGTCCCGGTCCGCGAGCGCCGGGCCCGATTCGGCGGCCTTTTCGTAACTGCCGCCGCGCGCGGCGTCCCATGGCGTCGGCGCGGCCACGCCGATCGAGGCATCGTCGAAGTGCTTGCCGAGCGCGGGGACGAGATCGGGCGGCAGCACGGAATCCTGGTCCAGGAACAACACGAAATCGGCGTCGGCTGGCAGTTTGCCCACCGCGGAGTTGAGGGCGGCGGCGAGGCCGAGGTTGCTGCCGTTGCGCAGCACGGTGACCCGCGGGTCGTCGAAAGTTTCGGCGGCCGACTTCGACCCGGCAGGAGTGTTGTCGGAGACGATCACGCCCGAACAGCTCAGCAGCGCGGATTCGACGACAGCGGCGAGCCGATCGTCCGGGTGGTAGGCCGTCACGACGGCGGTTACGGCGTTCACAGCTGGGCCTCCGACCGGTACTCGGCGCCGGCGGGGAGATAGCCGAGTGTCGTCTTGTTGGTGACGGCGTCACGGACACCGCGAAGGATCGCCTTGAGATTCGCGGCGCGCGAGGGTTCGAAGACCGCGGTTGTCAGCGCTTGGCGTCCGATGTAGAGGATCGCCTGCAGCGACCAGCCCGTGTTGCGCCGGAGGTTCTCGCGGATCAGCACAATGCCGTTCCTGGTGATCCAGTAGTGGCGCCACGGCGAATAACGCAGCACGCGGATCTTCACGGGACCGACGCGGTGCTCGCGCCGGTCGCCGATCGAGTGCGGCAGCAGGGTCGCGGTGTCCTGCACGATCCGCACGCCGTCGCGACGGAGCCGGAGGCAGAAGTCGTTGTCGACCCAGTCGACGAAGAACTCGTCACGGAAGCTGCCCGACGCATCGAGAACGCTGCGGCGGACCAGCATGCCGGAGGTGATCACGGCGTCACGGTCGACAAGAGCGGTCCCGGCCGGTGTGAACCGGCCGTATGCCTTGCCGCTCACCGCGTCGACCGGAGTGGGGGCGATGACGCCGATGGTCGGGTCGGCGAGATGAGCCGCGAGCGACGGCACCAATTCCTTGGGGAGAACGGAATCCTGGTCGAGAACGAGCACCGCCTCCGCTTCCGCGGACAGCGCGCCGACCGCCGCGTTGAGCGCACCGGCGAGGCCGCCGTTACGGCCTGGGCGGAGCACCTTCACCCGGGTGTCGGTGATGTCGTCGGTCTGCGATTTCGAGTCGGTCGGGGTGTTGTCGACGACGACGACCTCGGCGCAGGACTCCAACGCGGCGTCGATCACGGCCGAAAGCCGGCCATCCGGGTGGTAGGCCGTGACGACGGCGGTGATGACGGGCTCGGCCATCGGTAATGGGCTCCTCGAAATCGGCGGCACGGGGTGACCGAAGTGGTCCCACATGGCCGGATCGATGCTACAGAGGGCCGCCGGTGGCCCGGTTCAGGCACCGTTCCGGCAGGGATCTGACCACTAAGCGCTTTTCCCGCGAAGCCGGTCCCAGCGGCTGATGAAGCCCCAGATGGTCACCCGCCAGAGCGCCTCGATCATGATGCTCCGGCTCATCTTGCTCGCCCCCAGCTCGCGCTCGACGAACGTGATCGGCACCTCGACCACCTTGAAACCCGCCTTGACCGCGCGCCAGGCCATGTCGATCTGGAAGCAATAGCCCTTCGAGACCACCTGATCGACGCCCAGCCCCGCCAAGGTTTCCTTGCGGAACGCGCGGTACCCGCCGGTGACGTCCCGGATCGGGACGCGCAGCATGATTCGGGAGTACAGCGAACCGCCTCGGGAGATCAACTCGCGGGTCTTGGGCCAGTTGACGGCTTCACCTCCGGCCACCCACCGCGAACCCAGCACCAGGTCGGCCCCTCCCAGCGCGTCGAGCAGCCTTGGCAGCTGCTCGGGCCGGTGCGAACCATCCGCGTCCATTTCGACCAGGACGTCGTAACCGGCCTCGATGCCCCAGGCGAACCCGGCCAGGTAAGCCGCGCCCAGGCCTTCCTTGCCCTTCCGGTGCAAGACGTGCACCTGCGAGTCGCGCATGGCGAGCTTGTCCGCCATCTCGCCGGTGCCGTCCGGGCTGTTGTCGTCGACGACGAGCACATGTGCCCCGCCGACAACCTCACGGACGCGCCCGACGATGGTCTCCACGTTCTCGGCCTCGTTGTAGGTCGGGATGATCACGAGCACCTTGCCGATGGCTGCAAAGCTGTTCTGCTCGGGCGAACTCACGAATGTGCCTTTCCCTGCGGTTGAGCGACGGCGACGGGCTTGCGTTCCAGCAGCGCCACGGTCGCCATCCCAGAGGGGTGAACGACCCGCGTCACGATGAAGTTGTCACGGAGCACCTGCGCCTTGCCTGGCGAGAGGTCCTCGAGCGGATCCGACGGCTGGCCGGCCCTGACGAGCCACAGCCGCTGCACGTCGCCGAGCGCGGCCTGAGGGTCGGTCGTCTCCTCGGTGAAGAATTTCCCCAGTTCGATCCCGGTATGGGCCGCGAAGATGTCCCTCGGCTGGACGTCGGCCGGCAGGTTGTACCGCAAACCTGTGTCGATCATGTAATACGGGATCACCTCACGGACCGGCACGAGTCCGTCGCCCGGGCGGTAGTCCTTCGCGATGACAGCGGCGGCACCGGCGTAGCTGAACGGGCTGGCGGGCGCCGGGTCAGGGTAGTTCCACCAGTCGTGTGAGTCAGGGGCGCGCAGCGCCCGTTGGTCTGGGACGCCAAGCATCGCGAGTACCACCAGGCCGGCGACGGCGGCCGCCGGACGAAGCGCGGCGATGCCGGCTCCAGCCACGACCGCCCACGCCGGCAGGGTGAAGGTCAGGTACCTCGCCAGCCAGTACGAGGTGTCGCCTTGCGAGACAACCCAGATGGCCACAATCGGCAGCATCGCCATCGCCAGCCCGTTGACCGCCTGACGGCGGGAGGCTCCCAGTGCCAACGGGGCCGCCACTGTCACCGCGCCCGCGACCATGGCAGACAAGAATAGTTGGGGCCACGCGGCGAACACGCTGCCCAAGTCGGGCGAGCGAAGCTGGAACTGGTTTCCGACCTGCCGCAACCCGAGCCTGACCACAGGCAGCAACAGCACGAACCCGGCCACCGTGGCGAGCGGGAACCCGATCAGGACCCGGCGATCCCGCCGCTGCCACCAGGACACCGCCACCACGACGAGGTGTCCGGCCAAGAAGGTCAGCGCAACCAGGTTCAGCACGCCGACGAGCGCCACGCCCAGTGTGTACCCAGTCCACCGGCGCCATCCGGGCCGATCGAGCGCCCGCAGCAGTAGCAAGGTCACCAGTGCCACGGCAAAGACCGTAAGCGCGTACGAGCGCGCCTCCTGGGCGAACCGCGACACCGCCGGCAACAGGGCGAACACGATCCCGGCACTCAGCGCGGCCCGGTCGCCGAACATCCGCTTCGCGATCAGCGCCGTCAGTGCGGCAGCGGCGGCCATGGCCAGCACGGAGGGGAGCCGGAGCGCGAAGGCCGAATCACCGAAGATCGAGATCCACCCGTGCATGAACAGGTAGTACGCACCGGAAGACGCGTCGGTGTGCTGTAACAGCCAGAACAATTGTCCGGTCGTCCGGGTGGCCGCATCCCAGGTGGCCAGCTCGTCCCGCCAAAGTTCCGGCCGGGTGAGGTGGTAGCTGCCAAGAATCAAGGCGAGCAGCGCAGGCCACAACCAGACCAGGCGAAACAACCCGGCCAGCGCCGGCTTCCGGATAGCTGACGCTCGATCGTGGGCATCAGACCGAGAACCACGATCATCCAGAGTAGCGCTCAGCGTGTCAGCGTTCATGATCCTCGAATGTCCACGAGCGACGGGTGGGCCACGATAGTAGCGATCAGGTGTTTTCCCTCGTCAACACCCACGACCGGCTCGGCCGATCAACCCAGCGTGTCGCAGGGAAGTTGGAAGTCCCAGCCGGCCGGCTCTTGCCGGATCGTCGCGGCCGGATTGCCTTGGGCGCAGTCACGGTCCGCGGTAGAGGCAGTCTGGTCCCAAGGCACCCCGCCCAGCCGGCCGGCCGACATCGGCAGTTGCCGCACTATGCCGGTGAGCAGAACCGCGGCCACGGCCACTCTGGCGGCCACCACGCCCAGTCGCGCCCACCGGGCCCGCGGCACCCGGTCCAAGCTCACCGCGACCGCGGTGAGCAAGAACAGGCAGGGCGCCACGCTGTAGCGCTGCGCGTCCACGATGCCCGTCCTGGTCATGTACAAAGCGGGCTGCCAGTTCTGCATCAGCGCCAGCGAGATGAACAGTACGGAGTAGCCGATCGCGACGACCACCAGTGCTCGGCGAGGCGGGCCGCCCCACCGGAGCGCCACCCCCGCCAGGCACAGCACGAACACCATCGCGACGACGGCAGGCCAGTAGTCGAGCAACCGATAGATCCGCGCGGTGTCCTCCGAGCTGGTGAACGCCACCAGCGGCACCCGCATCAGGCCGGCCAGCGCGGCGCCCTTCATGTCGACGGGCACCGACGAGTACGGGACCCGAGTGGCCAGCAGAACCGCGATCAGCTGGGCGCCCGCGCCCAGGCAGAATCCGAGAGTGATCATTCGCTGCCGCCAGCCGGGCAGAGCGAACCTGGCGAGCGCCAGCGGGGCCAGCAAGAAGGCCAGTGGGCTGGTCGTCGTCGCGACGAACACCACCACGGTGGCCAACCCGCTCGCCCACCGCGACGCGGGGCGCCACAACAGCATCCAGAACGCGCCATACAGGGCGAACCAGTGGAAGTTGGCGAGATTGTTCAAGGCCTCGGCGTTCCCGACCGGGGCCAGTACCACCAGCGCGGCCAGCGCCAGCCGCACCGGGAGCGAACGCAGGAAGCCGCCCGAGGCGGCGAATACCAGCAGCGCCAAGCCCGCCCGCAGAACCGCCGCCGAGATGGCCAGCCCAGCGGCGGCCCAGCTCAACGGCAGTTGCGACACCAGTTCAGCCGCCAGCCTCGGCACCGAGTGCAGATAACCGCCATAAGGCGTGACCAGCGCGGACGCCCACGGCAACGTGTAAGCGTCAAGGAGAAAACGACTCCCGTCCTCCGCCCACACGTGGTTCAGCCGTGACCTGCCCCCCGGGATCAGCAGCAGGTACGGAACCGCCGCGGCGAACGCCGCGAAATACCCGGCGACGACCCACCCCCGGGCGGCCCGGACGGGTTCGGCGGAGGGGAACAGCTCGGCCACCCCGGCACGCCACCGGGACCAGCGCGACAGCTCCGATGACGGCGGCCCGTCGCTATCGCCGCCAACGATCACAGCGTTGCACTCGTTCTGCATAAAGTCCGCCCATGATCACCGACGCGCGGAACGCGTCCCCCACGACAATGTAATGCGCGAGTATAGCGACGACGGCGAACGTCCCTTCCCCGGCAGGAAAACCGATGCTGATGACGTCGGATACGCTGCGATGGTCACCCAGGGCCGAGAAGATCCGGTGGTCCGCGCGAACCTGTGCGGCCCGGCCGCCACCACGTTGACCGACAGGTTTGGAACATGCGCCGACTCAGTTTCCTTCGTGGTCCCATGCCGTTGATCGGCGCCGGACTGGCGCTGGTGGTCCTGTCCGGAATCGGCTTCGTCGCACTGAGCGGACGCTCTGGAGTCGACGCATCAGGGGTCGCGGCACTCATCAGCCTCTACTTCCTGATCAACACCGTCGCGCTTGGCGTCTTTTCCGGTGTCGAACAGGAGATGTCGCGTTCGGTGAGCCAGGAACGCGCGGTCGACCGGCCGGCCGGACCGGTCGCCCACTCCGTGGCGCGACAGGCCGTGCGGCTGTTCCTGCTGGCCTCGGCCTTGGTTCTGCTGTTGTCCCCGGTGCTGGTCAACGGGCCGTTCCGCGGACACTGGGAGCTTGTCGCCGAACTGGTGGTCGGTCTGTTCGCCACCTGCTGCGCATCGACCGTGCGCGGTGCGCTCGCGGGAAGCAAGCGGTTCGGCATGTATGCCATCACCCTCTCGGTCGAAGGCCTCTCCCGGCTGGTTCCCTGCGCCGCGTTGTGGTACTTCGGCGCCGACTCGGTGTGGAGCTTCGGACTGGCCTTCGTCCTCGGTCAACTTTTCGCGGCACTCGTTGGCGTCGCGCTGTTCTGGGTAGCGGGCGACCGGCACCGGATGTCGATCCCGCCGGCCGCGACCCACGTAGCCGGCGCGGGCAAGGTGCGTCTCGGTGTCTCGGCGGGGCTGGCGCTGCTGGTTGTCGCCAGCCTCACCAACCAGGCGGTGGTCAACCTCCCGCCGGTGGTGATCGCCGGCAAGCTCCTCTCCAGCCCGGAGTTGGCGACCGCGATCGCCGCCTCCATCATGCTGACCCGGCTGCCGATGTTCGCCTTCGTCCCCCTCCAGACCATGCTCCTGCCGCGGTTGACCGAAACGGCGGCACGGGGCGACAGGGCAGGAGTACGCCGTCAGACCGTGCGGACCGTCCTGGCCTGTGTCGTACTTGGCGGCCTCGGCATCGTCTTGCTGGGCACGGTCGGCCCGCAGCTGCTCGAAATCTACCTCGGCAAGCCGTCGGACCTGTCTCGCGCGACCATGGCCGGGCTCGGCGTGGGAACCCTCTTCCTCATGACGGCGAACGTCACGCAACCCGCGCTGCTGGCTCTCGGCAAGCACCGGACGGTTCTGACGGCCTACCTGACCGGTGCCGCCACGATGGTCGTCATGTTCGTCCTGCCCGTCGGCGCGATCACCTCGGCCGTGCTGTCGGCGTCGGGGGGCCCCATCGCCGTGGCGATGGTCATGGCTGTGGCGCTGGCGAGGGCAATCGGTCAGACCGGGCCGCTTCCGGCGCAGCCGTCCACGGCGACCAGCGGCGAGCAAACGATCCCGCATTAGCGCTGCGCCACCCTGTGCCATCACGGCAGCCAGACGCCCGTCACCACCCGCCGCACTCCAGGCCGGCTCCGAAAGGATCTACCCGCTCTCTACGCCGTTCGGGTACTCCATAGACTCCAGGAGCCCTGCCCGCCATCAGGTACGAGGACACATGAACTGGCTCCACGCTGCCCCTGTCGCCTTAGTGTGCATAGGCTGGCTCCTCATTCCAGGACTGCTCATCAGTTACGCCATCGGCCTCCGGAGTATCGCCGCGTGGGCAGTGGCGCCGACGCTGAGCGTGGCGGTCGTGGCGATCACGGCGGCGGCCGCGGGGAAGCTGGGCATCGCGTGGTCGGTGCCGCTGCTGCTGATCACCGCACTGATCGTGCCCGTCCTTGTCTACGTCGTCGCCCTGTTGCTCCGGCGCCGATTCACCGTCGTGCGGGAGGGCGATCCGCGCCCGGTCACCGCGGCTGCCTTCCTCGGGCTGGTACCGGCGATCCTGATCGGCGTCGTGACGGCCGTCCGCGGCATGGGCGGACCCGGGCAAATCGCCCAGGCGTATGACGCGGTCTTCCACTACAACGCGATCGCCTACATCCTCGACAACCACAACGCGTCGGCGCTTTCCCTTGCTTCGCTGGGCCTTCCCGGAGTTCCCACCGGTTTCTACCCGGCCGCGTGGCACGACGTCGCTTCCCAGGTCGTGCTCGCCACCGGTGCCTCGATCCCGGAAGTCGCCAACCTGCTGACCATCGTGATCGCTTTGGTCGTCTGGCCGCTGAGCTGCGTCCTGCTGGTGCGCCAGGTGGTCGGCCGTTCGGTGGCCGCCATGGCCATCACCGGCGTGTTCAGCATCGGCTTCACCGCTTTCCCCTGGGGCCTGATGGCCTTCGGTGTGCTGTGGCCCAACATCCTCGGGCTCGCCATGGTGCCGGCGGGAGTGGCCGTCGCGCTGTCACTGGCCGGGCTGGCCAAGGACGACGCGATCGGCAAGGGCCGGGCGTGGCTGCTGCTGCCGGTGGTGCTGATCGCGGGCGGTTTCGCGCACCCCAACTCGCTGTTCAGTCTCGTCGCGATCGTTGTGTTCCCGCTGTTCACCGGGATCGGCCGATGGGCACTGCGCATGCGGGCCGAGGGGCGCACCAAACGAGGGCTGGCCGGCTTTGGTGCGGCCGTGGTCGTCTTCCTCGGCGCCTGGCTGTTCGTGGCCACCTCGCCGGCGTTCAAGACGGTGCGCGAGTACTACTGGCCCCCGATCGAAAGTTCGTCGAAGGCGTTCGGTGAAGCCATTCTCGGTGCCACCAACGGCAGGCCCACGCTGTGGGTGCTGTCGGCGGTAGTGATCGTCGGGGTCGTGTTCATCTGGAAGATCCGCGATCAGCGCTGGTTGATCGGCGCCTTCACCGCCAGCATTTTCCTGTTCATCCTCACCGCCTCGATCAATACGCCGAACACACGAATCTTCACCGGCTACTGGTACAACGACTCGTTCCGCACCGCCGCCCTGCTGCCGATCACGGCGGTACCACTGGCGGTGCTCGGCATCATGCACTTGACCCAGCGGCTGCGGGAGTGGCTGAACGAAGGGGACCGGGCCTGGCTGGGACGGTTCGGCGCGTCGACGACCGGCCTGGCCCTGGTGCTGACGCTCCTGGCTGCCATCGGGGCCAAGGGCATGTATGTGAAGGTCCACAGCTTCGCGCTCTCGGAGATCTACACCGCGCAGGACAACTCCACCACCCACAACTTGGTCGACGCCCGTGAGCGAGCGTTCTTCGAGAAGATCCGGAACGAGATCCCCCAAGACGCCGTCGTGGCGAACAACCCCTGGGACGGCAGCGCGCTGATCTGGGCGCTGATCGACCGCAAGCCCTTGTTCCCACATCTCGACATGAGTAGCAGTGCCGTGCAGCTCTACCTGGCCAAACACCTGACCGATGTGGCGAACGACCCGAAGGTCTGCCAGGACGCCAAGGCCCTCAACGTGGACTACCTGCTGGTGACCGACCTGTACTTCTGGCCGGCCTACCCCAAGACGAAGGAATACCCCGGCTTTGCCGACCCCGGCACCAAGCCCGGTTTCGAACTGGTCGACTCCGACCGCGAACTGAAGCTGTACAAGATCACCGCCTGCTGAGCGCCCGCCGAGATGATCGTGAGTGTTTCGCGGGGTTAGAACCCCGCGAAACACTCACGAGCCCCCACGACCGACGGCGGCCGTCGAACTCACTCGGAGATGTGCCTGCTCGGCCCGAAGGCGTGGCGGGTCAGTGTCCGCAGTCCGGCCTTGTTCTTCTGCCGCAAGGCCGCGGGCAGCATGGTCAGCGCGTGCAGGCGTGAGGACAGATGCGCCCGGGACGCCTTTGCCGCCCTCGGCCAGCCCTGTCGTTCCATCTGCTCGGCGGCGTCGACGAAGTAGTTGCGCGCCTCGATGAACCGGGAACCCTCCACCGCGGTCCAGGCCGACTCACTGGCCACATGCCTGCGGTACCTGAAACACACGGTGTCGTCGACAGCGAGCTGCTCACCACGCTCCAGCAGGTCGACCACGAGTGCCAGGTCTTGGATGACCTTGAGTTCGGCGCGAAAGCCGACCGCGGTGATCGCCTTCGTCTTCCAGCACAGCGACGGGAAGTACAGCCAGTTCCCCCGCAGCAGACTGACGGCGATTTCCTCACCGGACATGGCCCACATGCCTGGGGTCTTCGGCGCGTAGAGCCGGCGCTTGGTCTCGTCGGCCAGCGTCTTGACCAGGTTGCCGTCGCCGTCGATGACCTCGACGCCCGGCTGGAACATCCCGGCGTCCGGGAATCGGGTATACAGCGCGCGGATTGTGCCCACGTAGTTGGGGAGCAGCAGGTCGTCCGAGCCCATCAGCATCAGCAGCTCGTGTTCGGCCAGTTCCAGGCAGCGCGTGAAGTTGCCGGTGACACCGAGGTTGCGCTCGTTGCGGAAGTACCGGATCCGCTCGTCGCCGAGACCGGCGAACCACTCGGGCACGCCCTCGGCCGTGCCGTCGTCCACCACGGTCAAGCGCCAGTCCGGGTCTTCCTGCGCCAGCACGCTACGGACCGCGTCCTGCATCAATCCGACGTCGCCGTAGTACGGCATCATGATGTCGAGGGTGTTCATGACCGTCAGTCGTTCGATTTCTGCTGAGTCCGCTGTTCCATGTCCAGCCGCAGGATCGCGAGATCTTCGGCCAGTTTGCGAGTCTCGTCCTCCAGCCGCGAAAGCTCCCACGACTGGTGCAGCGAGACGCCGATGGTGAACACGATGGACACGAAGAACAGAAGGTTGGTGGGGACCTGGATGCCGACCAGGTTGCTCAGCCCGGTGAGCAGGCCTGGGAACACCGTCAGCACGAGCATCACCAGGCCGGTGACCAGCCACAACACGGCATACTTCTCGCTGAGCTGCCGCCTGCGCAGCAGTTCGACGATCCCGATCAGAATCAGCAGGCTGCCGAGAATGGCGACCAGGTAGGTACTGACGCTCATGCTGCCACCTCGCTGGCCACCGGAGTGGCCGACTTGACCGAGACGTCCCACCGGCGGATCAACGCGAGCAACAACGCAAATCCCGCGCGGAAGAGATAGATCGACGCCTTCCAAGGACTGTGACTGGGGGTGCCGGCCCGGCGTGGGCGCATATGCGCGGGAACCTGGACGACCTTGCAGCCGGCCCGGATGGCGATGACCAGCGATTCGATGGTGTCCCCGAGATACTCGACGGGATAGTTCTCGGCGAACAACGGCAACGCGCGGCGGCCGGATGCCTTGAAACCCGAGGTGGTGTCGGTGAGGACGGTCTTCGCCAGCCTCGACAGCACGAACGCCAGAAACTTCATCGCCCATTTACGGGGCCCGCGGACCTGGTAATCACCCTTTTCGGTGAAGCGGGCACCGATCACGACGTCGGCTTCGTCGAGCTTGGCGAGCAGGTCCTTGACCTCGGTCGGGTCGTGCTGGCCGTCGGCGTCCACCTGGACGGCCGCGTCGTAGTCGTGCCGGACCGCGTACCGGAAGCCCGCGCGCATGGCGCCGCCGACTCCGAGGTTGAACGGCAGCTCCAGAACCAGCGCCCCAGCGGCCTTGGCGGCCTGGGTGGTGCGGTCGGTGGAACCGTCGTCGACGACAAGCACGTCAGCGTCGGGGAGCGCGGCGAAGATCTCCCGCACGGTCTCCGCGACGGCCTCTTCTTCGTTCCAGGCCGGTACCACTACGAGTACACGGCCGCCAAACGGTTCACTCGACACAAGGAGGAGGATAGCCGCACTCGCGGGGCGTGCCGACGGCGGCGGGTCCCCCGAACTGGGCGCGAGTTCGCAGGATCCTTAGACTGCAGGATCCGTAGACTGGCTGTCTCCGCGCCGAGCGGGCTGGGAAGAAGAACTGTGCGTAGTGAGCGGAGAGCATGAATAGCGCAATCCCGACCAAGATCACCGCGATTGCGACCGCATATCACCCGGACGAACGACTGCTGGCGGTTGTCGAGGCGGCCGGTGAGTCCTGCACCGAGGTGCTGGTGGTGGACAACACTCCCGGCGGTGCCGAACTTCTGCGCGGAGTCCTCCCCGAGCGAGTACGGGTGCTGCGCCCCGACCGCAACCTCGGCCTGGCCGGCGCGCTCAATCTTGGTCTGGCGCAGGTCGGGGCCGAGGCGGACTGTGTCCTGTTCCTCGACCAGGACTCGGTGCTGTCCGAAGAGCTGGTCCACCGGCTCGCCGCCCACCTCGCCGACAGCACCGTCGGCGCCGCCGCTCCGGCTCCGTGGGACGAGGAACGTTCCTCCTTCATCGACCCGCGCACGATCCTGCGTGCCGACGTCGCCTACCGGGACGCCGTGATCACCTCCGGCATGGTGGTCCGCCGGTCGCTGGTGGACGAAGTGGGCGGCTTCCGCGAGGACTTCTTCGTGGACTGCGTCGACCAGGACTTCTGCCTGCGACTGCGGCGCACCGGGATGCGGATCGTCCAGGACAAGCGGGTCAAGCTGCCGCATTCGCTCGGCGAGGTGCGCGAGCACCGGTTCCTCATCGGTCACGTCCGCGCGAGCCACCACCCGACTTGGCGGCTGTACTGGGTGATACGCAACGGTGTCGTGCTGGTCAAGGAGAACCTGCGCCGGACGCCCGTGTGGTGCGTGGCGTCGGTGCTGATCATGGTCCGGTGGGTGTTGCTCACCGCGCTGTACGAACGACCGCGCGGCCGGCGGCTACGCGCGATGTGGCGCGGCCTGCGCGACGGCTTGAGGGGCCGCACCGACGACAACTACCTTCCCTCGAGCGGCGTAGTGGCCGACGCCGGCGCCTGATCCCGCCCGGAAGTAGTCCACCGTGCGCCGCACGCCCTCGACGAGGCCGATCTCCGGCCGCCAGCGCAGCTCACGCCGCGCGGCCGAAGCGTCGAGCGCGGACGCACGCAGGTCACCCAGCCTGGCGGGCGCCAGATCGGGCATGTCGGCCACACCGGCGCACTTGGCCACCAGCGAGTGCAGATCACGGTCCGAGGTCTGCACGCCGGTGCCGATGTTGAACCGGCGGCCTCCGCCGGTCTCCCCTGATGCGGCGACGAACGCCGTGACGACGTCATCGACGAACACGTAGTCACGGGTGTTGGCGCCGTCGCCGAAAACCCTGGTCGGCTGGCCCGCCAGCAGCTTGGCGGCGAAGATGGCGACCATGCCGGCGTCGCCACTCGGGTCCTGCCGGGGACCGTAGACGTTGGCCAGCGCCAGATGAGTGCAGTCAAGGCCGTAGAGCTGGCGATAGGAATTGAGGTACACCTCGGCCGCGACCTTTCCCGCCGCGTAAGGCGACTTCGGGTTGACCGACACCGACTCGGCGACGGGCAAGCTGTCGGGGGCACCGTAGATGGAGCCACCCGAGGAGGCGAACAGGATCTTGCGCACGCCCGCCTTGCGGGCGGCTTCGGCCACGTTGACCGTGCCGATGACGTTCTGGTGGACGTCGAGCAGGGGGTCGGCGACACTGAGCCGGACGTCGACCTGCGCGGCCAGATGAAAGATCACCTCGGGTGCCGCGTCGGCGACGACGTCGGCCAGCTCCTGGCTGGTGACGTCCAGCTCGATCAAGTCGAAGCCGCCCGCCGCCTCGGCCGCCACCAGGTTCTCCCGGCGACCACGCCGGAGGTCGTCGACCACGACGACCTCGTCGCCGGCCGAGAGCAACCTGTCAACCAGCGTCGACCCGATAAAACCGGCGCCGCCGGTGACCATTGCCCGCATGGCGCACAGCGTACGAGGACGGCGTCGCCGGAGCCGTCCGGGGACTCGCCCCGGTGCGCCACGACCGCCCAGAACCCCGGGGAACGGGCCCGGATTGCCGTCTCTATCCTCATTGCTCGTGCAGAGTCGTGAGCTGACCATCGCCGGGGTGTACGAGTTCGTACCGCCGACCTTCGCCGACAACCGGGGCATGTTCGCCAGCCCCTTCCAGGACCAGGCCATCGTCGAGGCGACGGGACGCTCGATGCGCGTCGCACAGACGAACCATTCGGTCTCGAGCCGCGGCGCCATCCGGGGTGTGCATTTCGCCGATGTGCCCCCCAGCCAGGCGAAGTACGTCTACTGCCCGCGTGGTGCGTTGCTCGACGTCGTCGTCGACATCCGCGTCGGCTCGCCGACGTTCGGGCAGTGGGACGCGGTGCGGCTGGACCCGAAGGAGTGCCACGCGCTCTTCGTGCCGGAGGGAGTCGGCCACGCCTTCGTCGCGCTCGAAGACGACACGGTGATGAACTATCTGTGCTCCGAGGGCTACAACCCTTCGCGCGAGCGAGGCATCAATCCGCTCGATCCCGCGCTCGATCTTCCCTGGCCGGAAGGCCTCGAACAGCAGCTTTCGGCCAAGGACCTCGATGCCCCGACCCTCGCCGAGGCGGAAGCGGCCGGTATCCTTCCCCGGTACGAGGAGTGCCTCGCCTTCTATGAGAAGCTCCGGGTCCTCCCCGCGTGAGGGCGCGTCAAAGGACACCTTTCGGACAAGCGCTCGACGAGTGCACTGACCTCCGACCCGATGGAAAGAGCGCTTGACAATGAGAGGGATCATCCTCGCCGGTGGCAGCGGTACCCGGCTGCACCCGATCACGCAGGCCGTGTCCAAGCAGCTCCTGCCGGTCTACGACAAGCCGATGATCTACTACCCGTTGTCGGTCCTGATGCTCGCGGGCATCAGGGAGATCCTGATCATCTCCACCCCGATCGACCTGCCGATGTTCCGGCGCCTGCTCGGTGACGGCTCGCAGCTCGGACTGCGGCTGGAGTACGCGGAACAGGCCGAGCCCAACGGGCTGGCCGAGGCGTTCATCATCGGCGCCGACTTCATCGGCGATCAGGACGTCGCGCTCGTGCTCGGCGACAACATCTTCCACGGCCAGGGCTTCGCCAAGGTGCTCCAGCAGCACGCGAGCCCGCTCGACGGCTGTGTGCTCTTCGGCTACCCGGTCAAGGATCCCGAGCGCTACGGCGTCGGCGAGGTCGACGCCGAGGGCACACTGATCTCGATCGAGGAGAAGCCCGCCCTTCCCAAGGGCAACAAGGCCATCACCGGCCTGTACTTCTACGACAACCAGGTCGTCGAGATCGCGGCCGGCCTTTCGCCGTCACCGCGCGGCGAGCTGGAGATCACCGACGTCAACATGTTCTACCTGAAGCAGGGCAACGCGAAACTGGTCGACCTCGGCCGTGGCTTCGCGTGGCTCGACACCGGCACGCACAACTCGATGCTCGAGGCGGGCCAGTACGTACAGGTGCTCGAACACCGGCAAGGGGTCCGCATCGCGTGCCTCGAGGAAATCGCGCTACGGATGCGTTTCATCGACGCCGACGCGTGTTATGCCCTCGGCGAGCAGCTGGCCAAGTCCGGCTACGGCCAGTACGTGATGGAGGTCGCCCGCACTGCGGGCGCCGGTAGCTGACCAACCGACGATTGCAAAGAGGAGCACGATGCGGGTTCTGGTAACTGGTGGCGCGGGGTTCATCGGATCCCACTACGTACGTCAACTGGTCGGAGGGGCCTACCCGGCCTTCGCCGACGCTGAGGTCGTGGTGCTGGACAAGCTGACCTACGCGGGCAACGAGGCCAATCTCGCACCGGTCGCGGACAACCCCCGGCTGCGGTTCGTCCGGGGTGACATCTGCGACGCCGAACTGGTCGGCGAGCTGATGAACGGCACGGACGTGGTGGTCCACTTCGCTGCCGAGTCCCATGTGGACCGTTCGATCACGGGCGCGGCGGAGTTCGTCGTGACCAACGTGCTGGGCACCCAGACCCTGCTGCAGGCGGCGCTGAACGCGAACATCAGCAAGTTCGTGCACATCTCCACCGACGAGGTCTACGGCTCGATCGAGTCCGGCTCGTGGACCGAAGAGCAGCCGCTCGAGCCGAACTCGCCGTACTCGGCCGCCAAAGCCGGCTCGGACCTGATCGCCCGGTCGTACTTCCGCACCCACGGCCTGCCGGTTTGTGTGACGCGCTGCTCGAACAACTACGGCGAGTATCAGTTCCCGGAGAAGGTCATCCCGCTGTTCGTGACCAACCTGATGGACGGCAAGAAGGTCCCGCTGTACGGCGACGGCCTCAACATCCGCGACTGGCTGCACGTCGACGACCACTGCAACGGCATCCAACTCGTCGTCGAGGGTGGCCGCGCGGGCGAGGTCTACAACATCGGTGGCGGCACCGAGCTGACCAACTACGACCTGACCGGCAAGCTCCTCGAAGCGATGGGCGCCGACTGGGACATGGTCGAGCGGGTCACCGACCGCAAGGGCCACGACCGCCGATACTCGGTCGACATCACCAAGATCTCGACCGAACTCGGCTACAAGCCGCAGGTCCCGTTCGAAGAGGGCCTGGCCCGCACTGTCGCCTGGTACCGCGAGAACCGCGCTTGGTGGGAGTCGCTCAAAGAGCGCGCCGCACTCGCGGGAAGCTGAAGAACTGTGAATGAGTGAGGGCGGTGCCGATTTCCGGCGCCGCCCTCACTTATTCATTTTCCGGTTTTCGATAACTCGCTCTTATGACGCCTAAGTGCGCGCGAGCTCCGGCTCTTCGACTTCGCTTTCCTGCGCTTTCTTCGCCGAGATCGACCGGGACCGGAGCAGGCTCGCCACCGTGGTCACACCCAGCACCGCCACGATAATTCCCAGGGACAACGCGATGCCGATATGCGGCACCGCGAACTGGATCTCGTCGATGTTGGAGCCGTGCAGCGCCTCGATGATGAGCTTCAGGCCGATGAACCCGAGGACGATAGCCAAGCCGTAGCTCAGGTACACGAGGCGTTCGAGCAGTCCCCCGATGACGAAGTAGAGCTGCCGAAGTCCGAGCAACGCCAACGCGTTCGCGGTGAAGACGATGTAGCCGTTGGTCGTGAGACCGAAGATCGCCGGGATCGAGTCGAGCGCGAACACGACGTTGGCGATACCGAGCGCGGCGACAACCATGATCATCGGGGTGAACAGCCGTTTGCCGTTCACCTTCGTGGTCAACTTGCTGCCGTCGTACGAATCGGTCGTGGGCAGCACCTTGTGCAGGACGCGGACAACGGCACTGTCCGGCGCCTCGACCTCCCCACTGTCACCGGCACCCTCCTTGGCGACCTTGACCGCGGTGTAGATGAGGAACGCGCCGAAGATGTAGAAGATCCAGTTGAAGGCGTTCAGCGCGGCCGCTCCCGCGGCGATGCAGACACCCCGCAGCACCAGGGAAATCACGATGCCGATGAACAGCACCCGATGCTGGTGCTCCTTCTGCACCGAGAAGCGCGACATGATGATCACGAACACGAACAGGTTGTCGACCGAGAGGCTGTACTCGGTCACGTAGCCGGCGAAGAATTCCGCGCCGCTAGTCGGCCCGGCGAAGACGAGGAGCGCGATGCCGAAGAGCACCGCGAGACCGACACAGGCGCCCACCCACAGGCTCGCCTCTTTGACGCCGACCTCGCGTGGCCGTCTGCCGACGACCGCGAGGTCACCCACGATTAACGCGGTCAACCCCACCAAGGTCGCCACCCATACCCACACCGGGAAATTCATCGCCCGAGCACCTCCAGTGTATGACGAACACACTTAAGCGCCGGCGCATCGCTCCGGCCACTACCCACGAACCACTAAGCCACGGCGAATTTCGCCTATTTGCATTCAGTATACAGTATGTACCCGTTTCGACAAGATTGTCTGGACGTGGAAAAGCACCAAAGCTCGCAATTTACGTTCAATCCGGACATTAGTGCCATAAGGTGATGTGGACGAAAAGGACAAATGGTCTGAACATAGCGCAAATCGCTATTAAAGGACTTCACCGCACAAACGATCCTTCGCTGAGACCCAGGCCATCTCCACGAGACGACGCTTTGGGACCCCGCCGCGTGGCTCTCATTGGCACGACCAGCGACGGTCCGAGGGCGGGCGCACCACCGTGCAGTTCATCCTGGCCTGGGTGGGTCGTGAGTGTTTCGCGGGGTTAAAATCCCGCTAAACACTCACGAGCCCGCCCTACCCCAAGCGTGTTGTCAACATCTCGTGCCTTTCGTCAGGCCGCGGCGAGCGCTTCGGTGGGCGCGAGGCGGGCGGCCCGGATCGCCGGGTAGAGGCCGGCGAGTGCGCCGATGAGCAGAGTGGCCGCGATGCCACCGCCCATCGCCCAGGCAGGCACGACGGTTGGCCATGACTGTGTGGTGGCGTAGAAGGTCGTCACGGCCACGCCGAGCACGGCCCCGCCGACGCCGCCGAGCGCGGACAGCAACAGGGATTCGGCGAGGAACTGCAGGAGGATCTGCCTACGGGTCGCGCCGAGGGAGCGGCGCAGGCCGATCTCGGCGCGGCGCTCCAGGACGGAGATAACCATGGTGTTGGCCACTCCGACACCGCCGACGAGCAGGGCCACGGCCCCCAGACCGAGCAGGAGTCCGGTGAAGGCGCGGTCGGTCGCCTGGCGGGCGGCCAGCGCGTCGGACGGGCGGGACACCTTCACCTCGTTGGGCGACTTGGGGTTGGCTGTCGCCCCCAGGACACCCCGCGCGGACTCGACGGCCGTGTCGGCGGTGCGGGTGTAGACGACCGTCGGATGCCCGTCGAAGTCCAAATAGGTCTCGGCGGCCGGCCAGCCGATCAAGGCCGCGCTGTCGATTTCGGGTACGAGCGGCGCGGAGTCGAGGATGCCGACGACGGTGAACCAGGTGCCGCCGAGATACACCTGGATGTCCGGGCCCGCCGTCGGGATGCCGAGTCTCTCGGCGCTCGCCGAGCCCAGCACCACGGCCGGGTACTTCTCGGTCGCCGCGTTGAGCCAGGTGCCGTCGGCCACGGTGGCGCCGACGGTCTGCGGCAAGTCGAGTTGGGCAGCCTGAACCGTGATACCGCCGCTCTGCCCGACGGGGATCCGGTCGTTGCGATAGACCTTGGTGTCGGGGACCTTGCCGGTTGCGGCGACGTCGTTGATCGGCCCGATCCGGGAGATCATCGAGACGGACTCCATCGGCAGTGTGGCGTCCGCTCCGGCCAGGGTGTTGCCAGGCGCCACGGTGAGCAGGTTGGTGCCGAGCGCGGCGAGCGTGCGGTCCAGCTCGGCCCGGCTGGAGGAGGAGATGCCGACCACCGCGACCATCGCCGCGATACCGATCGCGATGCCGAGCGCCGAGAGGACCGCTCGCAGCGGCCGGGTACGCAGGCCGGCGCCGCCGACGCGGAGGACGTCCCGTGGACCCAACCGCGCGGGAGAGAGCAATGCCGTTGTCATCTAGACCACCGCTCCGTCCCGCATGGACACCTGCCGGGGCAGGCTGGCCGCGATGTCCCGGTCATGGGTGATGACCAGGACGGTGGTGCCGGCGACGTTCAGCTCCCACAGCAGGTCCATCACCCCTGACCCCGAGGCCGAGTCCAGGTTCCCGGTCGGCTCGTCGGCGAGCAGCAGCACCGGGTCACCGACCACCGCACGAGCGATGGCCACCCGCTGCCGTTCACCTCCGGACAGCTCGTGCGGCCGATGATCGAGCCGGTCCCCGAGACCGACCCGGGCCAGCGCGTCCCCCGCCCGAAGCCTGCGGTCTTTCATCGGTACGCCCGAATAAAGCAACCCGTCGGCGACGTTGTCCAAGGCCGGCTGGCCGGGCGCGAGGTGGAACTGCTGGAACACGAACCCGATCCGGCGCGCCCGCAGCGCCGACAGCCGACGATCCGACAGGGTCGCCACGTCGTGTCCTTCCACGCGCACCACGCCCGTCGACGGCCGGTCCAAAGTACCGATCAGGTGCAGCATGGTGGACTTTCCCGAACCCGACGGGCCCACGATGGCGACCAGTTCGCCGTACCCGATGGACAGCGTGACACCGCGCAGCGCAGTTACCCCGCCGGGGTATTGTTTGGTGGCTTCGTCCAGCTCTATGACGGCGTTCATTTCGGCATCCCCACGGTCATTCCCTCGGTCAGGCCCTCGCCGGACACCTCGACCCGGCCGTCGGCGAACAGGCCGGTCTCCACCGCCACGATCCGGGTGGACGTGCCGTCCACCGCCTGCACGCCGTAGCCCCCCTCGGTCAGCGCGAGTAGCGCACCTACCGGCACGGTCAGCACGTTTTCGCGCTGCGAGGCGGCGAAACCGACGTCCACAGTGGCCTGGTCCAGACCGTCCAGTGCCTTCGCGTCATCGGTCGTCACGCTCACCTGGATCTTCGTCTCGTCATTCGACCCATCGCCAGCGCCGCCACTGTCGGTGCCGGGGACGACCACGGTCTGGGTCTTGGCGATCTTCCCGGGGACCGTCTTGCCGTCCGGCAACGTGATGCTCACCGCGGCGTCCTTGACCGCCAACCGCTGATCGGAAGTCGCGAGCTCGACGATGATCACCCTGGCCATATCCGTGTAGGTGAGCACTTCCCCACCTGGCTGGGCGGCGCCGCCGACGGCCGCTTTGAGGGTTCCCACCCGCGCCGGCCCGGCCGAATAGATGACGCGGCCCTGCTCCACCGTTCCGGTCTCCGACAGGCCGAGATCGTCCTGCCACTTCTTCACCGCGGTCGCGGTCGCCTCGGAGTACTCGTCGTCCACGGTGAAGCCGGTGTACCCGAGCGCGCGGAGGTTCTGCTCGAACTGCTTGACGTCGGTGCCCTCGGTTCCCGTCGACAGCGTGCGATAGGCCGGCAGCGTGCCGTACATCAGCACGACCTTGGTGTCGTCGACCCAGTACAGAGCTTCCCCGCGGTTGACCGTGGATCCGGACGCCGGCAACGCCGTCACGGTCCCGACGAGCTTGCCGGTCACCGTCGTCTCGTCGCCGTAGCCCAGTTCGCCACTCTCGCTCTGAGTGTCGACGAGGGTCTGCCGGGTCACCGTCGACGTCTTAGGCGGAAGGGCACTGCGCGCCTGCCCGCTGTCCTCACCGTTCGGCAGACCGAACCCGGTGGCGACCGCGACGGCGGCGCCGACCACGATCACCGTCGCCGCGACGATCGCCACGCGGGCGGTCGTCCGGCGACGCCGCTTGCCCGTGCCGCCAGCCATCAGTTGCCACCCTTCTGGCCGATCGGACCACCTTGGCCCGGTTGCTGGGGTTTGCCATCGGGTCCCGTCGGGGCGAATTCGTTGCACGCCTGCTCGGCTGCCTTGAACTTGGGATCGGTCGGGTCGATCCCGCTCCCCTCTTCGAAGGCGAGGCGGCCGTCAGTCGGGTCCGGAAAGTCAGGGAACCCGTTGTCCCGCATGCACTGAGCCATCAGCCGTAGCTGCTCCTGCTGCTGCGGGTCCGTCGATCCTCCTTTTTGCTCGCCAGGGCTGGGCGCGAATTCCTTGCACTTCTCCTGCGCCGCATCGATCTTCTCCTTCGAAACGGTCACCCCTTCAGGGATCAATTTTTTCGGCGGTTGCCCACCCTCGGGGTCTGCCACGCCAATTCCGTTGTCGCGCATGCACTGCGCGAACTTCAGGTACTGCTCCTCGTCGAACACCTGACCGGCGGCGCTGGCGGTGGTGGTCACCGCACCCCCGGCCGTGGCGACACCGTCGCCCTTGTCTGCGCTGCCGCACGCGGCCAAGCCCAGCGTCAGCAGCAAACCGAGCACAAGCCCGTTGATTCGCATGATCGTCTCCATTCCTAGGGTGGTGCGGGTGTCCACGTCGAGGCCGGACACCCGCACGCGATTACCCGGCTAGTGCTTGAGCAGTTCCAGTGCCTTGGCCACACCGGGGTCGCGCCGGTTTGAGAGGTCCGCGGCGGTCATCGGCGCGAAGTAATCCGGCGGCACGCCGATCCCGGAGATGACCTCGCCGTTGGGTCCGAGCCCGTGCAGCTTCGGCATGTTCAGCAGGGTTGTGTTGTCGTTCAACAGGAATGCCCCGGCGGGCCCGGAGACGATGCCTGCCGTGCGGGTACCGACGAGCGGTCCCAGCTTGAAGTCCTTCACCGCATTGCTGAACGCGTCACACGCGGAAGCGCAGTTGCGGTCGGTGAGCACCACCAAGGGCAGATTCAGCAGCGGTGTCGTGGTATCGGTGCGGTTGGGTGTGCAATTGCCCCGCACATCGCAGAAGCTGCCCCAGACTGCGTCGTGGATGAAGTTGCTCAGCAGCTTGGTGACCTCGGCGGGGTCACCGCCGCCGTTGCCGCGCAGGTCGAGAATGATCCCGCGCAGCCTCGCGTCCTTGCGCAGGTTCTCGATCGCCTGCTTGACCTGGTCCGCGGCACCGGGGAAGAAGCCCTTGAGCTCGACCTGGGCGATGCCGCCACCGACCAGCTTGGCGGGCGCGGATGGCGTGACACCCCAAGGGAAAGCGGCCGGGGTCAGGTTCACCGTCCAGGTCTTCCCGGTAGCCGGGCGCTGGACCGTCACCCGCACCTTGTCGGCGCTCGGGTACTTCGCGTAGAGCCAGGCGAGGACGCCAGGGGCGAGCACGCCGTTGACGTACGGCGGCACATCGTTGACCTTGGCGATGATGTCGCCCACCTTCAGCCCCGCCGCCTCGGCGGGCGATCCGGGGAAGATGAAGTCGAGATACAGCGGCGCGGCCTTTTCCGGCGAGGGCTCGCCGCCAGGCCCGACCGGCTGCGTGTGGACCCCCAGGCCCCACGCCTTGCCCGGCCCGGGGCCCGTCGGTGCGAACATGTTGGAGAGGTGGGCGTGGTCGTCGTGAAGGCTGTCGAGCATCCCCTTCAGCGTGGTGATCGCGAGGTCCTGCCGCAGCGTCGCGTCGTCCGGCAGGGTCGCGAGGACTTCGGAATACTTGTCACCGAAGGCGGTCCAGTCCTTGGCGCGGTCCCCGGTGAACGCGGGTGTGATGGCAATCGGCTGGTCCAGACCACGGCGCTGCAGTTCCAGGGTGAAGGCCCGGAACGCGGCCACGAGCAGCTCGCGGTTGTCCAGTACGGGCCCGCTGTAGTAGTTGGTGAGGATGCACCAGTACGCCTGCTCCAGCGTCGTGACCGTGGTCGGCTGCGGCTCCCCCGGCTCCGGCGGCGGTGCCGTGCCCGGCTCGGGCATGGTGACGCACGCGGCCGGCGCCTGCGAAGCCGCCGCGTTCGCGGTGAAGGGGGCGGCGGCGGCCAGCAGTCCGGCTGCGACCGCCACGACCATTCCACCGGCGAGCGCACCCAACCACTTCCCGGTGAGCCTTGCTCGTGGCGTCGTTTTCTCGTTGTGCACCTGAACTCCTGCACTGTCGTGAAAGGACCGCGAGTTGCGGTTGTGATGGCAATTTCTAGGCCGCAGGCGGTTGCAGGGCGGTGACAGACGGTGTAACCGCGGTGCAACCGGCAACCGGGCATCATGGGCAGCGCGCCTGCCACCGACCCACCTCAAGGAGCCACTGTGCGAGTGCTCGTGATCGACGATGACGAGGAACTCGCCGAAACGATCAGCGTCGGCCTCCGCCGGGAACACCTGGCCGTCGACCTCGCCTTCGACGGCGTCACCGGGCTCGAACGCGCGCTCATCACCGCGTACGACGTGATCGTGCTCGACCGGGATCTGCCCGGCATGCACGGCGACGACGTGTGCGCGGGTCTCATCGCCGCCGGGTGCACCAGCCGGGTGCTGATGCTCACGGCCGCGAGCGCCATCGAAGACCTGGTGGACGGCCTGAGTCGAGGCGCCGACGACTACCTGGCCAAACCGTTCGCCTTCGCCGTGCTCGTCGCGCGCATCCGGGCTTTGCTGCGCCGCGCCCAACCCGCCGTGCCCCCGGTCCTGACCAGCGGAGGCCTCATGGTCGATCCCGCGCGGAGGCACGCTTCCCGCGACGGTCGGCGGCTCGACCTCGGCCCGAAGGAGTTCGCCGTCCTCGAACTGCTGCTGGCCGCGCAGGGGCGGATCGTCTCGGCGGAGGAACTCCTCGAACGGGTGTGGGACGAAGCTGCCGACCCGTTCACCACCGCGGTCAAGGTGACCATCAGCCGCCTGCGCCGCAAACTCGGGGAACCACAGGTCATCCAGACCGTCGCCCAGGGCGGCTATCGCATCGGAGGACAGCCGTGAACTCACCCGCGACGCTGAGCAGGCGACTGCCCCGCCACTCGGTGCGCCTGCGCCTGACGCTCCTCTACGGCGTCCTTTTCCTACTGTCGGGTGCGGCGCTCCTGGGCATCACCTACCTGCTCGTCGCGCAAGAGCCTCCCCTCCCGTCCGGGGGTATCTCCGCCATCGTTTTGCCGCCCGGCACCGCGCCACCGGCAGGCACCGTGCCACAGCCAGGCAGCCCGCAGGTCAACCAGGGGCAGATGCAAGTCGGACGGGAACGCAATAACGTCCTTCGCGCGTTCCTCATCCAGTCCTGCATCTCGCTCGCCATCATGACCGTGGCCTCGATCGGACTGGGCTGGCTCATGGCCGGGCGCGTGCTGCGCCCACTCCGGACGATCACCACGGCCGCCCGGACCATCTCCGCCAGCAACCTGGACCAGCGCCTCGCGCTGGGCGGACCCAACGACGAGCTCAAGGAACTCGGCGACACCTTCGACGCCTTGCTCGGCCGCCTTAACGCATCCTTCGACGCACAGCGCCAGTTCGCCGCCAACGCCTCCCACGAACTGCGCACTCCGCTGACCCGGGCAAGAACCCTGCTCGAGGTCGCCCTCAGCGACCCGCAGCCCACCATCGAAGGACTCCAGAAGGCCTGCAAGCGGACACTGCTCGCCGGCCAGCAGCAGGAACGACTCATCGAGGCATTGCTGACCCTGGCGCGCAGCGAGCGCGGCATCGACCACGGCGAGCCGGTCGACCTGCGCGCGATCACCCGGGAGGCCCTGCTGGAAGTCCAGCCGCTGTCACACTCCCGCGGGCTGCGTGTCGACGCGGCACTCGACCACGCCCCGGCCTGGGGAGATCCCCGGCTCGTCGAACGCATGGTCACCAACCTCGTGGACAACGCCGTCCGGCACAACGTCCGCGAGGGACATATCGAGATCACGACCACGACCAGAAACGGCCGCGCCACGCTCTGCGTAGCGAACAGCGGGCCGCTCATCGAACCGCACGAAGTCGCCCGGCTCCTGCGGCCGTTTCAGCGCCTGGCCCCCGACCGCACCGCCGCCCGGGACGGCCACGGCCTCGGCTTGGCCATCGTGCACGCCATCGCCACCACCCACGATGCCCACCTCAGCGCCCGCCCACGCCCCGGCGGCGGGCTCACCGTGGAGATCACCTTCCCGGAACCGGCGCAACAGAGCGCTGGCACACACACGGTGCGGGTGCCCGGTGACCTGGAACTCAACCCGCGCTGAACCGGGCGATGTCCACAGCTTTTCCACGGAGGGCGGCAAGGAAAATCTCAGGTAGGGGGTGTCTCCTGGTTTAAGCGACAACCAGGAGACACCTAACGCTGGGAGCGGGGTATGAGCGACTTGAATCCGGGATCACCCACCGGTGGCTGGCCACTTTATGGATCGGCGGGGCAAACCGGTCAGCCAAGCCAAACCGCGCAATACAACCAGCCGGACTGGAGCCAGTATCAGCAGTATCAGCAGTACCCGTCGCCACCATCTCCACAACCTCAGCCGCCACGCCGGAGCCGTCAGGGGCGGAGCATCGGCATCGCGCTGGGCGCTGTCGGCCTCGCCGCGGTGGTCGGCCTAGGCGTCGGCCACTACGTGTGGACGCCGCCATCCAGTACTGGACTCGTCGCGCAGAGCGAGAACCAGAAGTTCGGAACCGTCCCAACGCGGCCGAACACGCCCGGCGCCCCGGCCCCGGCGGCCCCGGCCCCGTCCGGCGCTTCGATCGATGTGGCCGCGATCGAGACGAAGGTCGACCCGGGCCTGGTGGACATCAACACCGAACTGGGTTACCAGAACGCCGCGGCGGCGGGCACCGGCATCGTGCTGACCTCCAACGGCGAGATACTCACCAACAACCACGTGGTCGAGGGCGCCACCAGCATCAGCGTGACCGATATCGGCAACGGCCAGACCTACTCCGCGACCGTGGTCGGCTACGACCGCAGCCATGACATCGCCGTGCTGCAACTGGCAAACGCCTCCGGGCTCGCGACCGAAACCCTGGCCGATTCGTCCTCGGTGGCCGTCGGCGACGCGGTGGTCGGCATCGGCAACGCCGGTGGCGCGGGCGGCACGCCGAGCGCGGCACCGGGCGCGGTCACCGCGCTGAGCCAGTCGATCACCGCCTCCGACCAGTCGAGCAGCTCGTCCGAGCAACTCACCGGACTGATCCAGGTCGACGCCAACATCCAGTCCGGCGACTCCGGCGGTGCGCTGGTGAACAGCGACGGGCAGGTCATCGGCGTGGACACCGCGGCCTCGACCGGGTACCAGTTCAACGGCGGCGGCCGTGGTCTCGGGGGTAGTCAGAGCAGTCTCGGCAGGGGCCAGAGCGGGACGGCCGCCGGGAACCAGGGATACGCCGTTCCGATCAACGACGCGATCACCATCGCGCACCAGATCGTCGCCAAGACCGCCTCGGCCACTGTCCACATCGGAGAGAGCGCCTTCCTCGGCATTTCGGTGGCCGACGCGGGACAGACCCAGGGCACCGGTATCGGCGGGCAGAGCGCCACCACGGCGGCCGGCGCACAGATCCAGGACGTGGTGTCCAACGGTCCCGCCGCAGCGGCGGGGTTGACCGGCGGTGACGTGATCACCGCGTTGAACGGGCAGACCGTGGATTCGGCGACCACCTTGACGAACCTGATGGACGGCCAGCACCCGGGCAACAAGGTCTCGCTGACGGTGACCACCGCCGACGGCCAGCAGCACACCGTGACCGTGGTTCCCACTGTGGGCCCGGTCGGCTGAACTACGTCTACTCAGGACAGTCGCTGACTCGGGGTGTCCTTGAGGGACTCAGATCCCTCAAGGACACCCCGCTACCGGGGCAACCACACGTCGAAGGCGCTCACTCGCGAAAGTGGCCCGGTTGTCATTGCGCAGTGGCGAGGAACTCATCCGGCTCGATGTAGTACGGGTTATTGAGCACCATGCGACCGAGCATCACCTTTGGATGAACTTTGAGCACATCCACCAGCGTGTCGTCCCCGAAACGAGCGAGGTCGTACATGCAGAGATACATCTGTGGATAGCGCGGCAGGAACCGGTTGAGCCGCGATTCGTAGAGGACGAGCTCCCTGATATCGGGCAGCAGACCCAGTGCCCAAGTCATCTCACCCGCCCCACGACCAAAGGTGAATCCACCGGAGATGGCCTCTTGCATCGTGTGGTCCCAAAACTCGACCACCATGTCGGTGGAGAAAATGCTGCCGTCGCGGAGGAACGCCTCCGCCGCCCAACGTACGTCGAGCTGGTGCCTGGCGAGGAACGGTGCGAGATCAACATCGACGCCAAGGCTGGACAGGACTGACGCGGAGTCGTTGGACTCCGTCACGTAGATGCACTTGTCGCCGTCGCTGAGGCCTTCGCGCAGGTAATGATTGAGGATATCGTCCCGGTCCGCCAAGCTGGGGTAGAGCGCGCAGACATGGTCTCCGGGCGCAAACTCGCCTCGGGCGGCGCCAGGGGCCGCGCCCTTGTTCTCGTTCAACACGTTGTTCATCATCTCTGTGAGAGGCATAGCATGCCCTCCTCTCGGCCTTGATGCTAACCCCACCGCCGGCAGTTGCGGTAGGCCCGCGTGCCGAATCGGCCGACGACAGCGTGGGCCAGACGCGAATACGACCGCTAGTGTCGCGTGTCCCCCTCGGCCTGTCCTTCAGCGACCCAGGCCGCGATCTGGGATCGGGACACGGCACCGAGCTTGAGCAGGATGTGCTCCACGTGGGCCTCCGCCGTCCGCGGGGAGATCACCAGCTGGTCGGCGATGTCCTTGTTGGTCAGCCCCCTGGCGACGAGCTGGGCGACCTGCTGTTCGCGCCGGGTCAGCGGCGTCTCGGCCGCGCGTGCCTGCTTGGAAGCGGCAGCGACCTCGGGCTTCTCGCCCAGGGCGTAGCTGATGGCGTCGTCGACGTTCAGCCCCGCACCGACGCCGAAGCGCGCCTGGAACGCCGCGTCACCGAGTGCGTCGTGGGTCTGCCGTTCGCATTGCTCGTGGTCGCCGACGACCCCTGGGTACACCGTGACGCGGATGTTCGCGGCGTGGAAGAGGGAATCGGCGGCACCGAGGAGGATGCCTGAGCGCACGAAGTCCCGCTCACCCGCCGCGATCCAGGCCAGGGCCTCAAGACTCCACGCGGCATCGAGCGGCTCGTCCATCTCTCGTTTCAGTCGCAGGCTCTGCGCCAGCAGTGCGGCCGCCCGTTTCGGGTCTCCCTGCCGCCACGCCACGACGCCGACACCCAGCGCGAGATTGACCCGCGCCACGAGATCGGCATACCAGGCCCGGTGACGCCGGCGAAGTGTCTCGTACCCCTCGGACCGCAGCAGTTTCTCCCCGCCGTAGTCGCGGATGCTCTCCAGCAGCCGGTACCGCACGACACCCCTCCCACTCTCGGCGAGCAGGATGGACTTGTCGACAAGAGACACCACCAAGCCGAGGATGTTCTCCACTACCAGGCCCTCACCGGCGCAGATCCCCTCCACGGCGTCCAGTTCGAAGCCACCGGTGAACACAGACAGCCGTGTCCATAGCACCTGTTCCTCCGGCGAGCACAGGTTGTAACTCCACTGGATGCACGACTCCAGGGTCTGCTGGCGGCTGGGCGCACCGCGCAGGCCCGTAGTCAGCAGCCGGAAGCAATCTGTGAGCCTGAGGGCGATGTCTTGGGCGGACAATGCGCGCAGCCGGGCCGCCGCGAGTTCGATCGCCAGCGGCAGCCCGTCCAACCGGCGACAGATCTCGGCCACCGCGTCCTGGTTGTTCTCCGCAACGCTGAACCCGGGGTCCATGGAAGCGGCTCGCTCGACGAACAAGGTCACCGACTCGTAGCGAGTCAGCTTTTCCGGGGACGACGGCCGCCACCGCGGGTTGGGGACCGTTAGCGGTGGCACCGGGAGCACCACCTCGCCCTGGATGCACAGGGGCTCCCGGCTGGTCGCCAGGATCCGGAGCTGCGGACAGGACGAGAGCAACGTGCTGGCCACGGCCGCGACCCCATCCACCAGGTGCTCGCAGTTGTCCAGAACCAGCAGCGCACTGCGCTGGAACAGGTAGGCTTCCAGCGCCACCACCGCCGACTCCGAAGGCTGCATCCGCAATCCCAGCGTCTCGGCCACCGCGTCCGCCACGAGTGCCGGATCCCGCAATCGGTCCAACTCGACCAACCGCACCTCGCCGCCGAAGGGCCGCCGCGCGTCCGCAGCCACCCGCAGCGCGAGCCTGGTCTTGCCAACACCACCCGGCCCGATCAGCGTTACCATGCGCGCGACTGACAACAGCTGCCGAACCTCGGTCATCTCGCTGCGGCGGCCGACGAAACTGGTCATCTCCAGGGGAAGATTTCCCGTCCTGCCCCTGCGCAGGACCGAACCGCTTTCACGTGTCGACCTCGAACCCCTCGCGGCCAACGATGGGCCTCCGCTGAACTGATCCATCACACGTTCCCTGCGGTCGATTACCGCGCATACACCCTTGAGTGACGTGAAAATAGCTTTCGTCCTGGCTGACACGATTCTACATCCCGGCGTCTTCCCCGCGGGAAGTCAACATTTCCCGCGCATTGCCGGATGCCGGAAAATTGGCCGCACGGGTGCCGAACTCCTGGTCGCCGATCGGGCCTGGGTCCGGTCCCTGTGGCGCGCGTTCGAAACGCCGTGAAGGGGTCCTGGAGGGACTCAGAGTCCCACAAGGACCCCTTCACAACCTCAGCGGGAAAGCTCTCGTGCCCAACGGACAACCGCGCTGACCTGTGGTCTCATGGCCGAAGTGGCCCTGGGTACGACGCAGCTGGTGTTGTCGGGCAGTTCCGACCCGACGATCACGTCCGCGTTCGGCCAAACCGGCTCGGTGATCACAGTAATGGTCGCGATGGCCTTGCTCGCCGTGACAATGGTGCTGGCGCTACTCGCCCCACGGCTGCCCCGAGCGGTGCTGGTTTCCGGAGTGGCGATCTTCTCGTTTGCGATCGCCGCAGTGGGTGCAATCGCCATAGCGTTGGTGATGACCGAACCGGGAGTCGGGTTCCTGGTGGTTGTCGGCTGGATACTGACCATTCCGATCGCGCTCGAAATATGGCGGGCCAGCGCCCCGCGAACTGGCTGAACCGCCCCTGCTCGAGCTGAAATCCTGGCCGGTAGCTCGTCTATCGAAGGGCTAGTGTTGATCGAGCGGCTTCTCGGGGCTGAGTAGCTGCCCCGACGACAGCGAACACGGCGATGGTACCGAGATAGACCGCGAAAACAATCGCTGGAAGCAAGCCGAACTCAGCACGAGCGAACCGGTACAGCGCTATTCGTTATACGTCTCAACCGTATCGGATCGAGGGAGCGGTAGTAGGGCTGCTGGATACGCACGGTCAACTTCGAGGAATCAGGCGACGCATGACGAAGGAACTCACCCCGGCGCAGACCACCGTCGTGCCCCCCACGAGAAACGTGACGATCAACGCTCCCACGCTAAGCGGTGTAGGCCCGACCCGCACCCCGTTGACAGCCAGCACGATCAGGCAGGCGACGGCGTCGACCACGATCGCGACGATCCAAGCGGCGAGCACAAGGCGACGGACACTCGCGAAGAACTGCCGATCCAGCGCCCAGACGGTGGGTTCGCGGGACCGGGCCATGGCCGCCCCGACCCCGGACAACAACAGGCTCATCGCCCCACCGCCGAAAAAAGCGAGCGCTATGTAGAAGAACGGATGAGTACCGACCGGCACGGCCACGCCTACCCAAACGAGGGCCAGCGCAGCCAGCAAAGCCACGCTGATCGCAAGCGCCCCGATCACACCGGCCCCACGCTGGACAACCATCAGGTCATCACGCGCCAGTCAGACTTCTCCCGCATCGCTGCGGTATTCGACTTGGCCCACTCGGTGGCGATCGAGTCAGAGAGTCGCTGCATGTCCTGCGTGGTCAGCGCCAACTCGTCGGCACCGACGGGTACTGCTTGAGGCTGGCTCGCCATAGCGGTGAAGTCGATCTGCTCGACACCGCTTGCGAGAGCCCGCATTGTGGCCATGTTGGCAGCGGTGACAGCGGTGACAGCGCAGCTGTGCAGCCCTCTCGGGTCCACCGAACTACGCCAATCAGGTGACAACCGCACAGCGATCACCTCAGCAGTTGGAGACACGACGACCTCGACCACACCGTCGGGATCCAGCCCGACCAATGTTTCCTCTGGTTCCTCTGATCATCCACGCCGACGCACTCTAGTGGTGCACCGCCACCGTGCGCTGGCAGACTTTGCGTTCAGGCACCGCCGCCATGCGCGAGGAGCTACAGCACGCCTCAACAAAGTGCCTGGTAGCAATTCCCTCCGACCACGATCGGGTTGCGCCCAGGCTTCCCGCTAATAGGTCTCACCGATCCCGAATCCCGCGCACAAGCAAGGACCGGCCTGTGAGTGCCGGTCGCTGAAATCCTGGCCGGTAACGAACCTCAGCAGCTCGATGACCTTCGGGGTTCGGTCTCGCGCTCGAACGGATCCCGCTGCGCGGCCGGGTCGTTCATCACTCAGCCTCCGCTGGAGGTGTGCGCCGAGCTCGGCCAGGGGTGCTGACCTGCGACTTCGCGAGGCCAGACACTCGCTCCAGGCACTGAGTAAATCTATGATGGTGGGGGTAGACATTCAACGTTGGGTATGTGTACTGTTCTCTTCGTACCGAGAGAGACAACGTCAAGCAGGCGCGGGAGATGACGCAACTACCCGCGAGGTGAGACAAGACGGTCAGGCAGGACGGAGCCAATCAATGAACAGGTTCCGGCTGGTGACCGGTGCAGTACCGGGATCGGGCAGTGAAGACGAAGTAAGCAGGACGGTCCCGGCGAAGTAGCGCAGGAAGCGGGCAGAGATCGTGTGCCTGCGTGGTCAGCAAGTTCAGTGGCAGTACGAAGTGCAGATGCAGGAACGGTCAGGTGGCCGGGGCCAATTCGTGACGGGGCTCCGGGCAGTGACCAGGACGTCAGGCGTGCTGGGACCGGTCAGGGAAAGGGTTCCAACCGGTGACGTTCGCAGCAATGCAAGTTGTGGTGCAAGTTAAGAGGAAAACACAGGAAAGAAGGGAAAGGGCACATCATTGGATCGCCCGCCGCGGCTGTGTAGTAGTGCCGCGCGGGTACCGCAGTCCCATCATCGGATTGGAAGGTGGTTCTCGGTTACGAGTAAGCGATCCTCGCACTGTCTGCCTCTCGGACGGACGACGCGAGTACAGGAACCCGGCCTCACGGCCGGTTGACAATGATGACCCAAACCAAAGGGACCCCGAATGCCACAGGCATTCGGGGTCCCTTGTGATGTGGAGGTGGAATGATTCCTGACCAACGAGTTACGGCCACGCCCGGCGGGGCCGACAAGTTCGACGACGAGCATTACCCGGCGTACACGATGGGCAGGGCCGCGGAGATGCTCGGTGCCACGCAGGGTTTCCTGCGTAGTCTCGACGAGGCGAAGCTGATAGAGCCGCAGCGTTCCTCCGGTGGACACCGCCGTTACTCCCGTTACCAGCTTCGCCTGGCCGCGCGGGTGCGGGAACTGGTTGACCAAGGCACCGGCCTCGATGCCGCGTGCCGCATCGTCACCCTCGAAGACCAGTTGAACGAGTCCCAACGCCAAAACGCTGAACTCCGAGCGAAAGACTGAACCCGCGCGGTGTGCCGCCGGCATCGGGCGGCACACCCCATGCGTCCACAACTCCCGACCGCCGGGGGACGTTGGCGAGGGTGAGCGCTCACGGGCGGAGCCGCGCCGCTTCGGTCTGCCAGGTGTGCAGAGCCCACCAGTTTTGTTGGAGCTGGGGCAGGGTCAGCGCAGTTTCACTGAAGGGCACGTCGAGTCGTATCCCGGTGATTTCCCGTAGACGCGTGAGCCGGTATCTGACGGTGTTGGGATGCACGTGCAGGGCGGCGGCGGTGCGGTCGAGACGTAGCTGATGATCGAGGTAGGCGATCGCGGTGGCGGCAAGTTGCCGGTGGAAAGTCTCAGTCGGGTCGAGCGCGCCGAGCAATGTCTCCCGCAGCAGCGCTCCGAGTTCTGGTTGCGCTGCCAGCGCGGTCTCCACGGCTAGGTCGCTCACGCGGTACAACCCCTGACGGCCGGTGGTGGCTACCGTTCGCATGGTGGCGGCGCAGAGCCGGTGCGACGCGCTCAGGTCGGGGATCGCGACGGCTGGGCCCGCGATGAGCAAAATACCTCGCTCGACGGTGTCGTGACTTGGCAGGCGCGAGACGACGCCGGCGAGATGGCCGTCGACCAACCCGAAAACGCCGCCGGAGCCGTCGAGATCGTGCTCGAGGACGCGGGCTTGTGCTGGTTCGGTCACATTCGACAACAGGCAGTGATAACGGCCATCGGCGTTGAGGCCCACTCTGTCCAGCTCGGGCTGGGTGACCGCCGACTTGCGTTCGGAGCCCAGCAGTTTCTGAACGAGCCGAGTCCGGACGTCCAACGCTGACCGTGCCAGTTCCTGTTCGGCTGCGTGGTAGCCACCGATAATGTGACGCTCGGTGTCGGCGACATACTCGGTCGCGTCGAGCAGCAGGGCTTCGACCACGGTTGCGTCCGGCACACCACAGGCGCGGCCGCGTTCGACAGCGAGCTGAAGCACCCGGGTGCGCCCGGCATGAACCGCCCGCAGCAGCGCATTGATCGGTACGCCCTGTGCCGCTCGGTCAGCACCGAGTGCTGCGGCGAAGACATGCTGCATGCTGTCGGCACTCTTTCCACCGAAGGAACGTAGTCCTTCCGCGACGAGGACTTCGATGTGTCGGCGGTTCTCCTCCTCGGGCAGCCGAGCCACCTCCGGTGACGCCGCCCGCGCCGCGGCGATCACCTCGTCGACGACCTGGCGGTCGTTCATCATGCCGGTCAGGACCTCGTCGAGCTGCGGCCATCCGGACGCATCCTCCATCGTCGGCCCTCCTTCGCCGCAGGACCCTGTGGGCGACTCACAACCGTCGGGACGAATGTTGGCGATCAGCGACTAGCAGTGGCGACGGTCACGTTGGTTAAATGCTACCTACCGGACAGTAGCGCGGATTTCACCCGCCGGAACGCCGAAAAGGTGGACCGCTGTGTTCATGGCCGAACATCGGGGAGCAGCACATGAACGGTCCTTTTGCCAAGGAGGAACGCATGACCTCGACAGCGTCGTCGAATCCTTCCCGCCGCCGCCTTCGTCGCCTGATCGCGACCGGAACCGTCGCCGTGGCCGTGACCGTCTCGTTGACCGCGCCGATCGTGTCGCCGGCGGGCGCGGTGTCACGCGCCGCGGCGTTGAGGGAGGTGCTGTTCGTAGGCAACAACTGGGACGGCACGACGGACGTCATCAAGTCGACGGGCGACTTCGCGAAGATCGGGCGGCTCGACGTGGTGCCGGACCGGGATGAGCGCATGCGCGAGATCTACCTCGACCCGGTGAAGCTGGTCGCCTTCCTGACGATTCGGAACGGCCCCGGTGAGGGACACGACCAACTCGTGGACGATATGTACGCCACACCGGACGGCAAGTCCTTGGTGGCTTCCCGCCCCAGCTTCGCCGACGTCGCCTCGATCGACATCGCGACCGGCAAGCTCAACTGGCGGTTCCCGGTCTCGGGGTTCCGTGCCGACCACATGGCCGTGTCACCCGACGGCAAGCGAGTCGCGGTCTCGGCCTCGACCTCCAACACCGTGCACGTCCTCGACATCTACACCGGCACCCAGGTCGGGTCGTTCGCAACCGGAGACAAGCCGCACGAGAACGTCTTCACCGGGGGTGGCCGCTACCTGTGGAACATGGCGATCGGCAACGTCGAGACCAGCCTCGATGACCCCGCGCTGGACTGGACCAAGGGTGACCGCTACATCACCGTGGTCGACACCACCACCTTCACCCAGGTCAAGAAGATCGATATGCGCCAACGCCTGGACGCCTTCGGCCGCACCGACCTGTCCGACGCGGTGCGCCCTGTTGCCTTCACTCCGGACGAGTCGAAACTCTACTTCCAGGTCTCGTTCTTCAACGGCCTGCTCGAGTACGACGTCGCGGCCGACAGGATCACCCGGGTCGCAACGCTGCCGAAGAATGACCAGACCAGCGACGACCGAACCACGTTCGTCAACGACTCCCGGCACCACGGCCTGTCGATGAGCCCCGACGGAACCAAACTGTGTGTCGCCGGGACCATGGACGACTACGTCACGGTCGTCGACCGGTCCACCTTGCGGGAAGGGAACCTCGTTCCGGCGTCGAAGCCATACTGGGCCACGGTCAGCGGAGACGGCAAAAGCTGCGTAATCTCCGAAAGCGGTACCGACCAGATCACAGCCATCGACTTCACCACCGGCCGGAAACTTCTTTCCGTACCGGTCGGAGACCACCCTCAGCGGGTACGCATCGCGCACATCAGCCCCACCTGGCCGAGCCCATCACCATGACCTCTGGCGTGCGGTCCCCGCGTCACGGCGAAGCCGCCGGTCGCGCTGACTAGGCACCACACGTTGGGCTGTCTCGGCGCGACTCGTTCCGGTGTTTTGCTAGGCGACGCGGAGATTTCGTGCAGCGGCGCGGGGTTCCCATGTCCGAACTTTCCCGCCACGAGAACGGGTTCAGGTTCGCCAGTCCAGAGTTGAACAGGCGGCGCTGTACGTCGGCCACCGGGATTGCGGACAGTGGTGCCCCCGACGGGGTTCGAACCCGCACTGGGCGATTTCCGGGCGGCACCGCTCGACTCTTGCCGTCGCCTGCTGATATACACCGCCACCTGCGCCAATAGCAGATGCAAACGTCCGCTCTTTGTCGGCATCTGTCGTTATGTGGCGTCCATTGCGGGGGTAAAGCGGGGGGCAGCACGGGCACCTGATCGTTCGCCTGGAGCTCAGGCGACAAACACGCTCAGCACTTGCCCTCTCTCCCGCACGAACCTCTGTTCGAAGTCACTGGACGAGGTGAGCCGCGTTGACCCGGTCCGTTGCGGTGGCGGTCCGGGCTACTACAGGTGAGACGATCGCATCCTGGGTCGTGCGTTGGCACTGCTCCGGGTGTTCACCACGGCAGGAGACGAAGTTGACAGAGAGCGGAAACGAAGTGTCCGAATTGGTGGTGATTCGCTGCTCTATGAAGCGTTTCCGTGTCGCTTCCAATGTGATCGGGGCCGGACTCTGCTCGGTGGGCGCGCTGGTTCTTGGGATTGCCGGGGATGCGGTCGGCCGGGGTCAGGTGGTTCCGTGGCTGCTTTGCGTGCTGTTCTTTGGCTACTTGCCGGTCGGCTACCTGCGGAGCACGAGGATCGTCGTGGACGCCGACCACGTGTACGTCCACAGGTTCGGGCAACGCACCACGACCATGCGACGGGAAGAGATCGGCGCAATCGGAAGGTCTCGGCCTCCCTGGGGGTGGTACTTCCATTTCGTCAATTGGGAGAACGAGGTGATTTGCTTAACGCGGAGGGAGTTTTCTTCGGCCCAGATCGATAAGCTGTGTGCGGTCCTCGACATTCGTCGGCATTAAACTCGTAAAGCGCGCGAGCGTTAGATTTTCGGACGACGGTCGTGTAAGGCATTCGCCACAGCAGCCGCTTGGTGGTCATCCCGTCACCTGATGGCGTCTCGATCACGCCGAGCCCGGGGCCGCGACTTCGAGCGAAACCGCTGGCCGAAGTAGCAACAAAGAGGCTCCTGATCTGGAGTTTCCAGCTCAGGGCTCTACGTGTCTCCGGTCGGGTTGACAGGATATGAGCCTGCGACCCCTTGACCTTATTCGCGTCTTTCTTCACCTTGGGACTGCCGACTGAAATTCCCCCTGAGCTGCAGAAACTTAGCTGTTGTCCATCGTCATTTGTGGTCAATTGCCGGGGTCATATTGGCTAAATGTTGGCCGCTGCCTCGACTTGCTGAGCGAGCCCGTGCTCACGCTGACCAGGCGGCTTTTCACCCGGTTATCCTGTCGCGGTGGTGCTCCGGGCCACCTACGTCGGATAGCGACGTGACCGAGTCCAGTTCGGCGTCACTGAGTTTGTTGATCGCGGCCTTGCCCGCTTGAGCCTCGGCGGTCGTCGGCAGGTCCCCATCGAGCAGGCTGGGGAGGGCCAGTTCATAGCCGCACCGCGCCTGAGGACTGTATCGGTGTCTGGTTCGCGCTACTGCGGATGCGACGCGGAGTGCGTGCTCATTGCCCGGGGGCACGTGCGGGCGGTCGATCTCCTTGGCGGCAAACCGGTACCCGTTCGCTTGGTCGCATCGATGACATCCCACCTGACCGGCGCCCAAGGTGCTGCGACAATCCTGGCAGGTGAGGCGGTTCAAGGCGCCATCCACGACACGCCACTCGAACTCCGATGGGTCTTGCAGCACTGCCTCGGCCAGTGATGTCGCGTCCGGGCTGCCAGCCACGACGTCAAAGCCCGCCCGGAACGCCTGCCAGGCAGCCTCGATACTGGCCTCAATCTCCTCCAGGGCGACGGCTGGCCTCCCGCCGCGCGGAAGCTGTCCATGCTTCACAACACCGAGTATAAGCAGTCCACAACCGCCGTAGTGGCTTCTGCCTCATCCGACCTGCACGCGCTCGTGCACACCCAGCAGGCCCGCATCATCGACGACAACGACCTACCCACCGAGCAACCCGCCAACACAGTGATCGAGGTCGAACGCACCGTCAACGCCGCCGGCTGCGTCGGACTGGCCAACAACGCCATCAGCGTCGGCTTCCCACTCGCCGGACGGCGAGTCATCCTGCGGTTCGACACCGGCGTCATGGCCGTGCTCGACCCAGCCGACCGCACCCTGCTGCGCTCGGTCCCCAACCCCCTCACCACCAGGGCAGTCGCCTACCTACGCGGTGCACGACCAGCCGGACCGCCACCCACACCACCCCCACCCGCACCCGCACCGGTCACAGTCGAACGGATCGTCTCCAGCAGCGGCGGCATCATGATCGCCCGGCAACGCATCCAGATCGGCCGCAACCACGCCCGCAAAGTCGTCACCGCCATCATCGACGACCAGAACATCCAGGTCCACCACGGTCCCCACCTACTGATCACCGCAGCACGCACCGCCACCGACGTGATCACCCACCGCCGAGCCCAGAACAACTAGGCTGGCTAGGTCCGACGTCAAGGATCAAGTGGAGCCAAAACGTCAAGGATCATCTGAAGCCCGACACAAGCCGCGCGTGGCCACACCTAGCCTGTGGGGATAAGTCGGCTCGTGTATCCAGCGTGCACTAGGCGGTCGAATGCGTAGCGGACCTGCTGGGGGATCTCTTGGGGAAGGATCTCGCCAGATTGGACCTGAAGATCCAGACGCTGGGTGTCGCCGACGAGCATGTTCGCCACCCGGTCCGGCTCGCCGATGCTGGCTGCGTAGGTGTCAAGGTCTTGCTGAGCGCCGGAACAGAGGACTTCGACGTCTGGCCATTGCTTCGTGATGATGGCCTGGGCTCGGCGCTGCTGGTAGGGCCTGCACGTCACCAGGACAGATCGAGGAGTGATTCCCTCAGCTGACAGCAGGTCGCGGGTGAACCGGAAGTTCTCGACCGTGGTCGTCGATCTAGTCTCGGTCAGGATTGCGGAGCTGGGTACACCTTGCTCGATGGCGATCTCGCGGTAGTGCACGGCTTCGCCTCGCGGAAACTTCTCCACGGTCGTTGGCGCGTTGGCCCCGGTGAACACGATGACTGGAAAGAGTCCTCGGTGGTAAAGCTCTGCTGTGTACGTGGCGACACCGGGATCGTGGCTACCGAGACCTACGGCGACGTCAACTGGCCTTAGCTCGTCGTCGAGCCGGTGGTAGTTCCACAGCGTCTGTACATCACGTTGTATTGGCGCAGAAAACGTCTGGCGATGGGTGCCGGGCATGGCTAGACCTCGTGGCTAGTCTGGAATCTTGAACGTGTAGGACCAGGCGAAACGAGATGCGGAGTGGATACCGCGGGCGAACTCGACTGCCACATCGTCTGCGGTGAACGTCGTCCTGTGCAGCACCATGACTGGCTCGCCCGCCGGTAGCTCGAGTTCGGTCATCTCGTCGGGTGTCGGCATACGGGCATGGAACGTCTTTCGGCTCGTCTGATCGCTGATCAGCTCGGGCATTCCAAGCCGTCGATGACGCAGGACACCTACATGGGCCGCAACTCGGTCAGTCCCGCGACGGCAGCGGCTATGGAGACCATGTTGTGAGGATCGGCGAGTTTGTGGGGCGTAAGTGGGTCATTTGATCTTACTTACGCCCCATGTCGCGTATCTGACCAGCGCCGGAAGTGCCCCCGACGGGGCTGCGAAAGCATGGGAACGGGTCCGACCAGCGGATGCCCGCCGGACAACTGGCGATCGAAGGGAACTTCGACATCACCACCCCAAACAAACAAACGCCATCTCCTAGTCCACAGCCGTGACGGTCTCGGCCGACGCAGACCAGCTCCGGCCGAGACCCAGCTCCTCCGGCGACGCGTCCAGAGAAGGGAATCCTCGTATGCGGTGGGGTGCGGGCGCGAAAGCCGTCCAGAAACTATTTCGTCACACTCGCATGGCGACGCACGTGTGACGTAACAGCCTCAATAGAGCTTTGAACGAAGTGGGAAAAGCCCAGTTATGTAGATGATCTGCGCAGATGGACGTGCGCGGTCGTCCATTCAGTGTCGCATTTTTATTGACGAGGAAAAGAAATATCGCTACCGTCGTATCAGCACGACGGCCGCCCGATCACTACGTCCGTAAAGCAGCCGGATCCTTCCGCTGGCGTGAGGAGCCCTTCGTATGAGCGTGCCCACCACACCCGCACCGCCCGTTGCGGTCTCCGACTTCGAGGAGCTGTTCGACCCGTTCCGCAAGCCCTACCTCGAAGACCCCTACCCCATCCTGTCGAGGATCCGGGCTGAGCAGCCGGTCTTCTACAGTCACGACCTGGGGTACTGGGTGGTCACCCGCTATGAGGATGTCCGGGCGATCTTCCGGAAGACCGCCGCGTTCTCAGCGACCAACAGCATCCAGCCGATTACCCCGCCTTGCCCGGCAGCAGTCGACAAGATGGCCGAGGTCGGCTTCCGGCCGGGAACGTTCATTGTCAATGAGGATGCGCCGGAGGGGCCCGCACGGCGCAAGAAGATCGCTCCGTCGTTCACGCCGAACCAGCTCGCCCGGTTCGAGCCGAAAATCCGCGAGCTGGTGACGGAGTACATCGACTGCTTCGTCCGCCGCGGCGAGGCCGACCTCGTCGCCGAGTTGACCTGGGAGATTCCCGCTCTGGTCACGTTCGCTCTGATGGGTGTGCCCGACGAGGACGCAACCACGGTCAAGCAATTCACCAGCAGCATGCTGCTGTTCCTGTTCGGGCGACCGAACGAGGAGGAGCAGATCCGGATGGTCGAAAGCCTCGCCGCTTTCGATCAGTACAGCCGCATGCACGTGCGCAGGCTCATTGACAAGCCAGGTGATGATGTGATGAGTGACGTCATCCGGGCACACCAGCAGGATCCTGAGCTGTTCGATGAGGAGTACCTCTACCGGACCATGCTCAACCTGCTGTTCGCTGGGCACGAGACCACCACCAACGCCACATCGAACATGTTTCAGACGCTGCTGGCCGACCGTGCCTTGTGGGGCGCGGTCGGCCAGGACCCGTCAGTCGCATCGAAGGCGGTCGAGGAGTCCCTGCGCTACCATTCGTCGGTCATCGCGTGGCGGCGGCGCAGCATCGAGGACTTCGCGGTCGGTGGTGTGACGATTCCCGCCGGGTCAAATGTCCTCCTCCTGACGAGCTCAGCCAATCACGATCCCGCGGTGTTCCCGGAGCCGGAGCGCTTTGACCTGACCAGGGACAACGCGAATCGGCACCTGTCGTTCGGCTTCGGTGCCCACCTGTGCCTTGGGGCGCCGCTGGCCCGTCTGGAGATGCGGGTCTTCCTGGAGGAGATGGCCCGCCGGCTCCCGCACGCGGAGCTGGTCGCCGGGCAGGAATTCGAGTACCCGGCGAATGTCTCGTTCCGCGGCCCGACCACCCTGTTCGCGCGTTGGGACCCGGCCGCGAACCCAGTGCCCGCCGACCGCCCGAGCTGAGTTGGCGGAACGAACCTAACTGAACTGATCACAGTGCGGCCCGGGTAGAGCTTCCCGGGCCGCATTCTTGTGCCCGGTGCGGCGTACGAAACGGGGGTTGAGACCGGCAAGCTCCAATGATCGAGTATTTGGTGTTCGATCAGCTGAGAGGCAAATGATTATTGTACGTAATCGGGATCTTCGAAGTTGCCCGGGCTTGGCGCGTCGCCAGGCCGTCCGGACGCACGCGCAGCGTGACCGTAGGCGTTAACCCGACGCGGCCGAGCCCTCGGGATCGGTGTGAAATGGTTTAGGACATGGTTCGCGACATCGCGCCTGCACGGGGCCCGGTCGTCGCCGGGGCCTCCTCGGCCAACCAGCGCTCTGCGTCGATGGCGGCAGCGCATCCGGTACCGGCGGCGGTGACGGCCTGGCGGTACGAGCGGTCGACAAGGTCTCCGGCGGCGAAGACTCCAGCAAGACTGGTCCGGGTGGACGGAGCGTCGACAATCACGTATCCGGCGCCGTCGATGTCGACTTGGCCGGCCACAAGAGTGCTGCGGGGTACGTGCCCGATTGCCACGAAGATGCCGGTGACGTCGAGGTCGGGTCGGTCCGCGCCATCGCGGGTGTCGCGCAGCCGCAGCCCCGAGACGGCATCGCCGCCGACGATCTCGGCTACCTCAGCGTCGAGCTCCCAGCGGATCTTCGGGTTGGCCCGTGCCCGCTCCACCATGATCCGTGAGGCCCGGAGCTCGGTCCGCCGGTGCACGACTGTGACTGAGGCCGCGAACCGGGTGAGGAACTGCGCCTCTTCCATGGCCGAGTCGCCGCCACCGACAACGGCGATGTGCCGGTCGCGGAAGAAGAAGCCATCGCAGGTCGCGCAGGTGCTGACGCCGTGCCCGGAGAGGCGGTCCTCGCCTGGCACACCGAGTCGTCGGGATGCGGCGCCCATCGCCAGCACGACAGCCCGGGCCCGGTAGCGCTCGCCATTCGCGACGACGGTCTTGAGTGGACCCGCTAGGTCGACCTCGTCGACGTCGATGCCATGCAGGACCGCACCGAAGCGCTGCGCCTGATCGCGCATCGTCGTCATGAGTTCGGGGCCTTGGATCCCGGTGGCGAACCCCGGGTAGTTCTCGACGTCGGTCGTAGTCATCAAGGCACCGCCGAACTCGAAACCCTCGAACACGATCGGGGCTAGCTGCGCCCGTGCGGCGTAGACCGCGGCCGTGTACCCGGCCGGTCCTGACCCGATGATGATCAGATCTTGCGCCTCGTCGGTGTGCATGTCCCTACTTTCGTCAATGGTCACGCCTGTGTGTGCGGCCGTCAGGAACCCAGGACGCTCAGGACTTCTCGCTGGATGTGGAAGAGCATGGCGACCCGCCCGGCAGTGCGATCGCCGAGGCCGCAGCTCGTGGAGATCCCGAAGTCGGCGACCCGGCGACGCGCGGCGGCGATGCGTTGCGACGCTCCCGCCGCGCCGTCGGTGTCGTGGACGAGCCCGAAGAACAGCCGCGCGTCGGAGCGCTCGAGCTCCGCGAGCGGGGCGAAGTATGCGTCGTCGGCCCGGCTGGCGGGCACGGCCATGTGAAAGAAGTCGGTGTTGCGGGGTGTCTGATCGACTGCCGCGTTCGCCATGCGGACGGTGGTAGCCAGGTCGGCCGGTTCCGTATCGGTCTGCCCTGTGCCGTTGCGGTAGCAGAAGTGGTAGCCGACCAGGGCGTCGTGCGGGATGAACCGGGAGAGGCGGCGCAGGGTGACCAAGTAGTCGTCCCACGCTGTTCCGGACTCGCTGTCGCCCGAGCTGCCGGCCTCAATCGCGACGACCTCCTCCCGCACGTTCCATTGGATCGACAAGTCCTCCGCCGGCACGGCGGCCACGATCCGGTCGAGCTCGCGCAGCAACGCGTGCTCGAACAACGGGCGGGCCGCCGCCCGGCGAGCGGGGTCGCGGACGAAACGGGCGACCCCGGTTGCGGGTGTCGGCAGATTGACCTGCAGGCGCACCGTCCGGGGGAGCAACCCGCTATCCCGGACGGTGCGGAGCCGCCGGTACGACCTCGCGGCCTCGGACGCGTAGCCCAGGTCGACAGGACGCGGACCACCCGGGGGCGGTGGGCCGACGGCCCCCGACCGGGATCCCGCACAGGGACCGCTGTCGGGGACCGCGGCCACGAGGTCGCCCACTTCGCTTACCCAGGCGCCAAGCCGGCCGGGCGCCGCTTGCCCGAGTGGCACATTCCCGACCACGTGGACCGGGCACCCGGCTATCGATCTCATGGCATCGCTCCCTACCTCGTCGTGCGGACAACCTGAGCGTCGATGCGGCGCAGAGGGACCTACACCGCCCCGGTCCGGGCGCTCACGAGCGCCCGGACGACCTCGACGACCTCGTCGGGGTCGGACCGCCGCGTGTAGTCGGCGGAAACGAAGGCGTACTGCACCACGCCGTCCTGGTCGGCGACATACGTGGCCGGCAGGGGGACCTCAGCGGTCTCGGCGCCGTTGTAGGTCGCCACGTCGTTGCCGTTGCGGCGCTGGTAGGCCACCACCTCGGGCGAGATTTCGTGAACGATCCGGAACTTCCGCGCGACCTCGTTGCCGGGATCGGAGAGGACCGGGAAGCGGAGCTCGTTCTTCTCCTCGGTGGACAGTGAGCGGTCAGGCAGCTCAGGGCTGATCGCGACGAGCGAGGTGCCGAGGCGGTGCAGCTCGTGCAGCCGCGCCTGCAGGGCACGGAGTTCGAGGTTGCAGTAGGGACACCAACCGCCGCGGTAGAACGAGATTACGACAGGGCCGTCGGCGAGCAGATCCTCGATGTCGACCTGCCGGCCTCGCGCGTCCGCCAGGACGAACTGTGGCAGTTTTTCGCCGACGGCGAGGGCGGCACGCGCGACGCCGGCCTTGTCGACCTGATCGATCGCGTCGGCGCGGGTCTGCCGTTCCTCGGGGGTGCGGGCTTCCCAGGCCTTCTTCCGTTGCTGATCGAGCTGGTCCTCAAGGGACATGTCCCCTCCTTGGGTCGGGGCCGTTGGGAGTTGTCAGTCGGTGATCGGCTCGAGCTTCGCGATCAGCTCGTCGCGCCGGCCCTCCAACCACGGCGGCAGCTTGAGGTCGTTGCCCAGCCGGTCGACCGCCTCGTCCTTGAGGAAGCTCTGCGGATGGCTGTAGGTGGCCTCGAACAGCGATCCCGACGGATTGCGGAAGTACACCGACTGGAAGTAGTTGCGGTCCTTGCGATCGGAGATGTCCATGTAGCCGAAGCTCTCTGAGCGGTCCTTGAACGCCGCCTGGGAGGCGTCGTCGTTGCCGTCGATCCAGAAAGCGGTGTGGTGCACCGCGCCGACCCCCATGCCCCAGGAACCCTGCGGCCGGTCGGGCTCCAGCTCGAAGTCGATGACGGTGCCAGGGCCACCGTTGCCGGTTTCGTACCGTGCGACGGCGAGCTCGGTGTTGGACTGGTCGAAGCCCATCACGTTTGTCATGTGGAAGTCGATCTGGCCCAGCTGGCGGGCCGACACCGTGATGCCGTAGGTGCCCTTGATCGCGACGTCGCGCGAGACGTCCGAGGTCTCCCAGGGAGTACGAGTGTCGCTCGCGGACTCGACCAGCGCATAACCGATGCCACACGGGTGGGTGAAGTCGAGCCGCTTCTCCCCGAAGCGCTCGACGAGGGTGGTCTCGACGTCGTGCCCGTTGAGCCGCTCCTGCCAGAAGCCGAGGGAACCAACCGGCACCGACAGGTCCAGCGACTTGACCTGGTCACTGCCCTTCTCGGTACGGGGAGCGTTGTCCCCCAGCGTGAAGGTGGTCACCAGTTGTCCCTCATGCCCGGTCTCGTCGCCGTAGTAGAGGTGGTAGGCCTCACTGTTGCCGACGAAGATCACCGTCTTCTTGACCGAGCGGAGCCCCAGCAGCTTGGTGTGGAAGTCGTAGTCTTCCTGGGCCCCGCCGACGGCGAGCGTGATGTGGTGATGGCCGCGGAACGTGGAGTTCGTGGCCTTGTGCGCACCTAGTACATAGCTCTCGTCTTCGCTCATGTCTGAAGCTCCTTTGCTGTCAGATTGGCGCTGTTTACATCCTTCGTGATGGATGTAAATAGCGTGCGTGTACAGATCAACTACCCCGACCCGCCTGTCACGGGTCGGTCGCTAAGATGGATCAGTTGTGATGGACCCTTACGATCCGGCGTCGCCGCTCAACCCCGGGGTCGAGCCCGTGCATTTCGAAGCCTGGCGCACCTATGTGCAGACATATGGCGTGATCGCCGATCTCATACGCCGCCGGTTCGCAGAGGCTCTCGACCTCCCGCTCGTGTGGTACGAGATCCTCCTGCACGTCAACTCTGCCGAGCGCGGACAGCGCCCGTTCGGTGAGCTCGAGGAACTCATCGTGTTCAGCCAGAGCGGGCTGAGCCAGCTCGTGACCCGGATGGAGGCACAGGACCTGCTTCGCCGCGACACCGACCCCGACGATGCTCGCCGGACCGTGGTGGTGCTGACGGACGACGGACGAGCGCTGCTCACACGGTGCGCTGAGATCCACCGGTGTTCCATCGACGAGTACTTCGCAAACCGTCTCACCGACGACGAGGCACACCAGCTCAGCCAGACCTTAGGCCGCCTCCTGAAGGAGGTACGCCCGCTGCACAAGGCGCAGCTCACCCGGCCTGCCGCGCGGCGTCGCAGGCGCCGGGCTTCGCCTCCGGAGCCGTAGCCTCCCGCTGGTGCGTCGCCCTCACCGCTCGCCCGCCCAGACGGTAGTATCGTCACAGGTTTCGTCACGCAGCGAGAGGTGCGGCTATGGAGTGCACGATCTGCGGTACCGCTCTGGAGAGCCGCGACACCGGCCGCCCAGCCCTGTACTGCTCCCGGGCATGCCGACAGCGCGCCTACCGGGCGCGTCAAATGCTCCCGGTCACCCGAGCTGCCGAGACTGACCAGCGAGACCGGGAGATCCGCCGCAAGACCGTTGCGCCGCCGCTGCGCGAACGGACCGTTCCGCACCTGACGATCCAGCAGCTGCAGGCCTGGCGCGGCACCCTTGAGATGCTGTCCCGGCTGTTGCCCGAGCTCGAGGCGGAACTGCGTCGCGAGACTGGGCTGACGATCAACGAGTTCGACGTGCTGTACCAGCTCTGGCGCGCACCCGACCGCCGCCGGCGGGTCGGTGACCTTGCAAACGACGTCCTGCTCACCCCCGGGGGTGCAACCAGGATTGCGGATCGCCTTGTCGAACGCGGACTGGTCGAGCGACACCGGCAGGAGGGCCGGCAGGCGGTCGAGCTGAGCCTCACGAGCGTTGGGCGCCGACGGATCCACGAGCTGATGGACGTGATGTTCCGCGGTGTCCGGATGAAGTTCATCGACCGCCTCGAACCCGGTGACGTCGACCATCTGGTGCAGATTTGGGCGCGTCTCGAAGACCGTTTCCCCGCTGACGACTCCTGACTTCTGTCGGCAGCGCGGAACGCGGCCCGGCCCGGCGACCCCGCGAATCAGGTGGTCCCGACGATCGTTCGTGATCGGTGTGCGCACAGGAATCTCTTCCGGTGGAAGGGCAGCACTGCGCTCTCGCAGTGGAGGTGTCCCGCTATATGGCACCAATCACAGTAAGGCAGATATCGTTTCCCTGTCAACTAGTACACTGACGTAGGTCTTGGACCTCCGGCGCCGCCGCGACACCCTCTGAAGAGCGGATTTTCACGGCATACGGCAGGTCAGTCGCCCATCGACGAGCATCGAAGACTCGTGACGAAACTGGCGTCGCTCGCGACCGCCAGCACTTTCGTCACAGATTGGATTCGCGTGCCGACAGGAGAGCCCATGGAATCGAGACGGATAGTGATCACCGGCGCGTCGCGCGGGATCGGGCTGGCAGCAAGCCGGCTGCTCGCCGAACGCGGCCACCGACCCGTCGGGTTGGCGCGGACCGCGCCGCCCGACTTCCCGGGCGAGTTCGAGACGGTCGACCTTGCCGACCGGGAAGCCACGGAGGAGGCGGCGAAGGCAGTCCTGGCGCGGGGAGCAGTGGACGGCCTGGTGAACAACGTCGGGCTCGTGCGGCCTGCGATGCTGGGTTCGGTCGACTTGGACGATCTCCACGCCGTCTTCGACCTCAACGTCCGCGTAGCCGTGCAGCTCGCCCAGGAGCTGGTGCCGAAAATGGTCGAGCGTGGCTGGGGGCGGATCGTCAACCTGTCGACGATGGTGACTGTCGGCCTGCCAGAGCGGACGTCCTACGGCGCGGCGAAGGCCGCGCTGGACTTCTGCACCAGGGCGTGGGCCGGTGAGTTGGCCACGGCAGGTGTCACGGTGAACTCGGTCGCGCCCGGTCCGACCGAGACCGAACTGTTCCGCGAGAGCAACCCCCCAGGCTCCGTCGGTGAGGCGCGCTACCTGTCCGCGGTCCCGGCGCGCCGCTTTGGCCGGCCCGAGGAGATCGCCGCCGCGATTGCCTTCCTGCTCTCCGACGACGCCGGTTTCGTCACCGGCCAGACGGTGCGGGTCGATGGGGGCGGAAGCATCGGCCGCTCCACGATCTGACGCCGGCACGCCGGCCCGGGCGGAGCCCACCCCCCGGCCCCGCCCGGGCCCCACTTTTATCAGGCCATCGGTGGCTCGCCGTCGAGGGCCCGAAGCAGCAGAGCCTCGACCGCAGCGGCATCGACCGGGACCGGGTTCGGCGTGCCTGCGACATCCGCGGCGACGTCTCGGAGGTGCTCGCGGCGAACCCCGAGCCTGGCAAGATCGGCTGGCAGCATGGCCTCCTTCGCCAGCTCCCACAGCGCAACGCCCGGTTCATCGCCGAGGAAGGGCCGCAACCGTTCGACCATGTCCGGAGCCGCTGGTGTGTTCAGAGCGACCACGTAGGGCAGCACCACCGAGTGCGTGTCGGCGTGCAGCAGGTTGAGTCTGCCGCCCAGCGAGTGGCAGATCTTGTGCTGCAGCCCGGTACCGGTCGAGGCCAGCGCGGTGCCGGCCAGGAAAGCGGCGTACTGCAGCCCAGCCCGCGCGGCAAGGTCGGTGGGGTCCGCCGTCACGGCCGGGAGGCAAGCCGTGATGGTGCGGACGGCGTCCGCCGCGAGGGCCGAGGTCAGCGGGTCACCCGCAGCCGCCCACAATGCCGCAAAGCAATGCGCCATCGCGTTGAACGCGCTCGGCCCGGTCACCTCTGCGGGAAGTCCGACGGTCAGCTCGGGGTCGTAGACGACCACTTTCGGGCGGACCCGTTCGTCGGTTCCGGTGCGCTTGCGTTCCCCGTCGGTCATGCCGAAGACGGGCGTCAACTCGGATCCCGCGTAGGTGGTGGGGATTGCCACGATCGGTAGGCCGGTGCTCAGGGCGATGGCTTTCGCCAGACCGGTCGCCGAGCCGCCGCCGAGGCTGACTACCGCGTCCACGCCTGCGGCCTCCGCGGCCTTGACCGCCCGGTCGGCGAGATCGACCGGGACGTGCTGGGCGATCTCGTCCCAGGCCAGGACAACTCGATCCCCCAGCGCGTCTCGTATTTTCTCCGCACCGGGCGCTCGCGAGTCGGCGACGGTCATCACGTTGTGGGCGCCCAGGCGGTCGAGCTCCGCGGCGATGCCGGCGAGCCTGCCGGCGCCGAACACGACGCGGACAGGGCGGGCCTCGTAGTCGAAGGAGCCGATGATGCCAGCGGTACTCATGTTTTCTCCTGTGGGTCAGATCGAGCGTCGGGGGCGCCGGACGCCGAGGAAACTTCGCGGTGCAGGCGCAGCAGCGGGACCACAGCATCGGGGTCTCGGCGGCCGAAGCCGCACTCGGCCGCGACGCCGAAGACCGCGCGGTAGCGGCTCGCGGCAGCGAGGCGTCGCCGTGCCCCGGCGAGGCCGTCGGTGGCGTGCACTAGCCCGAGGTGGAGCTCGCAGGAGGCCGGCACATCGAGGGCCTGCAGGGGCGCGAAGTATGCGCAGTCGTCCCGCTCGCGGGGCACGGGCATGTGGACGAAGTCCAGACGCCTGCGCAGGCCCGCGGCCACGGCGCCGGCCAGGGCGACCGGGACGGTGAGGTCCCTTGGCTCCACGAAGTGCTCATGGCCGAAGTCGCCGTAGCAGAAGTGATACCCCAGCTCAACGCCGTCCGGCACGCTATCCCCGAGCTCCACCAACTCCTGCTCCACGACCTCGGCGACGTCGTCGAACTGCGCGGTGAACGCACCCTCCAGCAGGGCTATCTCGGCAGCCACGTCCCACTGCACGGCCAGCTCACCGACGGGCACCGCGGTGAGGATTCGGGTGAGCTCGGCGAGCATTGCCCGGCGGTACGCGGGCAGCAGGGCCGCGACGTCGCCGGGCGCGACAAAGACCACCAGGGGGGCGAGAGGCGTCGGGAGACTGACCTGGAACCGGGTCCGCCCGGATATGACCCCAGCGGCCTTGAGACGTGCGAAGACCGCATAGGACCCGATCGCCGCCCTCGCGTAGCCGAGGTCGTCGAAGCGGACGGCGGCCGGGTCGGCGCCGGCGCGCAGGCGGAAGGTCGGCCTCTTGTAACCCGATCCTTCCGCTCGTTCCGCGCGTTCGAGCAGCATCCTGTCGTGGCCGGTGCCGAGGTCACGCACCGGGTCAGGATGCGCTGCGAGCAGGGGGACCTGGAAGCCGATCCAGCCGGCGCGGTCGCCGGTCTCGCCGTCGGGGATCCGGCGCAGGTGGTCACCAAGCTCCGCTGACGCGACGGTGAAGACCTCCTCGGCGGAGCGCAGCGGCACGCTTCCCACGAGGTGGACGGGCCGCAGGTGTTCGGAAGGGCGCTGGTGGGGCACGGTGGTTTCCTCACAAGTCCAGGATGAGTTTCGACCCGGCCGCCCTCGACACGCACAAGAACATGGTGTCGTTGGCCGCGCGCTCGTCGGCGGTCAGGATTGAGTCACGGTGGTCGACGTCGCCGCCGAGCACCGAGGTCTCGCACGTTCCGCAGGTCCCCTCCTGGCAGGATGAGACAACGGGCATCCCGGCCTCCTCGAGGGCTGCAAGGATGGACTGGTCGGCCTGGACCTCGATCGTGTTTCCACTGGAGGCGAGCTCGACCTCGAATGGTCGTGCCGGGGGGAGATCACCGAGGTCTCTCGGGGTGAAGCGCTCGATGCGCAGGGTGCCGGCCGGGAGGGAGGCACACCGTTGCTCGACGGCGTCGAGCAACGGTCCGGGGCCACAGCAGTAGACGAGCGCGTCGTCGGGCCGCGCGGCCAGCATCGCGTCGAGGTCGAGGAGCCCATGCTGATCCTGGGGGCGGAGCTGGACCAGACCGCCGTGGTGCTCGGCAAGGTCGTCGGTGTAGGCCATCGAGCCGGCGGTGCGGCCTCCGTAGACCAGGGTCCAGGTGGATCCGGCCGCCGCCGCGGCCTCGATCATGGGTAGCAGGGGCGTGATACCGATGCCGCCTGCGACGAAGACGTAGCTACGGGCGGGCTCCAGAGTGAACTGGTTACGTGGGCCCCGCACGAAGACCCGCGTCCCCTGGGTGATCTCGTCGTGGACCCGAGCCGACCCGCCCCGACCGAGCCGCTCGCGCAGCACCGCGATCCGCCAGGACGTGGTGTCGTGGGGGCTCCCGCAAAGCGAGTACTGCCGCACGAGCGGGTCGTCTGCGGCGCCGGTCAGGAGGAGGTCGATGTGGGCTCCGGGCGTCCAGGGCGGGAGGTCTCCGCCGTCCGAGCGGCGCACCACGAGCTCGACGATGTCGTCGGCGACGAGCCGGCGCTTGTCGACGACGAGCTCGAGCTCGGGTTCGGCGGCGAGGTTCTGCTTGTCGGCCATGGCGGTTGTCCTCAGATCATCGGGAGCAAAGGGACGGTTGCCGCAGCGCTCGGTCCTGCGTACCGGACCGGGCGTGGCCTGGTGTCGTCGACGAGGCGGGCCTGACGCCAGCCACGCAGCGAGCTGACCAGGGCGAGAGCGTCCGCGGAGACAACATCGGCCGGGGTCAGGACGCACTCGGCCAGCACGCCGGATTCGACCAGCCGCGCGCGCTCGACACCGGGGAGCAGGCCGCAGTCCAGCGGCGGCGTCCACCACTGTCCGCGCAGGAGGACGGCAAGGTTTGCGCGGGTCGTTTCAGTGACGTGACCCTTTTCGTTGATCAGGACGACGTCGTCGACATCGAGTCGTGTGCGGCGCAGTCGTTCATAGCGTCTTCGGTCGGCGTCCTGGTGGAAGAGGCTCTCGTTGGCGGAGTGCACTCTCCGATCGGCAAAGGCCAGCGCCGCGACGCCAATGCTCGGCCGCAGGGGCTCGGTCTCGGCTGTGGCGATTCCGTCAGAATCAAGTCGTAACTCGAGGCGACACGTCCCGGGACTCGCTTCACCCGCCCGCCGGATCGCCGACCGGAGCGCGGTCACGTCGCAGGGGAACCTGAAGTGGCGTGCAGAAGTCGCCATCCGCGTCAGATGCCGCTCGAGGTTCACCACGCGGCCTGACGGTTCGAGCCGCATGGTTTCCAGCAGGGACCGCGGCGGTGCGGGTGGGTGGCGTAGCACGACCGTCTTCGTCTGCAGCTCGGCCCACTCCGCACCGGGGTCCGAGGCCCAGGTGATGCCGCCGCCTGCCCCGTACTCCGCGTATTCCGAGGCGAGCGCGACGGTCATCGTGCGGATTGCGACGGAGAAGCGCAGCCGTGGCCGCACCGGGTCCGGGGCCAGGTAGCCGATCGCGCCGCAGTAGGCACCGCGCGGGCACGCCTCGATCTCCGCGATTGCCTGCATGGCCGCGGACTTGGGGGCCCCGGTGACCGACCCGGACGGGAAGAGCGCTCGAAACAGTGTCACCAGGTCGTCGTTGCCCGGGCTCGTCCGTGCGGTGACGGTGGAGGTGAGCTGCCACACCGTCGGATAGCGTTCGACTTCGAGCAGCGACCGGACGGCGACGGTTCCGGTCTGCGCCACGCGGCCAAGGTCGTTGCGGAGCAGGTCGACGATCATGACGTTCTCGGCGCGCTCCTTGGGCGAGGCCTTCAAAGCGGCGGCCCGGGCCTCGTCCTCCGTTGGCCAGCGTCCGCGGGCTGAGGTGCCCTTCATCGGTCGCGTAGTGAGCAGCGTGCCGTCGCGGGTGAAGAACAGTTCCGGGGAGGCGGAGACCACAGCGTGGGTGCCGGTCGTCAGGAAGGCGTTGTAGGCGCCGCGCTGGGCCACAGCAAGCCGGACGTACCGGTCGTAGGCGTCGGGCACCGTCCCGGACAGCCGTGTCGTGAGATTGACCTGGTAGTAGTCGCCCGCAGCGATCCCGGCGCGGATCCGCTCGACGCCCGCGCGATGCGCGTCCTCGTCCTGGGCGAGGGCCCAGTCCGTCGACGGCGTCGAGGCCGGGGTGATGAGAGGTTGCGCATCTTCGCGGCGGTCGAAGACGGCGAACCACGCAAGCGGCAGGTCAGCGAGCGGATGGTCGGGGTAGGGGCTTAACACCGCCAGCCGGGGATCGAGCCCAGCCGCCGCCTCGTAGCTGACGAAACCTGCGACCCACCGGCCCCGCCGTGCCGCGTCCTCCGCGGCAGCGAGGACACCCTCGACCTCGGCAGGCACCACGGCGATGAATCGCTCGACCGGTTCGGAGAGCACGAACGCTTCGCCGCCGGCGGTCAGATCGTCGAACCGGGCCGCGATCTCCTCGAACTGGGGGCTCATCGTGTCCTCCCAGACCACGCGTCGGCCACGCGCACCGCGTCCAGCGTGGATCGGACGTCGTGCACCCGCACGCAGTAGGCACCCGCGGCGGCGGCGAGAGCGGAGACGGCGGCGCTGGCGCAGTCGCGGGCCGCCGGGGCCGGGCTGCCATCCACGTCAGCCAGCACGTCTCCCAGGAATGACTTGCGTGAAGCGCCCACCAACACGGGGTGGCCCAGTGCCAGGAGCTCGTCGAGGTGCCGGAGCAGCTGCCAGTTGTGCTGCGTGGTCTTGGCGAAGCCGAGGCCCGGGTCCAGGATGATCCGATGCTGAGCGATCCCTGCGGCACACAGCGCGTCCGCACGCACTCGCAGCTCCGCGACGACGTCGGCCACTACGTCTCGGTAGACGGCGTGATGGCGCATCGTCTTGCTGTGTGCGCGCCAGTGCATCGCGACAAAGGGGGCCTCTGCGGCGGCGACGCACGCCGCCATCTCCGGGTCCGCGAGTCCACCACTCACGTCGTTGACCAGCACCGCGCCGGCGGCGAGTGCGGCCCGTGCCACTGCCGAGCGAGTGGTGTCGATACTGACGGTCAGGCCCGCACGGGCGAGCTCACGTACGACGGGCATCGTCCGGGCCAGCTCTACGCTGGGCGGGACGCGGGACGCACCAGGGCGGGTCGACTCACCCCCCACGTCGACGATGTCAGCCCCTGCAGCTGCCAACGCGAGGCCGTGCTCGATCGCACGGCCGGCCGCGAGGTGTTGCCCGCCGTCGGAGAACGAGTCGGGCGTGACGTTGACGATGCCCATGACCAGGCAACGGTTCAGCGCCGGTAAGCCGGGCACAGGGGTGTGTGGCGCCCGCAGGCGGTGCTCGATGATCGTCATGGCATCTCTACCGTCGGTAGCCCACTGCGGGCGGCACTCAGCAGGTGCAGCGAGCCGGTGACCAGGACTGTGCCCTCGCGTCCCGCCGCGGCTACGGCCGCCTCGACGGCACGGACAGGGTCGGGGACGACCACAACCGTCCGCCCCCGCTCGCGCAGCGCCGCAGCGAGGGCGGCTGCCGGTATTGCGCGCGGCGACACCGGCTCGCTCGCGATCACGACGTCGAAGTCGGCCGCGAGGGTGTGCAGGGCCGGGACGAGGTCGCGGCCGCCAAGCACCCCGCAGACAAGGACGGCCCGGGAGGGCGTGCGGAGCTCTGCGATGGTGTCCCGCAGAGCCGCTAGGCCCGCCGGGTTGTGTGCCCCGTCGAGGACAACCAGCGGAGCCCGGTAGGCGATCTCGCAGCGGCCCGGGACACTGACGCGCGCGAGCGATCGGTCAACCACGGAGGTGGCGATCGTCGTGTCGAGGAACGCCTCGACGGCGGCCACAGCGAGCAGGGCATTGCTGCACTGGTGCGAGCCCGGCATCCCCACCCGGACTGCTCGGTGCTCGCCGCGTGCGGTCCGCAGGTCGACAACGGATCCGGTAGCCGTCGTCCGCCGCCCGGACCAGGCGAGCACCTCCCCCACGACCACAATCCGCGCGGGGGCGGCGGCCTCGAAAATCGGCCGCAGGTCAGGGTCCCCATCTCCGAGAACCAGCGTGGCCCCGGGCTCAACGATGCCGGCCTTCTCCCGCGCAACATCTGCCCGGGTGGGACCTGCCAGATCGGTGTGGTCGAGTTCCACGTTCGTCACGACGGCGACGTCACCGTGGATCACGTTGGTGGCGTCCCAGCGCCCGAGCATCCCGACTTCGACGACGGCGACGTCGACTCGGTGCTCGGCCAACAGCCAGAACGCTGCGGCGGTGACCACCTCGAACCACGTCGGGGTGATCCCGAGTGAAATCGCCGCGTTCCGGACAGCGCCGACGGCGAGATCCATGGCTTCCTCGTCGGCGGGGCGGCCCTGCACCGTGACCCGCTCGCCGAGCCTGTCGAGGTGGGGACTGGTATACGTCCCGACGGAAAGGCCGTGCTCGGCGAGCAGGGCCGCCGTCATGACAGTGACCGATCCTTTGCCATTGGTCCCGGTCACGTGGATCGACCGGAAACAGCGATGTGGGTCCCCGAGGGCGCTGAGCAGCGCCGTGATGCGCTCGAGGGTAGGGCTGGCAAGGACGCCGGTTCGTTCGTAACTAGTGAGCGAATCGAGGTAGGCAGCGGTGGATTCGGTGGCCGCAGTCATCGGAACACAACCGTGCGATGGCCGTCGAGGATGATCCGGTTCTCGATGTGCCACCGCACCGCACGGGCGAGGGCGAGGCACTCGTTGTCCCGGCCGAGTGCGGTGACGTCCTCCGCGCTCATGGTGTGATCGACGCGTGCGACCTCCTGCTCGATGATCGGGCCTTCGTCCAAGTCGGCGGTCACGTAGTGCGCGGTCGCGCCGACCAGCTTCACTCCTCGGTCCTTGGCTTGGAAGTAGGGCCGGGCACCCTTGAAGCTCGGCAACATCGAGTGGTGGATGTTGATCGCCCGACCCTCGAGGTGCTTGCAAAGGTCGGTGGAGAGGATTTGCATGTAGCGGGCGAGCACAACCAGATCGACATCAAGGTCGTCGACGAGTTCGAGCAGCCTCGCCTCGGCCTCCGTTTTCGTCTCAGCCGTAACCGGCACATGGTGAAAGGGCACGTTGTGGTTGTCGGCCAGGACGGCGAGGTCGGGGTGGTTGGAGACGACGGCGGCGACGTCGACGTCCAACGCTCCGCTCGCCGCGCGGAACAGTAGGTCGTTCAGGCAGTGACCGAACTTACTCGCCATGATCAGCACGCGCTGGCGGTCAGACACGGATGACATCCGCCATGTCATGTCCGAGCGGGCCGCCAGCTCCTGGATATCTCGGCGCAGGGACTCCTCGTTGAGGGCACTGCCGTCTGCGCGACCGAAGCGGACCCGCATGTAGAACGTGTCCGACTCCTGGTCGCTGAACTGCTGACTCTCGACGATGTTGCAGCTCAACCCGATCAGTAACCGTGCGATGTCAAAGACCAGTCCAGGCCGGTCCGGGCAGGACAGGGTGAGGACCAGATCGTCGGCCTGCGGGCTCTCCGGCGATGGGGGTGACAGCACTGTCATGGGGACTCCGTTCTGCGGGTGCATTCAGCTGAGGTCGGCCACGCCGTCGGAAAGCGATACGTGGACGCCGAACGACCCTTCGTTGATCTGCCACGGCTTCAGCACATAGGTGCGCAGCCCGCGGACATGGAAGGGGTCCTGGTCGACGAGATCCTGGGCCTGCTGCAGTGAGCCGGCACGCAGGACCAGGGCGCCGGTCCCCGAGGCCCGATAGTCACTGTTGAGCAGCGGCCCAGCGGCGAAGAGGCGCCCGTCACGCTCCAACGAGGCAACCCATTTCTTGTGCTCGTCGAGGTGGGGTCGCAGGTCCTCCGGGCCAACGCCGTTAGGCTCGGTGATACAGAGGAAGAAGACCTTCTGCGCGCCGGCATGTCGCTCGTCGGGCCGGACCTGGTCGGATGCGCTCATCGTGTCGTCCTTTCGATCCGCCGGCGCTCTGCCGACACCACTGTGTGGAGGAGCCAGACATCGGTGACTGGTCCGATTCCGCCGGGCACCGGCGTGATCGCGCGAGCCCGCGACGCGACCTCCGGGAACACCACGTCGCCGACGATGCCGACCTTCCCGGTGTCGGGGTCAGTTTTGGCATTAATGCCGATGTCGAGGACGACCGCGCCACTGCGGACGTGTTCGGCGCGGATGAGCCCCGCGACTCCGGCCGCCACGATCAGGACATCGGCGCGGCGAGTGTGGAAGCCGAGCCGGCTGCCCCGGGCAGACCACTCGTCGATCGAGGTCACCGCGGCGCGGCGCTCGTAGGCGAGGGAAACCGCTGGCTTCCCCACGTTGTTCGATCGGCCGACGACAACGATGCGGGCGTTCTCGTAGAAGGCGGCCCGGTTCTCGCCCTGCTGGTCGAGCCAGGTGTCGAGCACGTGGAACGCGGACGCGGCTGTAGAAGGGATGTAGCGCGGGATGCCGATCGCCAGCAGGCCGGCATTCTCCGGGTGCACGGCCTCGATGTCCTTCTCCGGTGCCAGCGTGGCGAAGGCCGCGGACTCGCGGACCTGGGCGGGCATCGGCCGCAGCAGCAGCACCCCGGCAACCATCGGATCCGCATTGAGGCGGACGATCGTGGCGAGGACATGCTCCTCGGTGCAGTCGCCCGGCAGCTGGTGGTGCCGGTACGGGACTCCCATGCGCGCGGCGATGCGCTCCAGCCGGCGTTGGTAGGCGGCCGCGCCGAAGTGTTCGCCGACTGCGACGGTCGCCAGGCCGGCGTGCATCCGGGCTCCTGGCAACGCCCGGATCTCCTCGGCTACGGTCTCTTCCAGTTCGGCGGCGATCTTTCGGCCGTCGATGATCTGTGCGGTCACGTCGTGTTCCCCTCGAGGGCGAGGTCGAGCACCTCGACGACCCGGGTCGCGGCGGCGACGGCGACCTGCGCGCACCGTCTCGCGTCGTCGATCCGCCCGCGGATGCGGGCATCCGCCCGCCGGGCGCGCAGGTTCTCGCTGACGAGGACGGCGGCGCTGCTCGCGACTGCGGCCGACAGGAGGACGGCTGCGCAGGCGTCCGACCGCAGATGGGGGTTGCCCCATTCGATAAGTTGCTCGCCGAGTTCTGCGATCTCCACAGCGAGCCTCCCAAGCTCGGCAGGGACTTCCGCCGCCGCGTCGGCTGCGTCGGAGAGCGCTCGGCGGCGACGATCCGGGGCGGTCGCCGAATGGATGCGGAGCGCCGCGGCATAGCGGTCGTAGGCTCGTGCGTCCTCATCTGCGAGGCACAGCGCGCGTTCGCGGATGCCCTCTGCGCGCCTAATGAGGTCGGTGAGTGAGGCGGGCTCGGGTCCGCGACGGAGACCGACGGTGTAGCGGCCGGCCATCTCCGTGAGCGCCGCCGCGAGCGACGCCGCGAGGGCCGAGGCTGCGCCACCCCCGGGGGTCGGCGCGTGCGCTCCCACCGCCGCCACGAACTCCCGGACACCGACAGAGACGTGCTGGACCGGATCGGGCATGGCAAATCCTTCTTCGGCTCGCACCCGCGACCGGCGGGCGAGGTGGCATCGGGTGGCGGCCGCGTGGTCCCGCGGCCGCCACCAGGACGGCATGTATCGGCTCAGTTCAGCGGAGTCGAGCTGATCGTCGCCCGAATCTCGGTCTGGACATGCCGCTCGACGTTGGGCCTCGAGGTCCCGCCGTTTTCTTCACCCCAGATCAACGTCACTTCGGCGCCGTCCTGGGCGTCGGCCTCGTCGATCAGGCCGATGGAGGCGAACCCGCCGATGTTGACCGTGTAGGAGCAGTAGGTCGACACGCCGACGACCCGGCCGTCCGACATGACGGTGTCGTTCTGCGTGATGCCGTAGTCGGTGAACGGGTGCTTGAGGTACTTGGCTCGGTTCTTGCCACCAAAAAGGCTGCTCGCGAGCACACGGCCCGAATCCTCGTCGTTCCACCGCAGCCAGACCTTCTTGCGGTGCGGCAGGTCGACCATCTTCTCCAGCGCGGACCGACCGACGAAGTCGTGGTCGAACTTCACCAGCCGGCCGTAGCCAAGGTCCCACGGCGTGAGGTAGTAGTCCTCGATCTTCGGCAAGACATGGCTGCCGGCGATCGCATAGTTGGCCTCGAGAGTGGCCACGCCCAGGTGCTCGCGGTAGCCCTTCATAGCCTCGCCGGTGTAGATCGCCGGCACCGGGAAGGGGACCCACCCGGTCTCCAAGGCCGTGGTCGGGTACGCGAGCCCGCCGCCCTGCTTGAGGCCGAATTCCTCGCCGGCCTCGACCAGCGCAGACCAGACCTCCGGTCCCCGGTCGTAGGGCCCGGTCATCTCCAGGCCCGTGTGCTCCATGCCGGGCTGGCCGACCATCGTGTGGTTGAGGGCTCGGACCGGGACTCCGGCCAGGGTGAACTCGCCCATGTTGAAGAACTTGATCGCGGGCAGCGGGCCGCCGTAAGCCTTCTCGGCGACCTTCAGGGCGTTCGGTCCCTGCAGCTGGAACCGGAAGATCTTGCGCGGCTTGTCGTTGATGACCGACGCGGGGTCGTGGGTGACCTCGAGGTCGTAACCGCCGGTCATGGCGCGGTATGCCGCCCAGTTCGACGCGATGCCGGTGCCGACGAGCGCGTACTCGTCGTCCTCCAGGCCGAACAGGATCCCGTCGCCGATGACGTAGCCGTCCTCGTTGACCCCGACGAACTGCTTGGCCTTGTTGCGGCCGAACTTGTCGAAGTTGTTCACCGCCGTCTCGGAGAAGAACTTTTTGACGTCCGGGCCTTTGAAGTAGACGTCGGTCATGTGGAACGACTGGTCGAAAAGCACGGCCGTAGTCGCCCACGCTTCCTGCTCATCACGCCAATTCGTGTACTCGGGATTGAGTGGGAAGGCGTAGTTGCCGATCTGCGCGTTGCGCAGCATGCCGACGACGTCGCCGCCGGCCTGCTGGATCAGTTGCTCAAGGTTCTCTGCGCTCATGGGTGGTCTAGTCCTTCCTTGTTGCCTACGTTGCCAACTCGGGGGTGGTGGAGCGATGGGGGCAATCCACGCAGAGCCGGGTCAGGCCGCGCCCTCGATCTGCTGCTGCCAGTCGACGGTCGCGTCGATCTGGTTGAACGAGAACAAGTGCACTCCCTCCACATTGGAGGGATCACCGAGGATCGCGGGGTCTATGTCGGACAGCAGGTCCTGCGGGCGGTAGGAGGCGCCACGGAGCAAGTTCCCCACTAGCCCGTGCTGCTTGGTCAGGTACCGGACGGAGGCGCCGACGCCGATCTTCAGCGACAGCTCCGCCAACTTCCGTGTACTCATCGGCGCAGCGAGCCCGACCCGCAGCGGCAGTCGGATCCCGGCCGCACGAGCGCGGCTCAGCCAACCGACTAGCGCGCCGACCTCGAAACAGAGCTGGCTGACCATGTAGTCGGCGTACTGCTGCTTTTCCTGCAGCGCCTCGAACAGTGCGGCATCGGAGATCTTCGGGTGACCCTCCGGGTAGCAGCCGACACCGATTCGCTCCAGCGGATGGTCGAGCTCCGCGAGGTCGCGGAGCAGGTCCGCAGCCGATGCATAACGACCCGCCGGCTCGTCTGCGTCGCCTCCGATGACGTACAGGTCTGTCACTCCGGCCGCACCGACGCGCTCGACGAACGCTCGCAGCTCCGCCTTGTCGGTGACCTGACGGGCGGCGAGGTGAGGCACGACCGGGTAGCCGGCCCGCGCCGCGCTCTCGACGTGCTCGAGCGTTCTCTCGAGGCCGAACTTCGGCGAACACGTGATCGTTACGGTAGTCCCGGACGGCAGCGCGCGGACCTTCTCGTCCGCACCCTTAAGCGGGATCACCTCAATATTCGCAGCGCGGATCAGGGAGTGGACGACCGCCTGATGCGATGCGCGCGGATGATGACTGGTCACAGATCAACCCTTCGACGATGAAGGTGTGTCGGTGTCGGATCACGATGATCGCGACCCGGACGGACACTGGAATTCGCCAACGCCGTCACGCACAGGTCTGTGCGTGACGGAAGAGGGTCCGCGGTCCGCCCTTGCAACTCGAGCGCTCACGCGGATCTCCCACACCAAACAGCATCGGTAGTGGGGAAAGCCCGGCCCGGACTCCCTGTGTAGACGGTCACAGTAGAACAGCTATCATTTCCGTGTCAACTAGTAACGAGGCCGCCGTTCGGGGGCGCGTTCTGGCGGTAATTAGCGATAATGTGCCGAGACCGCAAGTGTGAGGAAGACTTTCGACACGGGAAACGAGGGATCAGAGTGCGTGACGAAACATCGAGCCTTAGAGTCGCCGCCGATCCGGAGCGCGCAGAACAAGAGGCTCTTGCGCCCTCGAGAACGTGCGCCTGGTGCAGGGCAGGGCTCACCCCGCGCTCCGCTGGCCGACCAGCTCGATACTGCTCCGCGGCCTGCCGGCAACGTGCCTACCGACGAAGGCAGTCGGCAACCATGAGGCGCCATGCCCTTAAGGCGCATGAGCCATCTCGGCTCGAGCGGCCGCTCAATGAGCGCCCGACGCCCCACCTCAGCAGACGCGAGCTGCTCGCGTGGCGTGGCGCTCTCGAGATGCGGGCCAGGCTGCTACCGATTATGGCTGCGACAATCCGTGGCAAGGACCTGTCGCTGCCCGAGTTCGACATCCTCTACCAGCTCTGGCGTGCACCGGAGTGTCGTTGTCGAGTGGGCGTCCTGGCGTCCGAGCTCCTGGCGACCCCGGGCGGGGTCTCACGCCTGGCGGCCCGCCTGGCAGATCGGGGCCTCGTGTCCCGACACCGCGACCGGGGACGCCAGGCCGTTGAGATCAAGCTGACCGCACAGGGCGAGACAAGGCTGCTCGCCGCGATGTCGGTCCACTTCCGCGAGATCAAAGAGCTGTTCGTCGACCGCCTCGACGACCAGGACATCGTCCGACTTGTGTCGATCTGGCACCGTTCCGTCGCCTGACCGACACAAGCATTGACGGCGTCGCGGTCGACGAGCACCTCGATGGTGCGGAATTGCGCGCAAATAACGTCGAGGCGGGCCGGCATCTGCACTCGACCTTTGTCAGTGACACGAACGAGAACACCAATTAGTGGTGCGGAGTGAGCGGCGCCGGATCTTCTTCGACGGGACAAGGGCCGGTGGGGTTGCTGGGTAACTCTGAGAACACGTGCCCGTGAGGGCCTTCCGTTGATCTGTCCACAGTAGAGCGCCCTGGCCGAGGGCGACTTGACAGAAGCCTGCTGAGCCGTCAACTCGCACTAGGTCTGTCCCCAGGCCGGGGCGCTTCATCAAACCAAGCTGCAGCTCGAAGCCCAACTGGCCGGAGCCGAAGCCACCGTGCAGCAGACTCCCAACGCTGACCTGCTCCAAACACTGCCCACCGGCGAGACACGACTGGAAGAACGTTCCGAAGACATCGCGCGACGACGCTCGAACTGCAGTACGACAGGAACGCCAACCGATTAACCTGCCACGTCACGCTAACCGGCCCAACCGTCCCGGCCGCACAACAGGCGGCAAACGACGCTGTTGTAGTACCGATCAACCGGCAACAACGCAACGACCAGCAAGAAGGCAACGACACGGACACAGGCGACCCCATCTTGTGGTGCCCCCGACGGGGTTCGAACCCGCACTGGGTCGATTTTAAGTCGACTGCCTCTGCCAATTGGGCTACGGGGGCACCGCTCAGCCTAGGCGAGAGGTGCCCCACACCTGAGAGGAGGTCAGGGCTTCGAGAGCCGGTTGAACTCTTCCTTCGGGTTGTTGATCTGGCCGAGCGAGATGACCTCGCGGCGGAAGAGGCCGCCGAGCATCCAGTCGAAGAGGATGCGGATCTTGCGGTTCCAGGTCGGCATCGCCTTGAGGTGGTAGGCGCGGTGGAACAGCCAGGCTGGGAAGCCCTTGATCTTGAGGTTCAGCGCGTCGGCGACGCCCTTGTGCAGGCCGAGGCTGGCCACGGCGCCGAGGTTCTTGTGGTAGTAGTCCTTCGCCTTGCCGCCGCGAATCACCTTGATGATGTTCTTCGCGAGGACGCGGGCCTGGCGGACGGCGTGCTGCGCGTTCGGCGGGCAGGTGGCCGTCGGGTCCTGTTCGGTGCGCGACAGGTCGGGGACGGCGGCGTTGTCGCCGGCGGTCCACACGTCCGGGTGACCGACGACCTGCAGGCCGGCGGTGGCCTCGATGCGGCCGCGGCGGTCGATCGGGAGGTCCGAGTTGGCGAGCACCGGGTTGGCCTTGACGCCTGCCGTCCAGATGATCGTGTCGCTGTCGAACTCGGTGCCGTCCGATAGGACCACGTGACCGTCTTCGAACGACTTCGCCGCTGTCGACAGGTAGACCTCGATGCCGCGCTTCTCGAGCTGCTCGACGGTGTACACCCCGAGCGTCTCGCGCACCTCCGGCAGGATCCGGCCTGCCGCTTCGACGAGCACCCAGCGGATGTCCTCCGGGTTGATGTTCTCGTAGTAGCGCGTGGCGAACCGCGTCATGTCCTCGAGCTCGGCGAGTGCCTCGATACCGGCGAATCCGCCGCCGACGACGGTGAAGGTGAGCAAACGCTTGCGGAGCTCCGGGTCGAGCGTGCTGGCGGCCTCGTCCAGCTTCGTCATGATGTGGTTACGCAGGTAGATGGCCTCGCCGATGGTCTTGAAGGCGATGCCCTGCTCGGCCAGGCCCGGGATGGGCAGCAGGCGGGCGACGGCGCCGAGCGCGACCACGAGGATGTCGTAGTTCAGCTGCTCGATGTGCCCGTCGGCGGCCTCGACTGTCACGGTCTTGCGCTCGTTCTCGATCTTGGTCACGCGTGCCGTCAACACGTGGCACCGCCGGAGCACGCGGCGCAGCGGCACGACCACGTGGCGCGGCTCGATGGCACCGGCCGCCGCCTCTGGCAGGAACGGCGCGTAGGTCATGTGCGGCTGCGGGTCAACGACGGTCACAGAGGCCTCGTTGGCGCGGAGCATCTTTTGCAGTCCGAACGCCGTGTAAAGACCGACGTACCCACCGCCGAGAACGAGGATCCGTGTCGGTTCCGTCTTCGTAGCCATAGCCATATCTTCCCACTCCCCCCGCCGGATCGCTCGCATACCCCGTGCCGCTGTGACCAGCGTCGCGGCCCTTTCCTAACCGATTCAGTTTGACCGGTCAGTCAAGCCCGGCCGAGCGGGCGGCCGCCGAGAGGACTTCACGCAGCATTGACGGCGTCAACACGCCCGTACTGACATTGCGCTGCGAAACGTGGTAGCAGCCGAAGACGCGCAGTTCGGACGGGCCCTCGAGGAGCACTTCGACCCCGTGGCCGAACCTTGGGCGCGGCGTCGGCACCCCCCAGCCCGCGGTGGCGAGCACCGGCATCAGCGCTTGCCAGCCGAACCCGCCGAGCACGACCACGCTCCGCAGAGTGGGACGCAGGAGCTCCAACTCTTGCGCCAGCCATGGGCGGCACCTGTCGCGCTCGGCCGGCGTCGGCTTGTTCCCGGGTGGCGCGCAGCGCACAGGCGCGGCCATGCGGGTGCCGCGGAGCACCATGCCGTCGCCGATCTGCGTCGACGTCGGCTGGGACGCGAGGCCGATGTCGAACAGCGCTTTGAACAGCACGTCACCGGAGGGATCGCCGGTGAACATCCGACCGGTCCGGTTGCCACCGTGCGCCGACGGCGCGAGCCCCACGATCGCCATCGCGGCGTCCGCCGGTCCGAAGCCGGGCAACGGACGTCCCCAGTACGTCTGGCCGGCGAACGCGGCACGCTTGACCACCGCCACTTCCTCGCGCCAGGCGACGAGCCGCGGACAGGCCCGGCACTCGCAGACAGCGGTGTCGAGTTCGGCGAGCGTCGTGGGTCGTCTTGTGGTCACGGGTCCATTGTGAACTCGGATAGGTTGGAATCATGCCGGACACCAACGCCGACGAGACGGCCGAAGCCGAGTCGAAGCCAATCCCGCCCGCCGATGACCTGGTCACCACTCACCACACGCTGACCGTCAAACGGCGCAAGCTCGCCTACACCGCCCGAACCGGGCGTGTCGTGCTGCGCAAGGAAGTCATCACCGATGGCAAGTCCGAAGGACATGTGCCCAAGGCCGAAGTCTTCCTGACCTCCTACACGCTCGACGACACCGAGCCCGGCTCGCGGCCGGTGACGTTCGCGTTCAACGGGGGCCCGGGCTCGTCGAGCATCTGGCTACACCTCGGGCTGCTGGGGCCGCGACGCGTGATTTCGGGCGATGTGACCGACCCGGCACCACCGCCGTACGAGCTCGCGGACAACCCCGAAACGCTCCTGGCCCATAGCGATCTCGTCTTCATCGACCCGGTGTCGACGGGCTACTCGCGGGCTTCGACAGGCGAGAAAGCCAAGGAGTACCACGGTTTCACCCCGGACATCGAATCCGTCGGCGAGATCATCCGGCTGTGGACCTCCCGCAACGAACGCTGGCTTTCGCCGAAATTCGTCGCGGGCGAGTCCTACGGCACGACCCGGGCCGCGGCGCTTGCGGCGCACTTGCAGGACCGGCACGGCCTGTACCTGAACGGGATCCTGCTGATCTCGTCGGTGCTGGATCTGGGCTCGATCGACTTCACCGAAGGCAACGACGAGCCGTACTCGCTGTTTGTCCCGACCTATGCCGCGATAGCGCACTACCACGGCTTCCACGGCGACCGCCCGCTCGACGACGTCCTCGCCGACGCCGAAGACTTCGCCGCCCGCGACCTCCCCTGGGCACTGGCCCGCGGCGCCCGCCTCTCCGCCTCCGACAAGGCCGATGCCGTCGCGACCCTCGCGTCACTGACCGGCCTGTCGGAGTCCTATGTAGACAAGGTCAACCTTCGCATCGAACACGTCCGGTTCTATACCGAACTGCTGCGCGACAAGGGATTGACCACCGGCCGAATGGACGGCCGGTTCACCACCTGGGAACCCGACGGCGGACGCGAGCACATGAGCGACGACGCGTCGATCTCCCGCATCATCGGCGCCTATGCCGCGGGCTTCAACCATTACGTCCGCGCGGAACTGGGCTACGCCAACGACCTTCCGTACGAGATCCTGTCGATGGAAGTCAACAAGGCGTGGTCATACTCCGACTTCGAAGGGCGTTCGGTGTCCGTTGTGGACTCGCTGAGCAACGCCATGCGCGCGAACCCGCACCTGAAAGTGCACGTCGCCTACGGCCACTACGACGGCGCCACCCCATACTTCGCCGCCGAACATGTGTTGGCGCACCTGAACATCCCGGACGAACTGCGGGAGAACATCGACTCGGCCTACTATCCGGCGGGGCACATGATGTACGTCCATGACCCTTCGCGGGTCCAGCAGAGCAAAGACCTCGCGGCCTTCATCCGGAACTCCTCGAATCGATAGCCACTTCGGGTAGTTCGCCACCCCATCGAGGATTACCCCAAAGCGGCGTTGGGAGCACTCAACGCCCCCAACGCCGCTTTGGGGTAACTTCCAGCCTCCAGAGCCGAGCGGGAACTACTCAGCCCCGAACGAACGGGGCGCCGTGGGTGACCGCGGCGTAGGCGTCGACGGCGCCGTGGCCGTAAAAGCCGTTGAAGGCCGGGGTGCCCTGGCAGGTGGCGGTGAAGGTCGCGTCGCGACCTTCGTCCAAGTAGTCCACGGTGCGCGGGGTGGGGCAGGCGATCTCGGAGGCGGTGCCTTCGAGGACTCGCTGGACGGCGTCCGGGTCGAGGCCGAAGTTGCCGCGAGAGGACTTGCCGTACTGCGAGACGATCAGTGCGGCGACGCCGGCCGCGTGCGGGGTGGCCATCGAGGTGCCTTGCAGCCACTGGTAGTAGCCGACTCGGCCGTCGGCGGCAGTCGCCTTCTGGATGCCGGCGATGTCGCCGGCGGGGGTGATGTTGCCGGCGGCGTCGATGTTGCCTTTGGCGACGCCGACGTTCTTCGGGTAGGCCGAGAGGATCTCGTTCTGCAGGGTGCGGAACCACGAGGTGCCGAAGCCGTCGCGGAAGTAGCCGCCGGGGGCGGAGACGGAGATCTGCTCGGTGCCGTAGTTCGAGTAGTCGGCCTTCGCCTGCGACGGGCCGAAGGAGCTGACGCCGAGGACGTGCGAGCCTTCGACGGGCAGCGAGACGCACGAGCTGTTGTCGATCGGGCGCGGGTGCGTCGCGTTCGCCGGGTAGTCCGGGCTCGTGATGTCCTGCTGCGGCGCGCCGAGGTCGTCGTGCTGGTTGCCCAGTGCCGCGACCTCGGTGACGCCCTTGCGGTGGGCGTAGTTCAGCGCGCGGTTGACGGCTTCGATGATGGTGCGCTGCTCGGTCTGCTCGGCCGGGGAATCCGCGGCATTGGCCTTGCAGTTGTAGAGCCACGGGTCGATGTAGAAGCTCATGTTGACGACGTCGATGCCGGCGTCACCGGCGTAGGTCAGTGCGTCGACGGTGGGCTGCAGGAAGAAGAAGCCCGAGTCCTGGCCGGCGCGGACGTTGACGATGGTCACGTTCGGGGCGACGCCGGAGACGCCGAAGCCGTTGGCGGCGGCGGCGATGGTGCCGGCGACGTGCGTGCCGTGACCATTGTCGTCGTGGTCGGCGGGGTCGACGCAGCCGCGATATTCACACGGTCCGTCGACGACTGCGCCGGTCTCGTCGGTGACGATGTCACGGGTGAAGTTGCGGGAGTCGGCGGCGTCGAAGTTCGGTGCGATGTCCGGGTGCGAGCCGTCGACGCCGGTGTCGATGATGCCGACCTTGACGCGCTTGTCACCGGGCTGGACGGTCCGGGAAAGGTCCGAGCGCACCGATTTGAGGCCCCACAGCTGGTCGTCCAGCGGGTCGGTGGTGACGGGCTTCTTCGCGGCGTTCTTCTCCGTCGACGCGGTCGAGCGCTGGGCTTCCTTTTCGACGACGTCGGCCTTGGGCGCGGCCTTGTCCTTCGGCGCGGAACCGATCGATTTGGCTTTGGCCGCACCGAAAATCGCGGGGTTGGTGGCGAGCCGTTCGGTGAAACCGGTGGCCGGTGCCGTGGCGGTGATCAGTCCGACGGCGGTGTTCGACTTGACGACGGTGCCGCCCGCGGCGCGAATGGCCTGCTCAGCGGCGCCGACGCTCTGTCCCTCGGCGGCGAGCACGGTGAATTCGGTCGAGGGGCCCGCCAGCCGCGGTTGTGCCATGGCTTGCGGAGCACCGGTGATTCCGCCGATCAGCGGTAGCGCCAATGCCACGACGAGCAGTCTTGATTTTCTCACGCGTTTCCTCCTCGGAAGTGTGCAAGGAAACGTACATAAGATTCCGCCGGAGGGGAATGACGGCGTCAATAAACACCGACTAAAGTTAGGGGACGACAGATCGTTCCTCGGCGAAGTGACACGCGCTGAGGTGACCGCCGGCCCGGATAGACAGCACGGGTTCCTCCTCGGCGCACACGTCCTGCGCCTTCCAGCATCGCGTCCGGAACCGGCAGCCCGAAGGCGGGTCCACCGGGCTCGGCACGTCCCCTTCCAGCCGGATGACCTGGCGATGTCCGCGCAACGCGGGATCGGCGACGGGTACGGCGGAAAGCAGCGCCTGCGTGTACGGGTGCGACGGGTGGGCGTAGATATCGTCCTCTGTACCGATTTCGACGAGCTTCCCGAGGTACATGACCGCGACCCTGGTGGAAAGATGACGTACCACCGACAGATCGTGTGCGATGAACACATAGGACAGACCGAATTCGGATTGCAGGTCGCCCAGCAGGTTCATCACCTGCGCCTGGATCGAAACGTCCAAAGCGGACACGGGCTCGTCGCAGATGATCACCTTCGGCCGCAGCGCGAGCGCGCGGGCGATCCCGATCCGCTGCCGCTGGCCGCCGGAGAACTGATGCGGATAGCGGTTGATGTGCTCCGGATTGAGCCCGACGACGTCGAGCAGTTCGCGGACCTTACCGGCCCGCGATCCTTTCGGTGCCACTTCGGAATGTATTTCGAAAGGCTCACCGACAATGTCACCGACAGTCATGCGCGGATTCAACGAGGTATAGGGGTCCTGCAATACGATCTGGATATCACGCCGCAATCGCCGGAGCTCCGCGCCGCGCATCTTGAACATGTCACGGCCCTCGAACAACGCGCTGCCGGCGGTGGGTTCTTCCAGCCGCATCAGCACCTGCGCGAGCGTCGACTTCCCGCAGCCGGACTCGCCGACCACGCCGAGCGTCTCCCCTGCCGTCAGGTCGAACGACACGCCGTCGACAGCTTTGACGTGGCCGACAGTGCGCCGGAACAGGATTCCGCTGAGCACCGGGAAGTACTTGACCAGGCCGTCGACCTGTAAAATGGGCTCAGGCACGCGAAACCACCTCTTCGGCGAAATGGCACGCGCTGGCGCGGCCGAAGCCGATGTTGTGTTGGATGGGCCGCTCGGTCCGGCAGCGGTCCTCGGCGCGTTCGCACCGCGGATGGAACGGGCAGCCCGGCGGGATGTGCAGCAGGCTCGGCGGGAGTCCGGTGATGGTCTTCAGCGTCTGGCCCTTGAGGTCGAGCCGCGGGATCGAGTTCATCAGCGCCTCCGTGTACGGGTGCCCCGGCGCGCGGAACAGCTCGTTGACGTCAGCCTGCTCGACGATCCGGCCCGCGTACATCACGGCGATCCTGTCGGCCACCTCGGCGACAACGGCGAGGTCGTGGGTGATGAGGATGAGGCCCATGTGCCGCTCCGCCTGGATTTCGGCGAGCAGCTCCATGATCTGCACCTGCACGGTGACGTCGAGCGCGGTCGTCGGCTCGTCCGCGATCAGCAACTCCGGGTCGAGCGCGAGCGACATGGCGATCATCGCCCGCTGCCGCATCCCGCCGGAGAACTGGTGCGGATAGTCCCGGATCCGGCTCTTCGCCGCCGGGATGCGAACGAGGTCGAGCAGTTCGATGGCCCGCGCTCGCGCCAATTTCCGGGACATCCCGCGCCGGACGCGCAGCTGTTCCTCGATCTGGAAGCCCACGGTGAACACCGGATTCAGCGCGGACAGCGCGTCCTGGAAGATCATCGCGACACCGTCGCCACGGATTTCCATCCGGCGGTTCGGGGACGCGGTGAGCAGCTCTTCGCCGCGGAAGCGGATCGAGCCACCGGTGATCACCGCGGGTGGCATGTCGAGGATGCCCATGATCGTCTGCGCGGTGACGCTCTTGCCGGATCCGGATTCTCCAAGCACCGCAAGGGTTTCCCCGGTGTGCACGGTGTAGCTGACGCCATTGAGGACGCTCGCCACCCCGTCCGAGGTGCGGAACTCGACGTGCAGGTCTTCGATCTCCAGCAGGGTCTCTGGTTCGAGCATGAGTCACCGCGCCTTGGGGTCGAGGGCTTGCCGCACGGCGTCGCCCAGCATCACGAACGCGAGCACGGTGACCGTCACGAAGCCCGCCGGGAACAGGAGCATGTGCGGCACGTTCTGGAAATAGTCCCTGGCATCGCTGATCTCCACGCCCCACGACACGACCGGCGACCGGATGCCGATCCCGAGGTACGCGAGCGTCGCTTCGGCGCCGATCGCCGCGCCGAGCGCGATCGTGGCGTACACCAGCACCGGCGCGACCGTGTTGGGCAGCAGATGCCGGAACACGATCCGGGCAGTGCTGGCACCCAAGCCTCTTGCCGCTTTCACGTAGTCCAGTTGCTTCGCCACGAGCGTCGCCGAGCGCATGATTCGCATGGCTACCGGCCAGGTCAGCACCGCGATCGAACCGACGACCTGCGCGATGATCCGAAACTCGCTGGGGTTGCTGTCGGGCGCGTTGAACGTCGTCAGGATGACGATCGCGCCCAGCACGAACGGCAGCCCGGCGAAGATGTCACCGAAGCGCGACAGCAGGCTGTCCACCCAGCGGCCGTAGTACCCGGCGACGATGCCGATCAGCGAGCCGATCAGCACGGTCAGCAACGTCGCGAACACGCCGACCAGCAGCGACGCCCGCGTGCCGTGGATCGTCCTGGCGTAGACGTCGTATCCCTGATTGTCGTAGCCGAACCAGGCGTCCGCCGACGGGCTTTCGTTGGCACGGTTCAAATCGCTGAAGCCCGCGTCGCGGGAGGAGAACAGATCCGGTGCGAGCGCGATCACCACGACGAGCACGATGATGACCGCGGACAGGATGAATAGCGGCCTGCGACGCAGTTCACGCCACGCGTCGCCCCACAGGCTGCGTGGCTTGTGCGGGCCGTCGGCGGGATTCTGGGCCGGGCTGGACTCGCCGACCTGGCTGAACTCGGTCGCCGCGTTGGGATCAGTCATAGCGAATCCTCGGATCGAGAACGGCGTACATCAGGTCGACAACGAGGCTCATCAGGAGATAGACGATCACCAGCAGCACCACGATGCCGGTCACCGTCGCGCCGTCCTTCTGCTGGATCCCGCGGAACACCAACCCGCCGAGGCCGTTGATGTTGAATACTCCTTCGGTGACGATCGCGCCGCCCATCAGCGCGCCGAGGTCGGTGCCGAGGAAGGTGATCACCGGGATGACCGACGCGCGCAACAGGTGGACACCGACCACGCGCCGGTTCGGCTGTCCCTTGGCGATCGCCGTCCGCACGAAGTCCGCCCGGCGATTCTCGGAGATGCTGGCGCGGGACAATCGGGCGATGTAGGCCATCGAAAGACTGCCCAGCACGAATCCGGGAACCATCAGCTCACCAACGGTCGCGTCTGCCGAGACGCTGGGATTGATGATCCCCCATTCGCCCGCGAGCAGCAGTTGCGCCACGATCCCGGTGACGAACACCGGCAGCGAGATCAGGAACAGGGTGGACAACAGCACGAGGTTGTCCAGGAAACCCTTGCCGCGCAAGGCGGTCAGGATGCCGGCGCCGATGCCGATGATCGCTTCGATGACCACCGCGATGACGGCGAGCCGGACCGTGATCGGCGCGGCGTCGGCGATCATTTCCCCGATCGCGTTCCCGGAGAACGTTTCGCCGAAATCGCCACTGAGCAGGTTACCGAGATATTTGAAGTACTGGACTATCAGCGAATCATCCAAGTTGTACTTCGCCGTCATCATGTCCACATAAGCCTGCGGACAGGCACGCTGCCCGCATTTGCCGGCGAACGGATCGCCCGGCAGCGCCCAGACCAGGGCGTAGATGAGGAAGGTGGAGCCGATGAAGACGGGAATCAACTGGAGTAGCCGCCTCAGGACATAGCGACCCATGCGTCTTCACTCCTATGCCGTGGGCAGAATCGGGGCCACCCGCACCAGCGGATGGCCCCGACCGGCGTCAGTCAGCGTTCGTCACTACTTGATGACTTCGATCGAGGAATAGTCGGCATACCGGCCGAAGTCGAGCTTCGCGCTCTTCAACCGGTTCGACTTCGCGCCGACACCCTTCTCGTCCCACACCGGGATCTGCGGGAGATCCTTGGCGACCAAGTCCTCGACCTGCTGGTACAGCTTGACGGCCGCGGCCTTGTCCGCCGTCGAGTCGGCGGTCTTCAGCAGCTCGTCGACAGCCGGGTTGCTGTAGCCGGAGTCGTTGGAACTCGCTTCGGTCTTGTAGATCGGATTCAGGAAGTTCTCGATGGACGGGTAATCCGCCGCCCAGTCCGCACGCCCCATGCCAGTCAGCTTTTTGGCGACGACAATGCTGCGGAACTGGCCGAGGTTGGTCGACGGCAGGAAGTCGCACTCGACGCCGAGCGCGTTCTTGATGCTGTTGCACGCAGCGACCAGTGGTTCCTTACGGCCGCCGTCGGCGTTGGACGCGATGGTCAGCTTGCCGGTGAAACCGGACTTCGTGAAGTAGTCCTTGGCCTTGACCGGATCGTAGGTGCAGAACTCGCCGCAGACGCCGGGACGGTAGCCCTCGATGCCGGCCGACACCCAACTGCTGGCGGGCACGTAGGTGTCGTTCATGACGGTCTTGGTGATCTGGTCACGGTTGATCGCCAGCGAGATCGCCTTGCGCAGATCCAAATTGTCATAGCCCGGCACGTAGTACGGCACGGAGATCGCGCTGATGCCGAGCAGATGTCCTTCGACGATCCGGTCACCGAGCTCGGTCTTGTACTTCCCGCCCGCGGTCGCCGACGGCGGCAGCGTCTCGATGAAGTCCAGCCGGTTGCTCAAAAGGTCCTGGTACGCGGTCTCCTGGCTGGTGTAGATCCGGACTTCCAGGTCCTTGAACTTGTACTTGTCCTCGCCCTGGTACTCGTCGTATCTGGTCATCTTGATGTCGACATTGGGCGTGCGGGAGACGAATTTCATCGGCCCGTTGCCGATCGGGTGCTCGGTGAATGCCTTGGGGTCGGCGAAAAAGACGTCCGGAAGCGGGGCGAAGGCCAGATAACCGATCTTGGCGAGGAAGACCGAGAACGGTGCCGAAAGCGTCACCTGGAACTCGTAGTCACCTTGGATCTTCAGTCCGGACAGTTTGTCCGCCGTCGGCTGCTTGCCCTCGCCGGGGTTGAGTGCGTCGGCGCCCTCGATCTGCCCGAAGAAGTCGATGTTCTGCTGGCCGTTCGGCGCGTAGGCACCGTAGTTCCAGGCATCGACGAAGTTCTTCGCCTTGACTTCGGTCCCGTCGTGGAACTTCCAGCCCTGCTTGAGCTTGACGTCGTAGACCTTGGCGTCGCTCGTCGTGATCGACTCGGCCACCAGGTTGAACGGCGCACCCGTGTCGGAGCGGTACTCGATCAGGCTGGAGAACATCGCCTGCATCGCCTTGCTGCCGCCGAGCTCGTTGGTGTTGGACGGGATCAGCGTGTTCTGCGGTTCGGTGCCGTAGACCGAGACCTTGCCGTCCGGATCGACGGCGCCCGTCGCCGCGCCGGATCCTCCGGTTCCGCCACCACAGGCCGTCAGTAAGAGTGCCGCCGACGTGACCATGACAGCCGCCGATACCCAGCGCGATCTCCGCATTTGTCCCCTCCAGCTCAAGTCGACCGGTGCGCGCATCGCCGGTGACAACGCGCGTCCAGAAGCTGAGATGCACCGTATCGGGGCAGATGACCCGCGCCCCGAATCCGAACAATTGCGAATGGATCACAATGCGGACATGCAGCTGGTTGGGGAAGTACCGCCGAACAGTGTCAACCCGCCGAAAGTAGCAACCGTTTCACCGATATAGGCGCACGGTCATTCAAGACGCACCGAGTGACAGCGCGATTCCGTCGAGGATGTCGTGTTCGCTGACCACCAATTCGGTCGGTCCGCCGCGGACGGCCAGTTGTTCGGCGAGCGCGCGCACGATCACCGAGCCACCGCCGATGACGTCGACACGGCCCGGGTGGATCACCGGGTTCGCGGCGCGCGTGGCGTGGTCGACGCTGAGCAGGTCCACGCTCAGCCGGTCGATGTCCGCCCGCGACAGCTTCGAAAGGTGCGTCCGCTCGGAGTCGTACTCGGTCAAGCCCTGCGCGACGGCCGACAGTGTGGTGATGGTTCCCGCGACGCCGATCCATGTCTTCGCCTTCGAGACGTCGACCAGTTCGAACGCCTCGGTGAGGATCTTGGTGGCCAGCGCGTCGGCGGTGGCGATCTCTTCACGCGTCGGGGGGTCGGACTTCAGCGCGCGCTCGGTGATCCGGACACAGCCGATGTCCACGGACTTCGCGGCGATGACGTCGGCGCGCTGCCCGTCCCAGTTGCCCAGCACGAGCTCGGTCGAGCCGCCACCGACGTCGACCACCACGAACGGGCCGTCCTCGGGATCCTGCTCGCCGACCGCGCCGGTGAACGACAGCCGGGCTTCCTCGTCGCCGGTGATCACCTCGGCCTCGATACCGAGGACCTCGCGGGTCATCGCGAAGAACTCGTCACGGTTGCTCGCGTCGCGCGTGGCGGAGGTGGCGACCATGCGGATCTTCTCGACACCCTTGCGCCGCGCGGCGACCGCGTAGTCGACGAGCGCGACGCGCGTGCGCTCGATCGCCTCCGGGGCGAGCTTGCCGGTCGAGTCGACGCCCTGGCCGAGCCGTACGACCCGCATTTCGCGATGCAGGTCGCGCAGGTCGAACGTCCCGTCGTGGCGTTCGGTCAGCTCGGCGACGAGCAGGCGGATGGAGTTGGTCCCACAGTCGATCGCTGCAACACGAGGCATGGGACCAACCCTAATTCACCGCGGCCGAGCACCACGCTTTGTGCCGTTATGTCGAAGGCGACTGGGTCGTCGTTGTGTCCGTGGGCTGAGTCGACGTCTCGGTCGAGGGCGGGATACACGTCGGTGGGGACGCGGTGGTGGTGGTGGTGGTCGTCGTCGTCGTAGATGTCGTCGTCGGCGTGGGGCAAGGCGGCAATGAAGTCGGGGTCGTCGTGGGCGTCGAACTCGATGTCGTCGAAGACGAAGAGCTGGAGCTGCTGCTGGAAGTCGACGACGGCGCGGACGAAGTCGTCGTCGGGCCGATGGTGGACACCGGTGGGGACAGCGGGGGCGGGACTTCAGTCTGGCCTGGCGACACCGTCGCGTTCGGGGCGCCGACGGGGACCTTGCTGTCCGGCGTCGGCAGCACACCGGAGCGGTACGCCTCCGCCCACAGGATCACCGTGTTCACGTAGGTGTCCGAGTGGTTGTAGCGGAAGATCGCGGTGCGCAGCTGATCCGGGCTGGTGACGTCGAGGCCGCCGGAGCACAGGTAGCGGCCGGTGCCGAGCGTCGCGTCGAAGATGTTGTTGGGGTTGGACTCGCCGTCGCCGTTGCCGTCGGAGGCGTAGCCGTTCCAGGTGCCTGGGATGAACTGGGTGGGGCCGACAGCCCTGTCCCACACCGTGTCGCCGTCGTAGCGGCCATGGTCGGTGTCCGGGATCGCCGCGAACGGACCGGCGCCGTTGAGGACCGGGCCGAGGATCGGCTCGAGGGTGTTGCCCGCGGCGTCGACGTACCCGCCTCGGGCATGGTTGGACTCGATTCGCCCGATACTGGCTATCAACGCCCAGTCGATATGGCAGTTCGGCAGCTGGGTCGCCAGGATGTCCGCGGCGTTCTTGTAGGCGGCGAGTGCTGTCACGGGGATGCCGAGTGGGCCGCTGGGCAGTTCGTAGGCGGGAAGCGGCAACGGCACAGGTGCCTGCGGCAGGCTGCCGTCGACGGCGATCTGCTCGACGCTCGGAGCCGTCGGGTTGTAGCCGCCTTCGAGCGCCACGTCACCGGAGTACACGGTGCCGGTGAGGTTTACCCAGCTGGCGGCGCTGCTGCTGGCGACCACGGCCGGGATGACGGCGAGGACGCCGCCGACTATCGCGAGAAAAGAGCGATGACGCAGCCCGATTCGCCTGGCGGCGCTGATGGGGCCTCGCAGTCGCACGATGCGCACGCTTCAAGCCTCCCCGCAGGATCACTCAACCTGTGGACCCGATGTTCGTCCAAGCGGTGTGAAAACTTCGTATTCGTCACTGTCCGTGCACGCGATCCGCTGATCAGGTGCTACTCGGACAGTCAAGCCCACCATGCTCGTCTTCTCTATCCGCTTTAGTCTCTTGATCGTTACCGATACGTACTGTAAGCGGGCTCAGCCAATTATCGCGCGCAGGTGCCCAACGGCCAGCCCTCGGCTGTCACCAGCTGAAGGGTTTCGTCGCCGAAGGGATTGGCGCCGGGACCACAGGCGAGGGTGTGCGCGAGATGCACGTGGAGGCATTTGACGCGACCGGGCATGCCGCCGGCGGTGACCTGGTGGCCGAGGGGCTCGATAGCGTCGCGCGCGGCGAGGTACGCCTCGTGCGTGCGCAGGTACGCCGCCGCCAGCTCCTCGTCGACGGCCAGGCGATCGGTCATCTCGCGCATGATGCCGGAGGCTTCGAGCTTGCCGACGATCGACGACAGCCGCGGGCAGGTCAAGTAGTACAGCGTCGGGAAGGGCGTGCCGTTCTCCAGCCGCGGGCTCGTCTGCACGACTGACGGGTGACCGCTCGGGCAGCGCGCGGCGACGGCCCGCAACGCACGGGGCGGCCGGCCGAGCTGCTCCGCGATGACCTCACGATCGGCGTCCGTGACGGGCTCGAGGCGGGGCAACTCAGTAGTACTCACGCCGCCCATCCTCCCAAACCAGGGCACCCGGGAAGGAAAGTGGCCCCATCGGACCTCTACGAGATGTCGACATGTTGTGATCACTTAGTACGTGAGAGATCTGGCGTTAGCCGGAGACCTGGGCCCAAAGTCGTTCGTACCAGGCACCATCAGGGGTTGCCTGCTGGCCGGGCACCGCCGGCTGGTCCTGCGCCTTGTCCTCGGGCAGCTGCACCATGTACGGCGTCTCACCGGGCATGACATACCGCAGGCGCTTGCGCGCCTCGGCCTCGACCTGCGCCGGGTCGGCGAGTTCCGCCTTGCGCTGCTCCAACTGCGCGACCTCGGCCGCCAGCTCGGACCGCCGCTGCTCCTGTACGGACACCTCGGACCGCTGGCTGAGGTACGTCCGCAGCGGAACCGCGACGGTGAACGCGAGCGCACAGACGACGATGGCCACGACCGCGGCCCGCCGGGTGGTGGACATGCCGAGCACCTTGGCGGCACCGGACGCGCGGGTGGCGCTCAAGCCACGGCGGAGCCGGTTCTTGGAGCTTCCCGGAGCTCCGCGGCGGGCGCGCTCGGGACGTCGGGTCCGCGCGGACCCGGCTCCGGGCGTGGCGGCCTTCGCCCGGCCACCACGCCGGCTACGCGCCCTTCCGCGGTCAGCAGCCATCGTCTTTAGATCCCTCAGGATTCCGGGGTGAATCTCGGGAAGGCGAGCTCGCCGGCGTAGCGTGCCGCGTCCGCGAGGGTCTCCTCGATCCGCAGCAGCTGGTTGTACTTGGCGACGCGCTCGCCGCGGGCGGGGGCACCGGTCTTGATCTGGCCGACGCCGGTCGCGACAGCGAGGTCGGCGATGAAGGTGTCCTCGGTCTCGCCGGAACGGTGGCTCATCATCGACTTGTAGCCGAACGACGTCGCCAGTGTGATCGCGTCGAGGGTCTCCGACAGCGTGCCGATCTGGTTGACCTTCACCAGCAGCGCGTTCGCGGCGCGGCGGGTGATGCCCTCCTCGAGCCTGTCCGGGTTGGTGACGAACAGGTCGTCGCCGACGATCTGGACCTTATCGCCGAGCTCGGCGGTCATCCGGACCCAGCCGTCCCAGTCGTCCTCGTTGAGCGGGTCCTCGATGGAGACCATCGGGTAGTCGCGGACCAGTTCGGTGTAGTAGCCGATGAGCTGCTCGGCGCTCTTCTTGCTGCCTTCGAAGGTGTACGCGCCGTCGGTGTAGAACTCCGACGCGGCGACGTCGAGCGCGAGCGCGACATCGCGGCCCGGCACGTAACCGGCCTTCTCGATCGCGACCAGGATGAGGTCGAGTGCTTCGCGGTTGCTGCCGAGACTCGGCGCGAAACCGCCCTCGTCGCCTAGCCCGGTCGACAGGCCGCGGCCCTTCAGGACGGACTTCAGCGAGTGATAGACCTCGGTGCCCCAGCGCAGGGCCTCGCGGAAGGTCTCGGCGCCGATCGGCGCGATCATGAACTCCTGGATGTCCACATCGGTGTCCGCGTGCGAACCACCATTGAGGATGTTCAGCATCGGCACCGGCAGCACGTGTGCGTTCGGGCCGCCGAGGTAGCGGAAGAGCTCCAGCTCGGACGACTCGGCGGCGGCCTTCGCCACGGCGAGGGAAACACCGAGGATCGCGTTCGCGCCCAAGCGGCCCTTGTCCGGCGTGCCATCGAGGTCGACCAGCTTCTGGTCCACGATCCGCTGGTCCACGGCTTCGACGCCGACCAGCTCGGGGCCGATCTCGTCGAGCACCGCGGCGACGGCGCGCTCGACACCCTTGCCGTTGTAGCGGCCCGTGTCACCGTCACGAAGCTCGACGGCTTCGTGCTCTCCGGTCGACGCGCCCGACGGAACGGCGGCCCGCGCCAGTGTTCCGTCGTCCAGGGCCACCTCCACTTCCACCGTCGGGTTGCCACGCGAGTCGAGAATCTCGCGTGCGCCTACCTGCTCGATGACCGCCACGTCCATGCTCCTCAGTGTGTTCGGATGGATAACACAGGCTCGGCTCCGGTGCCCGACTCAGCCTAGCCGTCACCCCGGTTCACCCGTTGGAGGCACGCGTAGTCGTCGTGTGTTGATCCTGGTCGCCGGCTCCGGCGCGGATTTCGCGCCATCCCGACGGCAGCTCGACGACGTCCGAAACCTGCTGCCAGAAAGTCCACGTGTTGCCGCCGATGTCGGCGACGGTGAACACCCTGGCGCCGTACGGCTGGTCCTGGGGCGTGGACAATTCCATGCCGCTGCCCAGCGCGGCGCGCACCCGGGCGTACTGCGCGTCGACGTCGTCGACGTAGACGATGTTCAGCTGACCGACCGGACCCTCGACGCCCTTGGCCTCCCAGTAGTCCTCACCTGCGCAGGCGAGGTGGACATCGCAGTCACCGACGCCGATGCGCGCCTGGAAGACCACCCCGGCGGAATCGACGAACCGAACCTTCTCGACGAAACCGAAAACCCGCACGAGCCACTCCACTGCTTCGGTGGCATCGGCGTAGTACAGGTACGGCGCGAGGCCGAGATAGCGGACGCTCATGGCCGAACAGTCTCCAACATGGTCGTTTCAGCAGTCGAGAAGCAATCGCGTAAACGGTAACGTGGAGCGGACCATGATGGACGAGGATCCCGCACCGGGGAGCACCGGCGAAGATCGGTTCTATGCCTTCCGTCAGGCTGAGGCGCTGGTGCAGCAGCGCCGGCCGCTCGACGCATTGAAGGCACTGAAACCGTTACTGGAAGAGGAAGCCGACAAACCGAGCGTGCAGTTGCTGGCCGGGCGGGCGTACTTCCACTCGGCCCAGTTGAGACGGGCGGAGGGCGCGCTGACGCGAGTGCTCGAGATGGATCCGACGGATCATTACGCCCGCTTCGTGCTCGGCCGGACGCTGCAGCGGCTGGGGCGGCTGGTCGAGGCGCTGGCCCAGATGCGCATCGCCGCCGCGATGAACCCGATCCCCGAGTACCTCGAAGCGATCGGCGAAGTCCGCGCCCGGATCACGTTGCGCGACAACTAGGTCAGAGCGTCTCCTCTGGCTTCCGGTGCTCGTCGGCTTCGCCCTCGGCCGCGGCCCGGCGCTCGGAGTCACGCAGCACTTCGCGGGCCTGCGCCTGGGGATCGGCGCTGGACACGGCTTTCTCCTCAGGGAGGAGCCCGGCCCTGGTCTCGGCACGCTCGTCGATGCCGTTGCGCCGGTCGAAGCTTTCGTTGCTCGTCATGCCTTCGACGTACCCGGCGTGGCCGGGCGCGAATCACTTGGCCTTCGCCCGCAGATGCGCGCGCTCGCCCTGTTTGCCGAAAAGCGACAAGATCTCGACGGGGTTCGGGCCGCTGGCGCCGAACCAGTGCGGCACACGAGTGTCGAACTCGGCCGCTTCGCCCGGCCCCATGGTGAAGTCCTTCTCGCCCAGCACCAGCCGGAGTCGCCCACTCAGGACGTACAGCCATTCGTAGCCTTCGTGCGTCTGCGGGTTGGGCTCGTGGCGGTGGACCGGCACGATCATCTTGAAAGCCTGCGGCTGCCCCGGCTGGTTCGTGAGGGACAAAACGGTCATGTCGTTGATCTTGCGGGACTCGACGCGCACCCGCGGATCACCGACTGCGGGCGCGCCCACCAAGTCGTCCAGCGGAACCTGATACGCCCCGGCCAGGGTGAGCAGCAGTTCGAGGGTGGCGCGCCGCTGGCCGGATTCGAGTCGCGAAAGTGTGCTCACCGAGATCCCGGTGGTCTCGGACAATGTGGCGAGCGTCGTCTCACGCTCGCGCCGGAGCTTCTTCAGCCTGGGCCCGACGCCGGTCAGCACCTTCTCGATATCCGCCATGACCCCATCTTGCCAAATCGGCAAGCACTATTGCTAGGGCGTCAGGCTCGCGGCGGCGTAAGCGTCGGAGCCACTGAAGACGTCTTGGCCGTACGCGACGGACTGGTTGTAGGTCAACACTGCCTTCCACCAGCCCGCGGGCGTCGACAGGTCGTCGCCTGCCGAACAAAGGTAACGGGCAGCCGTGAACGCCGCGTCGTCGATGTTCTGCGGATCCGGTTTCGCGCCATCGCCGCTCGCGCGCTCCGCCCAGCGGTTCCAGGTCTGTGGCAAGAACTGCATCGGGCCGACAGCGCGGTCCCACGTCGTGTCGCCGTCGAGTTTGCCGCCGTCGGTGTCCTTCACCGCCGCGAAGCCGGGCGACCCGTCGAGCACTGGGCCGAGGATCGGCTTGCTCATGACGCCGTCGGCGCCGACGGCCGAACCGTCCAACTGCCCGTGCTGCGACTCGACACGGCCGATCCCGGCGAGAATGGACCAAGACAACTGGCAGGCCGGTTTCTGTGTCCGCATCCACATCTCGGCCCGGCCGTACGCGGCGAGCACGCGGGCCGAAACCTGGGTGGTGTTCGACACCTTCTGCGCCCAAGCGTCCAGTTCCGCCTGGTCGGACACCTTCGGCCGGTCCGGCGGCGCGGCCAGCCCGGACCGCGGCACCGCCGCCCCAGGTTGCGGCTTCTGCTGCTCGACGACGAAGGTCTGCTCGGCCTTCGACGGGATCTTGTCTTCACGATTGGTGCCGATGGTGAGCGTGAGGATGAGCCCGGTGATGATCAGCCCAAGGGCGATCAGCAGCCTGCCCGCATAACGGCGGGGTCGCGGCTGAGGTGGAGGGGACGCTGGCGCGGCGTGCGGCATGGTGAGCGGCTGGGTGGGTTCGACCACCCGTTCAGGCTACGTGGCCGGGCGAGGGCCCGGTGGCGGCAAACCATCGGCAATGCATCTCAACTCACAAAATTCGTTATCGAGCCGTGCACAAGACGCTGACCTGCGGTTACCCTAACCTAACTTGTCTGTTTTGACGCTTTTGCCCGTATATTCGCGGTTCGACGGCCCGTCAGCCACTAGACATACAGGTGAGCCTTACCTAAAACCATCAGGACGACAATCCACGGCAAGGAGCGACCAGTGCTGTTTTCGAGTGCGCTCATCGGACTGCGAGAAGGCCTGGAAGCGGCCCTCGTTGTCAGTATTCTCGTTGCCTTTTTGGTGAAGACCAACCGGCGGCACGCGCTGCGCTGGGTATGGCCCGGGGTCGGCGCGGCGGTACTCCTGTCGGTCGCGATCGGCGCGCTCCTCACCTACACCACCGCCCAGTTGAGCTTCCAGCACCAGGAACTACTCGGTGGCGGCCTGTCGATTCTCGCGGTCGCCTTCGTCACCGCGATGATCTTCTGGATGCGCAAGGCCTCCCGCAGCATCGCCGCGGAGCTGCGCGGGAAGATGGACGAAGCGCTGAACCTCGGCCCGCTCGCCGTTCTCCTGCTGTCCTTTCTGGCTGTCGGCCGCGAAGGCCTGGAAACCGCGGTGTTCTTCTACTCCGCGGTGCAGACCGCGCAGGACGGCACCACCCAGCCGCTGATCGGCTTCGGGATCGGCATCACCGTCGCCGTCGCGCTCGCATACCTGCTCTACCGGGGTGCGGTGCGCTTCGACCTCGGCAAGTTCTTCAAGGTCACCGGCGTGCTCCTGGTGTTCGTCGCCGCCGGCGTGCTCGGCTACGGCCTGCACGACCTTCAGGAAGCCGCCTTCCTCCCCGGCATCACCACCCTCGCATTCGACGCGTCGGCCTCGCTGCCCGAAACGTCCTGGTACGGCGCCCTGCTCAAGGGGATCTTCAACTACTCGCAGCAGACGACCGTGCTGCAGGCGATCGCCTGGGTCGCCTACGTCGCGATCGTGCTCCCGTTGTTCTTACGCCCCACCGTTTCCCGCACAAGTGGCAGCTCGCCGGCGACCGCCGCGACGGGCACGAAGGAGTGACCGTGTACCGATTCCGCCGAACCCCGCTGGCAGTCGCCGCCAGTGCGAGCGCCCTCATGGCGCTGACCGCATGCGGGAGCGGCACCGGCACGGCCGCGTCCCCCGCCGCTGGTGGCCCCATCAAAGTCGAGGCCACCGACACCGCGTGCACCGTCTCGGCAAGCACGGCGAACGCCGGCAACCTGACGTTCGAGATCACCAACAAGGGCACCAAGGTCACCGAGTTCTACCTCTATGCCGAGGGCGACCGGATCATGGGCGAGCTCGAGAACATCGCGCCCGGCCTGAACCGGCGGCTGATCGTCGAGGTCGCCGACGCGGGCAAGTATCAGGCGACGTGCAAACCTGGCATGGCCGGGAACGGTATCCGCAGCGACTTCACCGTCACCGGTGGCGCGACGAAGCAGGCCGACACGAACGCTCTCAAGGCACAGGCCACCACGAGCTACGCCGCCTACGTCGCGAACAACTCGACGACGCTGGAAGAGCAGACCGCCAAGTTCGTCGAGCTGGTCAAGGCCGGGAAGGTCGACGAAGCCAAGGCCGCGTACGCCTCGACCCGCATCTACTACGAGCGCATAGAACCCGTCGCCGAGAAGTTCGGCGACCTCGACCCCGCGATCGACTTCCGCGAGGCGGATATCGAAGCGGGCCAGCAGTTCACCGGTTTCCACCGGCTGGAGAAGGACCTGTGGGTCTCGGGCCTGCAGCCGGACAGCTCCCAGATCGCCGACAAGCTGCTCACCGACGTCAAGGATCTGGTCGCGAAGTCCAAGACCCTCGAACTGACCGCGCTCGACCTGGCCAACGGCGCCAAGGGCCTCATGGACGAGGTCGCGACCGGCAAGATCACCGGCGAGGAGGAAGCCTTCTCCCACACCGATCTCTGGGACTTCCAGGGCAACCTGGACGGCTCGGAGTCCGCGATCGCCTCCCTGCGCCCGATCCTGCAGGCGGGCGACCCAGCGCTGGTGACCACTTTGGACAAGGAGTTCGCGAACGTCCAGGCACTGCTGACCAAGCAAGCCGTCGGCGACGGTTTCAAGCTGTACACCGAGCTTTCGCAGGACCAGATCAAGGAATTCGCGTCCGCGGTAGACGCACTCAGCGAACCGCTGAGCAAGGTCGCGGAGGTCGTCGCCAAATGACCGCACCCGATTCCGGCGCGGAACAGCCGGCTGTTTCCCGCCGCCGGCTGTTCGGCATGGCCGGTGCCGGTGTGGCACTGGCCGGTGTCGGTGCGGCCACCGGCTACGGCCTGGACCGGATCACCGGCAGTACCGCGCAGGCGGCGTCCGGCACGGTCGACTTCCATGGCGAGCACCAGGCCGGGATCGTCACACCGACGCAGCAGAACCTGCATTTCGCTGCGCTCGACGTGACCACAAAGGATCGTGACAAGCTGGTGAAGCTGTTACGCACCTGGACCGACGCCGCGCGCCGCATGACCGCCGGACAGGAAGTCGTTGCAGGAGGCGCCATCGGCGGCGCGCCCGAGGCCCCGCCAGGGGATACCGGTGAGGCGCTCGACCTCCCGGCGTCGGCGCTCACGCTGACTATCGGCTTCGGCCCCTCGCTGTTCGACGACCGGTTCGGCCTCGCCGCCAAACGCCCAGCCGCGCTCGTCGACCTGCCGCTGTTCCCCAAGGACAAGCTGGACCCTGCGCGCAGCGGCGGCGATCTCTGCATCCAGGCCTGCGCGGACGACCCACAGGTCGCCGTGCACGCCGTGCGCAACTTGGTGCGACTGGGTTTCGGCGTCACCGAGGTACGGTGGTCGCAGCTCGGCTTCGGCCGCAGCGCGTCGACGTCACGCTCGCAGCCGACGCCACGCAACCTGTTCGGCTTCAAGGACGGCACGAACAACATCAAGGCCGAGGACACCGACTTCCTGCGCGACCAGGTGTGGGTCACCCCCGCCGACGGGCAGCCGTGGATGGCGGGCGGCTCGTTCCTGGTCGCGCGGCGCATCCGGATGCACATCGAAACCTGGGACCGGGAACCGCTCGAGGGCCAGGAGAACATCGTCGGCCGTACCAAAGGCACGGGCGCCGCGCTCGGGCAGACGGCCGAGTTCGACCAGGTGGACCTGCAGGTGGGCGGCGCCGGGGGTGAGCCGATCATCGCCACGGACAGCCACATCCGCCTGGCCTCGCACGAAACACTCAACGGGGCCCGAATCCTGCGCCGCGGCTACAACTTCGTCGACGGTTCCGACGGCGTCGGCCACCTGGAAGCCGGACTGTTCTTCCTGGCGTTCAACCGGGACACGCGAACCCAATACATACCGATGCAGAACGCACTGTCCTCAAAGGACTCTATGATGGAGTACCTGCAACACAACGGCTCCGCCCACTTCGCCGTACCCCCAGGCGTCAAACCGGACGGCTACTGGGGCGACGGCCTTTTCACCTAAGTTCCACCAAAGGACGGTGGGTGGCACGCAGCGATGGGGCGCTTTCTCGCGAAAAGTGGCGACCGGCTAAGGGGTCGGCCAGAACTTGCGCCAGCCGTCTGCCTCGAGTGTGGTGGGCGCCACGCCGGCTTCCCTGGCCGCGGTCTCGGCGGCGCGGACGTCCAGGGCGAACTGCTTGGCCAGCGCGCGAAGCTCGCCTTCCGGGTCCGTCCCGGCGCGGCGGGCTGTGGCGGCTACGCGGAACAGTTGCGCAGCCGGACCGGGGCCGTCGGGGAAGAGGTCGAGCGGGACGCCCGCGCGGCCGCTGCGCTGACCGAGTTTCCCGGCCAATGCGACGGCGGGCTGTCCGAGCGCGACGCCGTCCACAATGGACAATCGGCGCTTTTCGACCTGCTTGAGCTCTTCCCAGTTCAGTTCCTGGCGCTCGGCGGTGTGGATCTTTTCCGCGTCGGCGAAGACATGCGGATGCCGCCCGACGAGCTTGTCCACGAGAGCCTGGGCGACGTCGTCGATGCCGAACGGGTCGTCGGCGTGTTCGGCGGCGACTCTGGCGTGGAAGAGCACCTGGAGCAGCACGTCCCCGAGTTCCTCGCGGAGCGCTTCCCGGTCGCCGTCCTCGATGGCGTCGAGCAGTTCGTAGGTCTCCTCGACCAGGTACTGCCGCAGCGACTCGTGGGTCTGCACCGCGTCCCACGGGCATCCCCCCGGCGAGCGCAGCCGATCCATCACCTCCGCGGCCTCGACTAGCGGGGAGACCGGTGCTTCGAGCACCGTGGCGCCCGCCGCTATCAACGCGGCAGCACTGGGCTCGGCCCGCGAAGACGCGATGAGCACGACAGAACCCGTGAGCGCGGCACTGGGCGCCCGATCGATCCCGAACGCGGCCGCGTCGACGTCGATGCCCGCGTAGACGGCGTCGGCGGTGCGGATCGCCGTCACGGCCGCCGCGGGAAGGCTTTCCCCGTGGACGAGGACGACGACACCTGTCACGGCTTCGGTGCCCCGGCCATCGGCAGCACGATGCCGGTGGTGGTGGCTTCGCTCGGCGCGAGGTTCAGCGCGACGGGGTCCCACACGCCGTATCGCGGGTTGATCTTGAGCGAAGTCGTGTCGATGTCCGGCTGCAGCAGGCGCTGCCCGATCGCGCCCAACTGGTCCGGCGTCGGCTGGGTGGCGTCGGTGACGGTGACCGGTGCTCCGATCGTTCGGTCGCGGACCACCACGACGACCCAGCCGGCGTCTCCCGAGCTCGGCTGGAACGCGACCACCGTGCCGGCGGGCACACCGAACAGGGCGGTACCGGCGTCAGCGGGCGATTGCGCCGCCACGAGCTGGACGCCGATGTTCTGCGGCTTCGCTGGCGGCGCCTGCCCCTGCTGCTCTGCCTGCGCCGCGAACGCCTGCGCGTCCTGCTGCAGTGACGCCGTCGCGGCCGCGGGGTCCGAGGCGAAGAGTTTCGCCTTCTCGAGCGCCACGTCGCGGGCGTTCACCGGCGTGCCGTCTGCGTTCTGGCTCGCAACGGGGCTGTAGTCGAAGGTGACCGAAAGCCTGGTGAGGTACTTGAGTGCGAGCTGCTGCTGCAGAATCAGGTCGACGATCGCCTCGCGGTGGTCCCGGGCCCGGGTGACGATCTCCTTGGCGGCCTGCTCGGGCGGCACCGAGCCGTCGGCGGGCACCACCGGGGCGAGCGGGTCCTTCTGCAACGTCTGGCTGATCTGGGCGTCGTCGACGACGAGCCCTTCGCGCTTCGCGACCTTCGCCAGCACGTCGTGGATAACGAGCTGCTGCACGGCCTCACGGCCGATCAGGTCCAGCTTGTGCTGCTGAGCCATCTGGCGCGCAAGCGGCTGGTCCTGGACGGCCCTGTCGATCAGCGCCTGCACCTGATCGATCGAAACCACGTGATCGTCGATGATCACCGCGGCTCCGACCTGGCCAGGTCCGGAACCACATCCGGCCAGGAGGAAGCAGCTGGCTAGGACGGCAAAAAGCACCCGAGGGCGACCCATGATCCGCATCACAGCCAGTACCCTCTCACAACCCTTCGGCACCGCCTAGGCAAACCCCTGCGTCACGTCACCGCGAAGGACCGGTCACCAGGTCGCCGAAAGTCCGTTGCACCTCGGCTCGCTCCGGCAGCGTCGCGCTGACGTTGTTCATCCCGATTTGGCCCTGCGGGACGTTGATCACCGGCGTGCAACCCTTGTCGACGTCTATGCTGCCGGTCACAGTGGCCGACGCGACCTCTCGACCAGTGCGGATCTCGTAGACCTCGACGCGGTAGCGGCCCTGGACGGTGTCGTATCGGGTGTCTCCGGTGTACGAGCACCCGCTCAGGCTCGCAGCCGCACCGTCGAGGCGGGCACACGCCACGAGCTGCGCCGTGTTCAGATCGGGCTTCGCGGGCGGATCGGCCAGGGCAGCGTCCGGGAACCCTTCCTCCGGGTAGTCGATGAAGCCGACGCCGCCGCTGTGCTCGGCGTAGAGCAGCATCGGGTGCGGCCCTGCACCGGAGTAGCCGGCTGCCTGGCCATGCCCGCCACCCCCGGTGCAGGTGCGGGAAATGTCGGCGTAGGTCACTGGTGGCCCCAGCACCGCGTCCCGCGCGAGCGGCACGGCAGAGATCACCAAGACCACTGCCACAACGGCCTGCGCGGCCAGCCCGGCTGCCCGGCCTCGAGTCCAGGCTGACACCGGGCGGCGAGCCCGCGCGGCGGCCAGCAGGTCTGTCCGGCAGCACGTCGCGGGTAGGACCAGCGATCTTTCGCCGCCTCGGCCGTCCGGCCAGATCAATCGGCTCTCCGACGCAGTCCTGGTCGCGGGCTGGGTCCTGGTGGCCTGCCGCGTGCCACTTGCGCGCTGGCGCACCACCAGTCCGTCGTACGGCACGATGAGCGCGTCCTCGTCCGGTGAAAAGACCAGCAACCCACCCTCTGCTGCCGCGAACCAGCGCCGCCCGCCCCGCACCGGGCCTAAATGCATACTGAGGAGCACGCAGCAGATCAGCAACGCCGCCAGGAATCCCGGCAGCAGCCACAGAGGTGATTCGGCGAGCCTCAAATACAACGTGGCGAGTGCGGCGAAGAACACACCAAACACGGCCGCGATACCGGCGTTGTCGCTCGGCCGGTGCTGCCGATGAACCCGCACGACACGCCCCAGCCCGGCCGCCTCCGCTGCTACCTGGATCGCGCGTCGTCGTGCCCCCACAGCGCGCCCCCTCCACGTCAGCCCACATGATCCTCGCATCGGCACCCACGCGCAGCTGATCAAGGAAGCACAGAATCTGGGTGGGTGGCCCGCCGCCACTGAGTAGCAAGGGACCTTTACTGCCGCAAAACGGCAGTAAAGGTCCCTTGCTACCGCTTTAAGCGGCGGCGGGCTGCTTGGTGAGCTGGGTGAGCAGCTTCGCGCACCAGTCGAGCAGCTCCTCGTCGCGCAGCGCGGGCGCGCCGATGCGGCCGCCCACGGGGCCTTCCGTCGGCTTCGGAACCGACACCGTTTTCGTCACTTCCTTGTACATCGCCTTGGGGTACAGGCGCTTCAGCCGCACCATTTGCGAATCCGCGAGCGGCAGTGGGGCGAAGCGGATGGTGTTGCCCTGGTTGGTCACCTCGGTGACACCGGCGGCCCGGCAGGTGTGCCGGAACGTCGCCACCGCGAGCAGACGCCGTACCGCGGCGGGCGGCTGGCCGTAGCGGTCGATCAGCTCGTCCTGCACGGCCACCAGGCCCGCCGCGTCCGGCGCGGCCGCGATCTTGCGGTACGCCTCCAGCCGGAGCCGCTCGCCGGGCACGTAGTCGTGCGGGATGTGCGCGTCCACCGGCAGGTCGACGCGGACGTCCGCAAGGTCCTCCTCCTCCACCGACTCCGCGCCGGCGGACCGGCGGAACACATCGACGGCCTCGCCGACCAGCCGGATGTAGAGATCGAAGCCGACACCGGCGATATGCCCGGACTGCTCCGCGCCCAGGATGTTCCCGGCGCCCCGGATCTCGAGGTCCTTCATCGCCACGGCCATCCCGGCGCCGAGTTCGGTGTTCTGCGCGATGGTCGCGAGCCTGTCGTGCGCGGTCTCGGTCAGCGGAGCTTCGGGCGGGTACAGGAAGTACGAATATCCGCGCTCACGTCCACGTCCGACGCGGCCGCGAAGCTGGTGCAGCTGCGCCAGCCCGAGCAGGTCCCCGCGCTCGACGATCAGCGTGTTCGCGTTCGAGATGTCCAGCCCGGTTTCGATGATCGTGGTGCACACCAGCACGTCGTATTCGTTCTCCCAGAAACCCTGGATGATCTTCTCCAGTTTTTCCTCGTTCATCTGCCCGTGCGCGGTCACCACCCGCGCCTCGGGCACCAACTCGCGGATTTTCTTCGCGGCCTTCTCGATCGACGAAACCCGGTTGTGCACATAGAAAACCTGCCCGTCACGCAGCAGTTCGCGCCGGATCGCCGCGCCGACCTGCTTGTCGTCGTAGGCACCGACGTAGGTCAAGATCGGGTGCCTGTCCTCTGGCGGGGTCAGGATCGTCGACATCTCGCGGATCCCGGCGAGCGACATCTCCAGCGTCCGCGGGATCGGCGTCGCCGACATCGTCAGCACGTCGACGTGTACCCGCAGCGCCTTGATGTGCTCCTTGTGCTCGACACCGAACCGCTGTTCCTCGTCGACGATCACCAGCCCGAGGTCCTTGTACCGGATTCCGGTCTGCAGCAAGCGATGCGTGCCGATGACGATGTCGATGTCGCCTTCGGCGAGTCCCTCCAGCACACCGTCCACTTCGGACTTCGCGGTGAACCGCGACAGGCCCTTGATGGTCACCGGGAACGCCTGCATCCGCTCGATGAAGGTGCTCAGGTGCTGCTGCGCGAGCAGCGTCGTCGGCACGAGCACGGCGACCTGCTTGCCGTCCTGCACGGCCTTGAACGCGGCGCGCACGGCGATTTCCGTTTTCCCGTAACCGACATCGCCGCAGATGACGCGGTCCATCGGGACGCCGCGCTCCATGTCCGCCTTGACCTCGTCGATGGCGGCCATCTGGTCGTTGGTCTCGGTGAACGGGAACGCGTCTTCGAGTTCGCCCTGCCACGGCGTGTCCGAGCCGAAGGCGTGCCCCGGCGCGGACTGGCGGGCGGCATAGAGCTGCACCAGCTCCGCCGCGATCTCCTTGACCGCTTTTTTGGCCTTGGCCTTGGTGTTCTTCCAGTCGGAGCCGCCGAGCTTGTTCAGCTGAGGCAACTCGCCGCCGACATAACGGGAGATCTCGTCGAGTTGGTCCGTCGGCACGAACAACCTGTCGCCGGGGTGGCCGCGCTTGGACGAGCCGTACTCCAGCAGCAGGTACTCACGCGTCGCGCCGGCGACCGTGCGCTGCACCATCTCGACGAACCGGCCGATGCCGTGCTGCTCGTGCACCACGTAGTCACCGGCACGCAGCGCCAGCGGGTCGACGGCGTTGCGCCGCCGGGACGGCATCTTCGCGTTCAAGTCCCGGGTGGACTTCCCGGCGTCCGCGCCGCGGCCTGTCAGGTCGGACTCGCTGAGCACGACGAGCGCGAGGCTCGGCGAGACGAACCCGTCGGAGATCCCGCCGCAGGTCACCGTGACGACCCCGGCCGCAGGTGCCGACGTCAAGCCATGGGAAGCCAGTGCCGCCGGCACCTCCGCCGCGGAGAGCTGCTCGACGGCCCGCGCCGCGGTGCCCTGGCCGGCCACGACCAGCACCCCGACCCCGCCGGACGTGGTGTGCGCGCGCAGGTCGGTCATCGCACGTTCGAGCTCGCCGCGGTAGCCGGGCGCGGCCTCCAGCGCGACCCGGTAGACGTCCGGGTCTTCGCTGGTCAGCTGGGTCAGCGTCCACCACGGCCGCTTGGTTTCGCCCGCGTGCTTGGCCACCTCCGTCAAGTCCCGATACGCCGACGCACCGAGGTCGATCGGCGCCTGCCCGCCGCCGGCGGCCGTCGTCCAGGACGCCTCCAGGAACTCCTGACCGGTACGGACGAGGTCGTGTGCGCGGGCGCGGACCTTCTCCGGGTCCGCGAGCAGGACGTGTGTGCCCTCGGGCATCGCGTCGGTGAGCAGCTCCAGCTCGCCCGCGCACAGCACCGGGATGAGCGCTTCCATGCCTTCGACCGGGATGCCGTCGCCGATCTTGGTGAGCATTTCGGCCAGCTGTGCGTCGGCCGCGTACGTCTCTGCCAGCTCGACTGCCTTCGCCTTGACGTCGGCCGTCAGCAGCAGTTCACGGCACGGCGGCGCACTCACCGCGGGAATCTCGCCCGGCAGCGAGCGCTGGTCGGACACCGCGAACGCGCGGATCTCGGTGACCTCGTCGCCCCAGAACTCGACGCGGACAGGATGCTGCGCCGTCGGCCCGAACAGGTCCACGATGCCGCCGCGTACCGCGAACTCGCCGCGCTTCTCGACCATGTCGACGCGGGTGTACGCGAGCTCGACGAGCCTGGTGAGGACGCCGTCGAAGTCCTGCTCCTTGCCGACTTCGAGGTCGACCGGGGCGAGCGCGCCGAGGCCGGGGGCCATCGGCTGGATCAGGCTCCGCACGGTCGACACGACCACGCGGATACCGCCGTTGCCCGGTCCGCGCAGCTTGTGCAGGATCTCCAGCCGCCGTCCGACGGTGTCCGCGCGCGGCGACAGCCTCTCGTGCGGCAACGTCTCCCACGACGGGAAATCGGCCACCGCGGCCGCGCCGAGCAAACCGGACAGCGCGGCCGTCAGCTCGTCGGCCTCGCGTCCCGTGGCTGTCACCACGAGCACGGGCTTGTCGGCGCCGCGCTCGGCCGCGAGCGCCGCGGCGACGAGCTGGCGCGTCGCGACCGGGCCCTGCAACTCGAGCAAGGGCGCACCGGCGCGCTCGATCACGCCACGCAGCGCGGGATCGGCCAGCACGTAGTCAAGGAGTCCGGACAGTGGAGCGTCGGTCACCGAAGATTCCCCTAACAAATACAAATACGGACAGACTCCTGCCCGGGACGAGGGACGCAGGAGCTCTCGCCCCTAAGCGTACGTCTCGCCTACGACAGTCCGCTGTCGCTATCGGCGATCATCGCGCCGACCTGGGAAACCTGGTCGGCGAACACCTCGGGGACCACCGTCGCCGGGCGCACGAGGACATGCCGGGCGCCCGCGTCGGTGTACCGGCGCAGTTCGGCTGCCACCTCGGCGCGCGAACCGGTGATGAACACCTGGATCGTCTCTACGTACTCCAGCGGGAATCCGTAATACGCCACGCAGTACTCCTCCAGCGCGCGACGGCCGTCCTCACCGACGAAGACGGTCGCGAACAGGGCCGGCGTGACGGGTTTCGTGGCTGGGACATTGGCTTGGACGGTGGCCAGTCCGGTCGCGAAATCGGCGGGATTGGGCGGGTAGGGCAGCCAGCCGTCGTACAGCCTGCCCGCACGCTCCAGCGCTCTGGGAGTGAATCCGGCGAGCCAGACCGGCGGCCCACCATCGCGGTGGGAAGGCGGCAGCACCGGCAGCGTGTCGTAGTGCAGTTCCTTGCCGTGGAAGGAAGTTCCGCCGGTCCACAGCGTCCGCCACAGCGCGACGATGTCGTCCAATCGGGTGTTGCGGCGCTCCCACGGAACGCGCGCCCAGTCGAACTCGACCTCGCTGCGCCCGGGAAAACCGGCCCCGACGCCGACCACGATCCGGCCGTCCGAAAGCAGATCGAGGCTCGTGAGGGTGTTCGCCGTGAGCAGCGGATCACGCAGCGCGGACAACAGGGCGGCCGTGCCCAGCGTCACCCGATCGGTCACCGTCGCGATCGCGCCGAGCAGGGTCAGCGGATCGATCGGCGCCAGGGCGAGTGTGTCGCCCGCCCACACGGAGTCGAACCCGAGTCGCTCGGCTTCGACAGCTGTCTCGATGATTCCCGGCGCGGTGTACCCGGCGTCCAGATGCGCGCGTCCGGAGGGAAGGAGTAAACCGAAGTTCGTCATGGACCCAAGTTCGCCAGAGCCCGGGAATGAACTCAATTCCCTCCAGGGAATAGCGCACCGGAGCATGATCGGTGCGTGGACGAAAACGGATTCGCGGGTGCCTTGCGTGAATGGCGTACGCGGCGGCGGCTCAGCCAACTGGAACTCGCGCTGCGTGCCGGCACGACCCAGCGGCACGTCAGCTTCATGGAACGCGGGCGCTCGGTGCCCGGGCGCGGGATGGTCGTGCGCGTCGCCGAATCGCTGGAACTGCCACTGCGGGAGCGGAACGGGCTGCTGCTCACGGCGGGGTACGCGCCGACCTACCGCGAATCGGCGTTGGACGACCCGGCGCTGCGGCCAGTGCTGGACGGGTTGCAGCGCCTGCTCGACGGGCATCGGCCGTTCCCCGCGGTGATCGTCGACCGGTACGGCGTACTCGTCGCGAGCAACGACGCGCTGTCCGTGCTGACCGACGGCGTCGCCCCGGAACTGCTCGAACCACCGGTCAACGTCCTACGCCTGGCGCTGCATCCCCGTGGGCTTGCCGCCCGGACCCTCAACCTCGACGACTGGGCGCGGCACATCCTGGAGCGGCTGACGCAGGAGATCGCCCGCGGGCCCGACGCCCGGCTGTCCGCGTTGCTCGCCGAACTGGAGGGCTATCTGCCGGAGCGGAAACCGTCGCCGTCGCCAGATCATCTCGGCTTCGCCGTTCCGCTGCGGTTGTCCGCAGCCGGCGGGGAACTGCGACTGATCACCGCGATCACGACGTTCGCGACCGCGGTGGACGTGACGATCTCCGAGCTCAAGCTGGAAACTTTCCTGCCGGCGGACGAGTTCACCGCGGCGACGCTGGCTCGCTAAGTCCATGGGCGGCGGGGCATGCTGGGAACCATGCGCGCACGAAAAGCCGGAATCGCGGTGTTCGTCTCCTTGACCGTTCTCGCCACCGGATGCATGGCCGACCCGGTCGCCACACCGGCGACCATCGTGCCCACAGTGCCGGTCACGACAAGCGCGGCCGACCCCGCGCTGAAGGTCGACGAAGTCACCGCGGGCCTCGAACACGGGTGGGACATCGGCTTCCTACCCGACGGCAAACTGCTGGTCACGCAGCGCCCCGGCAAGCTCGCGCTGATCGCGGGAACCTCGCCAGGCTCGGCGTCGAAAGAAGTGACCGCGGACTTCTCGGACGTGCTCGTGGCGGGTGAAGGCGGCCTGATGGGGCTGGTCGTGCATCCCGACTTCGCCCGGTCACGCAAGTTCACCACCTGCCAGACACACAAAGAAGGGGGCAAGGCCGTCGACATCCGGCTGGTGACCTGGACGCTCGCGGCTGACGAAAGCCGCGCCACCCGCGTCGCCGACCTGCTGACCGGCCTGCCGGTCAACCCCAGCGGACGGCACTCCGGCTGCCGTCCCGTGCTCGCCGCCGACGGCGCGCTGCTCGTCGGCACCGGCGACACCGCGCGCCCGGCGATCTCGCAGGATCGGCACAGCCTCGGCGGGAAGGTGCTGCGCATCGACCTGCAGACCGGGAATCCGTTGCCGGACAACCCTTTCATCTCTTCGGCCAATCCCACAGAGCAGCGGATCTACAGCTACGGCCACCGCAACGTCCAGGGCATCGCAGTGCGGCCGGACACCGGTCAGGTCTTCACCGCCGAGCACGGCCCGACCTTCGACGACGAGGTGAATCTGCTGCGGGCGGGCGGAAACTACGGCTGGGACCCGTCGAAGGGCGGCACCGAAACGAGCTACGACGAGGACGTCCCGATGACCGACACCACCCGGTTCCCCGACGCCGTCCGTGCACTGTGGACAACAGGGAAGATCACCGAAGCCATCTGCGGCGCGGCCTTCCTGACCGGCAAGCAGTGGGGTTCGCTCGAAGGCATGCTCGCAGTGGTCGCACTGAAGGGGCAGAAGATGTTGCTGCTGCGCATCGACGCCGCCGGCGCACTGACGGAAGTACGCCTGCCACCCGAATTCGACGACACCTACGGCAGGCTCCGCGCCGCCCGCAGCGGCCCCGACGGCGCCCTCTACGTGACCACTTCCGACGGCGACAACGACAAAGTCCTCCGCCTCACCCCCGCCTGAGGTCGGACGTGCCCATGGGCGATCGACCGCGCGTCGCGCCTACCGCAGGAAAGCCTTAACGGAGCCGCAGTTTGGGTTTGTGCTCCAGGTTCGACAGTCCGTTCCACGCCAGGTTGACCAGATGCGCGGCGACTTCGTCGCGCTTCGGCTTGCGGGCGTCGAGCCACCATTGCCCGGTCAGCGCGACCATGCCGACGAGCGCCTGCGCATAGAGCGCGGCGAGCTTGTCGTCGTAGCCACGGGCGGTGAACTGCTGGGCGAGGATGTGCTCGACCTGACTGGCGATGTCGTTGAGCACGGTGGAGAAGGTGCCCGTCGAGCTCGCGACCGGCGAATCCCGCACCAAGATGCGGAAACCGTCGTGCGAATCCTCGACATAGCTGAGCAGCGCCACCGCGGCCTGCTCCAACATCACGCGAGGATGCCCACCGTGCAAAGTGGACACCATCCGGTTGAGCAGCTGTTGCGTCTCGCGGTCGACGACGACCGCGTAGATCCCTTCCTTGCCACCGAAATGTTCGTAGACCACGGGCTTGGACACACCCGCCCGGTGTGCGATCTCCTCGATCGACGCGCCGTCGAAACCCTTTTCCGCGAAGAGTTCCCGCGCGACGGTCAAAAGTTGTTGTCTGCGTTCGGTTCCCGTCATCCGCACGCGGGCCACCGGAGCATCAGGACGCGCTCCGGTGGCCACTTCACGTTTAGCCCGCCGTCTCGCCGCCATTTGACCAGCTTAGTGGGAGGCATTGATCCTATTTCGCGTCAGCCGTCAATTTGGCGAGGCGCTGCGGGGTGGGCCAGCGGACGCTGTGCACCCAGCCGAGCTTTTCGAAGATCCAGATCAGCCGGGCCGAAAGGTCGATCTGGCCACGCTGGACGCCATGGCGCGCCGACGTCGGGTCCGCGTGGTGCAGGTTGTGCCACGACTCCCCGAACGAGAAAATGGCCAGCGGCCAGAAGTTCGCGGACTTGTCGCGCGCCGCGAACGGGCGTTCGCCGATCATGTGGCAGATCGAGTTCACCGACCACGTGACGTGGTGCAGCACGCAGATGCGTACCAAACCGGCCCAGAAGAACGCGCTCAGCGCACCGGCGAACGACCAGGTGATGAGCCCGCCGAGAAGTGCGGGCAGCGTCAGGCTCAGCAGCGTCCAAAGCCAGAAGAGTTCGTCGACCTTCTTGATGGCCGGATCCTTGACCAGGTCCGGGGCGAAACGCTCGGCGTTGCTCTGGTCGCGCTCGAAGAGCCAGCCCATGTGCGCATGCCAGAAACCCTTGACGATCGCGACCGGCGTCGTGCCGAAGGCCCACGGTGAGTGTGGGTCGCCGTCGCGGTCGGAGAACGCGTGGTGGCGCCGGTGGTCGGCGACCCAGGTGATCACCGGGCCCTGCACGGCCATGCTCCCCGCAATGGCCATCGCGACGTGCAGCCAGCGCTTTGCCTTGAACGAGCCGTGCGTGAAGTAGCGGTGGTACGCGACCGTGATGCCCAGGCCGCTGACACAGTAGAAGACGAGGAAGATGCCGACGTCGACCCAATTCAGTCCCCAGCCCCAAGCGAACGGGACCGCGGTGACCAGAGCCGCCAGCGGGGCGATGACCCCGAAGTAGACCGAGAGCTGGATCGGGAATCCGCGGCGGCCGCTGATGATGGGCTTCGGCCCTCTGGCCGACGGGGGATCGCCGGCGGGCTGCGAACGGTCAAGGGTGGCCGTCATACACGTCACTTCTTCCTGCGAAGGCGACCAGCCAAGGGTCGCCTTACCTACGGTTACGTAAGTTACGGTACCGGAGGTTCGGCCGGTTGTGCAGAGCCGAAAGTGGGTTCCGGCTCACGTCTGGTCCGGAACCTGAGACGGTCCGGATGTCAGGCGACCCGCCCGCGCGTGCGCGCTCCCGGTTTGGCTATCCTGGCCAGGAACGATCCGCCGTAGTGTAATCGGCAGCACTTCAGATTTTGATTCTGACAGTTCAGGTTCGAACCCTGGCGGCGGAGCTTTTCAGCGGGCTTTTCAGTAGGTTTTCCGTGACGACGGGGGTGCGTGCCGCTGCAAGACGAGGAGAACGAGTCCGCGAGCAGCAGGCGGCCGACCATCGTCGAGATGTCGGACGCCTGGGTGATCGGGCGCGCCAAGGAACTCATCGCAGCGGTACAACGCATCGATCACGACAGCCAACTGGAGATCGTCGCGGACCTCGATGTCCTGCTCGACGAGGCCCAGCGCCGCGGTGAGCCGGTGCTCGTCGCCCAGCTGCTGCGCGCCACCGCACTGGCCAGGCTGGTGACCAGAGGGCTGGCCGCGGAAGCCGAACCCCGCCTCGATGAAATGCTCGCGCACACGCGGCGCCACGGTCTCGCCCTCCTCCGCGCCGACGCGCACGCCCTGCGTGGCCGCCGGCTCATGATCGCCGAGCAGGAAGACGCCGCGCTCACCGAGATAGCCAGGGCACTCGCGATCCTGGACGACTCCGCGACGCCGGACGTCCAGGTCGGCAGGCGCACGTGGAACGGGATGCAGTCCTCCGCGCTCATGGACTGCTGGATCGTGCTCAACCAGCTCGGCATCTACGAAGCCGCCGAGGAGGTCATCGGCCGTGCGCACCAGGCGATCCGGGACAGCGCCAGCCCGCACCAGATCACCCTGCAGCTGATGAACCGCGTCAAGATGCTGCTCGGCTGGGGTCTGCGCCTCGAGCGCGTCGAGCGCTACGAAGAGGCGGGCGACAAGTTCCGCACGGCCGCATCGATGGCCGATGCCGCGGAAGGCCCGTTCAAAGAGTCGCTGTTCCCGCGCAAGGTCGGCGTGCCCGCGGTCGACCAGATCGGAGTACTCGCCGCCGCGCTCGCGCTCGCCGTTCCCGATCAGGAACACATCGAACGCTTGGAACGACTGCACCCCGGCCGCGCACACGAGCAGGAAATCGTCGCGATCGCCCTCGCGCGCTGCCTCGACAAGGTCGGCCGCCGCGGCGATGCACTGGAAACGCTGAAAACGGCCAGGAAGATGCTCGACGTCGAGACGTCCGCGCCCTCGATGCGGCTGAACCTCGCCCGCGAACTCGCCAGGCTCGACAATGTCCCCGACATCGAAACCGGCGTCAGCGAGTCGCTCGTCACCTACGCCACTACGCTGGAAACAGAAATGTGGACGCTGCGGGAGTCGCAGATCGCCACCCTGAACGCGCGGCGCGAGCACGAGCGGCTCTCCGCCGAGCACGGCGCGATCACCCAGCAGGCACTGCAGGATCCGCTGACGGGGCTGCCCAACCGGCGCGCGCTCGACGAGCGGCTCCGCACGCTGGCGTCCTCCGCCGACGCGCAGCCGCTCGCCGTCGCATTGGTGGACCTCGACGGCTTCAAAGACGTCAACGACAGGCATTCGCACGCGGAAGGCGACGACGTTCTGCGGGTCGTGGCCAGCACCTTGCGTGACGCGCTACGCGGCGACGACATCGTGGCCCGCTACGGCGGCGACGAGTTCATCGCGCTGCTGCCGGGAGCACCGGTCTCCGCCGCGAAGCAGGCCTTGGGCCGGGCGGTCAGCCGCGTGGCCGGGCTGCCGCAACACCTCTCGCACGGCGTCACCCTGTCCGTCGGACTGGTCTCGCTGCGCCCGCAGGAACGCGCCGAGCAGGTCCTCTCCCGCGCGGACGCCGCGATGTACCAAGCCAAGCGCGGCGGCGGGAACCAGGTCGCCTCAGCGAACTCGATGACCTCTGAGGTCCCGACGAGCTGGTCGCCGGACGACGCAATCACCGACCCGGCGTGAGCTGGTCGCGATCGTGTCGCCTGGGCGCTCCTCTCAGGGAACCTCACGTTTTCGCTGATAGGCGCCCTGCCGCCACGATCGCTCGGCGTTCGGCCGGAGCACGTTCTCAGGTCAGCCTGGGTGCCGCGACTCCATTTCGCAACAGGCTCGCGTAAGCCGCCGAAGGCCCCCCGTAGGATCGGAACCCCAGTTCCGAATCGTTGGGAGTGCCGTGACCGGCCCGCTGAGCACGCTTATCCTCGCTGCGGGTGAAGGCACCCGCATGCGCTCCGCCACCCCGAAAGTGCTGCACCCGATCGCGGGCAGGCCACTGGTCGAACACGCCGTCCGCGCGGCCGCCGGGCTGGAACCGGAGCACCTCGTGGTGGTCGTCGGGCACGGCAGGGACGCTGTCGGCGAGCACCTGGAAAGCGTCGGCAAGGCGCTCGGGCGGCTGGTCACCACGACCGTGCAGGCACAGCAGAACGGCACCGGGCATGCGGTTTCCTGCGCGCTGTCGACGTTGCCCCCCGGCCTGACCGGCACCGTGCTGGTCAGCTACGGCGACGTACCGCTACTGGACACCGCAACGCTCGCGGCACTGCTGGACGGCCACACGGCGGCGGGCAACGCCGTCACGGTGCTGACCGCCGCCGTCGACGACCCGAGCGGCTACGGGCGCATCGTGCGGGACTCCTCCGGCGCGGTCGCCGCGATCGTCGAGCACAAGGACGCGACCGCGGAACAGCTGGCGATCCAGGAGATCAACTCCGGCGTGTATGCCTTCGACGCCGCCGTCCTCGCTGACGGGCTGTCCCGCCTGTCGACGGACAACGCACAGGGCGAGCTGTACCTGACAGACGTGCTCGGCATCGCGCGTGGCGACGGCAAGCTCGTCGGCGCGCTCGTGGTCGAGGACCCGTGGCTGACCGAGGGTGTGAACGACCGCGTGCAGCTTTCCGTCCTGGGCGCGGAACTGAACCGCCGCATCGTCCGCGGCTGGCAGCGCGCCGGGGTGACGGTCGTCGATCCCGGCACCACCTGGATCGACGCGGGGGTCACACTCTCGCGTGATGTTCGTCTCGAGCCCGGTGTCCAACTGCACGGCGAAACCACCGTAGGCGAGGGCTCCTTGATCGGCCCGGACAGCACGCTGAAGAACGTTCGTGTCGGCGCGGGTGCCTCGGTGATCCGCACCCACGGCACCGACGCGGTGTTAGGCGACGGCGTCACCGTCGGCCCGTTCGCCTACCTCCGTCCCGGCACCAAGCTGGGCGACAGGGGGAAGATCGGCACTTTCGTCGAGACCAAGAACGCCGACATCGGTGCCGGGTCGAAGGTGCCGCACCTGTCCTACGTCGGCGACGCGACGATCGGTGAGCAGAGCAACATCGGCGCGTCAAGCGTTTTCGTCAACTACGACGGTGTGACCAAGCACCACACGACGATCGGTTCCCATGTGCGGACCGGGTCGGACAACATGTTCGTCGCACCGGTCGATGTCGGCGACGGCGCTTACAGTGGCGCAGGTACCGTGATCAGGCGGAACGTGCCGCCGGGCGCACTGGCCGTCTCCGGTTCGCCGCAACGCAACATCGAAGGCTGGGTGTCCCGGCGCAGGCCGGGCACCCCGGCGGCGAACGCGGCCGAGGCCGCACTAGCCGAAAAGCAGCAAAACCAGAACACCGACGGGGAGTCACCAGCATGAGTCCGAAGTCCGGCACGCCGAAGAAGAACCTGATGCTCTTCTCCGGCCGCGCGCACCGCGAACTCGCCGAAGAGGTCGCCAAGCACCTCAACGTGACGATCACCCCGCAAACCGCGCACGATTTCGCCAACGGCGAGATCTTCGTGCGGTTCGAGGAGTCCGTACGAGGCACCGACGCTTTTGTGATCCAGAGCCACACCAACCCCATCAACGAGTGGGTGATGGAGCAGCTGATCATGGTCGACGCGCTGAAGCGCGCGAGCGCCAAGCGGATCACCGTGGTCATGCCGTTCTACCCGTACGGCCGCCAGGACAAGAAGCACAAGGGCCGCGAGCCGATCTCCGCGCGCCTGATCGCCGACCTGTTCAAGACCGCGGGCGCGGACCGGATCATGACCGTCGACCTGCACACCGCGCAGATCATGGGTTTCTTCGACGGACCCGTAGACCACCTGCTCGCGCAGAACGTGCTCGCCGACCACATCAAGAAGACCTACCCCGCCGACGACATCACCGTCGTCTCGCCCGACTCGGGGCGCGTGCGGCTGGCGGAGAAGTGGGCGCAGCAACTCGGCGACAAGCCGATCGCGTTCATCCACAAGACGCGCGACCCGGACAAGCCCAACCAGGCCGTCGCGAACCGCGTCGTCGGCCGGGTGCGCGGGCGGCTGTGCGTGCTGATCGACGACATGATCGACACCGGTGGCACGATCGTGAAGGCCACCGAGGCGCTGCTGAACGAAGGCGCCGCCGACGTCGTCATCGCGTCGACCCACGGCATCCTGTCCGACCCGGCCACCGAGCGGCTCTCGAACTGCAAGGCGCGCGAGGTGATCGTCACCAACACGCTGCCGATCCCGCCGGAAAAGCGTTTCCCCGGGCTGACCGTGCTGTCGATCGCGCCGCTGCTGGCCCGCGCGATCCAGGAGGTCTTCGAGGACGGCTCGGTCACCAGCCTCTTCGACGGCAGCGCATAACCGCTCGGTAGCAGCACCCGGAGGGACCTTTCACGCGAGAGGTCCCTCCTTTTTTGAGCCCACGCATTTTTTGAGCCCACCGCGAAACGTGGTGCGCGGCCGCAGCCCGGCGTCGTAACTTCTCGGGCATGGGGAACTTCAAGTTCGGTGTCAGCCTCCGGTCGATCGAGGGCCGTGGCCAGTGGATCGCGAAATGCCGCAAGGCCGAGGAGATCGGCTACGACGTGATCACCGTGCCGGATCACCTGGGCGCGGTGTCACCGTTCCCGGCGCTGGGGGTGGCCGCGGCGGTGACCGAGCGTGTCCGAGTCGGGCCACTGGTGCTGAATGTGCCGTTCTACAATCCGGCGCTCTTGGCGCGGGACATCGCCAACACAGTCCGGCTTAGCGGCGGCCGGTTCGACCTGGGTGTCGGCGCCGGGCACATGAAGCGCGAATTCGACGACGCCGGCCTGCCCTTCCACCGCTCCTCCGAACGGATCGCCTTCACCGCCGACGCCGTCGCCGAAATTCAGCGACGGCTCGACGACGAAGGAGTCGAGCAGCCACCGTTGCTGATCGCCGGAAACAGCGACGGTGTGCTCGAGCTGGCCGCGAAACACGCCGATATCGTCGGATTCGCCGGATTACGGCAAAAGCATGGCGAAGCGCCGGGCACGTTCCAGCTCGACGGCCCCGAGGCGATGGACGAGCGCGTGGCCTATTTTCGGAAACACGCCGGCTCCAGGGCCGTGGACGTCGAATTCAACATGCTCGTTCAGCGAGTCAGGATCACCGACGACCGGCGGGCCGCTGCCGCGGAGTGGGCGGCGGATCTCGATCAGCCTGAACTCGACGTGGACGAACTCCTCGACGCCCCGCAACTCCTCTTCGGCACTGTCGCCGAAATAGTCGACCAGCTCCAGTCGCGCCGTGAGCGCTACGGCTTTTCGTACATCTCGGTGTTCGAGGCCGAACTAGCCAAATTCGAGCCGATCGTGCGGGCGCTGACCGGTCGGTAGTGGCTGCGATCGTGGCCTCTTAAGTCAGCCGCCGAGCGCGGAGAACTCCGACTGGATCTTCTGCTTGATCGCGTTGACGTCCAGTGACGCGAACACGTCGCCGACCGCCGTGGGCAGCGACGTCACGCGGTACTGCGCGGTGCGGTTGGGCACGGTGAACTTCACCGTGCACGGGATCGTGCTCGCCGTATTGGGCGCCGCATTGACCTCGCCGGTGCAGGTCTGGCTGCCGAGCTCGTCGGCGCTGACCACCGAGGTCATCACGATGCGGACCGTCGAAGAGTTGGTGTCGCCGCCGACGACAGCGTTTTCCATGGAGACCGTCGACGTGCACGAGCCGCTTCCGCCGTTGCAATCCAGCTTGTTGTCGGTGATGGTGACGCTCACCTGGGCGACCGAGTCGGCAGGCGCGCCCAGTCCGCCGACAGCGGCACTGAGCTCGTCGCGAAACTTCGTCACCGTCTCCGGGGTAACCGGATCGACGCGCATCTCGGCGCCGAGGGCCTTGCCTTTGGCGTCCAGCAGCGACGGAGCGAAACTGACCAGCCGGTGCGGGGACGCGGTGGTGACCTTCAAGCCGGCGGAGCCGCCGGCTTCGAAGACCTCGGTGCCGTCGGCAAGCTTGGTCCGCACTGGCTCGGCCAGCTGGTCGAACCCGGAAACGGACTTTCGCAGTTTTTCGGCCGCGCCGGACGGCGTCAGCGACGTGGCGGGATCGACAGGCAGGTCGGAGACCGCGGCCCGCGCCCAGCCCTTGGCGTAGCGATCTCCGGCCGTCGAGCCGCGGGCCGTCCAGTAGTCGGCCGATGCGGCGACGTACAGCTGCTTGTCGACTTCGATGATCTGCGCGGCCTGCCCGTCGACGGGGAGCGAACCGAACACGGTGCCGTCCTTGGTGACCCGGAGCATCAGGTCGGTGCCGTTCAGCGTGCTGTGGAAAACGGCAACGGGCTGGTTCTCCAGCGCCTTCAGCGCGGCGTCGACGGCGGTGCGCTGCTCCGTGCGCCTGTCCGCCTTCTGTTGCTCGACGGCGGAAACGCCCGCATCACCCGGGACCGCCCGCTGGCAGCCACCGAGCAAAGGCCCGGCGACCAGCGTCAAAACCGCCACCCCGGTGACCAACCGTGTTCGCATGCCACACCCCACCCTGTCTTAACGTCCACCTAACGGGTAGCGATAGTCTGCCGTCACGGGATTTCGCCCCGCACACAGCGTGTGTTATCGACTTTTTATCCCGCTTCAGCACCCGCCGCAGGGCCTCACGGCCCGCCTGGTCTACACTCTGCAGGTTGTCTCGGCGAGGCGGGTTCATCTGCACACACAGATGCCCGGCGTGATCGACGCGGCGGCTTGAGTAGCCACGCGCCTGAGCACGTCTTGTGGAATTCGCCGCCGCGACCGAGAACCGCACACTGATTCCCCGTAGCAGCATGTTTCCCCACATGTTCTTAGTCGCAAGGAGTGCAAGACCGTGTCCGAGGTACGTCTGTCCGTCGAACCACGCACCGAGTTCGGCAAGGGCGCCGCGCGTCGCACCCGTCGCGCCGGCAAGATCCCCGCGGTCCTCTACGGTCACGGCACCGACCCGCGCCACCTGTCGCTGCCTGCCCTGGAGTTCGCCCGCGTCGTCCGTGAGAACGGCTCCAACGCCGTCCTGACCCTCGACATCGACAACTCCGCCGAGCTGGCGCTGACCAAGACGATCGTGGTCCACCCGTTGCGCAACTACATCGAGCACGTCGACCTGCTCGTGGTCAAGCGCGGCGAGAAGATCACCGTCGATGTGCCGCTGGTCATCACCGGTGACCCCCGCTCCGGCAGTCTCGTCACCGTCAACCTGGACACCATCCAGATCGAGGTCGAGGCGCTGCACATCCCCGAGCAGTTCGAGGTCTCCATCGCGGGTGCCGGTCCCGGCACCATGGTGACCGCGGCTCAGGTCGAGCTCCCCAGTGGTGCCGTCCTGGTGACCGACCCGGAGGCGCTCGTCGTCGCCGTGAACGAGTCGCCGAGCGAGTCCGCCATGGAGAGCGACGTCGACGCCGCAGGCGCCGGTGTTGTCGAGGAAAAGCCCGCGGCCGAGTAGTTCAAGAGCCGTGATCGAAGATCTTCCCGGGGCCGGCGAGCAGATTCTGCTCGCCGGCCTCGGCAATCCCGGACCGCAGTACGCGGGCAACCGGCACAATGTCGGTTTCATGGTGCTCGACGAGCTCGCCGCGCGGGTGGGCGGCAAGTTCAAGGCCCATAAAAGCGGCGCTGAGCTGCTTGAAGGCCGGTTGGCGGGTCGTCGCGTTGTTTTGGCGAAACCGCGCTCGTTCATGAACCTCTCCGGTGGCCCTGTCGTCGGTGCCGCCCGGTTCTACAAAATCCCCGCGGACGGCGTCGTGGTCGTGCACGACGAGCTGGACCTGCCGTTCGGTGCGCTCAAGCTGAAGCTCGGCGGTGGCGACAACGGCCACAACGGGCTCCGCTCCATCACCAAGTCGCTGGGCACGAAGGACTACTACCGGGTGCGGTTCGGCGTCGGCCGCCCACCCGGCCGCCAGGACCCGGCGGATTACGTGCTGAAGGACTTCTCGACGATCGAACGCAAAGAGCTCGCGCTCGAAGTGGACCGCTGCGCCGACGCCGTCGAAGCGTTGATCAATACCGGCCTCGGAGCAGCTCAGAACGCGTTTCACGCTGATTCCTGAACCGCCGCGCGAAGCGCCTCCGTTGAGGGGGGCGGCGGGCGACGGGCGGGCTGATCGCTCGTCCATTGGTGAACGCGGTCACATCACCGCTGCGTTACACCGCTCACCCGAAGGCGTTCCTTCACGCACCTAATCGAGTCGACAGCTAGCGGAAAGTCTTCCCGAAAGTCAGCTCAACCGTTATCCAGGAATGCGGAGTTCGCTATCCCCGCCGAATCTGGAGAGACTTTCATGTCGTTCACCACCGAGGACGTCGCAGGCGTTGAATTCGGTACATCCCCCATCGGCAAGCGCGGCTACGCCAAGAGCGAGGTCGACGAGTTCGTCCGGCGGATCGCGAAAACGTTCGCCGACGAGGACGACCTGACCGCGGCCGAAGTCCACCACGTCATGTTCTCGAAGCCCTTGATCGGTAAGCGGGGCTACGACGAGCGCGAGGTCGACGAGTTCCTGGACACCGTGGAGAACGAGCTGGTCAACCGCACCGGCGTCCGCCTGCCCAGGGTGCCGGGCGCCCGTGACGAAGCCCAGGCGACAGAGGAACGCGCCAAGCCTCAGGCCGCCGCCGTCGAGCACTTCCAGGAGAAGTAATGGCCGTGAGCTCGATCGAAGCGCGGACCATCCAGTTCGACCGCGCCCCGATCGGCACCAGGGGCTACTACGAGCCCGAGGTCGACGCCTTCGTCGACAGGGTGGCCGCCACCTTGGAAGGCGACGACACGGTCACTGCCGAAGAGGTGCACGATGTCGCGTTCAGCAAAGCCCCGCTGAGCAAGCGCGGCTACGACCACTCGGCTGTCGACGCCTTCTTGCGGCTGGTCGAGGGCACTTTGGCCAGCAACACCGCATACCCCGGCGGGTACATCGCGCCGGCGCTGGAGCACACGCACGCTCGCAAACCCCTGTGGCGTCGCGTGAGGGGCTGACCCGGCCCCGGCTTCCGTCGGCAAGTGCCGGTCCTTGCATGGTCAAGTACCGGCACTTGCCGACAAGTACCTTCTCAACGCCTTCCGCGCGGCGTGGTCGGCTTGCCTCGTCGATTCCGGCAGCCGGAAGGACGGACACAGCGCGAGCACCTGGCGGCAGGCGTGCTCCAGCCCGATGCGGTGGCCGACGGACACGAACACCGGATTGACGCCGGTCTGGGTGCGCAACACCGATCCCACTGTGTCGCCGTTTTCGGTCAACGGAGAAACCGCGCCCCTGGTGGGCTCCGGCTCTTGATATTTCCCGGCGAAACCCGTTTTTCCCACGCCGATGCTCGGCAGCCCGGTCAGCACGCCGATATGGCACGCCAACCCGAATCGCCGCGGATGAGCGAGACCCTGGCCGTCACACACCAGCAGATCGGGCACGCGTGTCATCGACCGCAGCGCGTCCAGCAGTGGCGGCAGCTCGCGAAATGCGAACAACCCGGGCGCGTAGGGGAACGACACCTCCGAAATGATCGTCCGCTCTTCGAGCGTGGCGAAATTTCGGCTATCGATCGTCACGGCCGTCGCGGCGATGTGGTTGCTCGTCTTGTCGTAAGCGACATCCAGGCCGGTGACGGTTTCGACGACCTCAGGACAACTGTCTTCAAGGTCGACGAGAGAACGAAGGCGCAGCTGGATCTCGACAGCCGCGCTCTCCGTTGTCGGCCAATCATGCAGTTCCGGTATTTCCACGACGGGCGTCCCGGGCTCAGGTGCTCGCGTTCTTGGAGATCTTTTCGGCGTACTGGATCGCGGTGGCGGCTCGCTTGACCTTGCCCGACGGCGTCTTCGGCAGGCTTCCCGCCGGGAGCACCACAACGGCGAACGGGCGCATGTCCACGGCATCGCGCACGCGCGCGGCAACCTCTTTGGCGATAGTGCGTTCGGCCTCGGCGTCGCCGGCCAGCTTCGATTCCAGTACGACGGCGAATCGCTCGCGACGGCTACCAGCGTCGATGCGGACGGCGACGGCGTTGCCGGCACGCACCCCGTCCACCGAGGTCGCGGCGCGCTCGATGTCGGTCGGGTAGATGTTGCGGCCGCCCATGATGATGACGTCCTTCTGCCGGCCGCAGATGACGATCATGCCGTCGACGAGGTAGCCGAGATCGCCGGTCGAAAGCCAGCCTTCGGCGTCCTGGGTGGCGAGCGGGCCGTTCATCGTCAGGTAGCCCGGCGTCACAGCCTCACCGCGTAGCCGGATTTCGCCTACGTGGCGCTCGAGGAGCACATTGCCCTTGTCATCGACTATTTCCGCCTCCAGCCCATCGAGCGGTGGGCCAAGAATGGCGAAAGAACGCACGTCGTCGGTGCCACGACGTGGGTCGTTTTCCGCCACCGGGACGGCCTTGTTTCCGGATTCGAGCGAATCCGCCTCGACCACGTCGAGAGTCAGGCCGGTGAACAGCGGCGCGAAAGAAACAGCCAACGTCGCTTCCGCCATGCCGTAAGCGGGGAAAACACACTCCGGCGGCATCTTGAACCGTTCGCCCGCCGCGGTGAACGTCGCGACCGCTGTCTCGTCGACCGGTTCGGCGCCGTTCAGCGCGATGCGCAACTTCGACAGGTCGTACGCGTTGTCGTCGTCGACCCGCGCCATGCGGCGGCCGACAATCGCGTAAGCGAAGTTCGGCGCCGCGGTGACGGTGCCGCCGTAGCGGCTGATCAGCTCGGGCCAGATCAGCGGCCCGGTCAGGAACTCGACCGGGGTGATCTTGATCAGCTCGACACCGAAGGTCATCGGCACCGTAAGGAAACCGACCATCCCCATGTCGTGGAAGGTAGGCAGCCACGACACCATCACGTCGACGTCGAAGTCGAACTTGGCGCCGTCGGCCATGGCCTTGATGTTGGAGTAGAGGTTGCCGTGGGTGATCTGCACCGCCTTCGGGTCCGCGGTGGAACCACTAGTCAGCTGCAGCAGTGCGAGCGCGTCCTCGGACGTCGGCACCGAAGCCGTGAGCGGCTCGGCGTCGAACAGTTCGCTGATCACCTTGAACCCGATGCCGCGCTGTTCCAGCACGGGCGCCAACTGGTCGAACGGCTCGCCCAGCAGGACCAGCTCGGAGCCGATCATGCCCAGCACCTTGACGGTGTCCTCGGCCCATTCGGCCAAGTCGGTGCGCTGTGTCGGCTGGTGCAGCATGGTGACGCTGCCACCGGCGAGCCACACAGCCTGCACCGTCGGCGCGATCAACGCGGGCGCACCGGCGAGCACAGCGACCGCGCTGCCGGGCACCAAACCGCCCTCGACCAGGCCACCGGCGACCCGCAGCGCCTGTTCGTGGACTTCCGCCCACGTCCGGCGAACCGGCTCCTTGGGCTCTCCTGTGACCATCCCCCGCTGCTGACCCCGCCCCGTCGCCGAAGCGACGAGCGTGTCCACGAACCGACTCATGGAAGCCAGACTATCTGGTCACTCCGCGAGCTCCGACGTCTCCAGCCATCGCGCCTCGACGTCGTCCTTCTCCACGGCGACGGCCTTCAACTCCGCGTTGAGTGTCATCAACATCTGCGGCTCGGTGGCCGCTGCCACGAGTGCGTCGTGGAGCTTCTTTTCTTTCTCGTCGAGAGCCTTCAGCCGCCGCTCAAGCTTCGAAAGCTCCTTGCTCGCGGCCCGGCGCTCGGCGGCGCTCACCTTGGCCGCCGAGCTGGTGCCCGCGATGCCGTTCTGCGGACGCTGGTTGCCGAGCTGGTGGCCCTGGCGGCGAGCCAGGTACTCCTCGATACCGCCGGGGAGATGGGTGATCTTGCCGTCGCCGAACAGCGCGTATACGTGGTCGCAGACACGCTCGACCAGGTACCGGTCGTGCGAAACGACCACCATCGTGCCCGGCCACGAGTCGAGGAGATCCTCGAGCTGCTGCAGAGTGTCGATGTCCAGGTCGTTCGTCGGTTCGTCGAGCAGCAGCACGTTGGGTTCGGCCATCAGCAGCCGGATCAGCTGGAGCCGGCGACGCTCACCACCGGAAAGATCCTCGACGGGCGTCCACTGCCTGGCCGCCGGGAAACCGAGCTTCTCGGCCAGTTGCGACGCCGAGAGTTCCTGCTTGCCGAGCTGGACGCGGCCCGCGATCTGCTCGACCGCCTCCAGCACTCGCAGCTGTCCCGGAAGGTCTTCGAGTTCCTGCGTGAGATGCGCGAGTGCGACCGTTTTGCCCTGGATCCGCTTGCCCGAAAGTATCGTGGACACGCCGCCCAGCGCCTTGAGCAGCGTGGTCTTGCCGGACCCGTTCACCCCGACCAGGCCGAGCCTGTCGCCGGGCCCGATCCGCCAGGTGACGTCGTCCAGCAGCGGCTTGTCGCCCGCGACGAGCGTGATGTCCTCGAGCTCGAGAACGGTCTTGCCCAGCCGGCGGCGGGCGAACGACATCAGCTCGACCGAGTCACGCGGCGGTGGGACGTCCGAGATCAGCGCTTCGGCTGCCTCGATCCGGTAGCGCGGCTTGGATGTCCTGGCCTTGGCGCCACGTTGCAGCCACGCCAGTTCCTTGCGAGCAAGGTTCTGGCGCTTCTCCTCAACCGTCGCGGACAGCCGCGCCCGTTCCGCCCGGGCGTAGACCCAGTCGGCATAACCACCTTCGTACTGTTCGACCTGCCCGCCGACGACCTCCCAGGTCCGGCCGCAGACAGTGTCGAGGAACCAGCGATCGTGCGTCACGACCACGAGGGCGACGTTGCGGGCGAGCAGGTGATCGGCCAGCCAGCGCACACCTTCGATGTCCAGATGGTTGGTCGGCTCGTCGAGCACGATCAGGTCGAGCTCACCGACCAGCGCCGCGGCCAGTGCGATCCGGCGGCGCTCACCACCGGAAAGGTTGGTGGTAGGGGAATCCAGTCCCAGCTCCAGCAGACCCAGACCCTCCACAATGGACCGGACGCGGGCGTCGGCGGCCCATTCGTGCTCGGCGTCGAACCCCGAAAGCGCCGCTTCCCGGACCGTGCTTCCCGAGGGCAGGTCCGTGCGCTGCGTGACGACGGCCATCCGCAAGCCGCCGACCTGGCTCACCCGCCCGGAATCCGGTTCCGCGATGCCGGCAAGCACTTCGAGCAGCGTCGTCTTGCCGCCGCCGTTGAGGCCGACGACACCGATTCGTTCGTTTTCGCCCACACCGAGCGACACACCGTCGAGCAGCGGCTTCACCCCGTAGGACTTGCTCACCGACTCCAAATTGACCAGGTTGACCATCGGCTAACTGAGCCTTTCCACTACGTGAAACCGTTGCGCGACAACGATCGTGTCGTCATCCACGGTGAAACCCCGATCGCGCAACACTGCGCGCATCTTCTCGCTGTGCCAGAACTTCTCGTGCTCGGTCCGCCACTGCCCGAGTGTCTCGAACCCTTCGCCCTCATCGACGGCGTGCTTCAAGTCCACATCAGCCAGGCGAATCCGCCGGACCTCCGTCGTCTCGATGATGGCGACACCACGCTCGTCCGAATCGACGAGCAGTTCGCGCTCACCGACCTTCGGTAGCTCTTCGCGGTAATGCTCGTACTCGGCGAGCAACCCGCTCGTCGAGGTCTTCTCGCCGGACAGGATCGCCGCGACCAGCCTGTCCCGCAACGGCCCCGGAAAAGCGAACTCCGCAAGCTTCACGTCGTGCTCTCGACAAGCCGGAACCGCCACGCTACGACGATCGAATCGTCGGTGACGGTGAACTCGGGGTCACCGAGTTCTTCGCGAACTTCGGGGCTGTGCCAAAACTTCTCGTGCTCGGCGCGCCAGCCGGCGACCGTCGAATAGTCCTCGCCCTCAGCGATCGCGTGCTCGACGTCCACTTCGGACAGTGGTAGCAGCCGCACTTCGGTGACCTCGATGACGGCCACCCCGCGCTCGGCGGAGTCGACCACACTCAGGCGCTCGCCCACCCTCGGGAGTTCCTCCCCGTCGTAGTGCACGGCCAGCGCACTGGTCGACGTCTTGTCCCCACGCAGGATCGAAGCCACCAACGCGTCGCGAAGCGGCCCGGGAAACGCGAACTCCACGGTCTCCATCACGCGTGCACCTGCGGCGGAGCCGGCCGGGGCGCGTCGTCGCCGCCCCCGATTCGCGCGCCGGGAACCGGTCCGTGCGCGACGCGGACTGTCCGGCAGACGCCGGCGCCGGACAGTTCGGCCGCCACTTCCAGCGCGGACTGGGCGTCGGTGCAGAGGAACGCGCAGGTCGGACCCGAACCGGAGACGATCCCGGCCAGCGCGCCGGCGTTGACGCCCGCGCGCAATGTGCGCCGCAGGCCCGGCCGCAGTGAAACCGAAGCCGCCTGCAGGTCGTTGCCGAGCAGCAGGGCCAGCTGCCGAGGATCACCGGAAGCCAGCGCTTCAACGACTGGAGTGTGCGAGCCGACACGTGGCGGATTTCCGTCGACGCGCAGCCTGTCCAGCTCGCCGAAGACCCGCGGCGTGGACAAGCCGCGCTGGTCGAACGCGAGCACCCAGTGGAACTGGTGGCGAGACAGCACCGGCACGAGCCGCTCGCCTCGGCCGGTGCCCAGCGCGGTGCCGCCATAGAGCGCGAACGGCACATCGCTGCCGAGCTGGGCGGCGATCTCAGCGAGCTCGTCGCGGCCGATGTCAAGCTTCCACAGCGACGCGAGTCCGACGAGCGTCGCGGCGGCGTCGGCGCTTCCACCCGCCATGCCCCCGGCGACCGGGATGCCTTTGCGCAGCACCACACGCACCTTGTTCTCCGCCTCGGACCTGCCGACGTGCGCGGCAAGCGCCTCGACCGCTCGCCAGGCGAGGTTGTCGGCCCCGGTCGGCACCACACCCTCGCCTTCGCCGTAGACCTCGACGCCGGGGTCGTCGGTGACGGCGACAGTCACTTCGTCGCACAGCGAAAGCGCGTGGAAGACCGTGACGAGTTCGTGGAAACCGTCTTCACGCAAGTCGCCGACCGACAGATGCAGATTGATCTTCGAGGGTACCTTGACGGTGACTGGTGGCGGAACGACGGCAAGCACCGCCTCAGCCTACGTGGCGGCGTCCGGGCGCCCCGAACGAGGAGAAGCGAGTTCGAGGGCGACCTCGAGCGCGACCTCGCTGCTGGTCCCGGCACCACTTTCCTGAAGGGACATCGGACTGTTCCCGACGAGGATCGCCACCAGTGCCGGCCGGGCGCGCAGCTGCGTCGCCGGGTCGTCTTCGTGAGAGCCGACCAGGTGCAACACCAGGACTGTGAGGGTTTTCGCCCATTGACGGCACAGAACACTCACGACCAACTTCGCGGAAACGTGCCGGTTCCGGAGGAAGCGGTCGAGAGTGTTCTGTGCGGTATGGGGCACTCGCCAGGGGCGAAACCCTGACGAGATGGGTGGCTACCTCTACTACGCGGCCATGGCGATTTTTCGCTTACGACCGCCGTGGCGATTTTCGGCTACGCAGCGGCGATACCCTGCGGCCCACGGGCGGTGTGGGTGATGTGACCGCCCCGCTCGGCGATCCAGGCGAGAGCGACATCCGACTGGAGGCCACGCAGTCCTAGGCGGAAACGAGCGACCGGGGTGTCGCCGACCCGTGTCACGCCGCCGCCGATGGTCGCGACCTCGACGTCGAAGCGGCTGGCCGCTTCCGGCAGCAGCGCGCCGATCGACGCGAAACCGATCAGCACGATGTCGACGGACCGTTCGTAGCGTGCCGACTGCGCCCGGGTGGTCTCGATCGCGGGGAGCAGCGTCTGGGCGGTACGCGTCGACGGGTCGGCCACCAGGTCCAGGACCTTGCCCCGCTCGACGAGGCTGCCACCTTCGAGCACGGCGACGTCGTCGCAGATGCGGCGGACGACGGCGGCGTCGGGCGTGGTCAGCAGCACTGTCACGCCCAGCTCGGCGCGGGCACGGTCGAGCACGGCCAGCACCGAGCCGGCTTCTTCGGGCTGGATGTCGGCGGTGGGGTCGTCGGCGAGCAGCACGGCAGGTCCGGCCGCGAGCGCCCTGGCCACCGCAACGCGACGACGCTGGCCGACCGTGAGTTCACTTGGCCGCCCACCGGCGCGGGCGGTCAGGCCCACCAGGTCGAGCAGGTTGCCGACGCGGGTCCGGCGCTGCGGGCCGTCCAGGCCGAGCTGCTCGAGCGGCGCGGCGATGTTCCCGGCGATGGTGCGTTCGAGGTGTAGCTCGGGCTTGGCCTCGAGGATGCCCACCTGCCTTCGGATCTCACGCAGGCGTCTCCCGTCGAGCGTGCCGGTGTTGAGTCCGTCGAGCCGGACGACGCCGCGATCCGGACGCTCCTGAAGGCCGATGCACCGGGCGAGAGTCGACTTGCCCGAACCGGTGGGGCCCACGACGCCGAACAGGGAGCCGGCATCGATGTCGATGCTCACGTCCCGCAGCGCTACAACCGGATTTCCGTTGGTGGAAAAGGACTTGCTCAGGTTTTCGACAGTGATCACGAATGCTCCAAAAATGGGGCGCAGCTCCATCAGGGCGCGCCAGGCCGTCACCGAATAGCCGCCCAAAACGGACGGAACGGTTGAAAACGGGGTGGAGAGAAAGACTCAGGCTGAAGCGTCGGAGCGTCGACATGCACACACTGTGCGGCGACCCTGATCGACGACGCGGCGCCTGGTCAGCATTCGCGAGACGTACACGGCGTTCCTCCATCGGTCCTGGCGGTAGCACCTGCCCACGGAGGTGGTTGCTGCGACTTCAGCGAGCCAGGTCTCTCAGTCGCTCGGGATGGCTCTATGAGTAAAACCGATCCCACTGGGTGAAAGCAAGCCTGTCGGCGCAGATCACACGTCTGATGGAGTCCAAATAACGAGATCGGACGCTCGCATGGCAGGAGCCAACGGACAGGAGCACGCGTTATCCGGCGGCTACCGCTATCCGGACGAAGTCGGCCACGTCCAGTTGCTCGCCCCGTGTCTTCGGGTCGATACCGGCAGCGGCGAGCAGTTCGCCCGCGCGTTCAGCCGAGCCTGCCCATGTCGCCAGCGCGGCGCGCAGGGTCTTGCGGCGCTGCGAGAAAGCGGCGTCCACCACGGCGAACAGAGTCTTGCGGTCCACAGTGGACAAAGGCTCGCCACGTTCGAACGACACCAGCGCGGAGTCGACGTTGGGCACCGGCCAGAACACTGCGCGCGGCACGGCCGCGACCTTGCGTGCGCGCCCGTACCAGGCGAGCTTCACACTCGGGACACCGTAGATCCGACTCCCGGGGCCTGCGGCCATCCGATCGGCGACCTCGGTCTGGACCATCACCAGACCGCGAACCAACGACGGCAGTTCGGCGAGCAAAGTCAGCACGACTGGGACGGCGACGTTATACGGCAAGTTGGCGACCATCGTCGTGGGCGCGAACTCGAAGTCGGCCGCCCGCACTCGCAGCGCGTCGGCCGTGACGACCGTCAGGCGCTCCGCGAACTCAGGGGCACGCTCGGCGACCGTGATCGGCAACCGGACCGCGAGCTTCGGATCGATCTCGACCGCGACCACCCGGGCGCCCGTGGCGAGCAGCCCCAGGGTCAGCGAACCGAGACCGGGACCAACCTCGAGCACCATATCGTCCGGGCCGACCCCGGCCAGGTCCACGATGCGGCGCACGGTGTTGGGGTCGTGGACGAAGTTCTGGCCGAGCTTCTTGGTCGGCCGGACATCCAGCTCAGCGGCCAGCCCGCGAATCTCGGCAGGTCCGAGCAGTTGAGTCACACGCTCACCCTATGTGCAGTGGTCCAGAACGACTGAAGGGACCTTTCGCACGAGAGGTCCCTTCAGTGAAATCCGCTGCTAGCCCTTCTTGCCGCAGACCGGCCAGGCGCCGTAGTCACCGCGGTCGTCAACGACCTTCTGGCCGATGGCGATCTGCTGCTCACGGGTGGCCTGGTTCGGCAGGGCGGCGTACTGCGAGCCGCCGTAAGCGTTCCAGGTCTGCTTGTCGAACTGCAGGCCACCGTAGTAGCCGTTGCCGGTGTTGATGGCCCAGTTGCCGCCGGACTCGCACTGCGCGATGGCGTCCCACTTGGCCGCACCGCTGACCGCAGGGGCCGCGACGACCTTGGTGCCGACCTTGGTGATCTTCGGCTTGGCCTCGGTGAGGACCTCCGAAGACATCTCCTCGCGGCCGATTTCTTTGTCGTTCTTCTTGGTGACCCGGTAGGTCACCATCTTCTCGCCGGCCGTGCCCGGGTCCGCGACCGCGGTCTTGCCCTTTTCGAGCGTCGGGTCGTCGACCGTCTGCTCGGGCGGCGCGATGGCTTCTTTCTGCTTGACGACCGTGACGCCGGTGCGCGCGACATGCACCTCGGCGCCGTCGACGAGCTTCAGGTCGAGGCCACCCTCGGCGGAGTCGTCGGGTCCGAGCGTCATGCTCAGCTCGCCGAGCAACTCCTGCGTCGTGACAGCCGTCGTCGTCAGCTGACGGGGATCGTTGCCGCCGTCGTAGAGCGTAATGTTCTTGAGCGTCTTGACGTGCACCGTCGCGCCCTCGAGGGGCAGCGAACCGGTCTGCGGCATCGATGTCCAGGTGCCCTGCTTCACCAGGTCGGCGAGCCCGAGCTGCTGTAGCGCGTCACCAAGGTTCGTCGCGCGGACCCAGGACTCGCGCTCGGCGCCGTCCACGATGAGGTTGAGCTGACGGCCCCGCTCGAGGTGGATGACACCGCCATCGCCGACCTCGGCCTGTGGGGAGGGCGAGAGCGCATCGTGCGCGCCGACCGACAGTCCGGCGTCTGCGAGGACTTCACCGACGGTGTCGCCGTAGCTGTGCACCGTTTGCTGCTGGCCGTCGACGTCGACGGTCACACTCTTGTTCATCGCCAGCGCGGCGGCGCCACCACCACTGAGGGTGATGAGAACGGCCAGCACGGCGCCCTTGAGGAACCGCTTCTTCCAAGTCTTGGTGGCGACGACCAGTGGGTCTTCGACCTTCTGGAGCTTGCCGTCCTTGCCGACCCTGTCCGCCGCGAACTCATCCGGGATGATGATCGGCGGAAGCATCGTAGTCTCGGCGTTGATCAGCCGGATCAGCTCGTCGACGTCGACGTTCGCTTCCAACATCATTTCGTCGGCGTCGGGGCCGAGCACCGCGAGCACGTCCTCGTGCGTCACGCGGGGGTCCTCGGAGAAGGCCAGGTCGCCGTCGGCCTCGGGCCAGTCGAGCATCGCCACCGAGCCACGGGCAGGCGTCGAGGGGGCGAAAATGTTCGTAGGAGCGTCGAGACGCGCACCTACGCGTCTATGGCTACCAGTCACAGTGGTCGATCCCTTTCAAGAGGTCGTTGCCTTCATGCCCGGCGCACCTTCTGGTGCGCGCCGAGTCAGCCGGCTCCCACAGTCAGCGCCATCCCAGCGGCTCCAGGTCTAAAACCCCTGATGCTGCGCCCCGACGCGCACTGACGTGACTGAGGGCGTGTCGCTCGACAACTACAAGTCGTAGCAATCGACCGGCACGATCACGGGACAGTAACGAACACTGACGGGGTTGCGCAAACACCCCCCGGAGTGTCGTGACTTCTGTCACTCATCTGAGTGGACGCATTGACATCCCTAATGTCGCAATGCGTCGAACCCTAAGTAACAGTGGGCAATCGAAAGATTCGGTCGGCGTTATTCCTGGCCGCTTCGGCGATCTCGTGGACACCCACACCACGCAGGGCGGCGAGGTAACGGACGGTGTAAGCGGCGCAGTAAGGCTCGTTCGGCTGCCCACGGAACGGGTGGGGGGTCAAGAAGGGGGCGTCCGTCTCCACGAGGAACTGCTCCGACGGCACCAACCGCGCCGCCTCACGCAACGCGGCGGCGTTCTTGAACGTCACCGGGCCCGCGAAGGAGAGCACGTAACCGGCGTCCACACACCGCTTGGCGATGGCCGCGTCCCCGGAGAAGCAATGGAACACCACGTCGTCCGGCGCACCCTCCTCGCCGAGAATGCGCAACACGTCTTCGTGGGCGTCGCGGTCGTGGATCATCAACGCCTTGCCGAGCCGCTTGGCGAGGTCGATATGCCAGCGGAACGCCTCCTGCTGGGCATCGTGCGGCGAATAGTCCCAGTAGTAGTCGAGACCGGTTTCGCCGACGGCGACCACCCGCGGCGCCGACGCGAGCCGCTCCACTTCGGACTTCTCGGTGTCGCCGAAGGCCTTGGTACGAGTGGGATGCAGGGCGACAGCCGCGAAGACCCGGCTGTCCCATGTGGACGCCTCGACGACCCACTTCGCGGACGGGAGGTCGTCGGCGACCGTCACCACCCTGGCAACACCGGCCAGCTCCGCCCGGTCGACCATCTCCTTGACGTCCGCGGCCGTGACCGCACCACAGGCGTCGAGATGGGTGTGCGAGTCGACCACCGACACCGGCAGCCGATCGGGAATCGGTGGTCGCTCGCGCTGTGTCATTTCACAACCAGTGTCATTTCACAACCCCCGTCATTTCACAACCAGCGTCATTTGACGATCGGCGCCCACTCCGGGCCCGTCTCACCGAGCTCGGGATCGAGCTTGGCGAACAGTGGGCTCGGCTTCTGCAACCGGCGGCCGACCTCGATGGGCACGGACTTCCACTTGGCCTGCTCAGTCGTGTAGTCCCCGGTGAGGATCGGATTGATCCGGCCCGGGATGTCAAGGTCCTCGACGTCGCGAAGCTCCGGCTGCGCGGCCCAGATACCCGTGCCCCCCAGCGCCTCGTGCACCTTCTGTGCCGAGTGTGGGAGAAAAGGCGTCAGCAGCGTGTTGGCATCCGAAACGACCTGCAGGGCGGTGTGCAGCACGGTATCCCGGCGGGTCGGGTCGTCCTTGAGCTTCCACGGCTCCTGGTCGGACAGGTACCGGTTCGCCGCGGTGACCACACGCATCGCCTCGCTTGACGCCAGTTTGAAGCGCGAGCGCGCCAAGTGTGCGCCGGCGGTCTCGAAGGCCTTGAGCGACAACGCCTTGAGGTCCTCGTCGGCCTGCGTCGGAGATTCCGGACGTGGGATGGCGCCGACGTTCTTGTGTGCCATCGAGATCGACCGGTTGACCAGGTTGCCCCACTCGTTGGCAAGCTCCGAGTTGGTCCGGCGGATGAACTCGTCCCACGTGAAGTCGGTGTCCTGGGTCTCCGGACCGGCCGACGCGATGAAGTACCGCAGCGTGTCGGGGCCGAATTCGCGCAGAAAGTCGTCGACGTAGATGACCGTGCCGCGTGAGGTCGAGAACTTCGAGCCGCTCATGGTGAGGAACTCACTCGAAACGATCTCGTCCGGAAGGCCGAGCTTTCCGTACTTGCCGACTTCGCCCCCGTGGTCACCCTGACCGTTGTGACCGAGCAGCAGCGCCGGCCAGATCTGGGCGTGGAAAGTGATGTTGTCCTTACCCATGAAGTAGTACGACCGCGCCTCGGGGTTCGTCCACCACTCCTGCCACGCTTCCGGGTTGCCGGAGCGCCGCGCCCACTCGATGCTCGCCGAGAAGTAGCCGATCACCGCGTCGAACCAGACGTAGAACCGCTTCATCGACTGGTCGCGCCAGACGTCGAGCGGGATCTTGACTCCCCAGTCGAGGTCACGCGTGATCGGCCGGGGCCGCATGTCGTTGACGAGGTTCTTGGTGAAGTTGAGGACGTTCGGCCGCCAGTCGGTCTTGGTCCCGAGCCACTTGGCGAGCGAGTTCGAGAACGCGGGCAGGTCGAGGAAGAGGTGCTCGGTCTCGACGAACTTCGGTGTCTCGCCGTTGATCTTCGACTTCGGGTTGATCAGCTCCGCGGCGTCGAGCTGATTGCCGCAGTTGTCGCACTGGTCGCCACGCGCGCCGTCGTAACCACAGATCGGGCAGGTGCCCTCGATGTAGCGGTCCGGCAGTGTCCGGCCGGTCGACGGGCTCACCGCTCCCTTGGTCGTCCTCGGCACGATGTACCCGTTGCGGTTCATCGCGAGGAAGAGCTGCTGGGTGACCTCGGCGTGGTTGCCGGTGGTGGTCCTGGTGAACAGGTCGTAGGTCAGGCCCAGACCGCGGAGATCCTCACCGATCTGACGGGTGTACTTGTCGACGGTCTGCTGCGGGGTGAGGCCCTCTTTGTCCGCCTGCACCAGGATCGGGGTGCCGTGTTCGTCCGTACCGGACACCATGAGCACGCGGTTGCCGGCCATTCGCTGGTAGCGCGAGAAGACATCCGACGGGACGCCGAATCCGGATACATGGCCGATATGGCGGGGGCCGTTGGCGTAAGGCCACGCCACCGCTGTCAACACAGGGGTGCTCATGCCTGTTTAGCCTACGGATCGCGTCTCGTGCATTGTTACCTAGGGACTGTGAAGAGATGACGGTGGAGGGATACAGGTGTCCGCGACGCGACTGCTGGTGCTCGGCGTCGTGCGCATGTACGGCAAGGCACACGGCTACCAGGTGCGCCGCGAGCTGCTGTCCTGGTCAGCGGACAAATGGGCCAACGTGCAGCCGGGGTCGATCTACCACGCGCTGAAGAAGATGAGCGCCGAGAAGCTGCTGGACCAGGTGGACGTCGAGCCGGGCGACTCCGGTCCGGACCGGGTCGCCTACCGGCTCACCCCCGAGGGCGAAGCCGAGTTCGAGCTCCTGCTGACCAAGTCATTGTCTGCTCCCGGCATCACGGGCTACGAGATGTCCGCCGCCGTCACGTTGATGACGGCGTTGCCCCGGCAGCGAGTGATCGACCTGCTCCGGCATCAGCAAGTCCAGCGCGACGCGGATCACCGCAACACCGTCCTCCTGATCGAGCAGGGCGCGCAATACGGCAAGCCACCGCATGTCGCGGCGTTGTACCGCCTGTGGGAGAAGCACAACGAGGCCAGTGCGATCTGGCTGCTCGACCTCATCGAACGGCTCGAAGCCGGTGAGTACGTGATGGCCGACGACCCGCAACGCGCGTTCGGCGAGCCAGGGCCTACTCAGTAATCAAGTTTGCCTAGCGGATGCTTCTTGCGGCACAGTGGCGCCCGACACCTAGTGAAGTTTGACTAGGTGTCGGTTAGTCGAGAGGGGTTCTCATGATCAAGGCACGCGGCCTGACGCGGCGGTTTTCCGCCCGCGGCCGCACCGTCGACGCCGTCAGGGGCGTCGACATCGACGTCGAAGTCGGCGAACTCGTCGGCTTCCTGGGGCCGAACGGCGCAGGCAAGACCACGACACTCCGCATGCTGACCACCCTGCTGCGCCCGACCACGGGCGAAGCCACCGTGGGCGGCTGCGACCTGCTGAAGGACCCGTTGGGGGTACGCAAGCGGATCGGCTACGTCGCCCAAGGCGGCGGCACCGCGCCGGAATGCAAGGTGATCGAGGAAATCGAGCTACAGGGCCGGCTCTACCGGCTCTCCAAAGCGGAGGCCCGCAAACGCGGCTCAGTGCTGACGGAGCAACTGGACCTGACCGGTCTCGGCGAGCGGCTCACGAAAACGCTGTCCGGCGGTCAGCGTCGACGCCTCGATGTCGCGCTCGGGCTCATCCACGATCCCAAGCTGATCTTCCTCGACGAACCCAGCACCGGGCTCGACCCGCAAAGCCGAGCGAACCTGTGGGAGCACATCCGGGCGCTGCACACCGAACACGGCGTCACCGTCTTCCTCACCACGCACTACCTGGACGAGGCCGACGCGCTGTGCGACCGGATCCTGGTGATCGACAACGGTGAGATCGTGGCCGAAGGCAGCCCCGACTCACTGAAAGCACGCGTCTCGGGCGACGGCGTGAGGATCGGCGTCCCGGCCGAATCGGTGTCGGCCGCGGCCGGGATCGCCACCAAGCTGCCCGGGGCGCACGAGGTCACGACCGCCGAAAGCGCAGTTCATTTCCGGGTCCCGCGCGGCGACACGGCGATGCCGGAACTGCTGCGCGCACTGGACACCGCCGGCATCACCATGCAGTCGATGCAGGTGACCCGGCCGACCCTCGACGACGTGTTCCTGACCATGACCGGGCGTAGCCTGCGCGACGCGGAGCAGGCCACGCCAGCGGCAGAGGAGACCTCCCATGTTGCGTGACATTTGGCTGATCTTCCGCCGGGACATGGCACTGTCGCTGCGGAATCCCGCTTGGATCATGATCGGGCTCATGCAGCCGTTGCTGTATCTGTTCCTGTTCGGGCCCATGTTCGCGAAGGTCGCGGAGAGCACTCCGGGCTTCCCACCCGGCGACGGCTGGATGCTGCTCACCCCCGCGCTCATCGTCCAACTCGCGCTGTTCGGCAGCTCGTTCGCCGGATTCGGGCTACTGGCCGACTACCGCGCAGGCGTCGTTGAACGGCTGCGGGTGACGCCGGTGAGCCGCGTCGCACTTCTGCTCGGGAAAGTGTTCGCCAATGCTCTGCAAACCGTGACTCAGTCGATCCTGATTGTCGTTATGGCTTATTTCCTGTTCGACATCAACCCGCCGTTCGGCGGAATCGTACTGACCATGATTATCGTCGGACTGCTGTCCGTCACGCTGGCGTCCTGCTCGTACGCGCTGGCTTTGACGATCAAGAGCGAGGAAGCATTCCCGGCGATTTTGAACGCCGTTCTGCTGCCCCTGCTGCTGCTTTCCGGAATTCTGCTGCCGATCACCACCGGGCTCGCCCCGCAATGGCTGTACAACATCGCGCGGTTCAATCCGTTCCGCTACGTGGTGGACGCGAGCCGGGCCGGCTTCCTCGGCGACTTCACCATGGACTCGCTGTTCACCGGCTGTGTGGTGCTCGCCGCCATGACGGCACTCGCCGTGTGGTGGGGGGCGCGGACCTTCCAACGCGAAAACGCCTGAGACACGCTGCGCTGAAGGAGGCCTTACCGGCTGGGTAGGGACGTAGTGTGTGCCCCAGCGGCGCGAAGCGTCTCATTGAGGAGTGGTGACCGGGTGACGGGTGCACCCTTTCACTGCATGCCGGGGAGCACCAAAGGCGGAATATGACGGAACCGGAAAGCGAGCACGGGATAAATCTGTCTCACCGCGAGATCGTCGATGACTGGAATGCCGTCCGCCGCAGCAATGTGCGCTTCGCCTCCGTCACCATCACCGAGAACATCAACTGGAGCGATCTGAGCGCCGAGCGAACTCTGCAACACGCCCAGGAAGCTGGGATCCACGCCGGAGCGCGCCACTTCGCGCGCCCCGGCGCCGCCCACGACCAGGCGGAGCACTTCGTCCGGAACGCCAGCAAACTCGGCGCGTTCTCACCCGGCTCACTCGCCCCCACCCTCGAAGTCGGTGCCGCCAGCGTCGACGACAAGTTCATCAAGGCCTGGATCAAAGCGATGCGAAGCGCGGCCCGTGTCAAGCGCGTCATGGTCTACGCCGACTACGACTGCTGGCAGCACCGATTGCATCCGGACAAGTGGGCGGACAGCGAAGTCACCCTGTGGCTGGTCCGCCACAACGGAATCCCCGGAAGACCTGGCTGGTTCCACACGCGACTAGGCGTGCACCAGCACGGCAACAAGCCGACGGTGCCCGGTGTCCGCGGGCCGATCGCGCAGGACGCCGTCGTCTACCCGTTCACGTTGGCGGACCTGCTGATCTGATCGACACCGGCGTGTTGGATCGATCACCACCGGCTTCGGGCGTTTGGTCCTGACCCTGACTCCAGCACACAATGTCGCCGTGCGGTTGGTGCGCAAGGCGCTCGGTACGGACAGAACACCCGATTCGGTGCTGCTGTCGCTCGACGCGCGCGCCCGCGAACGGGGGCTGGCGCCGCCCGCGGCGTTGACGGGCAACTGGTTTTCCTCGCGAGCCGTGATCGCGCCCACACTTGATGCGAAACCGGTCGGCGACGCTTTCGCCATGCCCGCCGAGCAACCGCGGGTGCGCGACGCCGTGGCCGGGGCGGTCGGCGGAGGCTGGGTCGGATATCTGGCGTACGACCTGACCGATCCGTCCGGCCGCGCGGCGGCGTTGCCGAAGGCGGTGTGGGGCTGGACTGATCACGTTCTGCGACTGGACGAACACGGGAACTGGTGGTTCGAAGCGCTGGTGCCCGACGGTCCGCCGGATCGGTTTGGTGAGCTGGCTGTCGAATTCGACCACCTGCTGCGGACCGAGCCCCCGCGTCCGACGTGGACGGCCGTCAGTCTTGATCGCCCCATTCCAGCGGACTACCAGGACGCGGTGAAGGCTTGTGTCCATGCGATCGAGGCGGGCGAACTTTTCCAGGCGAACATCTGCACGCGCTTCACTGGCCGGTTCGACGGCGAGCCGAGCGCGCTGTTCGCCGAAGGCGTGCGGCGGTTGCGGCCACGGAAGGCGGCGTACCTCGCCGGCACATGGGGCGCGATCGTGTCGATGTCGCCCGAACTTTTTCTTTCGCGGCACGATGATCTAGTGCGCTCGACGCCGATCAAGGGCACGCTCCCCCGGCGGAACCCGGCCGACGACCACCTCGCCCGGCGCTTGCGTGAATCGGAAAAGGATGTCGCGGAGAACGTGATGATCACCGACCTCGTCCGCAACGATCTCAGCCGGGTCTGTCAGGTCGGAAGCGTGCGGGTTCCGGAGCTCCTGCGAGTCAGGGAAGCGCCGGGCGTCTGGCACCTTGAGTCCACAGTGGAGGGACGGCTCGCGCCGGCGTTCGACGACAGCGACCTGCTGCGCGCGACGTTCCCGCCAGGCTCGGTGACCGGCGCGCCGAAGATCCGCGCGCTCGACCTCATCGCGGAACTCGAACACGTGCCGCGAGGTGTCTACACCGGCGCGATCGGCATGGCCTCGCCGATCGCGGGACTCGAACTGAACGTCGCCATCCGCACACTGGAAATCCACGAACGGATGGTGGCGCTCGGCGTCGGCGGCGGGATCACCGCCGACTCCGACAGCGGCGCCGAATGGCACGAATGCCTCCACAAGGCCGCGCCCCTGGAGAACCTTCTCGCCACTCCTCCCTAGTGGGAAGGGTCGAGCAGCAGTTTGCCGATGGTGCTGCGCGAACGCAGCGCCTCGTGGGCTTTGCGTGCATCTGCGAGGAGGTACTCGCCGCCCGCGACCGCCCGGATCTGCCCGGCGAGGGCCAACTCGAACAGCTCACTCATCGCCAGGCCGAAGACGTTGCCGGGCAGCGTGAACGTGTGCGGCAACCACATTCCGGCGATGGTGGTGCTATGCCCGAGCAGGTTGCGCAGTTCCACCGGCTTCGGCTGCTCCCGGCTGGCCATGCCATAGAAGGCGAGCCTGCCGAAGGGCGCCAACGCGGCGATGCTCTGGTCGGTCGTCGCGCCGCCGGTCATGTCCAGCACGACGTCGACGCGCTTGCCGCCGTTGGCCTCGAGCAGCGCAGCGGTCATGTCCTCGGAACGCGAATCGATGGCGACGTCCGCGCCCAGCTGCAGCGCGAGTTCGCGCTTGGTCTCACTGCTGGCTGTGGCGATGACCCTGCCCGCTCCCCACGCCTTGGCGAGCTGGACGGCGAGCGTGCCGACCCCACCCGCCGCCGCATGCACGACAACAGACTCGCCGTGCTCGATATGGCTGCTTTTGCGCAAAAGCAGCCACGCCGTCACGCCCTGGACGATGAACGACAGCGCGGTCAAGTCGTCGACGCCGTCGGGCACGTCGAAGGTCGTGGCGAGATTCGCGACAGCTCGCTCGGCGTAACCCCCGCCATCGAGCAGTGCGACGACTCGCTTGCCCTCGGACGTCCGGCCGACGACCTCGCCGCCGGGGACCAGCGGGAGCTTGCTCGGCGCGAGGTAGGAGTTCTCGGCCTGATGGGTGTCGGCGTAGTTGACGCCGACCCGGTCCACCTCGATGAGCACCTGGCCGGGTCCGGGCTCGGGGTCGGGCAGTTCGACGAGGTTGAGGACCTCCGGTCCACCGAACTCGGTCACTTGTACAGCGCGCATCTGCAGCCTTCCGTCCTGGGGTGAGACATTCTTCCATATGTCTCATAGATGGGACACCCCGTGATATGTTTCGTCACATCGAAACCGAACTCACTCGACTGCTACGCGCCGACCACACCGAGCGGCCGGACGCCCTACATGCCTTCCGCATCGCCCGCCGTTGGTTTCTGGACGGCCGCCGCGTCGACATCGGTGAACTTGCGACCGAACTGGAGATCAGCCGCGCGACGTTGTTCCGGTGGGTCGGAAACCGCGATCAACTGCTCGGCGAAATCCTCTGGTCGATGACTGAGGACGTATTCAACGCGCGATCGAAGGCGGCACAGGGCACGGGCGCGGATCGGATCGCGGACGTCGTCGGCGACTTCGTGCGAACGGTGAACGGCGCTCCGGCGTTTCGCGAGTTCCTGCGACGGGAGCCGGAACGGGCGTTGCGGATCCTCACCACGAAGGCCAGCGTGATCCAAGCCCGCACCATGATGAAACTGGAAGAGCTGCTCAACGCGGAAGTCGAGGCGGGTGAGCTGAGTCCACCGCTGCCGGTCGGAGACCTGGCGTACCTGATTGTCCGGATTGCCGAGTCATTCATTTACACCGACGTCATCACCGGCGGAGAACCCGACGCCGCCAAAGCGCGCGCCGCGATCTCCACCCTTCTCGGCTAGCTGCGGCGAGACAGCAACACGGCGTCGTATAGCTCTTTTTTGGAAACACCAGCGGCCTCGGCGACTTCGGCGGCAGCCGACTTCAGTCGCTCGCCTGCGGAAACCCGCTCTTTCACCTCGTCGACCAGCTCCGACACACTAATTCCAAGCGGCTGCGCCCCGGCGAGCACAACCGAGATTTCGCCACGGACGCCTTCCGCGGCCCACTCGGCGAGCTCCGACAACGGCCCGCGCCGGATCTCCTCGTACGTTTTGGTCAACTCTCGGCAAACGGCCGCCCGCCTGTCCCCGCCGAGCACCCTCACGGCATCGTCCAACGTGCTCGCCAGCCGATGCGGTGACTCGAAAAACACCACGGTTCGCGGCTCGTTGACGAGTTCACCCAGCCACTTGGCCCGCTCGCCCGGCTTCCGTGGCGCAAATCCGTCAAAACAGAACCGGTCACACGGCAGGCCTGACAACGCCAGCGCCGTCGTCACCGCGGACGGCCCCGGCAGGCACGTCACCGGCAGGTCTTCTTCGACACAAGCCGCGACCAGCCGGAAACCTGGGTCCGACACGCTCGGCATCCCGGCGTCGGTGACGAGCAGAACCGTCAATCCGTCGCGAATCGACTCGAGCAACCTGGGCAAACGCGCTGTTTCGACGTCTTCGTAGAAAGAGACGATTTTGCCTGTCGGCTTCACATTGAGCGCGCCGGCGAGGGTGAGGAACCGCCGCGTATCCTCCGCGGCGATCACATCGGCCGTCGCGATAGCGGTTACGAGCCGCATCGAAGCGTCTCCGACATCACCCAACGGTGTGGCCGCCAGTACAAGGCGGCCATGCTCCGGCAAATGACCGTCTCCCGAGCTCATCGCGTCAGCCTAGGTCGTGCCCTTGTAAGTCTGTCCGATGGGCTTCGTGGTTCAGGTGGCTCCTGGCGCTCGCTGCGTGGGGGCGACCCTCGTACCGATGTCATACTCGGGTCGGCCCCCGTGCTGTAAGGGGCCGCCCGGGTGCAAAGACCGCGAACGAAGATCCACAAGACTCGCCCTAGCCCCGGAGGTCTTTCCGGAAAGTCACCAGTCTCGCGCTGAAGCCCATTCTGTCCCGGTAAAATGGTACCGAAAGCTCATTGTTGACCTCGGTCTCGAGCACCATGATCTCCGCGTTGGCGGCCAGCGCCCATTTCTGTGCCGCCTCCATCAGCGCGGTCCCGGCACCGGTGCGCCGGTACTTCCGCGACACGGCGAGTGCGGTGACCTCAACTCTGGTGCGGCCGAGATCACGGTCGAGCTGAAACGACGCACTTGCCGTGGCCTGTTGAAGCCGCGCCAACAGTAGGCCGGTGACCTCACCGTCGAGGGTCGCGACGAGGAACAGCTGCTCGTCGCGGCGCGCAGCGACCTCACACGCCGAGTCGAACCACTCTGCCAGGCCCGGGACAGCGGGAATCTGCGCGAGATCGGGGTTGATCCGGGCAAAGTGCTCCCCGGCATCACACCACACCTCGGCACAGCCCGGGCCGTCACCGACCCGCGCACTCCTGACCTGCACGACAGCCATGACGCCCACCCTGGCACAGCTAGCCCGACCCCACCGGAACACCCCGGTGACGGTTCGCGTCGAAATCGCGGTTCCCAGGGTGATCTTGCGCGAATATCCGATGTTGTGCACTCCGACGACGAATTCACCCACCCGCCCGTAGGATCACCTCCCGTGACCGCACTGCTGACGCGCGCCGACGACGAGAGCGTGCCGCCGGACCCGGTCGAGGCACTCCGGCCGCCGTCCGACCGGGAAGCGACCCTCCTGGGCAAGCCCATGCCGACCGACCGCCTGCGTGGCTGGATAGTGACGCTGGTGATCACCGTCATCGGCGGGGTCATCCGGCTGCAGAACCTCGGCTACCCCACCGACAAGGGCAGCCCCGTCTTCGACGAGAAGCACTACGTCCCGCAGGCGTGGCAGGTTTTGCGCAATGGCGGCTACGAAGACAACTACGGCTACGAACTGGTCGTCCATCCCCCGCTGGCCAAGCAGCTGATCGCGCTGGGCGAGTGGATGCTCGGCTACAACGGCTGGGGATGGCGGTTCAGTGCCGCGATCGCCGGCACGATCATCATCCTGCTCGTCGTCCGCATCGCTCGACGCCTGACACGCTCCACCCTGCTCGGCGCGATCGCCGGAATCCTGGCGATCTGCGACGGTGTGCTGCACCTGTCGTCCCGCATGGGAATGCTCGACATCTTCCTCGCGATCTTCGTGGTCGCCGCGTTCGCCTGCCTGCTTCGTGATCGCGACCAGGTGCGCGAGCGACTCGCGACAGCCGTCCGAGAAGGCTGGGCGGACGAATCGCCGTACGGCCCGCGCCTCGGTTTCCGCTGGTGGCGCTTCGCGGCCGGGCTCATGGTCGGGCTGTCGTTCGCGATCAAATGGAACGGCCTCTACTACATGGCCGCCTTCGGGCTGCTGTGCGTCGCTTTCGACGTCACCGCGCGCCGCGCGGCCGGCGTGGAACATCCATGGCTGGGCGCATTGGTCCGGGACGTCCTGCCCGCGCTGTGGGCGATCGTCGCGATCCCGATCGTGATCTACCTGAGCAGCTACTGGGCCTGGTTCGCCAGCGAGACGGCGACCGACCGGAACTACGTCGTCATCAAGAACATCGACCCCGGGTTCTGGGGCTTCGTCCCCCCGGCGTTGCGCTCGCTCGGCGACTACATGATGAACGTACTGCACTTCCACGAATCACTGGTGACACCGAAGAACGACCCGCACCCGTGGGAGTCGAAGCCGTGGACGTGGCCGATGGGCCTGCGCCCGATGCTCTATTACTACGAGGGCTCCACGACCGGCTGCGGCGAATCGACCTGCGTGAGCGCCACGATGCTCATCGGTACCCCGGCGATGTGGTGGCTCGCGCTGCCAATGCTCGGCTGGGGCATGTGGCGATCGATCTTCCGGGCCGATTGGCGCTACGCCGCCGTGCTGGTCGCGTACTTCGCCGGGTTGCTGCCATGGTTCATGAACATCGACCGGCAGATGTACTTCTTCTACGCGACCCCGATGGCGCCGTTCCTGATATTGGGATTGACGCTGGTGCTGGGCCAGATACTCGGGAGCGCACGCCGCGGCTTCGAACGCAGAGGCACCGGTCTCCTCGTTGTCGCGCTGTACGTCGGGCTGGTCGTGGCGAACTTCGCGTGGCTGTGGCCGATCCTGAACGGCGACCCGATCACCAACGATCAGTGGCAAGCCGAGATGTGGCTACCGTCCTGGCGGTAGCCACAATCCGGCTGCGCCCGGCGCCGTAGCCGAGATCTGCCTGTGGAGCCGACCTGTAGACGAAATCCACCTACAGGCCGTGAGCACTACAGGCCATCGGCACTACAGGGAATGAGCAACTACCGGCTTCAACGCGACTGGCGTGGCACGATTCGGGTAACCGGACCGTCCGCGGACTTCCCCGCCCGCAGCAGCCAGCCTTCGACCTCGCGGCGCACCGCGTTCAACGTCGGACGTCGGCGCGGTTCCGAATCCAGCGACGCGATCAGGATGCGTGCGTGCGCACTGCGGCGCGGCAGGTACGAAACCGGCTCGGAGCGAGCGGCGGCCATCAACGCGGCCATCGGCGTCTCCCGGGTCCCGCGCGGCGGCTGACCGGACAGCGCGTAGCTGATCGTCGCCGCGAGCTGCCAGGCGTCGGAAGCCGGGCTGGCCGGCGCGCCCATCGCCGTCTCGGGGGCGACGAAGTCGGGAGTGCCAATCATCATTCCAGTGGCGGTGAGCTTCGAATCGCCCTGGCTGCGGGCGATTCCGAAGTCGATCAGATGCGCGAGGCCGTTGGGGTCGACGATCACGTTCGACGGCTTGACGTCGCGGTGCAAAACGCCCTTTTCATGGGCCGCGGCGAGCGCCCCCGCCATGGTGGCCCAGAGGCGACCGGCGGCGATGTCGTCCAGCATGCCCTGGCCGTCGACGATTTCCGCCAACGCCTTTCCCTGGAGGTATTCCATCACGAGCGCGAGGCCGTCCGGCTCTTCCACCAGGTCGTACACCCGCACGCAGTTCGGGTGGTTGACCGCGGCGAGTGCCCTCGCCTCACGCTGCATGCGTTCTTCGGTGTCGCGGTCCGGCTTATGCGCGATCTTGAGCGCGACCGTGCGGTTCAACTGGGTGTCCACGGCCTCCCAGACCGTGCCGAACCCACCGGCGCCGAGCTGCTTGACGCGGCGATAGCGACTGCTGCCCGCACCCCTCGACCCAGGAGGTGCCGGTATCGGCCCTGGAGCGGCTGCCAGCTGGTTCGCGGGCTCTGCCGCGGGGGCGAGAGAGGTCGGCGCGTACTGCTTCGAAGGCGGGGGCGGCGGTGGAAGAGGCGGCCGCTGCTTCGGCTGGACCTGGGAGGGCTGCTGCGGCGGCGGCCGGTACGGCTCGGGTTCCGGCTTGTCCGGCCGGTTGATTACGGACCACGGCGGCGGGCCGACCAGGACGACCGGGATGATCCCGAGCACGCTGAACAGCAGGAAGCCGAGCCACAGGTGCACCGCGGTATTGGCCTCGACCGGCGCCATGCACACGAAGAGCAGGACGAACGGGATCCAGATGAAGCGTGACGGCCATTTCGGGCCACGCCGGAACGCGGTGCGGGCCTGGATCATGATGAAGAGCAGCGAAGCAGCTGGGAGAGCGAGCAGCGCGATGAGATAGTAGCCGTACGCGAACCCCTGTCCAGACGGGTAGAACAGCGTCTCGTAGACATTCTGCCCATCGCCGAGGTAGGTCTTCTGAGGCCCGAGGCAGTAGTCCTTGCTGAAGGTCGCGACCTCCGCGGCGGAAAGGCCCGACGTTACGTTGGCGTTGACCGCGCGGTACGTCTCCGAAACGCCGGTCATCAGCAGCCACGGGAACGCCAGCACGAACAACGCGCCGAGGAAGCCGAAGATCGTGAGTGTCGTCGCGTCGTAGCGGTTGCCGGTGCCCTTGCGGATGATCGCGACAATGACCGACGCCGCGATCGGCGACAGCGCTACAAGCGCACCTGCCGTACTCGTCGCGAGCACCCAGTCGCCCGGACAGAAGCCCGGCCCGAACAGCGTGTGCGCGAAGGACAGCAGCGAGCTCGCAAAACCGCCCACTGCCCACTCCCTTGCCGTCGATTCCCTGTCGTTCCCCGGACAACAGTATGTCGGGTACCTGACACCATGACGCGCACGACGGGTGTCTGGTTGGCTGCATTCGCACGCTATAAGGGGCGGAACCGGAGACTGTGGTGCCAGGCGTCGCGGGCCGAGCCCGTTCCGGTGATGATGGGGGTAACCGGCTCGATGACGAGGAGGCCACTCGATGGGCGAGTACGACAAGCAGTTCCGCCGCAGCCTGGACGATCCGGAAGGGTTCTGGCTCGAAGCGGCGAGAGCCGTCGACTGGACTCGCGAACCGACCCGTGCGCTGGATTCGGGCAATGCCCCGCTGTATCGCTGGTTTCCCGATGGCGAGCTGAACACGTCGTACAACGCCCTGGACCGCCACGTCGAGGCCGGCAACGGTGGGCGCACCGCGTTGATCTGGGATTCGCCGGTCACGGACAGTGTTCGTCGCTATACCTACGCAGAACTTCGCGACGAAGTCGCCGATTTTGCCGGGGCGTTGGCATCACTGGGTGTCGCGAAGGGTGATCGAGTGCTCATCTACATGCCGATGGTGCCCGAGGCGGTGATCGCGATGCTCGGGTGCGCCCGGCTCGGCGCGGTGCATTCGGTGGTTTTCGGCGGTTTCGCACCCAAGGAACTCGCGGCCAGGATCTCCGACGCCAAGCCGAAGGTGATCGTCGCCGCGTCCTGCGGGATCGAACCGACTCGGATTGTCGAATACAAGCCGATCATCGACGCGGCAGTCGACATGGCCGACCACAGTCCGGACAAGGTCGTCATCCTGCAGCGAGACGCGGCACAAGCCACGCTCGGCGTCGGCGACGTCGATTGGCACGAATTCGTTAAGGACGCCACGCCCGCGGACCCGGTGCCCGTCGCGGCGACCGACCCGCTTTATGTGCTCTACACATCAGGTACCACTGGCAAACCCAAGGGCGTCGTGCGCGACACTGGCGGCCACGCCGTCGCGCTGGCCTGGTCGATGAGCGCGATCTACGACATCGGACCGGGGGACGTCTGGTGGACTGCTTCCGATGTCGGCTGGGTCGTCGGGCACTCCTACATCGTCTACGCGCCGCTCCTCGTCGGAGCGACGACGGTGCTCTACGAAGGCAAGCCTGTCGGAACGCCCGACGCCGGCGCGTTTTGGCGTGTCATCGCCGATCATGGCGTAAAGGCCCTGTTCACCGCGCCGACCGCATTGCGGGCGATCAAGAAACTCGATCCGGACGCCCGCGAACTGGCGAAGTACGACCTGTCGAAATTCGGCACACTCTTCATGGCGGGCGAGCGGCTCGACCCGGAGACGTACAGCTGGGCGCACGAAAAGCTGGGCACACCAGTGATCGACCATTGGTGGCAGACCGAAACCGGTTGGCCGATTTCGGCGAATCTTCGGGGCTTGGAACCGATGCCGGTGAAACCCGGTTCGTCAACGAAGCCAGTGCCCGGCTGGGACGTGCGCATTCTGGATCAGGAAGGCGAGGAGCTTCCGGCAGGCCAAGAGGGCGCGATCACACTCAAACTCCCACTGCCTCCCGGGTCGCTCCCGACGTTGTGGGGCGACGACGACCGCTATGTCGAGGCGTATTTGTCGCGCTATGACGGCTATTACCTGACCGGCGATTCGGGCTATCTCGACGAAGACGGCTACCTGTTCGTGATGGGGCGCACCGACGACGTGATCAACGTGGCCGGTCACCGCCTGTCGACGGGTTCGATCGAGGCCGTGCTGGCATCACACCCGGCTGTCGCGGAATGCGCGGTGATCGGCGTCAAAGATCAGCTGAAGGGACAGCTTCCCAGGGGACTGGTTGTGCTCAAGTCCGGCGTGACCGTCGAGGAGAAAACCCTCCGTGAGGAACTCGTTGCGCTGGTGCGGCGCGATATCGGCCCGGTGGCGGCGTTCCGCGACGTGTCAGTCGTAGAGGCGCTGCCCAAGACCCGGTCGGGAAAGATTTTGCGCAAGACCATGCGGGGTATCGCGGACGGCCGCGACGAGCCCATTCCGTCGACCATCGAGGATGCGAGCGTGCTGGACGCGCTGCGGTCGGTTCTGCACTCGGGGAGTTGACTGGTACGGACCACCACCATCCGATCGGACGTTGTGCACGCGACCAAATTGGTCTATACCTTTAAGGACTTCTCCTAGTCCTCATCGGAGGTGCTCCCGTGCGGAAGCGCTTGTCCAAGACCGGCCTGCTGGGCGCGACTGTGCTGAGTCTCGTGACTCTCGGTCTGCCTGCGCTGACCGACCCCGCGGCGGCCGATACGGCTTTTTATCCGGCGCCGACAGAACGCTCTGTCACCGACGTGGTGCCTGCGCCCGTCGAAGCCAAGGCGAACGGCAATGCGAATTTCCGACTTTCACCGCTCACCGTGATCAGTACGCAGCCAGGGTCGGCCGCGGCCAAACAGGTAGGCGACTACCTGGCGGAACAGCTTCGCCCGGCAACCGGTTACCCGCTGCCCGTCATCGCGTGGGACAACCTGCCAGTGCCGTCGATCTCGCTGGACCTCCGCGGCGCCGACAAGCGCGTCGGCACCGAGGGTTACCAGCTCGACGTATCCAAGTCCGGCGTGAAGATCCGCGCGAACACGGCCGACGGCCTGTTCTCCGGCGTACAGACACTGCGCCAGCTGCTCCCGGCCGCGATCGACGCCAAATCCGTGCAGCGTCAAACGTGGACCGTTTCCGGTGGCACGGTCCTCGACTACCCGCGCTTCGGTTACCGAAGCGCGATGCTCGACGTGGCCCGCCACTTTTTCAACCCGGACCAGGTCAAGACCTACATCGACCAGATCGCGAAGTACAAGATCAACACGCTGCACCTGCACCTGTCCGACGACCAGGGCTGGCGCATCGAGATCAAGAGCTGGCCAAAGCTGGCGACCTTCGGCGGCCAGACCGCTGTCGGCGGCGGCAAAGGTGGGTACTACACGCAGGAGCAGTACAAGGACCTCGTGACGTACGCGGCCTCGCGGCACATCACGATCGTCCCGGAGATCGACATGCCGGGGCACACCAACGCCGCACAAGCGTCCTACGCGGAGCTCAACTGCGACGGGGTCGCCCGGCCCCTGCGCACGGACACGGAAGTCGGCTACAGCTCACTCTGCATCGACAAGCCGATCACGTACCAGTTCATCGACGACGTCATCCGTGAGCTGTCGGCGCTGACGCCGGGCATGTACATCAACATCGGGGGCGACGAAGCCCACGCGACGAATCCGGCGGACTACCAGAGCTTCGAAAAGAAGCTGTTCCCGATCGTCGCCAAGTACGGCAAGCTCGCGACCGGCTGGCACGAGTTCGCCAAGACGAATCCGCCCACCAGCGCAATCCCTCAGTACTGGGACACCACCGGCGTGAACCCGGACGTGGCCGCGGCGGCGGCCCGCGGCAACAAGATCCTGTTGTCGCCGGCCAACAAGGCATACCTGGACATGCAGTACAACCCCCAGTCTCCGCTCGGACTGCACTGGGCCGGCTACGTCGAGGTGAAGGATTCCTACGACTGGGATCCGAGCACCTTCATCCAGGACGTCGGCGAGAGCCAGATCGCCGGGGTCGAAGCTCCGCTCTGGTCGGAAACCCTGGTGACCAACGACAACATCGAATACCTGGCGTTCCCGAGGCTTCCCGGGATCGCGGAGATCGGCTGGTCGACCAAGACGTCCCACAACTGGGAGAACTATCGGGCGAGGTTGGCCAAGCAGGGGCCGCGCTGGGCCGCGCAGGGTATCGACTTCTATCGTTCACCCCAGGTCGACTGGAAGTAACCAGACTGCGACACCAGGTCGCGGACGGTGAGCTAATCGCCGCCGCCCGCGACCTGATCAACAGGCGCTCAACTTAGGGCGTGCAGTTCGGAAACAGCTGGGCCGTCTCGACCCCCGAGTCGAGACGGCCCAGCTGTTTTCGCTTTCGAAGTGCTGACAAGTCGGAGTCCATGAGGGGATGACCTGCGGGTTTCCACACACTTTGCCTGATATGCATACGTACATTACGCAGTTGTGGACGAAATGAGGCCACCATGGGCTACCGCCGGTTCGTCGCATTGGGCGACAGTTGCACCGAGGGCCTTGACGACCCCCATCCCGAAAACGGGCAATACCGGGGGTGGGCAGACTTCGTCGCCGGCCGTCTGGCACTGGATGAGCCGGATTTCCGTTACGCGAATCTCGGCGTGCGTGGAAAGCGCCTCGATCAGATCACCGCAGAACAGATGTCGGTCGCCGAGACGCTTGCCCCCGACGTACTCGCGTTGTTCGGTGGCGGAAACGACGTGATGCACCGGCATTGGAATCCCCGGAGCGTCGCCCGCAGGGCGGATGCCGCGGTACGCGCGGCGACCTCGATCGCGCCGACCGTCGTGGTCTTCACCCTCAGCGACGTCGCCCGGCGAATGCCGCTCGGCGAACGTATGCGCCCACGAATAGATGCCCTGAACAACGCGATCCGCGAAGCCGCGGTCAGCTACGGCGCGCAGCTCGTCGACCTGTGGCAGGAACAAGCCGTCACCGACTCGCGCTACTTTGGCGCGGACCGCCTGCACCTGTCCGAACTGGGCCATCGCAAGCTCGCCGCCTACACGCTGCTGAGGCTCGGCTTTTCTTTCCCGCCGTCATGGCTCGACCCGCTGCCAGGCGTAGCTGGCTCACCCGGATTCAAAAACAATGCGTCCTGGCTCTGCAGGCAAATACTGCCTTTCCTCGGCCGCCGCGTCCGCGACCGGATCACCGGCACCGAACCCGGCGACGGACGACTGCCGAGACGCCCAGAATTGTTACCCCTGCTCGCCATCGATCACCTAACGCTTTGATCCGAATAGGACAGACAGCCGGTCAAACCGCCTGCGGCAACCGACGCAGCCACTGTCCGGCAAACATCGCCGCTGATACACCGACGACGACAAGCACGGCCAATTCCGTCAGATGCAGGCCGGTCGGCGCCGAATCGAAGAAAAACCAGGCATCCAGCACCGTTACGGCACGCAGGACAAACGCGATCGCCACGAGCAGCGCGAGAGCCAAAGATCTGGCAGGCGAACGAACCGCGGGAACGACCAGGTAAACCAAGGCGACCACGACGAGCGCCCAAGTGCAAAGCCCCGGCCAGTCCAGAGGAAGCAACTCGTCCGGCGGCGTCAGAACCGCGAAGATCGGAAGCGGATTCACGACGACCCCGACGCCGAGCGCGAGCAACCACGGACGATGCGAGACGGCGGCCGCGTCCTGATGAAACGCCATGAGAGCCAGCACCAGGAGGATGTTGACCACCACGCTCACCCACATCGCGAGCACGAAGCCCGGTCCACCGTTGACTGCCCACTCCATGGTCGCTGAAACCGCGGCGACGATACCTGGCACCACAGCCAGCGAACCGAAAATCGCCGCAGCCCGCCGATGACCAAAGACGGTCGCGAAGAATGCCACGAGCCACAGCAGGCCGGCGAGGTTTCCCGCAATCAGCAACGGATCCGCCGGGCTCACGCCACCGGGCACGGGAAGCCACGAAATACTTCCGGCATCCCAAAACAACAATTCGACACTCGCCGTCGCGAGCAAGGCGTTCACCAACAGGCCCACCAGCACCACGAGCCGCACAGCCGTACCCCAAGCGAAGTATCGCGCTGACGATCCTTCGCCACCAAGTCGCAATCGGATCGCCAGCGCCATGACACTGACAATCTCCGCCCAGTTCGGCTTACCGAATTCGGCCACGTACTCAGCACCGTCGACGTCATCTGTCGCCATGCTTTGGAGAAACGTGGCGACCATGTCGTCCGCCCACGTCTCGCGGTAGGGCCGGGGAAGTACGCGAAGAAGTGATCTGTACCGCCGCTCGAGTTCGGTCATGCCACGCCCCCATGCCGCGCTGGACGCCAAGACCGCAGCCGATCCGATGCCGCACGCGCGTTCGCTGTCTGACGCTCGACTTCCGCCGCGAGCGCGATGCCTCCGGAGTCGGTCAAGCGGTAGTAGCGCCGCAGGCGGCCCTGCTCGACCGCCTGACGATCCAACTCGACCAGGCCGTCTCCGACCAGCCGATCCAGCACGCCGTAGAGCGTGCCCACCTTGAGCTGCACCCGCCCTTCGGAGAGTTCCGCAACCTCACCCAGGATCCCGTAACCGTGCCGGGGTGCCCCGACGAGCGCCGTCAAGATGAAGAAAGCCTGTTCCGTCATCGTCCGTGAAGCCATGACGACATATATATCGTAATCCGATATATCCTGGCAAGGCGATCACGAAGTAGACAGCGTCTACCTCAGTTTGATAGACAGTGGCTACAAGGTGAACGACCGGTGAAAGAGATCTGAATGAGCTACCAACGCTTTGTCGCGCTCGGCGACAGTTGCACAGAAGGTCTCGACGACCCATATCCCAGCGGCGAGCAGTATCGCGGCTGGGCGGATTTCGTCGCCGGTCGCCTGGCCCAGGACGAGCCCACCTTTCGGTACGCCAACCTGGGCGTCCGCGGGCGACGCCTCGACCAGATTGTCGCCGAACAGATGCCCACCGCGGCCGAATTGAACCCGGACCTCGTGGCACTTTTCGGCGGCGGTAACGACGTGATGTCCCGCGGCTGGGACGCTCGCACAGTGGCCGACCGGGTCGAAACCGCGGTCAAGATGGCCGCCGAACTCGCCCCGACCGTCGTCGTCTTCACCCTCAGCGACATCTCGCACCGGATGCCCATGGGTTGGCGCATGCGTCCCCGCCTCGAAGCGCTCAACAAAGCGATCCGCGAAGCCGCCAGCAACCACGGGGCCCTGCTCGTGGACCTCTGGCCGGACCAGGCGGCAAAAGACTCCCGCTACTTCGGTTCGGACAGGTTGCATCTGTCCGAACCAGGTCACCGCAAGCTCGCTGCGCATGTGCTCGCCAGTCTTGGCGTGTCCTTCGATCAGTCGTGGCTTCACGCCTTGCCCGGCACCCCGAACCGGCCAGGCTGGCGCGCCGACGCACGATGGCTCTACCAGGAAGTACTTCCGGTCGCCGTCACCAGGACACGTAACCGCCTCATCCGGCGCTCACCCGGAGACGGCTGTCTCCCGAAGCGCCCTGAACTGCTTCCGGTACAGCTGGACGAAGCGGACGCATGGGCCCAAGGAATCGCCTGATCTCCACCGCGACCACGCTGCTGAGCGAAGAAGGCGTGCACGCGGTGACACTTCGAGGAATCGCCAAAGCCGCAGGCGTCTCGCACGGCGCACCGTTGCGCCATTTCACCTGCCGCGCCGAACTGCTTTCCGCCGTCGCGGCAGCAGGCTTCGCGGAATTGCTCGAACGCGGGGAAAACCTGCGCGAAACCGGGCCACGCGAGCGGCTTATCGCAGCCTGTCGCGGGTACATCGACTTCGCGCTGAGCAATCCGGCGATGTTCGAGTTGATGTTCCGGCACGACTTGGTCGACGCTCAGGATCCAGGCTTGTCCAGTAAGAGCAGCGCGGTGTTCGAGCTGTTCGCTCACCTGGTCGGCGATGTCCAAGGCGAAGGCTGGCATCCCGGTACTGATTCTCGTCTGGTCGCCGCCTCCCTCTGGGCGGCGCTACACGGACTGGCGGGGCTTTGGCTTTGGGGCGGACTGGCCGGCGCCAGCTTCACACCCACCATCGACGTCCCGCTCGCCGTCACGCTGGAGGCCTACCTGGGTCCTAATTGACCCTCCACGCTGGTCGCCGGCATGAGTCAACCGCCGTAGGGACTCCCTTCGGCTCCCCGTGACCTGTGCAGCCACCCTTGTCTGGACTGTTTCAGGCGCGGCCACTTGAGTCGCGCTATCACAGAAGACGAGGGCAGCTCCGTTGACCGCGACGGATCGGTTTCAGACGCGGAACCGGTCTCACCCATCAACAGTCCGATCGCGACCTCAGCCCGCAGCTCGTCCAAACTGCGCGACTGTGCTCCATTCCGCAACTTGCGTGCTGCGTGATCGACACGTTCGAACGCCGCATTCACCCTTCCGGCCGTCGCGTTCGTGATCGACAGCGAAGCCACACCCCTTCGGTGGTAGGTGACCGACACCCCACGCGATCTGCCTCGTTTACGCGTTCGCCGCCCAGGCCCGTCAGGGTCAACTTTCCTCGCCACATAAGATGCGGCCTTTTGCACCTGAGCAACATCTTTGCCCGGCAACCGCTTCTCCAACACCCCGTCCGCAGCCCGCGCGTCGTCATCCGAAAGCCAGACGGTCGCGCCGCATACCTTTGACGCCCGAGCCAAATCCAGTTTCCCAGCCTCCATCGAGGCCAAGGTCATCGGTAACCGAGATGTCAATGCCTCGGCATCGGCGATCCTTCTGCGTGCGTCGTCCATCGACGAAGACAGCTCCGCCGCAATCTCGGCCACCGCGACCTCTGAATCAGCTCTTTGCTGGCTCAACTCGGCAACAGCCCGCACCAGCAATGCCTGAAACTTCGCGATCTCAGCCTCTACGTCTCGGATAACTCCCAGCAAGCCCACTGGCTGAAACTTTTTCAACAACGTCGGATCGGACCTCAACTCCCGGATATCAAAATCTGGGGAGGTCGCTGTCATCACCTCGATCTCATTCGCAGTGATGACACCGACCGCCAACTTGCCAAGGAATGAACGCTTTGAATTAGACACAGGATGACCATAAGGACAACCACCGACAAAAACCACAGGTCGCTCGATACGAGCACGCACCCTTGCGACAACACAGCTAAGAAATCCGCACGAAAGGTCCGTTCGCACCTCTAATTTTAGGAGTAAACCGCACGAGAGGACCGTTCGTACGGTTCCAGAAGGCCCGGACTCACACCCAACAGCAAACCAGGCATGATCTTTAGTGCGGAAAACGACTGCGGATCGCCCGCGAGCTGCACGACGTCATCTCGTACCGCCGTTCGGTGATTTCGGTGCAGACGAACCTCGCTCGCCTCTCGACGAACTACGACGGCTACTGCGGATGCTCCGGGCACCGCGCGGTGCACGGACTAGACCGAATCCGGCGTGCAGCGCTTTGCGCGTACCGAGTTGCTCAGCAAGCGCTGACCAACGTGCTCAAACGCTGGCGGGGTTGCCAGACCGGGAACGCCAAGCCCTCCGGCTGGTCGCGAATGAAAACGGCAACGCAGGGTCGGCACCGTTCGCTTCGAAGCAACGGCGCCGAGGTCCGGATTTTTCTTGACGAACACGCCCCCGTTCTCACCCGCCCGAACACCTGTGCGAATAATGTCAGACCCACCGAGTAGGAACAAGGTCACCAAGTTCTGGCTAGTTAGGGAGACGATGCTCGACCACGACGCTTTGCTGGCGCGAGTGCGCAAGCTGCTCGCGAAAGCCGAAGACCCGGCCGTCACGGAAGCCGAAGCCGAGTCCTACAACACCAAGGCCGCGCAACTGATCGCCCGCTATGGCATCGACCGGGCGATGCTCGCCGCAGCTGACAACAGCACCGACGAAATCACCACGATCAAGATCTCGCTGGACAACCCGTACAGCCGGGACAAGGCGGGGTTGCTGACCAATATCGCGCATCCCCTGCGCTGTCGCGCCCTGCTGCACCGCTGGGGCCAGACGGTGACCGCGGTGACGGTTTTCGGTTTTCGCTCGGACCTCGAGCGAGTCGAGTTGCTGTTCACCAGTCTGCTGCTGCAGGCAACGACGCAACTCACCCGCGTCCGGCCGGTGAACGCCTTCCGAGGCGAGTCGCTCGCCGCATACCGAAGGACGTGGTTGCACGGCTTCGCCGGCGCAGTCCAGGTAAGGCTACAGAAGAGCGAAACCAACGCCACTCAAGAGCACGCCGCCGATCTGCCGGGCGGGCAATCAGCGGAACTCGTGCTCCGCGACCGGAACGCGTTGGTCAAGGACGCTTACGATGATCAGTTCGGAAACCTTCAGGCAGCACCTCCGCGGCGACTATCGGGCAGCGGCTACCTCGATGGCCGCGTGGCGGGTGAGCGGGCCAACCTGGGAACCACAGGACTTCGTGGTGGGAAAGCGGCGATTCCCGCCCGCTGACGCGCAGCGCTCGATACCGACCGTGCGGTTGACGACATCACGAGCGAGATCATTCAGCCGACGATTCGTTCTCCCGACGTGGCCTCGCAACGCTGCGAAAGCCTCAGGCATGCCCAGCCCACGGCGTTCGGCAAGGCCTGCAGGATGCAAATCGTGACCAACTCCGCGAGTGCTTGGCCGAGCCGGAGATCGGCCGCCGCCGATCATTTGGTATCGAAACCGCGAGGGCATGGCGTACACGGACCGGAAGCCTGCCACCTGGGCACGAGTCACGAAATGCGGCCATCGCGCGTCGGCCCCGGCCAAGTCCGGCGCGGCGACGGCACGGCCCTTCCGGAGGCATTCCACGCAAGGATTTTCGTCCACCTCAAGGTGGAACAGCTCCACCACCGTGACGTGCTCAGCGGAGGAAGAACCCACCTTCAGGGTCATTTCCCCTCGACCCGCAGGCGACATGCCACCACATCGCGGGCCACGTCGGCGAGGAAGGTCCCGCGGACGAAGGCGTTAGCGCGCTACAAGCAAGGATTTCCTGCGTGGCCTGAAAATATCTGGGACGAGGCATTTTCGGGAATTTTCGCCGACCGGGAAAACGTAACGGGTACGGCACATTTTCAAGTCTGCGGCACAGCGATTCTAGACCACCATGACACAAACTGATCAGGTCGAGTATCATGGGTGAAACCGAGATCATTTTGTGCACCGCCATTTTCGTCGACGTCGAGGTCGCGTGCGCAAGTCACGATCCGAGCACAACGAAATATGCTGGAGAGGGCAAGATGACCGCCTCCGAACTGCCCACCTCGACAACGTCCACAATGGACGTTGTCATCGAAGACGCCCAACGTTGCTCCACGTGCCGACACCCGGCAAAGGACCACGACACTCTGAGTGCCCGGTACTGCGCCGCAAGCACGTCGGGCGGTCTCACCCGTGGCTGCATCTGCAAATAATCACACTGCCGTAGCCGCCCATAACGATGCGGGATTCACCTCCCGTCGGCGCACATCCCGCCGACAGCCGTAACACTGACTTGCCAAAAAGCGACGTCTGACTGGATTAGAGTCTTCCCGGTACGACCGCGGGAGGGGACTTGAACAGCATCACGGATCTCCGAACGTTGCGCGAGCGGGGTACTTCGCGCATACATGGATCCTGGCGGGGCGTTCGCGTTCAATACCTACGACGGGCTTTACGACTCGTCGGGCGTGTTGACGCCCTTGGATTGCTCCGCCCCGAATCGTCTCAGCCCCAGCCTGAGGGATCTGCACGTGATCCCACTATCCGACAGGGGCAATAGTGAGCCGTCGGCGCTGCTCGCAGCGATGCAGCGGGCTTCGGCTGATCCGCAGTCACCGTCTGCCGCGGACGAGGTTCGCTCCGGACAATCGCCCGTTATCGGACATTCGTGCCCCTGACGGAGTCGTCTGGCATCGCCAAAGTACCTATGTCAGCAATCCACCAATGAGGTGAAACCCGCCACCCCAACGGAAGCACCACATTGGGGGACCAGGGCCAAGCCCAACCGTCCCACTCTGGGTGCGGAACACAAAAAGGCCCGCGCCCTACGTGGGCACGGGCCTCCAATGTGTGGAGCTGAGGGGAATCGAACCCCTGACCTTCTCGATGCGAACGAGACGCGCTACCAACTGTGCTACAGCCCCTTGTGAAGCTCGCAAAGCATATCAGCCGCTTTGCGGGCTTCCGGAGAGGGGGTTACTCCCCGGAAGCCCGGCGGAATGATCGTGTTCCGGGCTCGTCAAGCTCGTGGAACGCCGGATCCTCGTCGTCCAGATCGACGACAACGGCGTGGCGTCGCAGGCGGGAAGTCGGGGAAGGTTTGCGCTCGACAACCTCTCGTCGTGGCGCCGCGGAGACGACCTCGATGTCGTCCATGTGGCCGCCGCCGGCCATCCCGCGGCCGGAAGCCCGGCTGTGGGTGGCGTTGTACCGGGCGAGCCGGCGCTGGCGGATTTCTTCCTCGATCCGCACCTGGCGTCGCAAGTACGCGAGGTAGCCCACGAGGATCACGTCAGCAGCTCCATTGCCCCACCACACCATCGGCATGACGAAGCCGGCTACGGCCGCTGTCGCCACGACGAGCAGCAGCAAGAACACGACGACACGCTGCCGAAAAGAGTACTTCGCCCGCGCGGCGATCTCCGCCGCTTCGGGGTCGTATCCGCCTCGACCCGGGCGGTACCTGCGGTCCGATTCAGCCCGTGGGCTGACCCGCCGTGAAGGTTGCGGCAACGGGTCGGGCTCGATCTCCTCGTCGTCGAGGTCTTCCTCCAACTCAAGCTCGCTCTCCAGCTCCGCAAGGTCGTCCTCGACTGATGGCTCCGCACTCTCGAACTGGGCACCGCCGGACATGGAAAACTCCTCCCGCGCCTCATTGCGTGTGCTCCCGCTCCGCACCACCCTGGCCGCCATCGCAGAGTCCGCAGTCCTCGCGACCTGCTGACGCTTACGAGCGACCATGGGCACGAGAACGACGAGCCATGCCGCCGCCAGCGCGACGATGATCAACGAACTGGGCATCTCCCGTCACCTCCCCCGATCCACTTGCTGTCGTCACGCTAGTCACAGGAGTAACAGAACCGGCGGAGGCACGCCGACCTGGAGTAAGGAAATGGGTCACTGGATTAGGTGAATCCAATGCCATGTGGTAACGCGGTCTCTCTGTAGCCGGCGCTAGATGCGCTCGGCCTTGCCCTCGCCGATCAACCGCGCTACCAACCCAGTTGGCAACTCTTCGGACGTGAGCGCGAAGCAGAGATGGTCACGCCAGCCACCCGCCACATCGAGGTAGCGCTTGAACAGGCCCTCTTCCCGAAACCCCGCTTTGGTGAGAACACGCAGACTGGCGGTATTTTCCGGCCGTACCGTTGCTTCGATCCGGTGCATTCCGGACGAATGGAACGCGTGGTCCACGACCAGCGCCACCGCGGCCGTCGCGACCCCGCCGCCGACGATCTCGGAAGACACCCAATAACCCACCCAGGCCGAGCGCAGTGAAGCCCGGATGATGTTACCCACAGTGATCTGTCCCGCGAACCGTCCGTCAACGGTGATGGTGAAGGGCAGGCACTGGCCGCGCCTCGCCAGGGAGCGCAGAGCAGCCCATTGTGATGGCCATGACCACATGGCGTTCCGGTCCGCCCAGGACCCGGGCGCCGCCGGCTCCCACTTTTCCAGATGCGCACGGTCACGAACCCTGATGCGGCTCCACTCGCCGCCGTCGCGCAACCGAATCGGTCGCAGCTCGACGACACCGGCCTCGACCCGGATCGGCCCGAGGCGTGCCGGCCAGCCCGGATGGCGGCTTTCCACCTGGTAGGGCGCGCCCTGCGCCGGGTTACTCATCCCTGCGCCCGCTACGCGCGCTGAGCCAGGAACGTCACCTTGACCTGCTCGCCGGCAGACACCTCGACGAGGTCTTCGTCGACGTTGACCAGGCAGTTGGCCTCGGCCAGGGAAGCGAGCAGGTGTGCCCCCGACGTGCCCAGCGGCTGGACGAGGTACTCCCCGTTGCCTTCGTCGCGCAGAAGCTGTCCACGTAGGAAACCTTTGCGGCCCTTGGTGGACGTGACGGGCGACAGTAGCCGGGCGCTGACCACCCGGCGATGTGGGTTGCGGGTGCCACGCGCCGCGCGGATCAGCGGGCGGACCAGCACCTCGAACACGACGAGCGCGCTCATCGGGTTGCCAGGGATCAGGAATGTCGGCACCGAATCCGGGCCCAGCCTGCCGAACCCCTGGACCGAGCCGGGGTGCATGGCGATGCGGGTCATGTCTATGCGGCCGAGATCGGACAAGGCGGCGTGCACCTCGTCGCCGGCTCCTCCACCGGCACCGCCGGCGACCACCACGATCTCCGACATCAGCAACCGGCCTTCGACGACCTCGCGCAGGCGTTTCGGGTCACTGGACACGATCCCGACCCGGCTGACCTCCGCCCCGGCGTCACGTGCCGCAGCGGCGAGCGCGTACGAGTTCACGTCGTAGACCTGACCGACCGACGGCGTGCGGTCGATGTCGACCAGTTCGTCGCCGACCGAGACGATCGAGACCCGGGGCCGTGGATAGACGAGCACTTTCGCCCGGCCTACGGCGGCGAGCAGACCGACCTGAGCGGATCCGATCGTGTCGCCCTTGCGGACGGCGATGTCGCCGATCTGCACATCCTCACCGGCCCGGCGCACATAGCCGGCCGACGGCACCGACCTGTGAACGGTCACCTTCGCCTGGTGACCGTCGGTGTACGCGGTCGGCACCACGGCATCGGCGAGCGTCGGGAGCGGCGCGCCGGTGTCGACGCGGACTGCCTGCCCGGGCTGCAGCCGCCGGGGCTGCCGCGATCCGGCGGCGATCTCACCGACCACCGGCAGCTGTACCGGTTCCTGGCCCGCGGTCTTCACGTCGACGCTCCGGACCGCGTAACCGTCCACCGCGGCCTGGTCGAATCCGGGCAACGCGTGCTCGGCCACGACCTCCTCGGCACAGAGCAGGCCTTGCGCCTCCGAAATCGCCACCCGGACCGGCCGTGGCCGGACAGCGGCGTCCAAGGTGAGCGCGATCTGCGCGTCGACGGAACGGAACTCCGCCGCGGACTCGGTCTCGGCTTCGTCGCCGATGGGCTCTGTCATGGCTTGGTGGTTCCGATCCGCTCTGTCAACCAGTCCCGCAGGGACGGCCCGTACTCGGGGTGCTCGAGCGCGAAGTCGACCGCGGCGCGGATGTACCCGCCTGGGTTGCCGAGATCGTGCCTGCCGCCACGGTGCACCACGATGTGGACAGGGTGTCCCTCCGAAATCAGCAGTGCCACGGCGTCAGTCAACTGCAGTTCGCCGCCAGAACCGGGAGTGATCCGGCGCAGCGCGTCGAAGATCGCCCGATCGAGCAGATACCGACCGGCCGCGGCGTAGGTCGACGGCGCGTCTTCCGGCGCAGGCTTCTCCACCATGCCGTGCACCCGCTTGACATCGGGGTCGTCGGTGTCGGACACGTCGAACACGCCATAGGGCGAAATCTGTTCCCTCGGGATGTCGAACGCGCAGAGCACGCTGCCCCCGTGTGCTTCACGAACCTCGGACATCCGGTTCAGCACGCCCGCGGGGAGCACCAGGTCGTCGGGGAGGAGCACGGCCACGGCGTCGTCTTCGTCGGTCAGGTTCGGCTCCGCCTGAGCCACGGCGTGGCCGAGCCCCAGTGCTTCCTTCTGGATCGCGACTTCCACGGCCAGTAGTCCAGGACCCCGGCGGACCTTCTCCAGCAGCTCTGTCTTGCCCTTGCGCTCAAGGTTTTCCTCGAGCTCAGGTTGCGGCCGGAAGTAGTTGACCACGGATTCTTTGCCCGGCGAGGTGACGATCACGAGGCGCTCGGCACCCGCCTGGGCCGCCTCGCTCGCCACCAGTTCGATGCCCGGTGTGTCGACGACCGGAAGCAACTCCTTGGGCACAGCTTTGGTGGTCGGGAGGAACCGGGTGCCCAAGCCTGCGGCCGGCACGATAGCGGTTCGGAACGTCTTCTTGATTGCGGCGCCCGTCATGGGCGCAAAGCCTAACCTGGTGTGGTGCAACGGTCAGGCAATGAGCGGTCAAGCAAGGCGGAGTGGCGTGCATGGCTGAGTGCCGCGCGAGCTTCCACTACACCGGAACAACGCGCTGAGGAGGCTCTTAGGCTGGCTAAAGCGGCTTCGCGGCTACCGGGGGACACGGTGTGCGGATATGTCCCTTTCGGGTCCGAACCAGGTTCGCTCGCGATACTGGACGCGCTGCGCGCACGAGGTACCCGCGTGCTGCTGCCCGTGATCGCGCCCGTCGCGGGTCCGCTCGACTGGGCGGAGTATGCGGGCCCGGAGACGCTGACCCCCGGGCGTTTGCGAGGGATACTCGAGCCAAGCGGGGTACGGCTCGGCGTCACCGCTGTCGAGGGCGCTGACCTGGTGTTGCTGCCTGCGCTCGCGGTGGACCATGGCGGCGTCCGACTGGGCCGGGGAGCGGGCCACTACGATCGGTCGCTGGTCTTCGCGTCGCCGGGCACCGAACTGGTGGCCGTCGTGCGGGACTCCGAGTTCGTCGACCAGCTTCCCGTCCAGCCTCACGACGTCCCGATGACCGGTGCGCTGACCCCAGGTCAGGGCCTGGTTCGCCTGCCAATGTGAGCAAGCAGGGTTTGCGTTGAGGGAATGTCGTCAAGCACAATTGGGTTAGCACTCTTAAGCACTGAGTGCCAACGCGCGAAGGAGTAGCTGTGCCCACCTACCAATACGCCTGCAAGGAATGCGATCACCGCTTTGAGGCGGTCCAGTCGTTTTCTGACGCGAGCCTGACCGTATGCCCGGTGTGCTCAGGTCCGTTGCGCAAGCTCTTCGGTTCGGTGGGCGTGATCTTCAAGGGCAGCGGGTTCTACCGCAACGACGCGCGCTCCGACGCCAAGTCGTCGAGCACGGTCGCCGCCAGTTCGAGCGACACGCCGGCCACGACTTCCTCCACGAGCGAATCGAAGAGCTCGTCCGACACGAAGAAGCCGGATTCCAAGAAGTCGGAATCGAGTTCCAGCGCTTCGACCGCGAGCTCGGCGTCTTCGTCGACAGGAACGGCCAAGGCAGCCAGTACGGCATCCTGACAAGCGAGTTGTCCACAGCTCCCCAGTTGTCCACAGGTTGGGGAGCTGTCGCTTTTGCCGGCGCTTGAGCTTGCCTAACGTCGAACGGAGTGTGGCCAAGGCGGCCCCACCCGAGCGAAACGTGGGGGACGCGATGGGCGTACCGGGATCGTCTTTGTCTTCGTGGCTGACCGGAAGCAGGTTACGAGGGCGGCCTGCCTTCTTGATTCGCCGTATTTTGGCTACGGCACTTCTGCTCACCGCCGGTGTACTGGCTGTGCGGCCCGCTGCGGCCGAGAGCGGCCCCAGCAGCCCCGCGGTCGTCTCCGCTCGCGGTATCCCCGCCGGCAGCATCCTGGGCCCGGCAGACGTCCAGTTGATCCAACTGCCCGACTCCGTGCGCCCCGAGGGAGCCTTGAGCACGGTTGAGGCCGCGGAAGGCCATCTGCTGGCGGGTGCGGCACGGCCGGGCGAGCCGATCACCGACGCGAGGCTCGTGGGCCCGTCCACCGTTGTCCCCGGCTCGGGTGATGCGGGGAAGTCGATCGTCCCGGTCCGGCTCTCCGACGCGGGCGTGGCCGGCCTGCTCCATGCTGGGATGCACGTCGACGTGGTGGCGGCAGCCACCGATGGCGGCCGACAGGTGCTGGCCAGCATGGCGGTGGTAGTCGCAGTCGTCGCCCAGGAGACCGAACCCGGATACGGCTCGGCGAGCAAGGACGGTCCGCTGGTGCTTCTGGAACTCCCGGCCGACAGCGCGACTCAAGTGGCCGCGATGTCGCTGGAGCGAGCGGTGGCGGTTACCCTCCGCTAACCCAGTCCCCGTTTTCATGAGGAGTTATTCGGTGTTCAAGGGTTTCAAAGACTTCTTGTTGCGCGGCAACGTAGTCGAACTCGCTGTCGCTGTGGTCATCGGCGCCGCGTTCACCTCGATCGTCACCGCGTTCACGACCGGCCTGATCAAGCCGCTGATCAATGCCATCGGTGGTTCGGACGCCGCGAAGGGGCTGGGGTTCAACATCCTCGGCGCGAACGACGCGACGTTCATGGACATCGGCGGTGTGATCAACGCGGGGATCAACTTCGTGATCGTCGCCGCGATTGTCTACTTCGCGTTCGTGCTGCCCGTGAAACACATCCAGGATCGCCGCAAGCGTGGCGAGGAGGCCGGCCCGGCCGAACCGACCGACGTGGAACTGCTGATCGAGATCCGCGATCTCCTGAACCGGCAAAACACAAGGGACTAACGATCGTGGTGGGGTGGGCGGTTTTCCAGATACCACGAATCGTCGCCGGAAGACGGCGGCTGCTGGTCCCGCTCGTCGGCGGTGGTTTCAGGCAGAACGTCGCCGAAAACCTCGTCGAACCGGCGCCGGGTGGGTTCGGGCTTCCGTTCTTCAGCCATGACCCATGGTCTCACTAACCGTTTTCGGATGTCGGCAGAGGACAGCGTCCTCTGCCGACATCCGACGAGGTTCAGGCCCCTTCGAGGCCGGAGATCTGCTCGATGACGTGTGGCACGAGCGACGAGAGCGTCGCCATGCCGTCGCGGACGGCCGCGCGGGAACCCGCCAGGTTGACCACCAGCGTGCTACCGGAGATCCCGACCAGCCCACGCGAAATGCCCGCGTCGACAGCGCCGGCGGCGAGGCCGGACGCGCGCAGCGCTTCACCGATGCCGGGGATGGGCCTGTCGAGCACACCGATCGTCGCGTCAGGAGTGTTGTCGCGAGGTGATACACCGGTGCCGCCGACAGTGATCACCAGATCCGCGCCACCGATCACCGCGGTGTTGAGTGCATTGCGGATCGCCGCGGTGTCCGAAGACACCACCACGACGCCGTCCACGATGAAGCCTGCTTCCTCGAGCAGCTCCGTAACCAAGGGCCCGGCGGTGTCGTCGTGCTCACCGTGCGCGACACGGTCGTCCACGATCACCACAAGGGCCCGCCCAAGGCGCTGTGCGCTCCGTTCCATGACACCCACCGTAGTCGGTTCGCGCCAAGCGCGGATCTTGACTCGGCGGACCAGATCTGACGATTCCGTGACGTGCGGCCGCCACGCCCGACGGACGGGTCATGGCGCGCCTAGCGTGACCTGCGTGCGAGTGCTTGTAACCGGAGGAGCTGGGTTCGTCGGCTCCCATATAGCCGACCTGTTGGCCGATTCAGGCAACGACGTCGTGGTACTGGACAACCTGTTGTCCACGGCCCACGGCTCGTCGGTGCCACCTGACTACACGTCGAGGCATAGGTTCCTTCGAGGTGACGTAGCCGATAGCGAACTAGTCGCCGAGCTGCTCCGCGACGTTGACGCGGTGTGCCATCAGTCGGCTGTCGTCGGGCACGGTATCGACCCGTCCGACGCACCGTCGTACGTACTGCACAACGACTACGCCACGGCGGTGCTGCTGGCGGAAATGCATGTCGCCGGAATCAGGAAACTGGTGATGGCGTCATCGATGGTCGTCTACGGCGAAGGGCGTTACGCGTGTCCGCGCCACGGCGTGGTTCCACCGGCGGAACGCCGCCAGTCCGATCTGGACGCCGGCCGGTACGAGCCGACGTGCCGGAACTGTGGTGAGGAACTCGCTTGGCAGCTCGTCCCCGAGGACGCGCTGTTGCAGCCTCGTAGCACTTATGCCGCCACGAAACTCGCGCAGGAACACTTGGCGGGCGCATGGGCGCGGCAGACCGGTGGCACGGTTTGGGCGATGCGCTACCACAACGTCTATGGGCCGCGGATGCCGCAAAACACGCCGTACGCTGGGGTGGCTTCCCTGTTCCGCTCATCGTTGCTGCGGGGTGAAGCGCCGGTCGTGATGGAAGATGGACGGCAACATCGGGACTTCGTGCACGTTCAGGACGTCGCGACGGCCAACGTCCTCGCGTTGCACGCACCCGAAACGCCGGGCGAGCTGACTCCGCTGAACATCTGCTCGGGACAGCCGCACACAGTCGGCGACCTGGCCACGGAATTGGCGCGAGCGTGCGACGGGCCCGCGCCACATGTCGTCGGCGGCGCACGGGCCGCCGACGTACGCCATGTCGTGGCCGATCCCGCGCGCGCTGAGCGTCTGCTCGGTTTCAAGGCGGCGACGGGTTTCGCCGAAGGAATCACCGCTTTCGCCACGGCCAAGCTTCGCAACCCGGTCGGATAGGTGCGTCAGTCGGCAGTGCAAGCTTGTGCGATCGCGGCGGTGTCCCAGTAGAACGGGCGCACTTCCGCGACACGCCCATGCCTGACGGTGACCGTCTGCAGAATCGGAAAGTCGAGTTCGCGGCCAGTGACCCGAACGCGCGCGTGAACCTGGGTCAGCACCACAAGCGGGCCGTCGGTGGCCAGAAAACTCTGTTCGGTCATCTCGAAGGATTCCCACGTCTGGCTCATCGCCTGAAAGAACCGTTCCAAACCGTCATGGCCATGCCATTCGCCGCCATACGGCAACGCTGCGGCCTGATACAAGACGACATCGGGTGTGAAGAATGGTGCGATTAGTTCAAATCCGGCTACGCCCGGTCCCCCAGAGGCCAGATATTTTGCTTCGGCCGCGTACATGCCCTGCAGGACAGCCTTGGGTGTTGTCGTCATAGCGCGAGCATGGCAACGCGGACGGAGTGGCGCTGGCGGAAAGCAGACAACGAGCTCCCGGCCTGATCACGGGACGGCGAGTGGGAGACGCACTTCGAACCGGCAGCCGGGACCATGGTTGTGCACACGGATGCGACCACGGTGCGCTTCCACCAGTCCCTTGGCGATCGCCAGACCGAGGCCACCACCGCTGGTCGTACCCGACCGTTCCGGGGTGCGGGCCTGTGTGCCACGGAAGGCGACGTCGAAGACCCGGCCGATCTCGTCTTCGGGGATTCCGCCACAGGAGTCGTCCACCGAGATCAGCGCGTCGCCGTCGGCGATGCCGATCTGTACCGCGACCGTGCCGTCCGGCGGGGTGTGGCGGATCGCGTTCGAAACCAGGTTTCGCATGATTCGCGCCAATTCGGGGTCGCTCCCGGAGACGATCGGCCACGCTTTCGCGTTCGCCTGGACCTTCACACCCTTTTGTTCCGCGACCGGGGTCTGGGCGGCGAGCGCGTCGCTGACTACGTCTCGTAGCGGTACCGCCGACATGGTCAGCTGCAGCGCACCCGCGGTGATGCGGGACAGCTCGAAGAGGTCTCCGACCATCGCGGACAATCGCGTGGTCTCGCCGCTGATCCGCTGGGCGTAGTCGGCGACCTCGTGCCGGTCCGATACGACACCGTCGGCGAGCGCCTCGGCCATCGCCCGGATGCCCGCCAGCGGGCTCCGCAGATCGTGGCTTATCCACGCGACGAGCTCACGCCGTGACGCTTCGGCGGCACGTTCGCGTTCACGTGCTTCCCGTTCCCACACACTCCGCCGCCCGATGAACCTGCCAAGGACGACCGCCGCCGGAACAGTGATCAGTGCGACGAGCACGCAGACGAACAGCATCGTGGTGAGCGCGGGGGTGAACATGAATCCGCTGACACCGAGCACGCCGACCAGTGTCGCGAGCACCGGGGTCAGTACGAGCACGGTCATCGTGCTGGCCAGCGACCCTTTGCGCAGCAGGTAAAGGGCAACGCTCCCGAGCAGCGCCACCGGCAGCGCGAAAAGCAGCACGACCGGCAGGATGTGCAAGACATGCCCGAGCATGTCGCCGAGCGGTTCGCCGGGATCGATCATGACTGACCCAGGTCATAGCGGTATCCGACGCCCCAGACCGTTGCCACCCGGACGGGTTTCGCGGGGTCGCGTTCGATCTTTTCCCGCAGCCGTCGCACGTGGACGGTCACGGTGGACTGATCGCCGAAATCCCAGCCCCACACCTTCTCCAGTAGTTCGGCACGGGAAAACGCAGTCCCGGGGTGCGCGAGGAAGTAGGCGAGCAGATCGAACTCCCTGGTGGTCAGCGGCAGTTCGGCGTTGTTCAAGGTGGCCTGGCGTGCGCCCGTCTGCAGCCGGATGTTCCCGTCGCGCAATTCCGCCGCCGCGACCTGTTGCCGCGGCATCCGTGCGCGGCGCAGGACCGACGAGACCCGCAATGTCAGTTCCTTGGGGCTGAACGGCTTGGTGACGTAGTCGTCCGCGCCGAGTTCGAGGCCGGCGATCCGGTTCTCCTCTTCGCCGAGTGCGGTCAACATCACGATCGGTACCTGGCTGACCTGGCGCAATCGCTTGCACACTTCGAGGCCGTTGATGCCGGGCATCATCACGTCGAGCACGACGAGGTCCGCCGGTCGCAGGGCGAATCGCCGCAGCCCGTCTGCACCGTCACCGGCGACGTCGACGTCGAATCCGGCGACCTCGAGATACCGTCGGACCACGTCACGAACGGTCTCGTCGTCGTCGACGACGAGGACCCGGCCCGCTTGCTCGTTCACGTTTATGTCCCTACCAGATCGTCAGCACAAGATGGTTCACCAGGAGTGCGGTCGCCGCCTGTGCGGCGAGCCACGATCGGCTGCTACCGGCGGGGAGCAGCGCAGTCGCCGGAAGCAGCCACACGGCGAACGGTAGCCAAATCCGCTCGACCTCGGCCTTGGACAGCCCGGACAGATCCGCGAACACAATCGTGAGAAGGGCGGCGACACCGATGAGCAGGATGGGATTGCTCAGTAACGCTCGGCGCGGTCTCACCAAGAAGGACTCGCCGACCGTTCGCCGGATTCCGGCGATTACGGCCGGTCCGACCGAAATTGCCAACGCCGCCAGGTCCGCCCACACCCAATAGAAGTACGGCCGGTCGCTCGCGACTCCTTGATAATAGCGCTCCACGACCAGGTGGTAGCCGTCTAGCCACCAAAAACCTGATAGTGCGAATATGCCGACGACGGCCAGCGCACCGAGAGCGGCGAGTACTACTACCAGCCATCGGCGGCCCAGGATGACGACCGCCAGAACTACTGGTCCCAGCAGTACCAGGCCGTAAGACAGGAATATGCCGAATCCGAGCAACGCGCCGGCCAGCAGCGCGAGTGTTGCCGAAAAACTGCGACGGTTCGTCCGAGTGGCGAAAGCCACCAGCGCTACGGCGGTGGCGGTGATCCCCGCGAACAGGCCGTCCGCTGACGCGCCGATCCAGATCACGCCCGGCGTCAGCACCGCGAATGGGACTGTCGCGCGGGCGGCATCGGAACTGCCAAGCAGGGACAGTGTCGCTGGGACGGCGACGGTGATCAGACAGCCGATCGCCACGCACGCCGTCGCCGCCCAGGCTCCCCCGCCGAGACCGATCCGATCGAGCCAGACGAACACGAGCGTGGCGCCCGGCGGGTGTCCGGAAACATGGGTCGTCCACGAATGCGGCTGGAAATCCAGGATGCGCGAGGAGAATTCGCGCAGCATCAGCGGAATATCGGTGATACCCGGTACTTCGTGCAGATATTCCTGATTACTGGTGAGCCGCTCGGTGAAGCCGCGGTTCCAGCCGTCGACCATGGCTAGCGCGAACGTCCAGCTCACGGATGCCAGATAACCGAGCACCAACACCGGTCGCCAAGTCAGCCGCGCCGCAAGCACTGGGCCCCAGATGATCACCGCGCCGGCAATCAGCACCGCGAACAGCGAGCCGGGCCCGACGTGCGGGAGCCAATCGCCGAAGAGCGGTGGCGCGAACGCGAAGATGATCACGTTGGAACCGGGGCGGTTGAAGTACAAACCGAGCCCCACCGCTGCGCCTACCACCAGCAGTGCCACCGCGACGGCGACGAGATCGTCACGATGTCCACGCGGGCCATGAGTGGCCTGGGTGTGGGGCGGCTCGGCGAGCCGGGTGTCAGGAGTCGACTCGCTCATCACGGGCACCATAACCGCGAACGACGACGTTCGACAGCGGTGAAGGCGAGCCGTCAGGACTTGGTAATAACTCGTTCGATGTCAGGGTTCGGTAAGCATCACAAGGCTTTCACATTGTCGATGGCGGACCTAGCGTTCGTTGGCGTGATGGACTATTCCGTAGATGTCGTGCTCCCCTGTCTCGACGAAGCCGGCGCACTTCCCGGTGTACTCGATGCCTTACCGCCCGGCTATCGCGCAATCGTGGTGGATAACGGATCCGTGGACGGATCGCCGGAAATCGCCGCACGACTTGGCGCAAAAGTTATTCATGAAAGCAGCCGGGGTTACGGCGCGGCCGTACACACCGGACTGGAGGGCGCGACCACCGACATTGTGTGTTTCTGCGACGCCGACGGTTCGCTCGATCTCGCCGAATTGCCGAAATTAGTCGAAATTCTGCTGACGACCGATACCGATCTCGTGGTCGGCCGCCGGGTACCCACCAGCGCCGGGGTCTGGCCGTGGCATGCCAAGGCCGGAAACCTGCTGCTGTCATCACTGCTGAGGCGCCGCGGTCTGCCGGTTCGCGACATCGCGCCGATGCGGGCAGCCCGCCGCGACGCGCTGCTCGGCCTTGGGATCACCGATCGCGCGTTCGGCTACCCGTTGGAACTGCTGGTCAAAGCGCTCCGTGCCGGATGGCAGGTGCGTGAACTCGACGTCGCTTACCGGGAGCGCGCGAAAGGAACGAAGTCGAAGGTCTCCGGGTCGGTGCGTGGCACTGTACGGACGGTCCGGGACATGGGCCGGGTGCTGGCGCAGTGAGCCCCACGTTCTGTCTCCTCGTCGTCGCGAAAGCGCCCGTCCCGGGATTCGCCAAAACTCGCCTATGCCCGCCCGCCACCGAACAGCAAGCCGCCGAAATCGCTGCCGCCGCATTGCTCGACACGCTCGAAGCCGTGTTCTCCACTCCCGGCGCGATACCGATGGTCGCGATGACCGGCCACCTGCCCGGCGCGGCCAAGAGCGAGGAAATCTTCCACGCACTGCGCTCGGCCACGGTTTTCACGCAGCGTGGCTGGGATTTCTCCACGAGATTGGCGAACGCGCATGCCGACACGAGCGCGCTGCACACTGGGATGCCGGTCGTGCAGATCGGCATGGACACACCACAGGTAACCGCCGAAATCCTGGCGGCGGCCGCGGAACCGTTGCTACACGGTGGCCACGAAGCCGTCCTCGGTCCAGCCGAGGACGGTGGCTGGTGGGCACTCGGTTTGCGCGATCCGCGGCAGGCCGGCGTGCTCAGCGAGGTTCCGATGTCGCGGGAGGACACCGGCGAACTCACGCTGAGGGCGCTGGCCGGCGGCGGACTCAAGGTCCAGCCGCTCACCATCCTGTCCGATGTGGACACCATGCTCGACGCCCGTCGCGTCGCGAAGCTGCGTCCGGGTGGCAGGTTTGCCGCTGCGGTCACCGCGGTACGCGGACAGGACACCGCGGCATGAACATTTCGCTTGAAATCGGAAACGAATTCCACGCCGGACTACTCGGTCACCATTGCTGGCTCGAGCTGGCAAACGGCAAGCGTATCGAACTCCCCGTCGACCGTTGGACCGACGATTCCTGTGACGGCGACGAGTTGTTGCTCGCACCTTGCCAAGGCCCGACGTTGGATATCGGCTGTGGCCCCGGCAGGCTGGCCACGGCTCTCGCCGAACGCGGAATCGCCTCCATCGGCGTCGACAGTTCGAGAACGGCCGTCGACCTCACCCGCCGACGTGGTGCGATCGCCTTGCACCGCAGTGTTTTCGACAGGCTTCCCGGCGAAGGGCGCTGGCGGCATGTCCTGCTGGCGGACGGCAACATCGGTATCGGCGGGGATCCGGTCGCGCTGCTCCGACGGGTCGCCGAGCTGCTCGCGGCCGACGGCAGCGCACTCGTCGAGCTCGACCCACCAGGCCGCGGGTTGCGGCAGGAACGAGTCCGGCTGGCCGACGGCAAACAACCCGATGGTTCCTGGTTCACCTGGGCTTGGGTCGGCGCGGATGTCATCACCGACCTGGCCGCACAAGCCGCGTTGCGCGTCGAATGGATGGCGCGCCGGGGACATCGATGGTTCGCGGCGCTGGTGCACTCATGAGACACCTTCCCATCCCGAAAGAAGGCAGTTTCGGCGCCGCGGCACATTCGGAGCGAGTGACGTCGCGTATCGGCGTGGCGCTCGCCATCACCTTTATGACCTGCTTCGTCACGGGGTTGATCAGTCACCTGATCCAGCATCCGCCGGGCTGGTTCTTCTGGCCGAGCCGCCCGGCCGGAGTCTATCGCGCGACGCAGGGTCTGCACGTCATCTCAGGTATCGCGTCTATCCCGCTGCTGCTGGCCAAATTGTGGAGCGTGTTCCCCAAGCTTTTCGGCAGGCCACTGGTCCGTTCGCTGCCGCACGCACTGGAGCGGCTTTCGATCCTGATGTTGTCCGCATCCGCTCTCTTCGAGCTGAGCACGGGCCTGCTGAACATCGCACAGAACTACCCATGGAACTTCTATTTTCCCGAAATCCACTACGCGGTCGCTTGGATCGCCATCGGATCCATCGCGGTCCATGTCGCAGTCAAGATCCCGGTGCTTCGGCGGGCGTTGGGCAAACGGGAAGCGCCAGAACCGGAAACGTCCAGCGGCCTGTCACGGCGTGGTTTCCTGCGCACGACGTGGCTGGCTTCCGGAGTCGCCGTGGTGGCGACAGCAGGAGCGACGGTCCCCTGGTTGCGCGGTGTGTCCGGGTTGGCGTGGCGGACGGACCGCGGCTCGCAGGGCGTTCCGGTCAACCGGACCGCGGCCGGCGCCGGCGTCATACCGGACGCGCAGGATCCGAACTGGCGACTCGAAGTCGCCACGCCGACAGGTGGCCGTGTGTTCTCGCTCGTGGAGTTGAATGCGCTGCCGCAGACCACTGCCGAACTGCCGATCGCCTGCGTCGAGGGCTGGAGTCAGTCCGCCACTTGGACCGGCGTTTCCTTCCCTGAACTGCTGCGGGCCGCGGGAACCCGGCCGGGGGTGCGGGTCACCGTCACCTCGTTGGAGAAGGCCGGGCCGTACACCACCAGCGTCCTGCCCGGCGAGCACACCGCTGACGACATCACCCTGCTAGCGCTGAAGCTCAACGGCGAGGTGCTCGACCTGGACCACGGCTTCCCGTGCCGGGTCATCGCGCCCAACCGGCCAGGCGTGCTGCAGACCAAATGGGTCACCAAGCTGGAGGCAGTATGAGAACTCTGCGTGTGGCAGTTTTTCTGCCAGGCATCGCGGCGCTCGTCTGGGGTGTGATGCTGTTCTCGGACTTCGCGTTCCCGCTGCGCCCGGACACCTTTTTCACGCTTGGGTGGCTGCTGGGCGGCCCGCTCGTGCACGACGTGCTGATCGCGCCGGTCGTCGGGATCGTCGGGTTGGTCTTGACCAGCTTGTCGCCGCCGGGGTGGAAGGCGCCAGTGATGATCGGCACCGTGCTCAGCGCGATTCTGACGATTCTCGCGATCCCGTTGCTGTGGCGCACCTACGGCGCTCCGCCGCCCCCTGGTCCGCATAAGGACGCGAGCACCGGTCTGCTGGTTTCGCTGGGGGCCGTGTGGTTGGCGGTGCTGCTCGCGGGCGTAACCGGGTCCGCAGTCAAAAAACGGAAAAACCGCGCGTGACCGGAAGGGGACACCGGTCACGCGCGGTCTGCGTACCGGCTCGATGGGGCGAGCCGGAGTTGGTCTCGACCGCGCACGGCGGCCGAGCGTCTGAGAGAACAGTTAGTTCGGCGGAACCGGCTGACCACCGAGGGTGGCCTCGACGACCCTTGAATCACTGAGGGTCAGCTGGACCTTCTCGTTCGGCGCCCGGGTGCGGATAGCGGCGACGAGCGCGTCGGCGTTGTCGATCGGCCTGTCGTCGATCTTCGTCACGACGTCACCCGACTTCAGACCGGCCTTCTCCGCCGGGCTTCCAGGCGTGATGGCCCCGAGCTGAGCACCTCCCGAGGGTGCGTCCGTGACCTGCGCACCGATGAATGTCTGCACGGCCTGGCCGGTCTTGATGATGTCGTCCGCGGTGCGGCGGGCCTGGTCGATCGGGATGGCGAAGCCGATACCGACGTTGCCGCCCTGGGACTGCTGCATTCCCGAACTCGACTGCGGGCTGTAGATCGCCGAGTTGATACCGATGACCTGGCCCGCGGTGTTCGCCAGCGGACCGCCGGAGTTACCCGGGTTGATCGCGGCGTCGGTCTGTACGGCGTCCATCACCGTCGTTTGGTCACCGTTGCTGCCACCGGCCCGGACCGGGCGGTGCAGCGAACTGACGATGCCCGACGTCACTGTGCCGGCGAGCTCGAAAGGCGAGCCGACGGCGACGACACCCTGGCCGACACGCAGGTCATCGGACCGGCCGAGCTCGACCGGCGTCAGACCGCTCATGCCGTCGACCTTGACCACCGCGATGTCCGTTGTCGGGTCGCGCCCGACGACCTTCGCGGCCGCCTTCCTGCCGTCTTGGAAGAGCGCCTGGATCTGGCCGCCGTTCGCGGCCACCTCGACGACGTGGTTGTTGGTCAGGATGTAGCCATCCTGACTGAGTATGAAACCGGAACCCTCTCCCGCGCTGTTGCCACCCTGGACCTGCAACTCGACCACGCTCGGGAGCAGTTTGTTGGCCACTGCCTCGACAGAACCCGCAGGGGCGTTCCCTGTCTGTTGAGCGGGCTTCGGCGCGTTGAGCGCGTTGGCCGACAACGCGGTGCTGCCGTCGCCGCCCGCGACGTAGCCACCGAGAGCACCGGCGCCACCGCCAACGAGCAGGGCAAGCACCGCCACCCCGGCGACGAGTTTGCCTGAACCCGCCCGAGCGGGCTTCTCCTGCGGAGGAGGAGCCAACGTGTACGCGGACGTGCCGTACTGGCTGCCGTGTACCCCTGGCTGGACCGGCTGGGCGTACGGCGCGCTCGGCTGCTGGGCCTGCGCCGACCAAGGGTTCGGCGGGCCGTAGGCCTGGTCGGCACCGAGTGGGATCCCCCGAGGCGGCGTGCTCGGCTCGCTATGTCCTGGCTCCGCGCCGGGAGCGGCGGACCAGACGGGTTGCTCACCCGGCGGAGGGCCGGCCGGGACACCGCTGTTTGCGTGAGCGTTGGGGTCGTTCTCGGTCATGACACCACCATGCGCGTTGCTCCTGAGAGGTTCCTGAATGGAAGCTGTGCATCGCAGGTGAGTATGCCGCGAACCGGTGCCGGACCGCACTGACGCGCCCTACAGAGCTGCCCGCAAACGCTCGGCGATCTGTTCCGGAGTGGCGTCGTTGATCCACACGGCCATGCCCGACTCGGAACCGGCCAGGTACTTCAGCTTGTCCTTGGACCGCAGTATGGAGAACAGTTCGAGATGCAGCCAGCCCAGTTCACGGTCACGGTTGACCGGTGCCTGGTGCCAGCCTGCGATGTACGGCAACGGCCTGTCGTAGAGCGCGTCGCAGCGTCGCAGCACTTCGAGGTAGACCCCGGCGAAGTCGTCACGTTCAGCCTCAGTCAGCGCCGGAAGGTCCGGCACCTGGCGATGCGGGACAACCTGGACCTGGACCGGCCAGCGCGCGGCGGGCGGCACGAAAGCCGTCCAATGCTCGCTTTCGACGATGACGCGGGTACCGACTTTCCGTTCCGCGGCGAGTACGTCACCGAGGACCGGACGCCCGTGCTCGGCTTCATAGGCCCGGGCGACCTCGATCATGCGACCCGTCTTCGGTGTGACGAAAGGATAAGCGTAAATCTGGCCGTGCGGATGATGCAGGGTCACGCCGATCTCTTCGCCCCGGTTTTCGAACGGGAAGACCTGCTCCACACCGACCAGCCCGGACAGGAACTCGGTGCGGTCTGCCCAGGCATCGACGACCGTGCGCACCTGACCCGGTGTCAGACCGGCGAATGAGCCGTTGTGATTGCTGGTGAAACAGACGACTTCGCAGCGCCCACGGCCGGGGGCGGTCGGAACCAGGCCCATTCCGTCCAACGTGGTTTCCTCACCGGTCGCGCCTTGGGAGAACGAGGGAAACCGGTTCTCGAAGACGACGACCTCGTAGTCGGCCTCCGGGACTTCGCTGGGCTTCCCGGGTTTCGTCGGGCACAGCGGGCAAAGATCGGCGGGGGGCTTGTATATCCGCGTCTGCCGGTGGGCGGCCATCGCCACCCACTCGCCGGTCAGCGGGTCGCGCCGGATCTCCGAACTCGCGGCGACCGGGGCGAGGTCCCGCGTGTCCACCGCGACCCGCTCCGGAGCGTCGGGCTGCTCGTCGAAATAGATGATCTCCCGGCCGTCGGCCAGGTGCCGCAACGTTCGCCTCACGCCTCTTCCGCCTCAACTGTCTCCGCGAGCAATACTTCGCCAGCCTGTTCGGCGAGTATTTCCCTGGCGTGGTCGGGAAGGCCGTCGTCGCTGACGACGACGTCCGCCTCGTTCAGATCGGCGATGGTGGAGATGCCCACCGTCCCCCATTTCGTGTGGTCGGCGAGTACGACCAGCCGGCGGCCGGCCTCGACCAGCGCGCGGTCGGTTTCGCTCTCGGTCAGGTTCGGTGTGGTGAAACCGGGGCCATCTGCCATGCCGTGCACCCCAAGGAAAACGACGTCCAAGTGCAAGGACCGGAGGCTAGCCACCGCGACCGGCCCGACGAGCGCGTCGGACGGGGTGCGAACACCTCCGGTCAGGACGACGGTGCGCTCGGGCTGGCTGGAGCCGCGCAGCACGTCGGCGACCTGGATCGAATTGGTGACGACGGTCAGCCCTGGCACCGAGTCGAGTGCCCTGGCGAGAGTCCATGTCGTGGTGCCTGCGGAGATGCCGATCGCGGTGCCCGGGCGGACCAGACCGGCGGCGATGGCGGCGATCGCTTCTTTTTGGACACGCTGGCGGCCGGATTTCGCTTCGAAACCCGGCTCGTCGGTGCTCTTGCCGACTATCGACGTCGCGCCGCCGTAGACTTTTTCGACCAACCCACGACCGGAGAGCACGTCGAGATCGCGGCGGATCGTCATGTCGGAGACGCCGAGCCTGCCCACGAGGTCACTGACCCGGACGGCTCCCGTCCGGCGTGCTTCTTCGAGGATCATCGCCTGTCGCTGCCGCGCAAGCACCGTCAACTCCGTCCCGAGATCACCGCCAACCACACAAAATCCTACACGATCAAACATGGAGAGCGGGTCGCGTGAGCACGAAAAAGGCGATCAAGGGTTCTAGTCCAGCTATTTGGCGGTAGCTAGACACCCTTGATCGTCTCGGGGTCAGCCGGGAGTGCCTGGCAGGCGCAGGGTCAGCAACGCCCCACCTTCCGGAGCGCGTGCGGCGTAAACGGCACCGCCGTGCCGCTCGGCGGCATGCTTGACGATGGCCAGGCCGAGCCCAGACCCGGGCAGTGTCCGGGCTTCCGTCGACCGGTAGAAGCGATCGAACACCTTCGGCAGGTCCTCGTCGGCAATTCCGGGCCCCGCATCGGCGACCTCCAGGACCGCGGTGCCATCGCCGAGCGGATACAGCCGCACCTGCACGGCAGTTCCGTCCGGCGAAAACTTCACCGCGTTGTCCAGCAGGTTCAGCACGGCCCGCTCCAGCGAATTGGAATCGCCCATCAGCGTCCACGGCTGCAGGTTCACGTCGAACTCGATGTCGCCGGCTCGGCGACGTGCCCTGTCGAGCGCGTGCTCGGCGATGTCGATCATCTCGACCCGCTCGAGCCCTCCCCGCGGCTCGTCCTGGCGGGCGAGCTCGACGAGGTCGCCGATCAGTTGGGTCAGCTCGTCGAGCTGGCCGCGGATGTCGGCTTCGATGTCGGTCCTGTCCCGTTCGGACAGATCGCGCGAGCCAGGCTTGCTCGCCGACAGCATCAACTCGAGGTTGGTCCGCAACGAAGTCAGCGGTGTGCGCAGCTCGTGCCCGGCGTCGGCGACGAGCTGCCGCTGTCGTTCCTGCGATTCGGCGACCGTGCCGAGCATGGTGTTGAAGCTGTGGGTCAAACGCGCCAGCTCGTCGTCACCGCTGACCGGGATCGGCCGCAAATCACCCGTGCGGGCGACCCTTTCGGTCGCTGAAGTCAGCCTTTCGACAGGGGCGAGTCCTGCACGCGCGACAGCCGTGCCCGCGGCGGCGGCTACGAGAATGCCGGCGCCACCGATCAGGAAGAGCACGACGGCGAGCTGACTGAGCGTCCGTTTCGTGGGCGCAAGCGATTGCGCGATCACGATCGCTTCGCCGTGCGAAACCGGTAGCGCGATCACTTTGGTATCGGTCTTTTCGTCGGTCCGCAGCGAACTCGGGGACGAGCCGTTGGCGACCGCCAGTTCCGCGGGGCCCGCCGGCGGGCGGGTGCCTCCGTTGGGCACCAGCAGCTGGCCGTCCGCGGCGAGCTGCCCGATCTGCAGGTCAGCGCTGACCAGGAAGGCCAGCGGCACCACCTGGAACTGGGTCTGGACGAGCGGAGTGCCCACCGCGGCCTCGGCTCGGGCGGTGAGGTTGACGTCGATCTGGTTGTAGAGGTTCTGGTTGACGATCAGGTATGCGCCGAGCGACGCGAGCGCGACGGAGAACGCCACGCAGGCCGCCGCGAGCAGCGCGACGCGCGACCGCAGCGAAAAGCGCCGCCGGGGGCCGCGGACGTCCCCGTCCACGGAATCCGCCACGTTGATGACGGTGATCGGCTGGGTCACGGGGGCGTCAACCTCAGCACGTAGCCCACCCCACGGACGGTGTGGATCAGCCGGGGCTCGCCGTCGGCTTCGGTCTTTCGGCGCAAATAGCCTACGTAGACCTCCAGCGCGTTGCCGGACGTCGGGAAGTCGTAACCCCATACCTCCTCCAGAATCCGCCCGCGGGTGAGCACATGTTTCGGGTACGAAAGGAACAATTCGAGCAGGGCGAACTCTGTCCGGGTGAGACTGATCTCGCGCTCGCCCCGCCGCACTTCCCGCGTGCCGGGGTCAAGTGTCAGGTCGGCGAACGACAACATTTCGGCTGGCTGGCCCTGGGCGTCCGGAATGGCGCGGCGCAGCAGCGCGCGCAGCCGGGCGAGCAACTCTTCGAGAGCGAACGGCTTCGGCAGGTAGTCGTCGGCGCCGGCGTCCAATCCGGACACTCTGTCCGAGACCGTGTCGCGCGCGGTGAGCACGAGGATCGGCAGGTCGTCGCCGGTACTCCGCAGCCGGCGGGCCACTTCGAGACCGTCGAGCCGCGGCATCATGACGTCGAGGACCATCGCGTCGGGCCTGCTCGCGATGATGGCCTCGAGTGCCTGCGCGCCGTCGCTGGCCAGTTCGACCTTGTAACCGTTGAACTCGAGCGAGCGACGAAGCGACTCACGTACTGCTCTGTCGTCGTCGACCACGAGGATGCGCATGAGCACAGTCTTACCCAGCGTGCTGAGACCCGCCTAAGAACACACGAAGATTAGACAAAGTTCATTCCGGACAGTGCCCTAGTCAAGGTCCGGACCTTTCGCCACTGGTGCGTTCCACTTTCGCCAAATCGCGACCACGCGTACCGCCACGACGACGGCGGCTGCCGTGACGATCACCGGGCCGGACGGCAGTCGCAGCGCGTGACCGACTCCGACGAGCACCGCACCGGCGAGCGCGGCGACCGCGTAGATCTCCTTGCGCAACACGAGCGGTATTTCCCGGAGCAGCAGATCCCGAACCGCGCCACCGCCGATACCGGTGGTCATCCCGATCAGGCAAGCTGCGTACACCGGTGCTCCCGCGTTCAACGCCGTCGTCGTGCCGGACGTGACGAACACACCGAGACCCAGCGCATCGGCGAGCAGCACCGCCCGTCTCAGCCGCGCGACCTGCGGATGGAACAGGAATACCGTGAGTGCGGTGACCGCGCAGACCGCAAGGTAAGGCCAGGTCCGCAACGTCGTCGGCGGATGAATGCCGAGCAGGATGTCACGGATCACGCCACCACCGAGCGCGGTCGTCAAGCCGACCACGATCACCCCGAACACGTCGAGGCGCGCCCGGACGGCCGCCAGCGCGCCGGACCCCGCGAACGCGACGAGGCCGACGATCTCGAGCGTGGTGAGCACGGCCTATTGGTCGAGCAGTCCGCCGCGATAGGCGAGCAGCGCGGCCTGCACCCGGTTCGCGGCGCCGATCTTGGAAAGCACCGCCGAGACATAGCCCTTGACCGTCGCCTCTGAAAGATGCAGCTGACCACCGATTTCGGCGTTGGACAGCCCCTGCCCGATCAGCGCGACGACCTCACGCTCACGATCGGACAGCGACGCCAGCAGCTTGCGAGCGGGCTGCGCGGCGCGCTGCTCGTCGCGATGAGTGGCGACCATCCGCGCGGCTACGCTCGGATCCAGCACCGCACCGCCCTTGGCCAGGTCACGGATGGCCCGGAGCAGCGCCGCGGGCTCGATGTCCTTCAGGAGGAACCCGTTCGCACCGAGACGCAGTGCGAGGCTGACGTACTCGTCGATGTCGAAGGTGGTCAGCATCGCCACTGTCGGCGGATCCGGCAGGGCCAAGATCGCGCGCAACGCGCGGATGCCGTCATCCGGTGCGCGCATCTTGATGTCGAGCAGCGCCACATCAGGGTGATGCCGGCGGGCGACCTCCACCGCCGATCTACCGTCGGTCGCCTCACCGACGATCTCGATGTCCGGGGCGGCCGACATCATCGCACGCAGGCCCGATCGGACGAGTTCCTCGTCGTCGGCGAACATGAGCTTGATCAACGAAGCCCTCCGGCAGCCGGTGGAGCGGGGTCCCCGCATCCGTTAACGAAGGCTACCTACTGTTGTTCAGATAATCGCAACCAGACACCGGCGAGTGCCGAATCTCCACATAGGTCGACCGAACCGCCGCAACCCAGACCCGCTAAACTGAGTTCGCCAGTGCTGCCTTGGTAGCTCAGGGGATAGAGCGTTCGCCTCCTAAGCGAAGGGTCGTAGGTTCGAATCCTACCCAGGGCACAGTGAACAAGGGCATCGTCGGCAAACCGCCCGGCCGGGTACTCGGCCGGGCGGTTTGCCGTTTTTCAGCTCCCGGCGAGC
>JAVXWP010000148.1:0-22705 GCA_032230695.1 Actinomycetota bacterium | reverse complement strand
GGCTGGCTGGGGGCTGGGCGGTCGGTGTGGGTCTCTTCCCCGCGCGGGCGCCGGCCGCCCCGGCTGGGGGGGCACCGCTGCCCGGGGTGCCGCCCGGCCACATCGGCATCCAGCTCTATACCGTGCGCACGCTCATGACCGGTGACGCGCAGGGAACACTGAACCGGCTGGCGGAGATCGGGTACTCGACGGTCGGCGTCAGCGGGCTCTACGGTCATACGCCGCAGGCATTTCGCACTATGCTCGACCAGGCGGGATTGCGGGCGGTGCTCACGCACTCGAGCTTCGACGCGGTTCGCGGGAACTGGCAACGGGAACTGGACAATGCGCGGGTGCTCGGCGTGCGATACATCGTGGTGCCTTCGCTGCCGGAGTCGCTGCAGAATGTCACCGGCTACCAGCAGGTGGCCGACGAATTCACCGCGGCCGGTCAGGCGGCTCGGAGCGCGGGGCTGAAATTCCTGTACCACAACCACGGCTTCGACTTCCGGATCGTCGGCGGGCAGCCGCTGTACGACATCCTGGTGAGCAACACCGACCCCAGGTACGTGAACTTCGAGCTGGACCTCTACTGGTGTGTCCAAGGTGGACAGGATCCGGCGACGTACTTCGAGCGATATCCCGGCCGGTTCCCGGTGTACCACGTGAAGGACATGGCACCGAACGGCAGCTTCGAAGACGTCGGCTACGGCACGATCGATTTCAAGCGTCTTTTCCGGATGCACGCTCAGTCAGGCATCCTGGAATACGTCGTCGAACACGACGCCCCGCCCGTCCCCCTCGAGTCCGCCCGCCGCAGCTACGACTACCTCTCCACAGTCCGCTTCTAATGGTGGCTCGTGAGTGTTTCGCGGGGTTCTAGCCCCGCTAAACACTCACGAGGGGCCGGAGGCGAGGCGGGTGAGTAGCGGCGTCAGGCGGTAGTCGACGAGTTCGCGCATCACCAGTGCGGTGTTGGTCCGCTCGACCCACGGGCTGGCGAGGATCTGCCCGGCTATCCGGTACAGGTCGTCGGCGTCGATCGCGACGACCTGCACCAGGAGATCGCTTTGCCCGCTGAGCCCGAACACCTCGACGACTTCGGGGATGGCCGCGAGTTCCTGCGAGACCTCGGACAGTTTGCTCTGGACGACCTGGGTGATCACGAAGGCTTTCAGCCGGTAGCCGAGGGCTTCGGGCGCGATCCGGCGTTCGAACGACGAGAGCGCGCCCCGTTGCTCGAGGTTCGCCAGCCTGGTCTGCACCGTGTTACGTGACAGCCCGGTCTGCTGGGCGAGCCCGATCGTCGTCGCGCGGGGTTGTTCGGTGAGGGCGAGCAGCAGCCGGGCGTCGATCGGATCGATGGTGTCGTCGCTGTGCATAGTGCTCACTTTCCTCGATGCCCTCAGCCGTGCGGCAGTGCATTCTGCTCAATTCTGCGCGGACGCATTGTGCAGAAGAGTGCTCCCTGATGGGCTGGTGGTCAACTAGTGCACTGCGGAGGAGGCAGATTCATGACTGGCATCGAGGTCGACCGCGCACTGCTCGGAGCAGCGGACCAGCTCGATGCGCTCCGGGAGATCGAGCGCCGCGTCCTGTGGCTGTCCACGGCGATCATCCACGAGGCGAATCTTGTGCGGCCGAACCCGTCGGGGCTCAAGGTCGGCGGGCACCAGGCGTCGTGCGCGTCGATGGTGTCGATCATGACCGCGCTGTGGTTCCAGGAGCTCACCGCCGAGGACCGTGTTTCGGTCAAGCCGCACGCCTCCCCGGTCCTGCACGCGATCAACTACCTCCTCGGCGAGCTCGACGAGTCCTATCTGACGACATTGCGCGCGTTCGGCGGCCTGCAGAGCTACCCCAGTCGTTCCAAGGACCCGGACCCCGTCGACTACTCGACCGGCTCGGTCGGCATCGGCGCGACCGCGCCGATCTGGGGCGCCATCGCCCGCCGGTTCGTGGGGGACAAGACCGGGGGAGCGGCTGTCGGGCGGCAGTACTCGCTGGTCGGCGACGCCGAGCTCGACGAAGGGGCGGTGTGGGAAGCGATCATGGACCCGGCCGTGGCGGAACTCGGTGAGATCGTGTGGATCGTCGACCTCAACCGCCAGTCCCTCGACCGCGTGGTGCCGAACATCGCCGCCGGCCGCCTGCAGGGCATGTTCGACGCCGCGGGCTGGCAGGTGCTCGTCCTCAAATACGGCCGCCTGCTCGAGGACCTGTTCGCCCGTCCCGGCGGGGACGCGCTGCGGGCCCGCATCGACGAGATGACCAACCCGGAGTACCAGCGGCTCCTGCGCTGTGAACCCGTCCAGCTGCGCGAACGCCTCCCGGGTGACGGCGACGGCCGCGAGCCGATCGCGCGTCTGCTCGCCGGAATCGACGACACCACGCTGCGCCAGGCGATCCGCAACCTCGGCGGGCACGACATCAGTGCGCTCGGCGACGCGTTCGCCTCGATCGACGACTCCCGCCCGACGGCGATTTTCGCCTACACCGTCAAGGGTCACGGCCTTCCCACCGAAGGGCATCCGCAGAACCACTCCTCGCTGCTGACCGCCGAGCAGGTCCGCGAACTCGCACCGCGGCTCGGCGCCGATCACGAGAGGCCGTGGGCACGGTACACAGAGGACAGTGCCGAAGGCCGAGTTTGTGCCGTCGCGGCGAAACGCCTCAGCCGCGACGCCATCACCACGCAGGAGCCGCCGGCGCTGCCCGTCGACATCGGACGGACGCCGTCGGGCAAGGCGACCACCCAGGCCGCGCTCGGCCGTGTGCTGCTCGACCTCACCCGTGAGGCCCCGGAAGCCGCCCGGCGCGTGGTGACGGTCAGCCCGGACGTCAGTTCGAGCACCAACCTCGGTGGCTGGGTCAACAAGGTCGGCGTGTGGTCTTCCCGCGAACGCCGCGACTGGTTCGCCGACGATGCCGAGACGATCCTGCACTGGCGCGAACGGCCCACCGGCCAGCACATCGAACTCGGCATCGCGGAGACCAATCTCGTCGGCCTGCTCGGCGAACTCGGCGCCACGTGGAGCCGGTGGGGCGAGCCGCTGCTGCCCATCGGCGTGCTCTACGACCCGTTCGTCGGACGCGCGCTGGAGCCGTGGTCGTTCGGGATCTACGGCGGCGGGCAGTCGATCCTGATCGGCACGCCGTCCGGAATCAGCCTGGCGCCCGAAGGGGGAGCGCACCAGTCGATCACGACGCCGTCGATCGGGCTCGAACAGCCCGGCTGTGTCAGCTACGAACCGGCGTTCGCCATCGATGTCGAGTGGACACTGCTGGCCGGCCTGGCGAAGCTGGGCAAACCGGGCGGGAGTTCGGCCTATTTGAGGCTTTCGACGCGGTTGATCGACCAGACGATGGCGGCCGTGCCCGCCGACCCGGCCGCCAGGGAACGCCGTCGCCGTCAGGTCGTCGCTGGCGCGTACCCCTTGCGGAGCCCCGAAAAGCCACAGCTGACCATCGCGGCGATGGGCGCGACCGTGCCGGAATCCCTTGCCGCCGCCGACAGACTGGCCCAAGCGGGTGTCGAGGCCGCCGTCGTCTGCGTGACAAGTCCTGATCTGCTGTTCCGTGCGCTGCGAGCCAGGCAAGGGCGGCAAGAGGGTTCGAGCTGGATCCTTGACCAGGCGTTCCCCGCGCACCGGGCCGCGCCGATGGTGACCGTCCTCGATGGACACCCCCACACCCTTGCGTTCCTCGCCACCATCAACCAGGTGCCCAGCACTTCGCTCGGCGTGACCGAGTTCGGCCAGTCCGGGTCGATCGAGGACGTCTACCGCTACCACGGCCTGGACACCGACAGCGTCGTGCGCGCCGGGCTGGACCTGCTCACCTGAGCATGTCCCGGATCTCGCGCCGGGACTGGTCCGGCCACTACGCCGGACAGACCGCAACCACCTAGGTTTGCGTCTTCGTCAGGCGGAGGGTGATCACGCGGCAGACCGGCTGCCAGCCGAGCGACGTGTAGAGGCCCCGCCCGGCGGCCGTGGCCATCAGGAACATCTCCCGCGCTTTCTGTTCCCTGGCAACGGTATGCAGACTGAGCATGAGCCGCGACGCGAGTCCTCGGCGCCGGTGCCGCTCGGCGACTTCGACGGTGTCCACGACACCGATTCGGCCGACCACCAGCAGCGACGCCTCGCCGGCGGTCTCCCCGTTCTCCGCGGAGACGCAGGTGGCCTTCACCATTCCGGACGGCAGCCCGTTCACCGCGAAGGTGTACCCGCCGGGGTCAGGCCCGGCGCCGTCCGGGTGCTGATCCGGGTGCTGATCCGGTGCAAACCGCATGAACCATTCGATCTCGCCGCGCGCGGCGGCGAAGCCCGGCGGCGGCTCGGCGGACTGTGCCTCGGCCAGGGGCAGGGTCACCCAATCGTCGTCGGGGGACGCGCCCTCGGCGAGGAGTTCCATCCGCAGCCAATCGGTGTCCAGGCCGGGGGTGGTGACCATGTACTCCATCATCCGGCCCGCGCGGCCGACCGGTACCGCGATCGCCGATTTCGCCGTCGGCCGCAGGCCCCGGAAGCCGCGCATCGCGGCCCAGCGCTGGGTCCACGCGGTGATGGCGTTCGTCACGCCGGCATCGGCGCCCAACCGATCACTGGTGGCTTTCACAGTCTCATCGTAGGTGATCACGAACGGGGCGACGGGTGGTCCGGCCAGGGTGTGCCTGGTGGACACGCCCTAGAGTCGAGGCCATGCGTGTGCTGGTGGTGGAGGACGACCTTGAGCTCGGCGCCGAAGTGGCGGGTGGGCTGCAATCGGTGGGATACACCGTCGATCTCGCCGAGACGCTGGCCGAGGCGGACCTGAAGCTCACGGTCAACGGCTACGACTGCCTGGTGCTCGACAGGCTCCTCCCGGACGGGGACGGGCTCAGCCTCCTGCGCCGTCGCCGCGCCGCCGGTGACCGGATCCCGGTTTTGATGCTGACCGCGCTCGACGCGCTGACCGACAAGGCCGCCGGGTTTTCCGAAGGCGCCGACGACTACCTCGTCAAGCCGTTCGCGTTCGCCGAACTGTCCGCGCGGGTCAGTGCTCTGTGTCGCCGAGCCGAGCTCCCGCGGCAGGCGATCGTGCGGATCGGCGACCTGGACCTGGACCTCTCCCGCAAGCGCGTGCGCCGCGGTGGCGTGCTGCTTTCGTTGGGTGCCAAGGAGTTCGCCGTCCTGGAACTGCTCGTGGTCCGCGCGGGCCAGGTGGTTTCACCCACCGACATCATCGAGCACTGCTGGGACGAGCACGACGATCCACTGTCCGCTGTGGTCGACACGGTGATTGCGCAGCTGCGGCGCAAACTCGGACCGCCCATCATGATCGACACCGTGCGCGGCGCCGGGTTTCTCATCGAAGCGACCCCGCCTTCGTGAACAGGGCATCTGCGGACTCATCCTGCTCTGTGTCGTCATAGTCTGAACAACAAGCACCTGCGATCACTGTTCGCCCCCAACGCCGCTCAACTCCAGATCGTGACGTAGACCGGTGGCCGGAACCGCGTCGCCGGCACCCCGGCGCCGGGGGAGCGCATCATCCGCATGGCCTGCGGGGTCGCGAGGAAATGCAGCAGCGACGCCGCGCCCGCCGGGCGGCGGTCACGGGTAAGGGTCGTCGCGTGCCAGCAGATCGACATCGGTGTCACCGGTGTCGGCACCACGACCAGCTCGTGCCGCTGGAGTTGGCTCGCCACCAGATGTTCCACCGCGACGGCGACGCCGGCGCCGCCGGCCGCCGCGGCCCACGCGGCGGTCTGGTTCGGGAACACCTGGATGGCGCTGTCCGGCACGCGGAGTTTGCCGAGTACGTTCCGGGTCTCGCTGCCAGGGTCCGTCGCGGCGGGGCCCGCGAGCCACGGCCAGCCCGCAGCGCGGCCGGTATGACGGACACGGGGTGAGCCGACGGCGACCAGGCGGCAGCGGAAGATCGGGTCGCTGCTCAGTTCGTGGGCAGTGTCGGCCGGCATCTGCGGCCCGAGCGCTACGTCCGCGAGCCTGTTGGCCACCAGTACCGGCATCTCCTTGCTCGCCGCCACGCCGGACGACGCCTCGATCGACTCACCCGACCGTTTGTTGAACGCCTCGACGAGCGGGTTGGCCACGAACTCGGCGATCACGTCGGTGACGGCCACGCGAAGTTGCTCCGCCGCTCCCTGCGCCGCGCGGACCGCCGCATCCGCTTCCGCCCCGAGCGCCACCATCTGCGAGGCGATCGGGAGCAGGCGGCTCCCACCGGGTGTCAGTGTCATGCCGCCGGCGGAGCGAATCACCAGTTTGTCGTCGTGCTGGTGCCGGAGCGCGGACAGCGCCTGTGACACCGCGGGTTCGCTCACGCCCAGAGCCTTCGCCGCGGCCGTCACCGACCCGAGCCGGGCGACCAGGATGAACGCGCTCAACTGGGTGAGCGTCATTGCTCCGCCAGTGTGGTGGTGGTCACATAATCAGGGTACATAACCGATGCCTTATCCGGCTATTGCCGCGGCAGGTGAGCACCGGAATGCTCCGGCGCAGCCAGCTGATCGAGGGAGTGCCTATGCAGGTGCCGGCCCAGTTCCAGTACGAAAAGGCGACGAGTGTCGGCCACGCGCTGACTCTGCTCGCCAAGTACGGTGCCGAGAGCAGGGTCGTCGCGGGCGGGCACAGCCTGCTCCCGATGATGAAGCTCCGGCTCGCGCAGCCGGAAGCCCTGATCGACATCAACGATCTCGACGAACTGGCCGTCATCCGCGTCGACGGCGGCGAACTGAGTATCGGCGCGATGGTCCGGCACGCGGCGCTGCTGGATTCCGCGATCGCCGGTGAGCACTTCCCGATCTTCCACGACGCCGAGCGCGTGATCGCCGACCCGATCGTCCGGAACCGGGGCACCGTCGGGGGGTCGATCTGCCAGGCCGACCCGTCCGAGGATCTGTCCGCGGCGTTCTGCGCGGTCCGCGCCACCGCGGTGATCCAGGGGCTGGGCGGGCGACGGACAGTTCCGGTGCGCGAATTTCTGCTCGGGCCGTACGAGACCGTCCTCGAAGACGGCGAAATCCTGGTCGAAATCCGCGTGCCGATCGAATCCTCGGCGTCGGCGTACGAAAAGGTCGATCGCCGAGCGGGAGACTGGGCCGTCGCCGCGGTCGGCGCCGCCGTCCGGTTCGAAAACGAGACGCTGGCAGAGGTGGGTATCGGGCTGACCGCGGTGGGGGCGACGAATTTCGTGGCGATCGAGGCAGAGGATTTCCTCCGCGGCGGCCCGGCCACCGGCGAGCGGATCGCCGAGGCCGCGTCGATCGCGGCCCGGAACTGCAATCCGTATGCCGATCAGCGCGGACCGGTCGCCTACAAGCGATCCCTCGTCGACACGTTGACCACCCGAGCCCTGACCCGCGCCGTCGCGCGCTGGCACGGCAACCACCGGGAGTCCTGACATGAAGATCACCGTCGAGGTCAACGGGACGACCTGCGCCAGGGAAATCGAACCAAGGCTGCTGCTGGTGCATTTCCTGCGCGACGAACTGGACCTGACCGGTACGCACTGGGGCTGCGACACCTCCAACTGCGGGGTCTGCGTGGTGTGGCTGGACGAGGTCCCGGTCAAGTCCTGCACGGTGCTCGCGGCGATGGCGGACGGCAAGTCCGTGCGGACCGTCGAGGGCCTCGCAAGTACGGGAGGGCTCGACCCCGTGCAGCAGGGATTCCTGAAGTGCCACGGACTCCAATGCGGTTTCTGCACGCCGGGCATGATGATGACAGCGCGTTCGCTGCTCGACCACAACCCCGATCCGAGTGAACGGGAGATCAGGGTCGCGATCTCGGGACAGCTGTGCCGCTGCACCGGCTACGAGAACATCGTCCGCGCGATCCGCTGGGCCGCCGAGTACGAAGCCGCGGAGTCCACCATGGACTTCAGCGACGACTTGGACGAAGAGGTGACGGCATGACCGCCCTCGAACAGAACGCTTCCGAGACACCGATGGGCTACGGCCGGATGCTCCGCAAGGAGGACGCCCGGTTCCTGCGCGGCCGCGGCCAGTACGTCGACGACGTGAAGCTGCCCGGCATGCTGTACGGCGCGGTCCTGCGCAGCCCGTACGCGCACGCCAGGATCCTGTCGGTCGACGTCAGCGCGGCCGAGGGACATCCCAAGGTGCTTGCCGTGATCACCGGGGAGACCCTCGCCGGGATGGGACTGGCGTGGATGCCGACCCTGTCGCAGGACGTCCAGGCGGTGCTGGCGACCGACAAAGTGCGTTTCCAGGGCCAGGAGGTCGCCTTCGTCATCGCCGAAGACCGTTACGCAGCAAGGGACGCGCTCGAACTGATCGGCGTCGACTATGAGCCGTTGCCGTCCCTGATCGACGCGAGACGGGCGTTGGACGCCGACGCGCCGTTGATCCGCGACGACCTGGAAGGCCGGACGGGCAACCGGATCTTCGACTGGCAAACCGGTGACAAGGCGAAGACCGACGAGGTGTTCGCGGGCGCAGACGTCGTTGTCGCACAGGACATGCTGTATCCGCGGGTGCACCCAGCTCCGCTGGAGACCTGCGGCACGGTGGCCGATATGGACCCGGTCACCGGCAAGCTGACGATGTGGACGACCACCCAGGCGCCGCACGCGCACCGCACGGTGTACGCGATGGTCGCGGGTATCCCGGAGCACAAGATCCGGATCGTGGCCCCGGATCTCGGCGGCGGGTTCGGCAACAAGGTCGGGATCTACCCTGGCTACCTGTGCTCGATCGTCGGGTCGATTCTCACCGGTAAGCCGGTGAAGTGGATGGAGGACCGCTCGGAAAACCTGATGAGCACGTCATTCGCCCGCGACTACCACATGCACGGCGAGATAGCGTCCACAAAGGATGGGAAGATCCTCGCGCTACGGGTGAAGGTACTCGCCGACCACGGCGCATTCAACGGCACCGCACAGCCGACGAAATTCCCGGCTGGCTTCTTCGGGGTGTTCACCGGATCCTACGACCTCGAAGCGGCGCACTGTGAAGTCACCGGCGTCTACACGAACAAAGCACCCGGCGGCGTGGCGTACGCGTGTTCGTTCCGGATCACCGAGGCGGTGTACCTCGTCGAGCGCATGGTCGACTGCCTAGCCTGCGAACTCGGGATGGACACGGCGGAATTGCGGATGCGGAACCTGCTCAGGCCCGAACAGTTCCCCTACACCTGCGCCACCGGCTGGGAATACGACTCCGGCGACTACCCGCGCGCGCTGCGAATGGCGATGGACATGGCCGGGTACGACGAGCTGCGGCAGGAGCAGGCCGCGAAGCGGGAACGTGGTGAACTGATGGGCATCGGGATCAGCTTCTTCACCGAAGCGGTCGGCGCCGGGCCGCGTAAGCACATGGACATCCTCGGCCTCGGCATGGCGGACGCCGCCGAACTCCGCGTGCACCCCACCGGCAAGGCGGTGTTGCGGCTGTCCTGCATGAGCCAGGGGCAAGGCCATCAAACGACTTTCGCGCAGATCGTCGGTGAGGAGCTGGGAATTTCCCCCGACGACATCGACGTCGTGCAGGGCGATACCGACCAGACACCGTTCGGCCTGGGGACCTATGGCTCCCGATCTACGCCGGTGTCCGGCGCGGCGACCGCCTTGGTGGCCAGGAAAGTACGGGACAGAGCCAAGATCGTCGCGTCGGCGATGCTCGAAGTCAGCCCGGACGACCTGGAGTGGGAGAAGGGCCGCTGGTTCGTCAAGGGCGACCCCGAGCAGGGCGCGACGATGACCGAGATCGCGCTCGCCGCGCATTCCAGCCTGGAACTGCCCGACGGCGTCGAGGGGCATCTCGACGCGTCCTGTGTCTACAACCCGCCGAACCTGACGTACCCGTTCGGCGCGTACATCTGCGTGGTCGACGTCGACCCGGACACCGGGGAAGTCGAAGTGCGACGGTTCGTCGCGGTCGACGACTGCGGGGTGCGGATCAACCCGATGATCGTCGAAGGCCAGGTGCACGGTGGGCTCGCCGACGGGATCGGGATGGCGCTGATGGAGGTGATGGCGTTCGACGAGGACGGCAACCACCTCGGCGGGTCCTTTATGGACTATCTGCTGCCGACGTCGATGGAATGCCCGTCCTGGGAGCTCGGCGAGACGGTCACCCCGTCACCGCACCAGCCGATCGGCGCGAAGGGCGTCGGTGAGTCGGCGACGGTCGGCTCGCCGGCGGCGGTGGTGAACGCGGTGCTCGACGCGCTCAAGCCGTTCAAGGTGCGGCACGCGGACATGCCGCTCACCCCGGCCGCGGTGTGGAGCGCGATGCGAGGCAGTCCACTTCGGACAGATCTGGCGATAGGCTGATGGACGTTCCCGATGTGGCCACATTGTCCGGGATGCTCGAAGCGACCGGCTACCTGACCGACGAATCCCTTTCCACCGCGCTGTTCCTGGCGTTGCGGCTGGGGCAGCCGATCCTGCTCGAGGGCGAACCGGGTGTCGGCAAGACCGAAGCGGCCAAGTCGCTGGCACTCGCGCTGGACACCCCCCTGATCCGGCTGCAATGCTACGAAGGCTTGACGTCGTCGGACGCCTTGTACGAGTGGAACTACCCGCGGCAGTTGCTCGGCATCCGGCTGGCCGAGGCCCGCGGTGAGTCGCTGACCGACGCGGACCTGTTCAGTGAGGAGTACCTGATGGCGCGCCCGCTGCTGGCGGCGCTCGAACATCCAGGCCCCCGCCCGGCGGTGCTCTTGATCGACGAGATCGACCGCGCGGACGACGAGTTCGAAGCGTTCCTGCTCGAACTGCTCGCCGAGTCGACCGTGACCATCCCGGAGCTGGGTACCCGCCGCGCGGCCGTCCCACCGATCGCTGTGCTCACCTCGAACCGCACGCGGGACCTGCACGATGCCTTGAAGCGGCGGTGTCTGTACCACTGGATCGCCCACCCGGAGGTGGACCGGGTGGCGGCGATCATCCGGCGGCGCGTGCCGGCTGCCGCGGACTGGCTCGCCGAAAGCGTCGCCGGTTCGGTGCGGCGGCTGCGCGGCCTGGACCTGTACAAGCCGCCCGGAGTCGCGGAGGCGATCAGTTGGGCGGCCGCGCTCCACGTGCTCGGCGTCGAGGCGCTAGACGTCGAAGCGGCCGAGCGCACGATGAGCGCCGTGCTGAAATACGACGAAGACCGGGTGGCCGTCGCCGCGCGGGGCCTGGCCGGGGTGGTCGGTGACTGACCTCGCGGCGCTCGCCGCGCGTTTCGGTGCCGCGCTGCGGAGCGAGGGCGTCGCAGTGGGGGCGGAGCGATCCGCGCGGTTCGCGGCGGCGATCACCGTGGTGGCACCGGATTCGACGTCGGAGCTCTACCGGTGCGCCCTGGCGACCTTGGTGTCGGATCCCACGGAGATCCCGCTGCTGGACCGGGTTTTCGGCGCCGTCTTCGGCGGCCTCGTCGACCCGGCCGAATTTCGTGGGGACCCGGGGGAGTCCCCGATTGGGGCGTGGGGGGCACTCAATGCCCCGACCGCCGCTTTCGGGTACCCGAACGCCCCCAACGCCGCTTTCGGGTACTCCAGTGCCCCGAACGCCGCATTGGGGGAAAGGGAGGTGGAGGTGCCAACCCTCGGTAGCGCGGCGGAATCGTTGGGCAGCCGAGATTTCGGCTCCCTGGACCCCGCCGAACTCGCGTTGCTCGCCGAGGTGATGAGTCAGTTCAAGATCGCCACCCCCCTCCGCCGATCCCGCCGGTTCCGGACAGCGCGCGGTGGCCGCGACGTCGACCTGCGCCAGACCTTGCGCCGTGCACGACGCTCGGGTGCGGAACCCCTGTTGCTCAGCCGCCGCACCCTGCGCCGGAAACCCCGCAAACTGGTGGTGCTGTGCGACATCTCCGGTTCGATGCAGGCGAACGCCCGCGCCATGCTGCAACTGCTCTACTGCGCGTCCGGCGGTGCCGGTGCCGAAGTGTTCACCTTCGCCACCAGACTGACCCGCCTCACCCGTGTGCTCGCCACCCGTCCCGCCGACGCCTTACGGCTCGCCGGAGAGCTCGCGCCCGACTGGTCCGGCGGTACCCGGATCGGCGCCGGCCTGCGCGAATTCCTGGACGTCCACGGCACCCGCGGGATGGCAAGGGGCGCTGTCGTGGTAATCATCTCCGACGGCTGGGAGACCGGTGACCCGGCCGAACTCGGTGAGCAGATGGCGAGGCTGTCCCGGCTGGCGCACCGCGTAATCTGGGTGAACCCCCGCACAGCGAGCGCGCGCTACCAGCCGCTCGTCGGCGGAATGGCCGCCGCGCTGCCCTATTGCGACCGGATCGTCAGCGCGCATCGGCTCGACGCACTCGCCCCGCTCCTCGACGCGATCGCGGGCCTTCGACGTCTGGACGACGTGCAGGACTGATGGCTAGAGCCGAGGTGTGACTTCCGGCCAGGTCAGCCCAGGATGGATCTTGACCGACCACCCCCAGCGTTCCGGTAAGTGACGGGAAGGTAGACTCTGGGTAGAAGGTCTGAGTGGCGGAATGGCAGACGCGCTAGCTTGAGGTGCTAGTGCCCGTAAGGGCGTGGGGGTTCAAGTCCCCCCTCGGACACACACGTTAACCACACGCGGAGAGACCGTCACAGCGACGGTCTCTTTTTCTTTGTCATACTGCAGGTGAAGACCAAGGTCTCGGTACACCTGTGTGAGCCGCACGGGCAGACGTGAGTTGAGTGCCCTGGCCACGTCGTCACTCAGCGAATCCAGCCTGGCGTACACCTCCGCCCGCCCGATCGTGACCGCTTCGGGAAGATGCTCCAGCTCTGCCCGCGCGGCTTGCCGTTCGGCCTGCGCGATGTTGAGCGCGTCGACCAGCGCGGCTGGATCTACCCCGGCCTCGATCGCTGCCTGATGGCGCCGCAACCGCGCCTCGATGTCTTTCAGCCGCTTCTCGACTACCGCGCGACTTGTGCCCGGCTGTTCCTCTTGTGAGCCAACCAGGGCGGCAACGGTCTCGTCGCGGTTCTCCCGGTCGAAGACCTTGCACAGCCACTCATGAACCCGAGGCAACACCGCGTCCTCACGCAGGTTGACGGTCTTCGGGTGATCAGCCAGCGCAGCCGAGCCCGGCGCCAACGTCCGCGCGATGCACCGGTAGTAGATCCCCCTCCGAATCGCCGCTCCCTGCATCTTCCTCTGGCAGATCTCGCACCGCACCCGTCCCTTCAACAGGTAGGTGTGCTTACTCGCGCTCCGGTCCCGATCCAGTTTCGCGATGCCGCGCATACCTCCCGCCGCACGAGACCGGCGTACAAGCTGAGCCTGTGTGAACGTCTCGACGGACACAATCTCTGGATGCGCTGGTCGGCGAGACCGCACGATCCGGTCAGGCTCCGCTCGCCGGAACCGGACGACGTGGCCCGCGCTCACGTCGTCCGGGTTCAGCAGCGTTTCGTGCTTGGTCCATCGCCCGAAGATGGCGTACCCGGTGTAGCGCGGGTTTTCCAGAATCGATCGGACTGTGCTGCCTTGCCATCCATCGGCGAGCCGGTGCCGATTCTGGTCCGGCCGCCGTTCGGACGGACACGGCACTCTGTCCTGATTGAGCCCCTTCGCGATCGCCCGATCACCGTTGCCTTCCAGGTACTCGGCGAAGATCCGCCGCACAACGTCGGCTGACTCGTCCTCGGTCACCAGCAGCCGCAACCGGAACCCTTCGACCGCCTTGCGCGGATTGGGATGCGGCCCGCCATCAACCACGATGTACCCGTATGGCGCCCGGCCACCCTGATGCCGCCCCTCGTTGACGACCTGCGCGTCCATCGCCGCGCGGACGCGCGCCTGGACGTGCTGGCGCTCCGATTCGCTCATCCCGCCGAGCACGCTCATCAGCATCTTGTGCGATGGGTTCCGTGCGTCGAACTTCCCGCCCAGTTCTGGTACCCACAGATCCACCCCGTAGGCCGCGAAGCGTGGCGCGATAAGGGAGAACTGGTTGCCGAACCAGCAGCGGGTACCTTCGCCGACTACCAAGGCATCCCAGGCCCGCCGCGGATTCTTCAGCTCCGCCAGCAATCGCGCCGCCTCGGTCCGCCGGTCCCACGGCACCGAACGCGATTGCCCAACGTCGAAGTACTCCGCGACGATCTGGCCGCCAAGCGGCTCGACGAACTTGCGCGCGTTCCCGACTTGCCATCCCCGCGACGTCTCCGGGTCTTGGTTGTCCTCGGTCGAGCACCGGCCGTAGACCGCCAGCGCACCGATCCCGTCGTCCACCGGATCGACAACCTGAAGGCCCAGGATATCGTCCAACGTCGACCATGGATCATTGATGATTTCAGCGGTCACGGTTCACCTCCTCCGGCCCGTCCAAGACGGGCACCTCAGTCAGCTCGATCAAAATCGCCAGCAAACCACGCGCGACAGCAGGCGTCAGTTCGGGCAATCCCACAGGTAGGATAACGCGGATCGGCCGATCTTCCGAGTATCCGGCACTCATGGCTGATCATCCTCATCAGCCGTTTCGACTCCGTTGGTCACACGGTCGATAGCACTCTTGATTTCAGCCGTCAGGTACCCGCGGACTTGCCTCGTCTCCCCGTCATCTGCGGTCACCCGGTCTCGCGTCGGTCGGCACGCCAAGTCGCTCATGCGCTGCGCGAACGTCTTCGGGTCGATCTCCAGCGCTTCCAGAAGCTCAGCGGTCGGCACGAACTCCCGGCCGTCCGGTCCGAGGTCGTCGCCCAGATAGTCCACTATCGACGCGAGCGGTTCAGGCAGCTCACCCGGCGACGAAACCGCGTCAACGGTGCTACCTGCACCGATTGTCTTGACCACGGCGGCATGATCAAGCACCGGTGCGATATGTTGCCCTGCCGCGTGCCCCGTGAGCGTCCCGGCTGCCTCGCGCAGTGCGCGGCCCTGTTGGCAGATGACTTGCCAGTCCTCGTTCGGCATGTAGTAGGTCCGTACGGTCATCGCCAGCACGTCGGCCCCGGCCGCTGTGTCCCCGTCCGGGCGCAAGATGCCTACGCCCTTGTGGGACGGCAGCAGACGGGAAGAGTCGTATCCTCGGGTGTTCATCTGTTCGCCGAGCACGATGTTGGAGTCGCGCCAGTCCATGACGCGTAGTGCGAACCGCGACCCGAGCACCGCGCGCAGCCCGGACGGGATGGTCTTTGAGTCCGGCCGCTGCGTAGCCAGCACGAGCACGATCCCGGCGGCCGGCCCCTTCTTCGCCAACCACGTCAGTAACTCGCCGACGTACTCACCTGCCGTGAGCTTTTTCCCTTGCACCTCAACGGGTGTCCGGTCCTCCAACGGCACCTGCACCTCATCGATGAAGATCGCCGTAATCGGCATGTCCAGTGCCCGGTCGCGCGACATATCCGGCGTGACCTTCGACTCCGGGCAGGTCAGGTCGTCCAGGCCCCGCATCCGCCGGAACCGGCCCTGAACCTCGGCGACCAGCTCAACCAGCCAGTCAACCAGGGCCAAGACATGCTCGGGCTCGTCGCCAGCCATGAACCGGTGCGCCACCTGGCCGGCGGCATCCCAGTCCTTGCCCGCCTTGAAATCCGCCACATACGGCCGGACCCACGCGTCCAGGATGAGCCCGGCCGCCGCCAGCCGCGCGGCGAACGTCTTACCCTGCCGGGGAATCGCACCCACGAGCAGCGACGTCCACACCAATGGCAGGTCGATCCGCCGGTCTCGCGCGTCCCGGCCGAACGGCACCGGCCGCCACGCATCCCACCGCGTCACCCCGAGCAGCGGCGTCCGCAACGGCGGCGAGGCATACGGGTCCTCATCAGCCACCCACATCGACACTCGCCCCGCGTGCCCGCCGTTGCCGCGGACACGTTCCACGATGAGCTGAACCTCATCCACCGCCAGTGCCGACGCGAGCGCTTCGCGGTGCTTCACCACGTCGGCAGCCTTACGGGTCGCAGGCAAGTCGACGGAGATCGCCCAGCCCTCACCAAGCCGGGTTGCTCGCTCGACCAGCCGGAGCGTCTCGTCCTTGCCGATCAGCTTCGCGTCCCGGAACGCGTCCACGAGGACTTGCGGGTCCATCGTCCAGGTGAGCGTGCGTGGCCCGGCCAAAGCCGGTTTCCGGCCAGGGCTACCGTCCTTTCGTCTGCCGAGAATCGCCAGCGCCACCGACGCGGCTGCTCCAGCGATCCACAATGGAGCGCTGCCATACACGAGGTCGATCACCGCGGCTGAGATGGCCACGACGGCGACCACTGCGCCGGTCACCTTCCAGCGGAACAAGGTGAGCGCGCGGATCTCGGCGAACTTGTCGGCCAGCTTCTCCGACTCCTCGGCCGCCGTGCGGTAGTCCCTTACCGTCACCCAGCTACGCCACCCACGAGCACCGACCACGATCCCGCGCACCACTGCGCCGAGGAACCGCCATGGCAACTTCACCAGCCACGCGACGGCGTCCTTCGTCGCCTGCGCCGCTTGCGTCCTGCTCTTGAGCCACAGCGGTACCCGCGGCGAGTGCCGCCACCACAGCACGAGGCGGTTCCGCCGCTGACGCCGACGTGGTTGCGGCAGCGTGTCGTCAATCAGTTCCGCGTCGAGCACTGGTTCGGCCTTCACCGGCACAGCGTCCTCAGGCATCGGTCACCTCCGCGAGCAACGCCCGCGCCAACCGTGGCGACAGCCCGCGCGAGCAGCCGGTGGCCTGCCGCACCCATGCTGGTGTCACCTCGACACCCGGCGTCCAGCTCGCCCGAGCATCGGCCAGATAGTCGGCGAACAGCTTGCGGTGACCCGCGTTCACGGATTCACTGTGAACGCTTCGCCGTTCACCAGCCGCCTCCATCGCTGCGTCGGTCAGCTTGTCCCGCAGGTCTGTTACCGCCTCGACCGCCACGAACACAACCAGCGGTGGCACCGAGTGCAGCACGATCGCCGCGGGCACACCGTCCGCATAGGACTCCCAGGTGTTCATGACGTAGGTCGCGGCGAGCGTGAACCACTTCGCGCGCCGCACCCATCCGCCGGTCCGCACCTGATACCGCGCGGTGATCTGCTCTGCTCGCAGAATCGCCAGCAGCACAAGCGATACCGTGGGGTCCAGCAGCCACGCCGCGAGCCATGGCAGCGACCACGGCTGGGTACCGGCCGACGCGAATGTCTGAACGTTGGTCATCGTGAAGGCCAGTCCGAGCACGATCCCGGTCCAGCACATCCAGTCGACCTGGCGACGGACCCGCTCGATCCGCAGCGCCATGACGTCCGGATCGGTCTGGTACGCCCGCACTTCCGCGGCTTCGGCCGCTTCTTGGGCGAGTCGTTGGGCCCGCGTCATCGGCGACCACTCCGCTTCGAGGTGTCGACCGTGGTCACGGTCATCGCTCGGGTCAGCGCGTACGACGCGAACAGCGCAGGCAGGCCGAGCACCGCGAGCAGCAGCCATTGGTTACCCGGATGCGCGATCACAACCCACTGAACGGCGACGATCAACCCGGCGTTGAACAGTACCCGGCCGACCAGCGAAACCAGCCGTGCTCCGCTCCGCGCCGCTTCCGCGGCAACTTTCGCGCGGCGAGCACCGGCACGCCAGACCCAGAACTGCACGAGCAGCACGCCGACCCCGGCGAGGATCTGCGTCGGCGTCACGATGATGCCATTCATCGTGCACCTCGCTCGACTCGTTCGCCGCGTCGCTGCCAGTGCGGGTGAAGCGCTCGACGGTCGTCGTCGGTCATCCCGCCCCAGACACCGACCGTGTCTGTACCGCTCGTGCGCAACTCCAACTCCAGGCATTCGTCCCGGCCCGGGCAGCCTCCGCACAGCAATTTCGCCAACTCGCAGTCGTTCCGCGCCTGCGGCGGCTCCTCGTCCGGCGACGGTGACATACAGACGCCGTCGCTGGTCACGATGTCGGTCAGGACGTCCGAGGGAACCCATCGCAGGCGATCCAGCCGCCATGCGATGCCAATCAGCCGGAGGTCGTCGGCGTGCATGCCGCACCTCCGTCCTGCTTCGGGGTGCCGAGCAGTCGGGCGAGCTCGGTCGACGACACCCGTAGACCGGAGCGGCAACGGGTGGCCCGTAACTGTCCTGTCCGGATTGCCCGGCTCACCGCCGAGCGTGAGACGCCCAGAGTCCAGGCGGCTTGGTGAATGGTGTGGAAGGTCGTTTGCGTGTTCATGAGGAAGACCAATCTGATGATTTCAATACTATGTTGTTAATTTCAGCGCCACTGTCGGCGCATTTGTCCGACGCGCCGCTGGCAATGCGCTAGGCGACGCGGTGAAAGCTCGACGAACCGCTAATCTCGGCGCTGAGGCGGAGCGCGGAGGAATCGGTGACGGAAGATTGGGCAGCAGTCGCGAAGGCGATCAGCGTGCGTGTCAACGAGCTCGGCTGGCGACAACGCGAACTTGCCGAGCGATCGCACGTCTCGCAGGCGATCGTGCGCGAGTTGCAGCACCACACCGTCGAACGTCGCCGGAGCGCGCGCACGCTTGAAGCACTGTCGACGACGTTGGGCTGGCACCCACAGCATCTGTTGGCAGTACTGCAAAACCGCACTCCACCGCACCCCGACGAGCCGGTCGACGACGGCGACGAGGTGAGGTCCAGGCTCGATGCGCTCGAACTGCGCTTGGCCGAGATCACCGACCGCCTGGAAGACATCCAGGCGAGCCTCGCGATCGTGGTCAAGCATGTTCGGCCGAAGCGATAGCGCAGGGCGATTCGGGCCGGTGAACCAAGTGATTTCCATACCTCGAATTCAAGGCCGAATCGGCGCCCGTTCCCATGCATTACCAGTGTGGAACCAGTGCACAACTACGGCATATCCGCTGCACACAGCCATTGTGGAGGTCCGATGAATCGGACGAGCAAATGGAACGGGCAAACAGCTTCAGCGCTTCAAGCCGCCTTGCGATTGAGCAACGAGAGATTTGCCGAAAAGTTGGGTATTGGTGCTCGGACAGTGGCCGCCTGGCACCAGAAGCCAGACCTTCGCCAGCAATCCGAGATGCAACAGGTCCTCGACGCCGCCCTGGAGCGCGCCACAGCTGCCGAGCGCGCTCGGTTCGCCGAGCTGACCGGCGAAGCTCCGGCCGTTGGCAGGCCACCGGACACGACAGAAGCCGACTCGCGCCTGGCCGCCGATCCTCATATCGGCGCGGCTCTGGAATGGATCGACCGCCATGCTCAATGGACGCCGGGCACAAGCCGCCGCGCAGTCGCTTCCCGCGTCGCGAGCGTCGACACTCAGGCCCTCCATGACCGCGCGACCCGTCGCGGATGGGTCAGCCAACGCGACGTCGCCGAGACACTGACGGCGTACTACGGGCAGCACGCAGGAGACCACGGCCTATACACCGGCCACGTTGGCGCCGATGCCGTGAACACCAGCGTCCTGACCTGCGCCGATTGGCTGGACCTTGACTGTGAACTCCGTCCGCTGAACGACCGACTCAGCGTGGCAAGCGCGCGGCCGGAAGCCGATTTCGAACTCGATGCGCACGCCGCAAATCTCGCCGTTCAGCGGCTGGCCGAGACGCTGTCCATGAACACCCGGCTTGCGGACAGCCCGATCTATCGTCTGCTCGGCACCGAAATTCGTGAACACCACCTTGGCGGCTCGTTCGGCACGACCCACTTCGTGCACTACGCCCTGACCATGGACTTGCTCGAAGGCGAATTGGTCGATGCGATCGCCGCAGGCTCGTCAGCCATGCCGCTCCGCGACGTCTACCTTCCCGATCTCCGATCCGTCCTCGACGTGGACAGCCGCCTTTGCGCTGGCGGAGTCCTCGCGCTTACCGCGGTTGCTCGCCCAGCCGACCCGTACCGCGGCGAGGCGGACTACCTACTGCTGGTCCAAGAGCGATCCGGCCACGTGCTGAACGCTGCTCGACGCCTTGCCGTGATCCCGAAAGGCTTCCACCAGCCGCTCACCGACGTCCGCCGAGACGCGCAGGTCGGCGCCACGCTCCGCCGTGAGATGGAGGAAGAGCTATTCGGCCGCCCAGACATCGACAACACCTTGGGCGAGTCGCTGACGGTGGACCCGATGCACCCGACGAGGCTGTCCGAACCGATGCACTGGCTGATGGAAGAGCCTGAGCGCCTGCGGATGGAGTGCACTGGCTTTGGCTTGAATCTGGTCAGCGGGAACTACGAATTCGCCAGCCTGATCGTTATCGACGACGAGGAATTCTGGGCACGATACGGCGGTGTGGTCGAAGGGAACTGGGAATCGGCGACTCTTCGTCAATATTCGACCAGGGATACCGAACTCCTCACTGAGTTGCTGGGTGATGTAGCGTGGAGCAATGAGGGTTTGTTCGCCATGATGCAAGGACTTCGACGCCTCGCGGAAATTGGCGGAGACCGCGTGAAATTGCCACCGATTGAATGGGAGATCCGCAAGTGAGCGACGGCTGGACCGCCGGAAACGCCAACGAGGACGCGGCCGTCACCCGCGGCTGGCTGATCGGCCACTTCATCGACCCGTCGCAAGGCGTGCGGTCGTCGAAGGACGTAGAAGTCAAGTGGGCCAACCATCCCGCAGGCGACAAGCGCCCCGAATGGACCTCGGACGACCAGCGAACCACAGTTGTCATGCTCATCTCGGGTGAGTTCCGTGTCGAAGTTGTCGGAGGCAGTAAGACCATGACTCGACAAGGCGACTATGTCATGTGGGGGCCGGGAATCGACCATTCTTGGGAAGCGGTGACTGATTCCGTTGTCATGACCGTCCGTTGGCCATCAGCGACATAACTCAACGGCAGGGATCTTCACTCGGTCCCCGCCTATTTCAGCGAGTCGACGCAAGCCCTGAAGCAGCGCAAACAAACCTTCATTACTCCATGATTCATCCGCGATCAATCCGGAGATTAAGTCGCGGTCGAGCGTCGAATACAGGCGCAGTTCGTCCGACTCCCAATTCGCTTCGACGTTCCCGCCAAACTGCGGCCAGAACTCTTCGTCCTCGATCACGACCAGGCTTGCGAATTCGTAGTTTCCGCTCACCAGGTTGAACCCGAATCCGCTGCACTCCATCCGCAACCGCCCAGGCTGCTCCGTCAGCCAGCGCATCGGTGCTGAGAGCCTGCTCGGATGCATCGGATCGGCCGCCCGCTGTCCGCCCGCAGTGTTGTCGACGTCGACGCGCCCGAACAATTCCTTCTCCAATGCGCGTCGCAGCGTCGCCCCGATCCGGGCGTCCGCACGATGATCAGCCAAGGGCCGATGAAACGCCTTGGGGATCACCGCCAAGCTGCCGGGCGCGTTCAGCACGCGCCCGGATCGCTCCTGGACGAGCAGCAGGTAGTCAGGTCCGCCTCGATACGGGTCAGCAGGCCGAGCTATCGCGGTCAACGCGAGTACTCCGCCCGCACACAACCGCCCGCCCAGATCAAGCACCGCCGCGAAGTCCGGCAAGTATCGGTCGCGCAGCGATGCACTCCCCGGCCGCAAGTGCTTTCCAGTCGCCGAGCCATCGATCAACTCGCGCTCGAGCAGGTCCACGCTCAAGGCGTACTCAACGAACGGAATCAACCCGACCTTGCCGACGACACCCTCCGGTCCGACCTCGATCTCCGATAGCCGGTAGATCGGCACATCCGCAATCCGTACGTCGTCCGCCGCAGCTTCCGCCAGCCGCCGGACCGCTGCGCCCTCGTCAACGCCACGATGCGGCCGCTCGACGTCAGGCAGCAACTCAACCCGGTCGCACTGAAACGTCAACGGACACGCGACGTCCGTCCACTCCGGACGAGTCAGGATACTGGTCTGCGCCTCGGCCGGCCCGCAGCGAACTTGGTACATCGAATGGCCACGAGGCGGCTCGCCGTAGTAGTCCGCCAACTCTTCAGCGAGACGACTTCGGCCGACCGGCAGCCCGGCTCGCCGATCCACTGGTACACGTGCTTCCACCCGCCCCCGCGTCGTCCCCGGCCTCCAACCGACATGCCGATCCAGCCAGCTGAACGCAGGCCCCAGCTCCGATCCCAGCGTCAGCAGGCTCGCAGCCGGGCGCACGTCGATAAGCTCCCTCAGCTCGTCCGTCGACCGGCCGAGCACCCTCGCCAGCCTCAGCCGCTGGAACGGCAGCGGTGCGTATTCACCGGCTTCCCAACGGACCACCGTTGACCGGTCGACGCGCATGACCTCCGCGAGTTTCTCCTGAGTTAGCCCAGCCGCCTTACGAGCTGAAACAAGCTCAACGCGCCGCCGAACACTGGCCACCGAGCACCTCACTCTCATTGGATGCGACATCAGCCTAGCAGGCATATTCCCAGGTAAAGACTGTGAGTGCCACATCTCCGCAGCTAAACTCCGACGTTGCCGCTCTGGCCTGTCCGCCGCGCGCAGGATCTGATGATTTCAACATATCCGATCACTGGAGGGGCGAACGTGACAAGCGGCGAGCACAGCTCACGACCGCCACGTCTCTACGTGACCTGGTACCGCTGCGCAGTCGACAGCCTGGACCACGCAGTCACAGACGAAGAATTCGCTCACGGCATCGCCCTCCAAGAAGGTCGCTACCACGCACTCTGCAACCACGAAGTCCTCATCGACTCCTGCCTGGCCCCACCCGGCCGCCCTTGCACCACCTGCAACGCACTCATCCGCCACTACAACCGCCTGGCCGACCGCACGGCCGAGCCTGAACACCACCCGGAACCTTCCCGCTGGCACCGCCTTTTCGGCCACCTCCAGACTCCGGCCGTCCCGCAGCCGCGCCCGCCTCAACGCGTGCGGCCTACTCCCGAGCGGGATGGCCGGACCCCCACGTCGGGGGGGGGGGGGGGGG
>JAVXWP010000142.1:0-6768 GCA_032230695.1 Actinomycetota bacterium | reverse complement strand
CCCCCCCCCCCCCCCCGCTTTCGGGTAACTTCCGGGGCGCGAAAAGTGAGCGCCTCAGGAACGGGTGTCGGCCTTCTCCGAAGCCGGAGCGGGCTTGTGGCCGTTCGGGGTCGGGCTCGGCTTCTGGATACCCGGCGCCTTCATCTGCAGTGTCATCTCCGAAGCGGCCTTCGACTCGGCAGCGTCGGCGGCCTTTTTCTCCGCGGCCGGCGACGGCGCGGCGACGGGCTCGTCCCCGCCGACCAGTTTCGAAGCCGCGGCGATCCCGGACTCTTCCCGCAGCGGAACCAGTGCCGCCTCGGAAGCCTTGAGCACCTCGTCCGCCTCACGCAGGCTCGCGCGGGCCTGCTCGCGAAGTTCGGCGAGCCGCTCGACACGCCTGGTCGCCTCGGTGGTGCGTTGCGCGGCGGTGGTGGTGGCCTCGTCCAAGCGGCGCTTGGCTTCCGCGGTGGCTTCGTCGAGACGACGCTTGGCCTCTGCGGTGGCCTCGGCGATCCGGCGCTCGGCCTGGTTCTTGCTCGCCTGGTGCTGGTCGGCGATCTGCTTCTCCAGCGAGGCGCGCTGGGCCGCGATCGACGCCTCGAAGTCGCGCTCGATGTTCCGGCGCTTGCGTTCCGCTTCGCCGTCCATCTTCTCGCGACGTTGAGCCGCCTCGACGGTCAGCTTGTGCACCTCTGCCCGCGTGGATTTGAGTGCGTTCTCGTGCTCGGCGTGCAGCGCATCGGCCTGGACGTCCAGGTCGTCGATCAGCTTCTGGTAGCGCTCGCGCAGCTTCGTCGAGACCTCTGTGGACTCCGCCCAGTGCTTCTCGGCGGCGACCTGCGCCCGCGCGATGATCTCCTCGGCGCGCGCGTTGGCTAGGTCGGCGGTCCGCTGCATCCGCTCGTCGAGATCTTCGAGCCGCTCGGGTGGCTTCTTGAGTTCCTCGATCCGCGCACCCAGTTTGGTCATCTCACGCCGCGAATTTTCCAGCTCCCGCGACAAAGTGCTCGCCTGAGCCATCGCGGCGTCGCGGTCGGTCATGATCCGCCGCAGGTGCGCCTCGAGGTGGTCGAGGTACTGGCGCACCTCATTGCGGTCGAAGCCGTGCCAAACCTGGGCATACTCACGGCGCAGGGGAAGTAAGCCGTTGTCGCGCTCGGAAACCATGGGCCCGACGGTACCTGCGTACCCCGTGTCGCCGACGTCAGGCTTTGTTAATTATCGCCGTGTCTTCACCCTCACCTGGCGATATACGCCTGTTCGGCGGCACCCATGATCGCTCTGTGTGACCAAACCAACATCACCAATGGAAGCCACGGCTGATCTTCGCCAGCGCCATCGCCGCCTTCGACAGGTGTACCTCACCCTTGCCGATCTTCAGGCCGCCGCTGCCACCGGCCGCCGCGGAGTCAGGAAAGATGCGGAAACCCTGATACGCCATGGCATCCGTGACTCCCGGCAGCAGCGTGTAGGCCACGCCGATCGCCTGTCCCATCGGCGTCCCGATGTGCTTCGGGCGCTCCTTGAGCGCCTTCATCACCATGTCCGCGGCCTGCTCCGGCGACTTGGTCGGGAAAGCGTCGTAGATCTTGGTCGGCCGGATCATCGGGGTGCGGACCAGCGGCATGTGGATCGTGGTGAAGGTGATCCCGTCGCCGTGGGTCTCGGTCGCGGCGATCCGCGAGAAGTAGTCCAGTGCGGCCTTCGACGCCGCGTACGCCGAGAACCGGGGCGCGATGCCCTGCACACCGATGGACGACACGTTGACGATGTGCCCGAACTTCCGCTCGGACATATGCGGCAGCACCGCCAGGATGAGCCGGACCGCACCGAAGTAGTTGATCGCCATCGCGCGCTCGTAGTCGTGGAACCGGTCGTACGAAAGCTTGATGGACCGCCGGATCGAGCGTCCGGCGTTGTTCACCAGCATGTCGATACGGCCGTGCTCGGCGAGCATCGCGTCGACGGCCTTGTGCACCGAATCCTCGTCGGTCAGGTCGGCAGGGTAGACCGACGCGCTGCCGCCGGCCGCGATGATCTCGTCGCGCACCTCTTCGAGTTCGTGCTGGCGGCGAGCGACGAGCAGCGGGATGCCACCCTCCGCGGCGACCCGCAGTGCGGTGGTCCGCCCGATGCCCGAGGACGCGCCGGTGATGATCACGCGGCGGCCGTCGAGCTCGCCGCGCGGGCCGTGCTTGCGGGCGCGGAACGGGTCGAGGTGCTCACGCCAGTAGCGCCACAGCGTGGCCGCGTAATCCTCCAGGCGGGGGATCTCGATGCCCGAGCCCGCGAGCGCCTTGCGCGTCGACGCCGAGGAGAACACCGACTCGAAGGCCATCGTCTCCAGCAGCACCGGCGGAATTCCGAGCCGGTCCAGCACGGCGTCGCGGGCGAGGGTGAACCCGGGGATGTGCTCGCTCAGTTTGATCAGCGAAACGATGCCCTTGGACACACCCTCGTTCAGCTCGGCGGTGATCGTCGGCGCCCCGGCGGCCCTGGCGAAGGCGTTGTAGACCGAAACCACCGACTGCGGCTCCGGGTTGACCAGGTGGAACGTTCGACCGTCGAGGCCGTCGGTGGTGGCCAGTTCGAGGAGCGCCTTCGCCACATAGTCGACCGGGACGACGTTCGTGTCGCCGAGGTCCGGGCCGACGATCGGCACGCTGGGCAGCGAAGCGAGCCTGCTGATCGCGGGGAACAGGTAGTACGGGCCGTCGATCTTGTCCATCTCGCCGGTCTGCGAGTGCCCCAGCACGACCGCCGGGCGGTAGATCCGGAACGGCACCTCGGTCTGCTCGCGGACGAGCTTCTCGGCCTCGAACTTGGTGCGGTGGTACGGCGTGACCAGCCGCTGGCCGACGTCGAACATGTCCTCGGTGAACATGCCTTCGTGGTCACCGGCGACGGCGACGGACGAAACGTGGTGCAGGCGACCGGCTTGGATGTCCGCGGCCAGCTCGACGACGTGCAGGGTGCCCTCGACGTTGGCGGTGATGCTGGCTTCGTCGTTGGCGGTGATGTCGTAGAGCGCGGCGAGGTGCACGACGTGGTCGACGTTGCCGCGCAGCTCGTCACGAACCTGCTCGCTGACGCCGAGGCCCGGCGCCGAAAGGTCACCGGTGACCAGCGTGACGCGCTCGGGATGCGGCCACCGGTTGACCAGTGCGCTCAGGCGGGAACGCGAAGATTCGCGGACGAGCAGGGCGACATGCCCGGTGTCTTCGCGGGCGAGCAGCAGCTGCGTGAACTGGCGCCCGATCAGGCCTGTCGCGCCGGTTACGAGATAACTGGCCTTGTCAGCCATGTGACTGCCTTTCGCTGCCGTCGACACCGAGGGAACTCCTGCGCATTGTGCTGCATCGGGACTGTGATGAACACCGTGCGGCCATCAAGTTACCGGTCGGTTCGCCGGTAGCGCGGTTCTGCCACGCCAGGGAAGGATCAGGGCATACGGTATGGCGAGAGCCTCAGCGGGCCGGTAAGGGTAAAGTCGTCTTTACCCGACGGGAACCGGCTGGCGCACGCGGTCGTTAACCCGATGCAGGTGATGGTAGATCCAGGAGGATCAGGTGCGTTCCACAAGCAACCCGGCGTTCCGCAACTTGCCGAAAGGCAATGTGGCGTACGGCCAGTACGGGTCAAACGTAGGCTTCAACCAGCCCCAGGGCGGAGTGCCCGGCTACAGCCCGGGACGGGCTCCGTCCGGTGCTGCCGACCGCCCGATGACCGTTGACGACGTCGTCATCAAGACCGGCATGAGCCTGGGTGTCGCGCTCGCCGTCGGTGTCATCACCGCGATCTGGGCGAACAGTCAGCTCACACTCAACAGGCTCGGCGAGGTCACCGGGTTTTCGAGTGCGCTGATCGGTGCGCTCATCGGCAGCATGATCGTCGGCTTCGGCCTGTCGCTGTTCATCATCTTCAAGCAGAAGGCCAGTGGCCCGCTGACGCTCGCGTACTCCGCGGCTGAAGGCGTGTTCCTCGGTGCGATCACCGCGGTGTTCGAGATCCTCTACCCGGGTATCGCGCTGCAGGCGATCCTCGGTACCGCGGGTGTGTTCGTCGCGATGCTGGTGGTCTACAAGACCGGCGCGGTGAAGGTCACGCCCAAGCTGACCAAGTGGATCATCGGCGCGACCGTCGGTGTGGTCATCCTGATGCTGATGAACCTGCTGCTCGGCGCGTTCGGCGTCAATATGGGCATCCGTGACGGCGGCCCGCTGGCGATCGTCTTCAGCCTCGTGGTGATCGGCATCGCGGCGTTCAGCTTCCTGCTGGACTTCGACATGGCCGACAAGATGATCCGCGAGGGCATGCCGTCGAAGTGGGCCTGGTACTCCGCGTTCGGCCTGATGACCACGCTGGTCTGGCTGTACCTGGAGATCCTGCGCCTGCTGTCCTATTTGCGCGATTGACGAGAAATTTTCGCTAGTTGGTTGCGATCGTGACCACTAAGGCGATGGACGCTCCGTGATTACGCGGGGCGTCCATCGTCCTTTTTGCACTCCAACGTGGGGTCGCTGAGGCAAGAGTCTCACTGTGTGTGTTGGATGTGACTGATCACATCCCTTTCACATCTGCGAGGTTCTCGTGAGCGTTTCCCCTCCGCCGGTCCCTGGGGGCCAGCCGCCGGTGGGTCAACCGGATCCGTACGGTCCGCCGCCCGTGGCGCAGCAGCCCGGCTACGGCCCGCCGCCTGCCGGACCCGGGGGATACGGGCCGCCGCCCGGGATGCCCGCCGGGTACGGGCCGCCTCCCGGCGTGCCGCAGCAGCCGAAGAGCAAGCTTCGCTGGCTCCGCCTCCTGCTGCCGATCCTCGTGGTCGTCATCGGCGGTGTCTTCGCGATCGTCGGTTACACCACGTCGCCGGACAGCTCCAAGGTCGGTGATTGCCTTGCCGTCGTGGAGTTCAAGCAGGGTGCCGAGCCGGACAAGGCCGCTTGCGGTGATCCGTCCGCGAACGTCCAGATCGCCGTGAAGCTCGACGAGAGTTCGGCGTCCTGCCCCGAGGGCATGTACGACGAGTACTCCGTCACCGGCAGCACCTCGTACAAACTCTGCCTCATGCTCAACGCGAAGCAGGGCGACTGCTTCAGCAACATGACCGCGGAAACCGCCGGTTACAAAAAGGTCGCCTGCACCGATCCGACGGCGGAAGCGGAGGTCGTCAAGGTCGTCGCCGCAGCCAAGGACCAGTGCGAGGGCACCGAGGCCAACGCCTCGGCGACCTACTCGCAGCCGGCGACCACGGTCTGCCTCAAGATCAAGGAAGGCTGATCTTCCCTGCCACCTGAACGGTCGAGCCATCTGCGCTACCGGTGGCTCGGCCGTTCGGCGGTATGGCTTCACCCAAATCCCACAGAGTGCGACGAGGTGTCATCGGCAGGTCTTGCGCCATAACCTGGATCGTCTTGCTTCGATGATCACGTTATGGAGTCCTGGTGACCGCGTCGACCGATTCCCGCCCCGGTGACAACAAGTTCCTCTCCTTTCCCACTTCCTGTGCCGCTCCCCAGCCGGAGCCGGAAGAGCCCATCCGCGTGGTGCCGCTGGCTGTCGCCAGTGCGCTTTCGGTGGGCCTGACCTGGTACGTCTGGGCGTCCTACGGCGCCAAGTTCGGTGTCCTGCTCGCGCTCGGCTTGGCGCTGGGCCTGGCGTTGTTCCACTCGCGCTTCGGTTTCACCTCCGCGTGGCGCCAGCTCATCGCCGTGGGCAACGGCCAAGGCCTCCGTGCTCACGCGCTGCTTCTCGGCACGGCCGCGACGCTGATCGCGCTGATCGCGTCGACCGGGATCGGGCTCTTTGGGGCCACTCCTGTCGCGACGGCCGGTCCGATCGGGCTGCCGCTGTTCGTCGGCGCGGCGGTGTTCGCGATCGGCATGCAGCTCGGCGGCGCGTGCGCGTCGGGGACGCTGTTCGCCGTCGGCGCCGGTCAGTCCACCGTTGTGCTGACGCTGGGCGGTTTCATCGCCGGCTCGGTGCTCTACACCTGGGGCTACCCGATCTTCACCGGCTGGCCGCAGGTCAGTGGTTTCCTGCTGTCGAAGCATGTCGGCTGGTTCGGTTCCTGGGCGATCACCATTGCCGTGCTGCTCGGGATCGTGCTGCTGACGCGGGCCATCCAGGCCCGCCGCAACCCGCCACCGGCCGATGTCGTGCCCACCGCGCGCGGGTTCGCCAGGGTGTTCCGCGGTTCGTGGCCCCTGTTCGTCGGCGCGGTCGTGCTCGCGGTGCTCGCCGGGGCGGTCTTCCTCGTCTCGGGTGGCACCTGGGGCGTCACCTTCGCGTTCGCCTTGTGGGGCGCCAAGTTTCTGCAACTTCTCGGACTGCACCCCGAGACCTGGGAGTTCTGGCAGACCACGAGCAACGCCAAGTCGCTCGCCGGTCCTATCTGGACGGACAAGACCAGCCTGACCGACATCGGCATCATCCTCGGCGCCGCGGTGGCGGCGGCCGCCGCGGGGGCGTGGAAGATCCACAGCCACATCCCGTGGCGTACCGCGGTAGCCGCCGTGCTCGGCGGAATCCTGATGGGCGTCGGCGCTCGGCTCGCCGGTGGCTGCAACATCGGCGCGTACCTCGCCGGTATCTCCACCGGCAGCCTGCACGGCTGGCTCTGGGGCGTCTTCGCCCTCGGCGGTACATGGATCGGCCTGAAACTGCGACCCTTGTTCGGGTTGGCCAACCCCAAGGTGACCGACGGAGTGTGCTGACAGCGCGCCTGGGTGGGTGGCTCGTGAGTGTTTCGCGGGGGTAGTAACCCGCGAAAAAAACACGAGCCACCAC
>JAVXWP010000140.1:0-10859 GCA_032230695.1 Actinomycetota bacterium | reverse complement strand
CCCCCCCCCCCCCCCCGCTTTCGGGTAATGACGCGAGCCGGATCCGCGCCTGCCGGAGGGTGTCCCAGTGCTGCGCGACCGGCGGCAGCGTGACGAGGACTTCGGCGAGCGCGAGCGGCACCAGCGCGAGGAGCGGCGCGAGCACGGGATCCAGGTTCCCGGCTAGCACGGCCTGCGCAGCGAGAGCAGTGCTCACAACCGTGGCCGCGCCACAGACCAGCGTGATCAGCGCCTCCGCCGCGCCCGTCCCGAATGCCTGCCGGTGCGCGGCGGCGACCAACCGGGCATCGGTGGCGGCGAGTTCACGACGTCGACCGACGTGAGCCCCGAACGCGATCAGTTCGGCCGCCGCCTCGAAAAGCTCCAGCACCTGCGCGGACACCGAGCGCCGCCCGTCAGCCAGCGCCGACGTCGCTCGCCGCTCCAGCCGCAACGCCAGCAGTGGCGCGACCACGCCACCCAGCAAGATCGCGATGGCGAGCACAAGCCCCGCGGCGGGCAGGAACGCCGTCTGCACGGCGACCGCACCCAGCGCGACCAGCATGGCGACCAGCGGCGGAGTCACCGTCCGCGGCAGCAGATCGCGCACGGTGTCGACGTCTCCGAGCAGCCGCCGCTGCCCTTCCCCCGCCTGCAACGCCTGCGCCGGACCCAACCTGACCAGCGAGTTCCACAGCTGAACCCGCAGGCGCCCGGCGATCCGGAACGCGGCATCGTGCGTCGCCAGCCGCTCGGCGTACCGCAACCCGGCGCGCGCGAGCCCGAACGCCCGCACGCCGACAACCGCCACGGTCAATGTCAGGAACGGTGGCTGCTGCGAGGCCTTCGCGATGAGCCAGCCGGACGTCGCCGTCAGCGCCACCCCCGCCAGCAACGCCAACGCCCCCAGCCCGATCCCCGCCACCAGCCGCCGATCCACCACCCCCCGCACCGGGGAATATGTCGACACTTTCCCCGGCACTCGCGCCGGCGCTTCGGAACTTGTCGACATATTCGGAAGCAGGGTGACGCCGTCGGGCCGGTCGTGCGCGGCGATGACCACGGCGGCGCCGTTGTCGGCGGCGAGCTGGAGGGCGGACATGACGCGCTCGGCGTTGGCAGCGTCCAGGTGCGCGGTGGGCTCGTCGGCCAGCAGGAGCCACGCACCCTCACGGACGCGGAGCAGTGCTCTCGCAACGGCGACACGCTGCCGCTGACCAGTGGAAAGGGTACCGACGGGCCGATCGGCGAACTCCCTCAGCCCGAGTTCGTCGAGGACCGCTTCCGAGTCTCCCGCAAGGCCGAGTTCCGCGCGGACCGTGCCACCCGCGAACGCGGGCGACTGCGGAATCCAGGCGACATCCCGCCGCCAGGCCGCCATGTCGATCTCGTCGAGCGCCGCGCCGCCGACCGAAATCGAGCCGGAAGTAGGCCGCACGAACCCGAGCAGCACGCCCAACGTCGTCGACTTCCCCGCGCCGCTCGACGACCGCAACCAAACCGTCTCCCCCGGCCGGACCACGAACGACTCGCCGTCCGGTGCGAACCCCTCCCGCCGGCGCACCCGCAACCCACTGACCCGAAGTTCACCCCGGCCAGGCACCACAGTTCCTTCGACAGCAACAGGTTCCGTGAGTACCTCGGTAACGCGGCGGACCGCTTCGACGCCGTCCTCGCTCGCGTGGAACGCCACTCCGACCGACCGCAGCGGCTGGTAACACTCGGGCGCCAGAATCAGCACGCCGAGCCCGATCGACAGCGGCAGATCGCCGGACACGAGCCGCACGCCGATCACCACCGCGACCAGCGCCACCGAAAGCGTCGCCGCCAATTCCAGCACGAAAGCCGACGAAAAGGCCGTTCGCAGGGTTTTCATGGTCGCTCGCCGATGCCGGTCCGACACGCGGCGGACGGTCTCGGCCTGCGCGTCGGCGCGCCGGAACGCCGCGAGCACCGGTAGCGCACGCACGAGTTCCAGCAGGTTCGCGGACATCCGCTCGACGACGTCCGCCACGGTACTCACCCGGTCCGCGGTGTACTTCCCGATCAGGATCGCGAACATCGGCAGCAGCGGAACCGTCACCACGAGGATCACCGCCGACGGCCAGTCCGCGACGAGCACTGCGGCGCCGACCCCGAGTGGGACGACCGCTGCGGTCACCAGCGACGGAAGGTAGTTGGTGAAGTACGCGTCGAGCGCGTCGAGTCCCTTGGTCGTCAACGCGGTCAGTTCGCCACTGCCGCGCGCCGCGATCCACTCCGGGCCGAGCCGCAGCGCGTGGTCGACGGCCCGCGCGCGCAGTTCTTCCTTCGCGCCGGCGGCCGCACGGGCGCTGACGACCTTCACCGCCCACCCGGCGAGCGCGCGTCCGGCGACGAGACCGAGCAGGACGCTCAACTGCCCGGTGTAGGTCCCACCGCGGCCACCGACGATCGACGCGAGCACGTAGGCGAGCAGAAATGCCTGCGCGACCAGCAAACCCGCGTTGACGAACGACAGGAGCCCGGCCCAGATCAGGGCGCGGCGCGCGGTGGCGGACAGCGCGGGAAGCTCGCCGAGTGGACCTTTCACGGTGCGTGGACCGCCGGGATGTGGTGGGTGCCGATGCGCTTGCGGAACACCCAGTACGTCCAGCTCTGGTAAATCAGCACCACCGGCGCGCCGAACAGGGCGACCCACGTCATCACCTTGAGCGTGTACGGGCTCGAGGACGCGTTGGTGACGGTCAGCGAATTGGCAGCGTCCAAAGTGGACGGCAGGACGTCCGGGTAAAGCGAGCCGAACACGGTCACCATCGCTGCCGCGACCAGCACGCCCAGTGCCGCGAACGCCTGCCCCTCACGTCCCTTGCGCAACCGCCACCACGCCACCGGACCCGCGACGACGGCCAGCGCCAACGGCACCAGCGTCCACGCCGAACCGGACCGCGCCTGCACGACGGCGCCGAACGCCAGCATCGGCAGCACCGCGACCGGCATCAGCCGCAGGGCCAGCTTCCGGGTGCGATCACGGAATTCGCCCTCGGTTTTCAGCGCCAGGTATACCGCGCCGTGCGCCAGCGCGAAGCCGACGACGGCCAGCCCGCCGAGCACGGTGTCCCACCGCACGGCGGCAAACGCGCCACCGACCCGGTCCCCCCGGGCGTTGAGCGGCAGACCGAGCGCTGTCGTCGCGAGCAGCAGCCCGACGCCGAACGACGGAAGCCACGACCCGAGCATGATCAGGCGGTCCCAGTTCCTGCGCCACCGCACGGAATCGACCTTGCCGCGATAGTCGAACGCGACCCCGCGGCCGATCAGCGCGAGCAGGATCACGAGCAACGGCAGGTACGCGCCGGAAAACAGCGACGCGTACCAGTCGGGGAACGCCGCGAAGGTCGCGCCGGCGGCGACGATCAGCCAGACCTCGTTGCCGTCCCACACCGGGCCGATCGTGTTGACCATGACCCGGCGCTCGGTGTTGTCCCGCCCCAGAACCGGCAGCAGCATGCCGACGCCGAAGTCGAAGCCCTCCAGGAACAGGTACCCGATCCAGAAGAACGCGATGATGACGAACCAGACGACTTCCAGGCTCATAACACAGCCCTCCGACACTCCGCGCCGATTTCCTCTTCCCCCGTTTGAGTTGTCCACAGGCCCCTGAGTTGTCCACAATTTTCCTGTGGAGAACCTGGAAAGAGGGTGGAGCCGATACGCTGGAGGCGGGGCCGGCCCCCTGGGAGGGCGGGGGGTGGGCTGGGTGCGGTCATGATCCGGTCCTTAAATATGCGCGGTGCCTAGTAGGCGAAGGCGAGCGGCTGGTCGTCGGATTCGTTGCCGGGCAAGGAATCCGAGTCCGGCTTGGGTTTCTCGGGTGGCATGACGCCCTCGACACCACCGCGGACGTACTTGAGCATCAGGAACACTTCGACAACGCCAAGTGCCGCGTACACGCTCGTGAGCGCGATCAAGGAAGTCCACACCTCGCCTGTGGACAACTGCGACACAGCACGGGCGGTGAACATCCACACGCCGTCGATTCCGGACGGGTTCGGCGCGACGACAAACGGCTGCCGCCCCATTTCCGTGAAGATCCAACCGGCACTGTTGCCGATGAACGGCGTCGCGATCGAGAGCAACGCGAGCCGCGGGAACCACTTGGTCGCAGGGATCCGGTTTTTGCGGGTCATCCAGAGTACGAGCACACCCATCCCGGCCCCGGCGGCACCGAAACCGATCATGGCGCGGAAACCCCAGTACGTCACGGGCAGGTTCGGTACATAGTCGATCGGCTTGCCGGCCAGGTCGCCCAGCGCGGGGTCGTTGGGGTAATTGGTGCCGTATTTCGCCTGGTACTCCCCGATCAGGTTCTCCACTCCCTTGACCTCGGTGTGGAAGTCGTTGTGCGCCAAGAACGAGAGCAAGGCGGGCACGGTGAACGTCTTCACGTCCTCGCAGTTCGAGTTCGCCACATCGCCGATCGCGATGATCGAGAAACTCGCCGGGCTCTCGGTGTGGCACAGCGCTTCCGCCGACGCCATCTTCATCGGCTGCTGCTCGAACATCAGCTTGCCCTGCATGTCCCCGGTGATCGCCAGTGCCGCGAACGCCACGATGCCGACCCAGCCGCCGAGCCGGATCGAAGACCGCCACACCGCGCGGTGCTCGTCGTCACCGTTGCGGCGGCGCCACAGCTGCCACGCCGCGACCCCGACCAGGAACGCCGCCGCCACCGAGAACGCGCCGGCGATCGTGTGCGGGATCGCGGCCAGCGCGGTGTTGTTCGTCAGCACCGCCCAGATGGAATTCATCTGCGGTTTGCCGTTCACGAAGTCGACGCCGACCGGGTGCTGCATCCAGGAGTTCGCGGCAAGGATGAAGTACGCCGAAGCGATCGTCGCCAGCGAGAACGCCCACGCGCACGCCAGGTGCACCCGCTTCGACAACCTGTCCCAGCCGAAGATCCACAACCCCAGGAAGGTCGATTCGATGAAGAACGCGATCAGCCCTTCCATCGCCAACGGCGCCCCGAACACGTCACCGACGAACCGCGAGTACTCGCTCCACGTCATACCGAACTGGAATTCCTGCACGATGCCGGTGACCACGCCCATCGCGAAGTTGACCAGCAGCAGTTTTCCCCAGAACTTGGTCATCTTCAGGTAACGTCGATCTCCGGTGCGCACCCACGCGGTCTGCATAGCCGCGACGAGCACGGAAAGCCCGATCGTCAGCGGAACCATCAGAAAGTGGTAGACCGTGGTGATGCCGAATTGCCACCGTGCGAGTTCCAGTACGTCCACAAGATCAGACTGCTCTGAAGCGGTAGCCCCCGCCAGTTCTAGTGGTCCTGATCATGGTGGGACCTAAGTCCCGAGTCTCGCCCGGGAATCGCGGGACGTCAGCATCTACTGGTCACGCCAGGTCGCTCAGGGCGAGTCGGGCTTCGTCGGCCAATGGCCGCCGGACACCGGTGTCACCCAGGGTCAGCACATGCTCCAGGGCGAGCTGGTAGGCGACGTCGAACGCGTCGTCGGCGGGCACCGGGATGTCCGGCCGGACGCCGTCGCCTTCCCAGTTCCCCTTGGAGTACGGATTGATCGACCGCGCGTAAGACACGGTCACGTCGAGGTGCGTGTCGATCTTGTACTGCCCGCGCGGGTGCGCCCCACCCTTGGTGGCTTCACCGACGGTCTTCGCGCGGTGCAGTTGCTGCAGGCTGTAGCTCAGGTCCTCGGCGCCGGAGAAGGTGTTCGGCCCGGTCAGCACCCAGACCGGCTTCCTCTCGCCGTACCGCGGCCCTGGCACGTACGGGAGCGTCCAGAATTGCTTGGTGCGGTCGCCTTCGCGGAAGTAGATGTCGTTGAGGTGCTTTTCCTCGTCGAACAGATACGTGCAGAGCAGCGCGACGGTGTCCGGGTCGCCGCCGCCGTTGCGCCGGACGTCGATGATCAGCGCGTCGGTGCCCGCCAGCAGTGACATCGCGGCTGCGATCGCGGGGCCGGCGGACGCGGCTTCGTACAAGTGCCGCGTGTCGAGGTGGCCGACGTTGCCGGGGAGCCGCTCGGCCCGCGCGATGCCGAAGGCGTTCAGTTCCGCTTCGGCGCGGTAGGTGTCCGGGTCGAACGCCTCTTCTTCGCCGTCGGGCACCGGTTCGAGGTGGAACCGCAGGCGGACGTGCTTGTCGCCGTTGACCGACTGCAGGTCCGCGGTGACGACCGGCGCGAACGACTCGTCGTCCAGCCCGTCGTAGGCGCCACCGTCGAGCCGCGCCCGCAGAAACGCGGCGATCCGGTCAGCGACCTCCGGGAAGATGTAGTGCCGTTTCAGCCGGTGGCACACCTCGTCGATCTGCCCGGAACGTTCGGTCATCGGGTCTCCTCCGCGAGCCAGGTCAGGTATTCGGCGCTGCCACCCTCGATGGGCGTCACGATGATCTCAGGAACTTCGTAAACGTGGTTCACTTTGAGGAATTTCGTGAGTTCGGGGGCGCGGCGCGCGGTGGTCTTGATCTCGACCCGCCACTCCTGCTCGGTTTTCACCGTGCCCTCCCAGCGGAAGACGCTGGTGACCGGGCCCACGATCTGGGCGCAGGCGCCGAGCCGGGCTTCGATCGCGCCGGTAGCCAGCGCGGCGGCCGCGGCTTCGGAGTCGGTGGTCGAGGTGACGACAACGTGCTCAGCAGGCATACCGGCACCATACCCGAGCCGGAAAAATGAATTCGGCATACCGAAATAAATTGTCTGCCAAGCCGTTGAATTGTGGCCCGACCAGCCAAAAATCGCAATTCGGAAAATGTATCAACTTGCGTTGTTCTGAACGCCTCCTTTATCGTTGCAGTGAAGGGGGTGAGAAACACCGATGTCTGCCGCAATGTTGGCCTTGATCACCACGTTTGGCCTGGTGCTGGCCGTGGAGCTACCCGACAAGACCCTGGTCGCGACACTCGTTCTCACCACCCGTTTCCGCGCATGGCCGGTATTCGCCGGAGTCTGCGCCGCATTCGCCGTCCAGTGTGTGATTGCGGTCATGGCCGGCAGTTTCCTCACCCTGCTTCCGGACACCCTCGTCGCAGCCGTCGTCGCCGTGATGTTCGGTATCGGCGCATTCATGCTGTTGCGTGAGGGATTCGCTCCCGGGACGGATGGCATGGAGGACGGTTCACGTTCCGGGCCGTCGCCTGCCACCTTCCTGCGGTCGGCGATGACGTCGTTCGGCGTGCTGTTCGCCGCCGAGTGGGGTGACGCCTCACAGCTCGCCACGGCCAGCCTCGCGGCGAAGCTGGGGAACCCGTTCGCGGTCGGTCTCGGCGCCTTCGTCGCGCTCGTTTCCGTCGCCGGACTCGCGGTGTTCATCGGACAGAAGGTGCGCAGCCGCATCCGTCCGAAGTTGATCCAGCGTGTCGCGGGGTTCGTCTTCGCCGGGTTCTCGCTCTTCGCGGTCGCCCAACTCTTCTGAAGTTCACAGGTTCGCTCGGTAACCTGGGATGACATCATGCATCCCAGGAGTCACCCTGAACGCCGTTCCGGTCCGCGCGGTCTCGCCCCTCCACGGGCGGCTCGCGGTCGCCGGCATGGCGGTGGCGGTGGCGCTCGCGGCCGACCTGCACCTGCGGCTCTCCAACCAGGTGAGCCCGATCTGGCAGACGCTGAGCGAGTACGTCTACGGCCATCTCGGCGCCGGGACTTCGGCGGCACCACTGTTCAGTGCGATGTGCCTGGCACTGGCTTTCGGTTCCTTGGCGCTGCTGGCGGGCATCGCGAAAGCCCGCCGCGCCACCCCGGTCCTCGTACTGCTCGGCCTGTGGTGCGCCGGGCTGTTCGTGGTCGCGATCTTCCCGGTGGACCCCGAGGGCGCCGCGCGTTCGCTCAGCGGACAGGTGCACAACTACGGCGCGGTGGTGGCGTTCATCGCGCTTCCCGCCGCCGGGTGGCTGCTCACCAGGCGTTCGAGCACGCAGTGCCCGTGGGAGCCGCGCCGCACGACGATCCGGCGGCTCGCGGTCGCCAGCGCGGTCAGCCTGGTCGTGGTGCTGGCCAGTTTCGTGTGGATCACGAGCACGTCATCCGCCCATCATGAGGTCACGCTCGGCCTGTTCGAGCGGACGCTCTTCGTGATCGACCTCGCCCTGCTGGCGACGATGGTCCGGCCACTCCTCAGCGCAACACAGCGGTGAGCTCGGCAGCCGCCGCGACAACCTGAGGCCCGACCGTCTTGGCGTCCAGCGGTTCCATCGACAGCACACCCACGCTCGCCCGCAGCCCCGGCACTCCCCGCACCGGCGCGGCGACACCGGACGCACCCGCCTGCAGCTCACCTGTCGACGTCGCCCAGCCCTGCTCGGACAGCCGCATCCCCATCGCCTTGCCCGCCGCACCCGCCGTCAGCGCGTGCCTGCTGCCGACCCGGTACGCGACGTGGAAACTCGTCCATGACGGCTCGACGACGGCGACAGCCTGCGCTTGACTGCCTTGTGCGACGGACAGATGCGCCGTGGCGCCGACCTTCTCGGCAAGCTCACGCAGCACCGGGTGCGCCGCCTGCCGAAGCTGTGGCAGCACCTGGTCGGCCAGCCGCAGCAGGCCGACCCCGAGCCGCACCTTGTTCCCGTCGCGCCAGACCAGGCCGCGTTCGGAGAGCGGCACGAGCAGCCGGTACACCGCTGCCCGGCTCGCCCCGATCGTCACCGCGAGCTCGGAGATGGTCGCCGCCTCGCCACCGGCGTCGGCCACGGCCTGTAGCAGCGCCAGCCCGCGGTCGAGAGTCAGCGACCCCTCGCTCAAAGCAGCCCGAGTTCATCCAAGTCGGCCACGGGCTCGTCGAAGGACGCCGCCGCGTAGCAGGAGAAGAGTTCTCGCACGGCCTTCGCGGCTTCGTCGGACAGCGCGCGTGCTTCCTTCGCGAGAGCCTCGCCGTCGGTGGATTCAAGCGCGCCGCGCACGTCCCCGCCGGACAGGCACCGCGCGGACGCCACAAGGATGTTCAGGAAGCCGTGACAGACGACTCCGCTCTCCTCGGTGTGGCGCACGGCCCGGTGCAGGCTGTTCGTCGCCTTGAACGACGCCCCGGTGAACCCGCTGACCACGGCCAGGAAGTCCGCGACCTCGTCCACACTGGGGAAGTTCTCGCTGGAAAGCCCACCACAGCGGATCTTCGGCCGGCTCCCGTGCTCGATCACCTTGCGCACGCCGTCGAGCCAGCCGACCCCGCGCCGCGGTTCGACGACCCGGATGACGTCCTCCGGCACGAACTCCGAAACCCGCTCCAGCCACACCTCGTCGACGTCGGACGGCGCTGGCATTTCGACCATCCGCAGATCGAGCAGCTCGTTGCGCGACTCGACGATCGAAATCGCCTTCGGCACGCCGCCGAGACCGGTGTCGATGATCAAGGAAAACGGCAGTGGTTTCTTGGGCTTGAGCTTGATCAACTCGGTGATCAGTTCGGGCAGCCTCGACGCCTGACAGAGGAAAACCCCCAGCACACCGGCATGTTCACCGGCCCGGGTTTCGAAATGCGCCCGCAGCGCTTCGGGCATCGTCGCTTCACCTGGCGGGAAGAGCGCCGAGTCGTCGACGAGACGCGCGAACAGGAGGGGGATTCCACGAGGACCGGGGGGAGTGAGTTCGACAGCGCTTGACACGACTGACACGCTAGTAGCGTACGACAATAGGACAAAATCGTTCGTTAAACGGACGCGCTTTTTGCAGCGGGAAGCCAAAATCTTTCTCGCCGCTTCCCAGCAAGGCCGACACAGGTTAGCCTCACCTAACTAGGAGGTGAGCCGTGACCGAGGCCCCTGTATCCGTCCACCGCCCGCCGGCCCCGAACCCCGCCGAACGCGCGAAGACGATCGCCACCCGCAACGGCCCGGCGACCCTCGTGCCGACACCGGGACGCACCGGCCAGTACACCGAGCGCGTTGTCCCGGTGATGCACCACGTGCACGCCAGCGGCAGCGTCGCCATCCTGCTACCGGACGACCACGCGCTGGTCACAGCCACAAAGCAAACCCAGCGCCGAGAGCTCGCGGTGATGTTCGAGATGGCCGACCACGCCCCGCTCGATCTCCGCGAACCCATCCGCGGTCTCCTCTGGATCACCGGCTGGCTACGCCCCCTCGACTCCGTCGCCGCGCGCGCCCGCGCGATCTCCATCGCCGAAACCCGCCCGGACCACCGACTGCTGGACGTCGGCCACGGCATGACACTCCTGCGCCTGACCCCGGCGTCGCTAGTTCTCGCCGACGCCGACGGCACCCACTCGCTGCGCCCGCACATGTTCAGCGCGGCCTCGCCGGACCCGTTCCACGACTACGAAGCCAACTGGCTCCGCCATCTGGAAAGCGCCCACACGGACGTCGTCGAGCGACTCGCCAAACACCTGCCCCCAGACCTGCGAGACGGCCATATCCGCCCGCTGGGCCTGGACCGCTACGGCCTGCGCCTCCGCGTAGAAGCCGACACCGGCGACCATGACGTCCGCCTAGCCTTCTCCCGCCCGGTAACCGGCCCTGCACAACTAGCCGCAGAACTAGCTGTGTTCATTGGCGGCGCGCCATCGGGTTTACGTGACCAGGGCGTGGCATGAGTAGGGCGCTTGCGACTGGCTAGGGGGCGCCCTGCTCCCGCAAACCGGGCCTTCGGCACGCGCGCGGTAACGACTTCCGGCCGTGGCCGGCCGTAAGTCGTGGTGACCAGCCTTACGGACTAAACGCCCGCGTGGCTGGGTCGCGGAGGCCACCCAAGGGGACCAGGTGGCCAACCACAAACCCGGTCCACTTCACAACAAAAAATGCGCCCACTAAGTCTCGCGCTACCGCAGTAATCCCGTTGGGCGGCAGGCGACAGAACCACAGCGCGCGCCCTCTTTTGGCCGAAGGCCCACGGTTTCACGGCGGC
>JAVXWP010000136.1:0-103786 GCA_032230695.1 Actinomycetota bacterium | reverse complement strand
GTGTTTCGCGGGGGTAGAACCCCGCGAAACACTCACGACGCGTCAAGCCTTCTGTCTGCGCTGCCGCGGGTCGAAAGCGTCCCGCAGGCCGTCACCGATGAAGTTGATCGACAGCGAAATCAGCACCAGCACAACGAACGGGCCGAAGAACAACGCCGGCCTGATCTGAAGCTGGGCGTAGTTCTCGAGAATGACCCGGCCGAGCGAGGTGTCCGGGAGCTGGACGCCGAGGCCGATGAACGACAGTGCCGCCTCCGCGAGCACCGCCTGCGCCACCGCGAGGGTGGCGTTCACCGTGATGCTGCCGACCATGTTCGGCACCAGGTGCTTGAAGATGATCCGGCTGGTGCTCGCGCCGGAAGCACGCGCGGATTCCACGAATTCCCGTTGCGACAGCGACATCGCTTCCGCACGGGTGATCCGGGAAATCTGCATCCAGCCGAACGACGCCAATACGAGCGCGACGATGTACCAGGTACCGCCGCCGAACACCTTGGCGAGAATCGCCGCGGCGGCCAGCTGGGGGACGATCAGGAACAGGTCCGTCAGCCGCGAGAACGCCGAGTCGGTGACACCGCGCAGGTAGCCCGAAAGCGCCCCGAAGACGACACCGACGAGAGTCGACAGGACGGACACTGTCAACGCGATCAGGAGCGAGTACTGGGTGCCGCGCAGGATCTGCGACACCATGTCCTTGCCGACCTGGGTGGTGCCAAGCGGATAGTCCGCGCTCGGTGGGGCGAACGACGGGTTGGAGCTGTCTTCGTAGTTGTGCGACCAGAAGATCGGCAGGATCGCGCAGAGCAGGACGATGATCACCAACACCGTGGTGCTGACCATCGCGAGCCGGTGGCGCAAGAACTTGCGCAGGACCAGCTTGCCCTGGCTGCGAGGCTCGGGAAGAGCTTCCGGGGAAAGAGTGCCTTCGGCGGCGACCGCTGAGGGGTCGCTCGCGAGCAGCGAGTTCAAGTCAGCCAACGCGAATCCTCGGGTCCAAGATGCCGTATACCAGGTCAGCGATCAGGTTGGCGATGACGACCGTCAAGGCGATGACGACCAGCCAGCCCATCATTACGTTCACGTCGTTCTTGGTCACCGATTCCACGAGCAGACCGCCCATGCCGTGCCAGTTGAACACCGTCTCGGTGATGATCGCGCCGCTCAGGACGCCGGCGAAGTTCACCGAGAACAACGTGGTGACCGGGATCAGCGCGTTGCGGAAGGCGTGCCGGAAGATCACCCGAGAGCCGGTGATGCCCTTGGCCCTGGCTGTGCGCACGTAGTCCGCGTTCAGCGTTTCCAGCATCGAAGCGCGCTGGAACCGGCTGTACGCCGCGAAACTGATGGCCATGATCGACAGCGTCGGCAGCAGGAAGGCCCCTACGTATCTCACGAGGAAGTCACCGAAACTGGTTGCGGTCAGGTTCTCCGGGCTGACCGTTCGCAGCCACGGGTTGCCGAGCCAGTCGGACAGACCCACGTCCCTGACCCAGCCGTTGACCTCGATGGCGTAGCGCTTGAGCACGATGGCGACACAGAAGATCGGCATCGAGAACAGCAGGAACGCCAGCGTGGTGGCGAAGTAGTCGACCACCGAGTACTGCTTGACCGCGGCCAGCACGCCGACCGCGACACCCAGGATCAGCGCGAGGATCTCGGCGCCGACCACGAGCTTGAAGGTCACCCCGAAGGCAGCCATGACCTTGGGGGCCACCGGTGCCAGCGCGTTGCCCTGCGCGATCGAGATGCCCCAGTCACCCTGCAGGAAGCTACCGAGCCAGGTGAAGTAACGGGGAATGATGCCCTGGTCCAGACCGAGCTGGTGCGCGGTCTGGGCGAGGGATTCCTTGCTGATGGCCGGGTTGCTTCTCAGCTCACCCAGCGGATCACCGGTGGCGGCGACCATGACAAAACACAAGAACGTCCCGACCAACAACACCGGGATAGATATCGCCAAGCGGCGAAGGATGTAAATCACCAGGTTCAACGAACTGCTCCTCGTCCGGGCCTGGTCTCCGAAGTCGCCGGCCCTTGCCCGGCCGTCACCGTAGCGCGGGTCATGCTACGGCCAACAGCTACTTCCGGAGGGGACCGGGGTCGAGCTCGTGGCTCGGCCCCGGTCCCACCAGGTTGATCATTGAGAGAAAGAGTAAAGCCAGGCTGGTTAAGCCTTAGTTGGCCTTCTCCCACTCACCGACGTTCCACAGAACACCGTTGTAGGACTGCATGTACGTCTTGTCGATGCCCTTGAACGCCCACATGGACGGCGTCTGGAACAGCGGCAGGGTGGCGTACTGGTTCGCGATGGCCACGTCGGCCTTCTGGTAAGCAGCGGTCTGCACGGCGACGTCGGTCGCCGAGACGGCTTCCTGGAACGCCGAGTCGATCGCCGGGTCGGACAGGCCCTGGTAGTTCTGGCTGCTGTCGTCGGTCTTCGTGATGTAGATCGACTTCTGCTCGGCCTTGAACGGGGCCGAAGACCAGCCGAACAGGGCGATGTCGTAGTCACCCGTGCTCACGCGGCCACCCTTGAGGAAGTTCGCGTCGGTCTCGTCCTTGATCTCGATACCCGCGAGCTTGGCCTGCGAGATGATGATCTCGACGGTCTGGGTGCGGCGCGTGTTCTGGTTGTGCGTGATCGTGGCCGATGCCCGCACACCGTTCTTGGCGAAGATGCCGTCGGTGCCCTTGACCCAGCCGGCATCGGACAGCGTCTTGGCAGCGGCCTCGGCACCGAGACCGGCCTTGCTGCTGTACAGGTCCTGGTAGCCTTCCTCGCCCGGGAAGAACACGATCCCGTTGAGCGGCTTGGCGTCGGCTTGGACCTCCTTCAGCAGCTTGTCGGTGATCTCGTTGCGGTTGACGGACTCGAAGAACGCCTTGCGGAGGTCCTTGTCCGCGAACTGGCGCTTGTAGTTGAGGTCGAGGTGCTCGAAGGTCAGCTGCGAAGCCGAACCGTAAGTCACGCCCTGTGCGGCGAGGCCCTTCAGCGTGGTCGCCGCCGTGGCGTCCGGCTGCGTGGACGCGGCGACGTCGATCTCGCCGTTCTGCAGCGCGGTGGCCATCGCCTTTGTGTCTTCCATGGCGCGGACGACGATCCTCGACGGACCACCCTTGCCACCGATCCACAACGGGTTCTTCTCGAGCGTGACCGACTTGGCGTTCTCGTCGAACGCGGTGATCATGTACGGGCCCGAGGACGGCATGATGTCCTTCTTGAAGCCCTTCCACCCGTTCGTCCAGAAGTCGCCGACCTTCTTCAGGGTGGCGGGGTCACTGGTCGGGCTGAGCGTCGTGATGTCGGCGATGCCGGTCTGGGCCTCGGCGATGTGCGCCGGCATGATCGCCGTCGAGTTGAAGAGACCCTTGTAGTCGAGGTAGGGCGAGCTGTACTTCGTCTCGAAGGTCAGCGGGTCCTTGCAGCTCGCCGAGTCGATCAGCTCGTAGCCGGTCACCGACGCCGAGGTGAAGGCCTGCGCGCCGTCCGGGCCCTTGGCTTTGCCGCTGTGCGAAAGCCAGGCGAAGTACATGTCCTTGCAGTCGAAGGCGGTGCCGTCGGACCACTTGACGTTGGGCTTGATCTTGTATTCGACCACCTGCGGCGAGGGCGAGGTGACCGCCCACGAATCGAACACATCGTTGTTCAGCAGCACCTTGTTGTTGCCGTCGAGCACGTCCGCGCCGGAGAGCACCGCGGTCAGCACGTAGGTGTTGTAGGAGCTGTTCGTATCCGGGGTGTCGTTGTTGTACCCGGAATAGCCGTCGTCGATGCCGACGGTCACAGTGCCTTCGTAGGGCGGCGTGTTAGCCAGCTTGAAGTTGTCGCCGCTCTCGGCCTTGCCCACCGCCATGCTTTTGACATCGCCGGTCGAGCCGTTCTGGTCACCACTGGACCCACTGTTGGAGCCGCTGCTGCAGGCGCTCAGGACGAGCGCGGCCGCGGCCACCATGGACCAAGCAGAGACTGCTTTGGATCTCCTCATGAAGTGTGCCCTCCTAGCACTGGGCCCTTGACGTCGGAACAAGGACCCACACCGCTCCGGATATTGGGCCGGAGCTTATGACACGCCAAGCGACACTCATTTGGCGCACTGCCGCAGGACGGTAGAAAGGAAAAGCACGCGCAGTCACCAGTTGGAGGACGATCGTGACCAAAGGGTGACGTCTGCCTGACATTTGGAAATACGACGGTCACGTAATGGAATCGTCCGGATACTCAAACGAGGGGTCCAGACCACCCGGCCGAGAGCGCGCCCTGCGGCCACCTGGCGCAGCAACTACTTGGCGCCACGGGTCCAGTTCACCGCTGACCCGAATGGGCCGACCATCGGGGGGCCAGGGCTCACACCGGAAATACCGGACCCGATCGCGAGCGTATCGGCGAGCTGGAACAACGGAATGGCGACATTTCTGCGCCACAATTCCGCCTCAAGGGAGGAAAGCGCTTCGGGGGCAGTTGTCTGATCCGACAGCGCGGAATCGATGGTCGGCTGAAGACTGTCGTCACAGAATGCGGCGGAGTTGCCTGGTACAACGGATTTCGCCTTGTCCGCCGACGACTGGCCGGGCCGGCAGCCGAAGGTCGAGGCGAGGACCGTCGCCGGATCGCCGTCGACAGCCTGCGGCACGACGGCGATGTCCACGCCGACGCTCCCGCCCGCGTCCGGCGTGGCCTGCTGCAGCCCGTCGACCACCGGCATCGCGAGCAAGGTGGAGAACAGCTCGCGCGGCTGCGGGTAGACGACGTTGACCTCGATACCGGCCGCGATGAGCTCGTCGGAGAGTTCCTTCGCCAGCGTGGCGTACGGCTCCAGCTTGCCCGGCGAGGCGATGACCAACGAGAGCGTCTTGCCCGCCTTGCGCCACGTCCCGGTTTCCTTCACATACCCTGCGGCCTCGAACAGGCTCGTCGCCTTGCCGAGATCCGGCGCCGCCGGCGGGCCGGCGGACGGGATCGTCGGCGTGTATCCCGGCGCCGACGGCGGCTTGATCAGCGCGTCGGCCTTCAAGCTCGCCGCCGGGCCGCCTACGGTGCCCTTGGCGATCAGCTTGGCACGGTCGATCACCGCCGCCACCCCCGCGCGCACCTGGTCGTCAGCCAGCGTCGCGCTGACCGGCCGGAGCAGGATGTCGGCGACAAGCGGCCGGGCGACGGTGTGCAGTTGCACCGCGTCGCCCATGTCGGTGAGGGTCTGGAGCCCGCCGGCGGTCGTCGTGGCGATCGTGAACTGATCGTTCCCGCTGCGCAGCGCCGCGGCGAGCCCGGTTTGGTCGGCTCGCCGCAGGATGAGCCGGTCGACAGCCGCGGGCTTCTGCCAGTAGCGGTCGTTGCGCTCCAGGATGATCTCGCCGCGGCCGATGTCGAGGGTCTTGACCGAGAACGGCCCGGCCACCGCAGGGAAGCTGGTCGCGAGTGCGCCATTCCAGCCTCCTGGCGCATCCTTCAGCAGATGCGAGGGCAGGAGGTCGGAGAATAACGTCTGCCAGCCCGGGTACGGCTTGGAGAAGCTCACCTCGACGCGCTTGCCGCCGTCACCGGACCGGATCCCCGAAATCAGCCGGTACCCCGCGGGCCCGGCGACCCCGGGCTCGTCGCGCATCGCCCGGTACAGGTAGTCGAAGTCCTCGGCCGCGATCGGCGCCCCGTCCGACCACGACGCCGCCGGCGCGATCTCGTACGCCACCGTGAACGGCAGCTCGGACATCACCGACGCCGACACCATCAGGTTCTTGTCGAGCTGGGGTGTGCCGTCGTCCTTCTGCCGGAACACCGACGGCAGCAGCAGCTGCGACAGCGCTGTGGTGATCGTCGAGGCGTCGGCCAGGTTGTGCGGGTTGTACCCGCCGATGACGTCGTCGACCCCCACCACGATCTGCGACTGGGTCGCGACCGGCGCCACGGACGAAGCGACCGGCGTGGTGACGACCGGTGGCGGCGGAGTGTTGCTGCAGGCTCCCAGCAAGGCCGCCACGAGCACCAGCACCGGTCCCGCAGTCCTGGCCCTCGCCCGCACGTTTGATCCCTCCAGCTGCCTCCTGAGCCCGCCATGCTGCCATGACGGCACCTGCCGCGATACCGAGATTGCCAGAAGGCGTGTAAACCCCGCTTACCGGATCCGCTACCGCTATACGGGGGACGCACCGGACACTCTCCCGGTTCCATCCTTTCAGTGCCGGCCGCACCCACCCGAAGCGCGCACGCCACCTCGGGCTCGAAGAGGTGACCATCGCGGGTTGTGGTGCCTGCCCGAGGCGGGCACAGCACCGGGCCCTCCAGCCGTGGTGACGGTGGAGGGCCCGGTGGTTTACCGCTTACGAGATCAGCCGTTGGCGCCTTCGTTGCGGTTCTTGTTGCGCGAACGCTCCTTGGCGCGGGTGCCGAAGTCGAGAGTCACCTTGCGGATGCGGACGACGTCGGGGGCGACCTCGACACATTCGTCGACCGAGCAGAACTCGAGCGCCTCTTCCAGGCCCATCTTGCGGGGGCGGGCCAGTGTCTCCATCACGTCGGCGGAGGACTGACGCATGTTCGTCAGCTTCTTCTCCTTGGTGATGTTGATGTCGAGGTCCTCGGCGCGCGGGTTCTCGCCAACGACCATGCCCTCGTACACCTCGGCGCCGGGCTCGACGAAGAACGTGCCGCGGTCCGCGAGCTGGATCATCGCGTACGCGGTGATCGGGCCCGAGCGGTCGGCGACCAAGGAACCGCTGTGGCGGGTGCGGATTTCGCCCGCCCACGGGAAGTAGCCCTCGAACACGTGGTTCGCGATGCCGGTACCGCGGGTCTCGGTGAGGAAGTCCGTGCGGAAGCCGATCAGCCCACGCGCCGGGAGCACGTAGTCGAGCTTGATCCGGCCGGTGCCGTGCCCGCTCATGTGCTCCATGCGGCCCTTACGCGCCGCCAGCAGCTGGGTGATGCTGCCGAGGTGCTCCTCGGGCGAGTCGATCGACAGGCGCTCGAACGGCTCGTGCAGCTTGCCGTCGATGACCCGGGTGACGACCTGCGGCTTGCCGACGGTCAGCTCGAAGCCTTCACGCCGCATCTGCTCGACGAGGATCGCCAACGCCAGCTCGCCACGGCCCTGGACCTCCCAGGTGTCGGGGCGCTCTGTCGGCAGCACCTTGATGCTGACGTTACCGATCAGCTCCTGGTCGAGACGGGCCTTGACCAGGCGTGCGGTGACCTTGTCGCCACCGGCGCGGCCGGCCAGCGGCGAGGTGTTGACACCGATCGTCATGGAGATGGCGGGCTCGTCGACGGAGATCCGCGGCAGCGCCTCGGGGTTCTCCAGGTCGGCGAGGGTGTCACCGATCGTGATGTCCGGGATACCGGCGATCGCGACGAGTTCGCCGGCGCTGGCCTCGGTGGCCGGGACGCGGGTGAGGGCTTCGGTGATCAGCAGTTCGGAGATGCGGACGGTCTGGATCGTGCCGTCCTCACGCATCCACGCGACGTTCTGGCCCTTGCGCAGGTTGCCCGAGTGGATCCGGATCAGCGCGATACGGCCGAGGAAGTTCGACGCGTCGAGGTTCGTGACCAGCGCGCGCAGCGGGCCTTCCTTGTCCGCGAAGGGCGGCGGGACGTGCTGCATGAGGGTCTTGAACAGCGGGTCGAGGTTCTCGCTGTCGGGAATTTCACCGTCGGCGGGAGCTTCGAGGCTTGCCTTGCCCGCGCGTGCCGAGGCGTAGACGATCGGCAGGTCGAGGATGGCGTCGAGATCGGCGTTTTCGATGTCGCCTGCCAGGTCGAGCAGCAGGTCGTGGGTCTCCGACACGACTTCGGCGATCCGGGCGTCCGGGCGGTCGGTCTTGTTGACCACGAGGATGACCGGCAGGCCGGCTTCGAGGGTCTTGCGGAGCACGAAGCGGGTCTGCGGCAGCGGGCCCTCACTCGCGTCGACCAGCAGCACGACGCCGTCGACCATGGCGAGGCCGCGCTCGACCTCACCACCGAAGTCGGCGTGACCGGGGGTGTCGATGACGTTGATCGTCACCGGGCCCTCTTCGGTCTGGCGGTGGATGGAGGTGTTCTTGGCGAGAATGGTGATGCCTTTTTCCCGCTCGAGCTCGCCCGAGTCCATGACCCGGTCGACGAGCTCGGCACGGTCGGCGAAGGCGCCGGACTGACGCAGCATGGCGTCGACCAGCGTGGTCTTCCCGTGGTCGACGTGTGCGACGATGGCGACGTTACGCATGTCGGGCCGCGTCTTGCTGGGGTCCGACAAGCCGGTTTCGGTGGCGATGACACTGGCTGCGGGCACGAATGAACTCCTGAACTCAAAGGTCGGTGTGGTGGCCGCGCTGCGCAATTAGGCATGCAGCGGCCAACTCTGGCCACACGCGGACTACACCAGGATACCCGTAGCCGAATTGTGAGCAGGCCCACGCCCCATGATCGGTTAGCCTCACCTAACCTAGAGGCTCGGATTCGGCGACGACGCGGGAGCGATTTGTGGGCAAGAAGGACAGCGACCCCCAGGCGCGGGTCCGCAGGCTCATGAAGGCCGGCAAGGTCAAGAAGAAGTGCTGCCGGTCGAAGTCCCGGTGCAAGAAGTGCCCTGTCCTCGCGCTCAAGAAGGCCAGAACCAAGTTCGCCGAAGCCGCGTGACGCGCGCTCCCGTCGACCAAGCCGGGACGAGTGCCGACAGGGCGTGATCTCTCGGAAACCGAGAGGTCGCCGGCCGCCGGCAGATGGCGCGATGCATCGGGTAGTGCGAGGCGGCCATTCCACGTCGAATGACCGCCGGCCGCTAGTGGACGAGAGCCTCGTTGATCAACCGCAGTTCCGGTGCGGTCCTGGTGGCGGAAAATTCGATCACTTCGTATTTCGACAGGTGCCGCACCACGAACGGGTCCGTGGCGAGCATGGCGTCGAGCTTTCCCCGCAACATCGGCCGGACGAGGATGACGCCGTCGGCGGGGGTGGCGCACTTCCCGGCAGCCAGGAAATGGCCTTGCTGGAAGTGCCGGGCGACCCACTCCGCGTGGTCCGCCAGCAGGTAGTCGACTTCTTCTATGGGTGCCGTGTGGTTGAGCAGCGCTATGAACATGATTCAACGGTAGACCCAATTCCGGGCTCCGCCATCCGCTGTTAGCGTGTTGCTGCACACTACTGACCGAATGCATGAAAAAAGCGTTTTCGAATTGCAATTCCTTTGCGCTGCTTTACGGTCCGGTGACCATTCCTCCCACACGTGACGCCTGTCCGCTATGCTTCCCACCATGTGCACCCGCATCGCTCAGTGGTGGCCGCCGGCAGGCGGCTGAAGGTACTGTGCGCTGACGACGCATCACCAGCCGCCCGATCGGGCGGCCTTTTTTGTGTCCCAAGGCTTCCCGGCGGCGGCAAGACCCAAGGGAAGACCACATGACCAGGCTTTCGGGAATCACTCCGTCCGGGCACATCCAGCTCGGGAACCATCTCGGCGCGATCCGGCGCTGGGCGGCCGAGGGCAGGCCGGACGATCTTTACTTCGTCTCCGACCTGCACGCGATGACGACGTCACACAATCCGTCGAGACTTCGTTCTCTCGCCGCGGAGCAACTGGCCGTGCTCATCGCCGCGGGCATCGCACCGGACCGGGTATTCGTGCAGTCCGATATCGCGCGTGAATTGGGGGCACTCACGTGGGTACTGGAATGCACCTGCAGTTACGGCGAAGCGGCGCGGATGATCCAGTTCAAGGAGAAGTCGAAAGGCCAGGCCGGGGTCCGGCTCAGTTTGCTGACCTATCCGGTGCTGATGGCCGCGGACATTCTGCTGACGGGCGCGTCCGAAGTGCCGGTCGGTGAGGACCAGCGCCAGCACGTCGAATTGGCGAGGACGCTCGCGCGCCGGTTCAACAGCACCTACGGCGAGGTGTTCACGATGCCGGAAGCGGTGCTGCCGCCGTCGGGAGCGCGTATCCGTGACCTCGCCGATCCGACGCGGAAGATGTCGAAGTCGACGCAGGATTCGGCGGGGGTGGTGTTCGTGCTCGACGAGCCCGATCAGATCCGGCGCAAGATCAAGCGCGCGGTGACCGATGGGCTCAACGTCCCCGCGTACGAGCCGGAAGAGCGGCCAGGCCTGGCGAACCTGCTGGAGATCCTGGCGGCCTGCACCGGTGGCAAACCCGGCGAACTCGCCGCGGAGCACAGGTCCTACGGCGCGCTGAAGGAGGCGACAGCCGAAGCGGTGGTTGAAACCCTGCGCCCTGTGCGGGAAGGCGCGAACGTGCTGCTCAAGGACCCCGCCGAGCTCGACAGGATCCGCAAGGCCGGTGCGGCGAGGGCGGCCGAGCGGGGCGAACACCGCCTGCAGTCGGCCCTGCGCCTTATCGGGGCGGGCTAGCGAGCAGCGCGCGCAGGTCCGGGAGCAGCAGTTCGTCCGCGGGGAGCCACGGGACGCTGACCAGCTGGTCGGAGGTCAGCCAGCGCAGCTCGAGATGTTCGACCGCCCGTGGTTCCCCGTCTGCCAGTCCGGCGGCGAAGATGCGCAGCACCTTCCCGCCGGGCAGGCCGACGTCCGGGCCGACCCGCTCCCCGACCGAGATCTCGACGTCCAGCTCCTCCGCGCATTCCCGGCGCAGTGCGTCCACTTCGGACTCACCAGGCTCGACGCGGCCGCCAGGCAGCTCCCACTTCCCGGCGGCGTCGGCAGGCCAAGCACGTTGCTGGGCAAGAAGGGTTGTGCCGCGCACGATGGCGGCTCCAACGATCACTACGGGGGTCACGCGCCGGGACCTTAGCGGAACTACCTCCCGCGCGGGTCGCGGCTCACCCCGCCCGTCAGCGCGAAGGACGATGGCGTCAGCGGCTCGCGCGCCAGGTCACCTGGAACCTCGCGCCACCTTCGGGCGACTCCCCCACCAGCACCTGCCCGCCGCGCCGCCGAACCGCTTCGGCGACCATCGCCAGCCCCAGCCCGGTTCCCCCCGACGACCGAGCCCGGTCGTCGGACACCCGGTAGAACCGGTCGAAGACGTGGTCGCGGTGCTCGGGTGCGATCCCCGGCCCGTCGTCGTCGACGACCAGCCGGACCGTGGAACGCCTGGCCAGCACGGAAACCACGATCTGGCTCTCGGCATAGCGGCAGGCGTTGCGCAGCAGGTTGTTCAGCACGAGTTCGACCTCCTCGTGCGACGCGTGCGCCCATGCCTGCCCGACGGCACCACTGACCCGTGCCTCGGGTGATCCGGCGGGCATCCGCGCGACCGCCGCCCGTGCCTCGCTGACCAGCTCGACCGGGCTCGCGGGCGCGACCTCCCCCGCGTCCGACCTCGCCAGCGCGAGCAGGGCGTCCAGCAAGGTCGACAACCGCACCGCTTCGGCGAGGATGTCTTCGAGCGTCTCGTGCGCGAGGTCGGCGTCCGGGTTGGCGACGGCGACCTCCGCCTGGACGCGGATCGACGCGACCGGCGACCGCAGCTCGTGCGCGGCATCCCCGGTGAACCGCCGCAGCCGCTCGCTCACTTCTTCCTGCCTGGCCAGCAGTGCGTTGAATTCGGCGGCCAGCTCGCGGAGTTCGTCGTGCGAAACCGGCAACGGCAAACGCTCACCCGGCGGCAGCGCCCGCACCGAGCCGCGCATTTTGGCCACCGGCCGCAACGCCGAGCGCACGACGAACCAGGTCGCCAGCGCCGCCACCAGCCCGCCCACCGAAGCCACGATCAGCAGCCATGACGAGCCGCTGTCCACCACCGCGGCGAATCCGACCAGCCCGGCGCCGATCACCACCAGCCGCTGCTGCCCGTCGGGTGCGCTCACCACCGAACCGAGCCAGCGCCAGGCCGGCCCAGTGCCGCCTTCGGTGTTGACGCGCTGCCCGGACTTCAGGTCCCGGATCTCCGACTGAGACAGCGCCGGCGGCGGCAGGCCGTCGACGGGCCCGCCCGCGGTGTCGAGCACACGCACGGCCATCCCGGGGACGAGCGTGGGCGGCCGCCCGGCGCCGACGTCGGCCTGCGCTGTCGTGAGCGCCGTGCCGAGTTCGTTGTCGACCGACCGGATCAGCAACGGCTCGAGCGCGGTGCCCGCGATGAACGCGAGGCCCAGCAGGCAGACGAACGTGACGGCGGCGGCGAGCAGTGTGATGCGAAACCGCAGGGACCGGCGCCGCCACCAGGATGGAAAGGTGATCAACCCGGACTCATAACCTCGTCGAGCTGGGCATCGGAGGCCAGGTAGCCGTGCCCCCGCACGGTCTTCACCAGTGCGCCGGCGCCGACGGCGTCCAGCTTGCGCCGGACGTATCCGACGTAGACCTCGACGACATTGCGCGTGGCGGCCTGCTCGTCACCCCAGACTGCGCGAAGCAGCTCATCCTTGGTCACCACCGTCCCCGCGCGCCCGACGAGCACTTCGAGCAGCGCGAATTCGCGCGGGCTCAGCGCGACGAGCTCGTCGTGCCAGCGGACCTCGCGAGTGGCCCTGTCGACCAGCAGCGGACCGATCCGCAACGGCCCGCGCGCGCCGTCGTTCGTGACCCGGCGGAGCAACGCCCGCACCTGCGCCACGAGGACGACGAAGGAAAACGGCTTCACCAGGTACCCGTCCGCACCGAGGTCGAGGCCGTCGGCCTGGTCGACCTCGCCGTCCTTGGCGGAGACCAGTAGCACCGGCGTCCGCACGCCTTGAGCGCGCAGATGCTGCAGTACGCGGTAACCGGACAGGCCCGGGAGCATGATGTCGAGCAGCAGGACGTCGAACGAACCGGTCTGCGCGAGCCGTAGCGCGCTCGGCCCGTCCGCGGCGGTGACCACGTCCATACCTTCGGCCCGCAGGCCGCGATGCAGCGCCTTGCGCACGCCCAACTCGTCGTCTACCACCAGCACCCGAGGCTTCACGGTCCTCAGCATGCCCGGTTTTCGCTGCTCACGTGCATGCTCTCAGCGTCATCTCAGCCAAACAGGCACATTCTGAGCGGTATCTCAGGCGGGAGCGGGCAGCCTCGGTTGAGGAGACGGGCCACCGAAGTACGGGGACAATGGAGCTCGTCGGACACAGGGAGAACAGCATGGATCCGAAGAAGAAGGCCCTCACCGCCGCGGCGGTGGGCACCGCGCTCGGGGTCGGCGGACTCGCCGTGATCGCCATGCCGGCGACAGCCGGAGCCGCACCCAACCTGCCGGCGATCAGTGCCGAGAGCCTGGTGCAGTCCGTCGCGACGGCGAAGACGCCGGCGCTGGCGGGCAAGGTGACGGTGACCAACAACCTGGGACTGCCGAGCCTGAACATGGTGCCGGGGGCATCCGTGCTCAGCCTCGATTCGGCCGACGTCTACAACGACGGCAACGGCCGCAGCAAGCTCGCCATCCACCAGGGCAGCACCCAGGAGACCATCACTCACGACGGCACGACCGTGTGGGACTACAACTCAAAGGACAACAGCGTCACCAAGTACACGATCCCGGCCGACGCCAAGAACGAGGCGAACGCCACGGACAAGATGACCGATCCGACCACGGCGGCCACCCAGTTGCTCGCGAAAATGCGTGAAACCAGCACCGTCTCCGTCGACGGCACCGCCGAGGTCGCGAACAGGGCCGCGTACGAACTCGTACTGACCCCGAAGCCGACAGAGCGGACGCTGCTGAGGGAGATCCGCGTCGCCGTGGATTCCGAGACCAGGCTGCCGCTGAGCCTCGAGGTCCTGACCAACGGTTCTTCGGACCCGGCGCTCCAAATCGCGTTCAGCGAGGTCAGCTTCGGCCCGCAGGACGCGAGCCAGTTCCAGTTCACCCCGCCCCAGGGCGCCAAGGTGACCGAGTCGCAGCCGAAGGTCGACGGCACGACCAAGAGTGAGCTCGACCAGGCACAGCAGGACACGAAGATCGTCGGCGACGGCTGGGACACCGTGGTCACCGGGAAGGTCCCGGCGGATCTGCTGAGCGGCAAGCAGCCGAGCGGCAACGCGTCCGCCCAGGGCAAGGCCTTCGATCCGAAGACGCTGCTCTCCCGGATCGGCAAGCCCGTGAACGGCGCGTGGGGTTCTGGCTACGCGATCACCACCAAGGTCGGCACCGCGATCCTCACCGACGACGGCCGGTTCGCCGCCGGTGCGGTCCCCGAGCAGGTGCTGTTCGAAGCACTGGCAGCCAAGTGACCAGTACGGCCATCCACGGCGCGGACGTCTCCTCTTCGGAGGCGTCCGCGCCGCCGGGTCCGCTGGCCGCGCGGACGCGGGGGCTGCGCAAGGTCTATCGCGGGACGGTGGCCGTGGACCAGGTGGACCTGGACGTGCCTGAGGGTGCGGTACTGGGGATGCTCGGTCCGAACGGCTCCGGCAAAACCACCACCATCCGGATGCTGCTGGGCCTGGTCAGGCCGACCGACGGCGAGGTCGAACTACTCGGCCACCGCATGCCCGAAGGTTCCGGCCACGCATTGCCGGACGTCGGCGCGCTGGTCGAGGGGCCGGGTTTCCATCCCTTCCTTTCGGGGCGGGACAACCTGTACCGGATGGCCGCCGCCGAGCCGCGGCTGCCGTCGCCAGGTATCCCAGGAGCCGTTGAGGCCGCGCTGCAGCGGGTGGGGCTTTCCGCGGCCGCGCACCGGCGCTACAAGGGCTACTCACTCGGCATGAAGCAGCGGCTCGGCCTGGCGAGCGCATTGCTGGTGCCCCGCCGGATGGTCGTGCTCGACGAGCCGACCAACGGGCTGGATCCCGCCGGTACCAGGGAAATCCGCAAGATCATCGGCGAACTCCACGCCGAGGGCGTTACAGTGCTGGTGTCGTCGCACCTGCTCGCCGAGGTCGAAGCGACGTGCACGCATGTCGCCGTGCTGCACGAGGGCACCGTGGTGGCGCAGGGCGAACTCGCCGAGCTGCTGGAGTCCGGGAGTCCGGCCCTACTGGTGTCCACTCCAGACAGTGCCGAAGCCGTGGAAGCGTTGCGCGAACAGCGGATCACCAGCAAGCTGACACCCGAGGGCATTCGGGTGGACCTCACCGCGACGACACCGCCCGATGTGCTGGCGATCCTGGTGCGCGCCGATGTCCGCCTCTACGAAGCCACTCGGGCGCGTACCGGCCTTGAAGACCTGTTCGCCAGGTTGACCGAACACGAACCGTCCACAACGGACGGTACTGTTGACGGTGCGGAGGGGGCGTCATGACCCAAGTTTTCGCACCCACACCCGAAATCCGCGCGGGCCGCGACACCGTGCCGATGCTGAGGCTGGTGCGCGCCGAGCTGCGCTGGATCTTCCGACGGCCGCGGACGCTGATCGTGCTGGCCATGCTCGCGCTGATCCCGGTCGTGATCGGCATCGGGCTCACCTTCGTCGACGCGAACAGCGGCGGCGGGAACGGGCCGGACGAGGGCGGCGGCGCGCTGCTCATCACCGCGGTCAACAACGCGCTGGTCCTGCCGATCGCCGCGCTCGTCATGACGCTGACACTGCTGCTCCCGCTCGCAGCGGCGATGGCCGGAGCCGACGCCATCGCCGGCGAGGCGGCCCACGGAACACTGCGGGGCTGGCTGGTCACGCCGGTCAGCCGTGGACGGCTGCTGGCCGTGAAGTCGTTCGGCGTGGCCACGGTGGCATTGGTGACCGTGGTAGTGATGGCCGCGACGGGGGTGATCACTGGCCTGATCATCAACGGCACCGGCTCGCTGTTCACCATCTCGGGGACCACGCTTTCGCTCTGGGACGCGCTGGGGCGGATAGCCATCGCCGTCGGCTGGGTGACCCTGCAGCTCTGGGCCGTCGGTGCGGTGGCGCTGGCGATTTCCGCGTGCACGGAACATCCGATGCTCGTCGTGGTTTCGGTGCTGGCCGGGAACATCGTGTTCCAGATCCTCGGCTTCCTCGAAGCGGTGAGCTGGCTGCATCCGTTCCTGCTCAACCAGAACTGGACTTCGGCACTGACCGAAGTCCTGCAGGATCCGATGGCCTCGGTCCAATTGGGCGAGGGCGCGCTCCGGGCGGTCTGCTACATCGTGATCGCTCTCTCGCTCGCCTACGCCCGCATCACCACCCGAGACGGCTGACTGTCCGTGAAGGCCTCCTTGAGGGACTCAGAGTCCCTCAAGGTGGCCTTCACGAACGGGGATCAGAAAACTCAGCCGAGGAGGGCGATTCCGTCTGCGTCGAGCGCGAGGTGGACGCGGTCGCCGGGCTGGATGTCGGCGGTCACCGGTGCGACCGCGTCCACCATCGGCAGGTCTTCCCCGAGTTCGACTACCAGCCGGACGTGCTCACGCCGGTGCACCACCGCGGTGACGTCCCCGGCGGTTCCCTTGTCCGACAACTTGAGCGCGTTCGGGCGCAGACCGAGCCGCACTTCGCCGTCCGCCACGCCCTCCACCGCGACTGCACCCAACGAGCACCGGACGATGCCGTCGGACGCGGTCCCGGTGAGCATCGTCGTCACGCCGAGGAAAGTCGCGACCGTGTCATCGACAGGGCGGCTCCATACCCGGCGGACGGCGCCCTCCTGGCGGATCTCGCCGCGCTCCAGCACGGCGACCCTGTCGGCGAGGGTGAACGCCTCTTCCTGGTCGTGCGTCACAAGTAGCGCGGTGATCTTGCTGCGGCGCAACAACTCCGCGAGGTCGATGGCCAACTGCTCACGCAGCCCGGCGTCCAGCCCGGAGAGCGGCTCGTCGAGCAGAAGCAGCCGTGGTTCCGGCGCGAGCGCACGGGCCAGTGCCACCCGCTGAGCCTCGCCGCCGGACAGTTCCGTCACCCGCCGCCGCTCGTATCCACTGAGCCCGACGAGGTCGAGCAGCTTCGCGATCCGTTCCGCGTGTTCGGCCTTGGGCACCCGGTGCATCCGCAGGCCGAACCCGATGTTCCCGGCGACATCGCGATGCGGGAAGAGTTGCCCGTCCTGGAAGACAAGACCGAATCCGCGCTCGTGCACCGGGACCCCGGCGAGGTCGTCGCCGTCCCAGCTCACCTTGCCCCGGACCGCCGGTTCCAGCCCGGTGATCGCCCTCAGCAGCGTCGACTTACCCGAGCCGGACGGTCCGAGCAGCGCCAGCACTTCGCCGTCGGCGATCTCGAGCCGTGCGTCGCGCACGGCCGCGAACGATCCATAGTGGACCGTCAAACCCGAGACGGACAACGCCATCAGAACTCCCCTACCGAGCTGTGTCTATTCAAAGACCAGCGCCCCCGCGAAGAAGCCAATCTCTCGATCACCGCGACGGCTACCGCGGTCACCACCATCAGCAGCGCGCAGGCGGCGTATGCCATCTGGTTGTTCAACGCCCCCGGCCGCGCGATCAGCGTCGCGACGGCCACCGGCAGCGTCGGTGAATCCGGGCGCGCGAGGAAACTCGTCGCGCCGAACTCGCCCAGCGCGACGACGTATCCGAAGCCGGCCGCCGCGACCAGCGAGCGGATCGTCAGCGGCAGGTCGATCTCGCGCCACACCCGAGCCGGGGACGCACCGAGCGTGGCCGCGGCCTGCCGGAGCCGGTCGTCCACCGAACGCAGCACCGGCAGCACCATGCGCACGATCAACGGGATGATGACCAGCGCCTGCGCGAGCGGCACAAGGAGCGGGGAGGTCCGCAGGTCGCCGGGCAGTGCGCTGAGCGTCACGAGATAGCCGAAGCCGACCGTCACGGCCGAAACCCCCAGCGGCAGCATCAACGCGACGTCCATCGTCTCGCCCGCGGCGCGCGCGAGACGTCCCGGCGTGCGCCGCAAGGCCACGAGCACCACCGACGCGAGCACGCCGATGATCATCGCGAGCATGGTCGCGTCCGACGCGGTGCGCAGCGAGTTCAACGCGGCGTCCCAGCCCGAGACCTGCAACGTGTCCTGTGCGCCGTTGCCCGCCAGCGCGCGGTAGCCCGCGAAACTCCAACCGTCCGAAGTGGACACCGAGCGGACCAGCAGCGCGATGATCGGCGTGACCAGCAGACCCAGCACCGCGCACGCGGCCGCGACGACAACCCACTCGCCACCTTCGGGCCTGCGGGCCGTTTCGGAGCCGGAACGCAGCCGCAGCGCGGTTTCCCGGCGCTTGCGCGCCATCGCGCCGACAGCGAGCGCCGCGACCACCGCCGCGAACTGCACGAGCGACAGTGCCGCCGCGCCCGACAGATCGAGCAGGTTCACCGTGCGGAGGTAGATCTCGGTTTCCAGCGTGCGGTACTTCGCGCCGCCGAGGATCAGCACGACTCCGAAACTGGTGGCACAGAACAGGAAAACCACGGCCGCGGCGGAGGCGATGGCAGGCGCCAGCGTCGGCATCGTCACCGAGCGGAACGCACGCCACGGCGACGCGCCGAGCGCGCGGGCCGCGTCGACCGCCCGCGAATCGAGATGGCCCCACAGCCCCGAAACGGTCCTCGCCACCACGGCCACGTTGAAGAACGCGTTGGCCAGCACGATCGCCGCGACCCCACCGTCCGGCCAGAGCGCCCGGAAAGCCAGCCCGACGACCACCGTCGGCAGCACGAACGGCACCAGCACCAGCGTGCGGACGAACGCGATGCCCGGCAGCCGGACCCGCGAAAGCAGGAACGCCACCGGCAGCCCGGCCAGGATCGCGAGCAGTGTCGACGCGGCAGCCTGCGCGATGGTGAACCCCGCCAGCTTCCATGTTTCGGCGTCGGTGACCACGCTCGCGACACCGCCGGCCGAGAACCCCCTGCCGACGATCGCCGCCACGGGCCAGGCGAAGAACACCACCAGGAAGCCGATCGGGACCACCGCGAGGAGGCCCAGTCCAGTTCCCCTGGCGGTTATCCCTCGAAGAGCGTGCGCCACTGGCCGATCCACTTTTCGCGGCCCGCCTGCACCTTGTCGCCGTCAAGTGCGACGGGGTTCGCCGGCAGCGGCGCGGCCTGCGCCCAGCCCGCGGGAAGGTCGACGCCCTGACGCGCGGGGTAGACGTACATGTTGGCCGCCACGGTGACCTGGAACTGCTGCGACAGCAGGAAATCGACCACCTTGTGGGCCCGTTCCGGCTGCTTGGAGCCGGTCAGCACCCCGGCGTACTCGACCTGGCGGTAACAGGTGTCGAGCAGCGCCGATGTCCGCGGCTTCCCGTCCTCGCCGACCTCGGCGGCGGGCGAAGACGCGTACGAGACGACGATCGGGCGCGGGCCCTTGCCCGACGAGCCGGAGAAGTCCTGCGTGTACGCCTCGGTCCAGCCGCTGACCGACTTGACGCCGTTGGCCTTCAGCTTCGACCAGTACTCCTGCCAGCCGTCTTCGCCGAACTTCGCGACCGTGCCGAGCAGAAATGCCAGTCCCGGCGAGGAAGTCGCCGGGCTCTCGACGACCGTCAGATCCTTGTACTGCGGGTTCGCGAGGTCCTCGTAGGACTTCGGCGCGGGAATCCCGTTGCTGGTGAAGTAGGCGTTGTCGATGTTCACGCACACGTCGCCGAGATCCACGGCCGACAGGCGGTGCTCAGGGTCGACGGCGTATCGCTGCGGGCCGCGATCGGCCTCCGGGCTGGTGTACGGCTCGAAAACGCCTTCGGTCAGCGCCCGCGTGGCGAACGTGGAATCCACGCCGTATGCGACGTCACCGAGGGGGTTTGCCTTGGTCAGCACCAACTTGTTGGTGAGCGCCCCGGCGTCACCCTCTTTGAGCACGGTGATCTTGATGCCGGACTGCCGCTCGAACGCGCTGAGAACTTCGGCCGGCGCGGCCCAGGAATCGTGGGTGACGAGCGTGACCGTCTGCGGACCTGCGGCGTCGTTGGACGTCCCAGCCAACGTGCACCCCGCCGACAGGGCTCCCACCAGGCACAACGCCACCGCGACAGGTACAGCGCGCAGGGTACTGCGATTCATTTACCCCTCCTGCTCTCGCCGGCAAGAAGGAGTCGAAGCCTCCCTGCGCCGGCATGATCCGGGTCAGGTGCGAAACGGTCGCGGGTAGGTTCCCGCCTCTCAGCCCAGCGCACCGGACTCCCGTGGCAAAGGTGCAGCGTAGTCGACACGTATACACCTTTGGGTTACAGGCGTACAGCGGCTCGCGAGGTGCGATGCCGCCGCTGAACCCCCAGCATGGGGACATGACCGAACTACTCACGGACGCGCAGATCGGCGAAGCCCTCGAACACCTGCCGGAATGGCGGCGCGACGGTGACACGATCGAGCGCAAAGCGGAACTCGAAAGCTTCTCCCACGCGATCGCGGTGGTGAACCGCGTCGCCGAAATTGCCGAGAGCGTCAACCACCACCCGGATATCGACATCCGCTGGCGAACACTCACCTTCCGGCTGAGCACTCACTCCGAGGGCGGCCTCACGGAGAAAGACGTCTCGCTGGCCGGGCAGATCGACGAAGTCGTCGCCGACATGTGAGATCGGGCACAAAGCTTCCGGCGGGCTAACGCAGGGCATGATCAAGACGCTTTCACCAGCGAAAGCATCGACTTCGCCCGTTGGGACCCACCATGAACAGCACCGCCCCCGCCCTCACCGCAACCCAGCGCGCTTGGGTGAGCGTGGTCGCCACCGCCATCACGCTGCTCGCCGTCGTCGTACTGGGGATGTTCGCCTAGCGTCTTGAGGCGCCGGTGACGATGGCGCAAGTCTCTGAAGGCCACCTTGAGGGACTCAGAGTCCCTCAAGGTTCCCTTCACGGCCAGGAAGTGCCCCAAGCATCTGTGTTCTCAACCGCGGACGGGCGGTTTCCGTCATCCTGACAGCGTGACCGAAGAGATGAAGCCGGACCAGCGTGTCGATTGGCTCCCGCTGGTGTGGACGTTGCTGTTCTGCGCGTGGCTGTTCGGCGTCCCATGGCTGATGCTGCAGTCGGTGTTCTCAGTGCCGTTGTCCACGGGAGGGGTAGCCAGCGCCGCTGATCTCGCCCAACGCGACACGCTGGCAAGGTGGGCCGCGACCGCTGCGGTGACGCTGCCGCTGGTGGGCGTGCTGCTGGCCGCGATCGCCCGGCGGAAGGCGCCCGCGATCATCTTCGGGATCGCGTTGTTGCTGAGCACGGTGGTTGTCGGCTACGGATTGGCGAACGAGGCCCGCCACCAACCGACGCCAGCGCCGACGAACGACCATACGATCTGTCAGGAACACAGCGGCGGCGACAACGAATGCCCCGGTGGCTAATCCGCAGAGCCGCACGCGACTCCTGCGACTACGTGCAACGACGAAACGTCGGAGGAGGGACGCAACGCCGGTTGACCACACCTTTCACCAAGGCGGTTCCCGACACGTTCATGGAAATAGTGGCGTGGAATGACTGGGCCAACGGCCATGGCGACCGTGCATTGGACAAGATCACCTGCGACATGCTGTTGGGATTCACGGGGTTGCCGCAGGAAAATTTACTCAAGGACGGTGTGGGTCGACACGGCGACAACGAGCCGGACTCCGAGAGCAAATTCCGGCCGAACGACGTGATGCTGGGCCGGACCGGAAATGCGTTGACCGAAGGGAAGCCGTCATCAGACCAGGCGTGCTACCGGCCGGTGATAGGCGGGATCGCGCACCTCACCTGGCACCGTCGGAAACCGCCGGTCCACTCGGTCGTGCGGACACTGTGTGGCGCCACGTACAGCGTCCCCAGCGAGTCGAAGCCTCGGACGAACGAATGCCCAACGTGTGATGAGGCGTTTCGGGAGTACTTCGACCTGCCGCGCCGTCGCGATACCCCGGCCGCCGACCCGCCGCACCCCTCGGCGACGGTCATATATCGCAGCATCCGGCGGCTGCAAGGCCGAACGCGACTGGACCGCCTCGACCATGGCCGGGCCGATCAGCATCCAGTTCCGGCTCCGACGGTGTCCAATGACGTGACGCCGCCGCCGAAACATACACCCGAATTACTACTATGTGTGCTCGCCCAAGGACGTACAGTCGCCTAACGAGTCCAATGAAGCCCGCAGGTCAAGCGGGCAAAACGCGATCACCTTGGGGTTCGGTCGCGCCGCTCGGGGCTCGCTCGCTGTGCCGCAGTCTCTCCTTGCGACCATACCCGGTCGCTACTGTGAGTAATCAGACTGCTTGTGAAAGGTCCCCAAGCAGAAGCGATCGCTGCTGCTCAGTTCCGAAACGTCAATGAGAGCAGCGAAAATGCGAAAGATCATGCTCGTCACACCAATAATTGCCAGTGCGGCGCTCGTTCTACTCAGCGCCGCGCCCGTGTTCGCAGACACTCCCGCAACCTTCACGATCTCCGCAGGTGGCCTCACGCTCAGCGCGGCGACCGCATCGGTCCCGCTGGCCACCGTCACGCCCAAAGCGGTCCTCCAGAATGTCGGCCCAACCTCACTCGGCTCTGTGACAGTGACCGACGAACGCGGCGGCGTTCTCGAGTGGACCGCGTCGGTCGCTTCCACGGCATTCGTCGGCAACCCCACGGGGAGCGTGCCTCCCGCTAACGTCACCTACACGACTCCCGCTGCCACCGTGACCGGGACCAACACCGTCACTCCAGCAACCGTGACCGGTCTCGAAGAACCCCAAGCGGTTCAGACCGCCGTGGGGGTCACGGGATCCAACCTCGCCGTGTGGAGCCCCACCCTCACTGTCGCAGTACCGGGGGGCACTGTGATCGGGACGTTCAGCGGCACCGTGACGCACTCGGTCATCTGAGAAGCGCAGCGGGCAGTGCAAAGGGACACCGTGCGTAGCTCAGTTCTCGCCTCAGTGCTGGTGGCCGCGGCTTTCTCCGCGGCCACCAGCACGGCGTCCACCGCATCACTTCTGAGTAACGCTCCGGCTGAGGGAGGCGTGGGCGTGCGCTTGATGGAGGCGCCCGTCGCCACACGTGACGATCCTCGTGCCCGGCAGTACATCGTGGATCACCTGAAGCCGGGGTCAGCCATCCACCGCCGGATCGAGGTATCCAACACCACGTCCGCCCCAATGCGCGCCGCCGTGTATCCGGCCGCCGCCACCATCACCGATGGGTCGTTCGTCGGCGCCGCCGGGCACAGCGTCAACGAACTTTCCTCATGGACGACGCTTGCCCAGGACACGGTCGACCTCGCCCCTGGGGCCAAGGCGCCGGTCACCGTGACAGTCAGGGTGCCAGCGGACGCGGCCCCAGGTGAGCAGTACGCGGCCATCTGGGCCGAAATCAGCGCTCCCCCCGGTTCGGGGATCAACCTGGTCAACCGGGTCGGCATTCGGATGTATCTGTCGGTGGGTCCTGGTAACCCCCCGGCGTCCAACTTCACGGTCGACTCCCTTACCGCGCTGCGGGCCCCCGACCGTCACCCGGTGGTGACCGCTCAGGTCCACAACACCGGCGGCCGTGCGCTCGACGTGTCCGGCACGCTGTCGCTGTCCGACGGGCCAGGGTCGCTCAGCGCGGGTCCATTTCCCGCGCAGCTCGGGAGCACGCTGGCACCCGGGCAGATCACGACGGTGACGATCTCGCTGGACCGGCAACTCCCGGACGGGCCGTGGAACGCCGACCTCACGCTGAAGAGTGGGCTGCTCGAGAAGAACGCCCAGGCGCGCATCCAGTTCCCTCCCGACCCCGGCGCCGCCGCCCCGGTGGTACCGGTCGCACCGGAGAAGGACTTTCCCTGGGTCCTGATCAGCGTTCTGGCTTTGCTGATGGCCTTGGTGATCGCCGCTGTGGTCCTCGTTCTGCGCAACCGAAAACGCCTCCGGGCCGCTCAGCAAGCGACCTGATGGACGGCGATCCTGTTCGGATGAGCGCCGCCGGACGGCCCGGCCCCCTCCGACGGAGCTCGGTCGCGGCGCTCGCCGCGCTGCTGCTGGTGGGCCTGCTGGCGGTCCCGTCCCGGGCATACGCCGTCGAGGCGACGGTGAACCTGCGTACCGCCGAGACCTACTCGGTGCTCGGCGGTTCGACGGTCACCAACACCGGTGCCACCACACTGAGCGGTGATCTCGGGCTGAGTCCCGGTACCTCGATTACGGGATCTCCTGCCGTGAATGGCATTACGCACCTCACCGACGCGGCGGCCGCTCAGGCCAAAGCCGATCTGGCGACCGCCTACAACGATGCCGCCGGGCGAACGACGGCAACGACGGTAGCCGAGGAACTTGGCGGGACAACGAGAACTCCGGGGGCGTACAAGTCCGCCGCCGGAACCTTCGGCATAACGGGAACGGTCACCCTCGACGCCCAGAGCAACCCGAACGCGGTCTTCATCTTTCAGATGGGGAGCACCCTGATCACCGCCGCGGCCAGCAACATCGCCCTGATCGGAGGAGCCCAGTCCAGCCACGTCTTCTGGCAGGTCGGCTCCAGCGCGACGTTAGGCGCGGGGTCCACCCTCAGTGGAACGATCCTGGCGGCGACGTCGATCACGGTGGGCGCGGGCACGGCCGTCCATGGCCGCGCGCTGGCACGCGACGGCGCGGTCACGCTGGACACCAACACCTTCACAGAGGTCGGCGGCGGCGCTCTGAGCATCACCGTTCCGGTGGGGCCGGTGAGCCTCGGCTCCGTGACCGCGAGCGCGATCGCCCAATCGGTCAGCGGCCAGCTCGGCCTGGTCAAGGTGACCGACACTCGAGGAGGAACCGCCGGATGGACTGCCACGGCCGGCGCGACCAGCTTTTCGGGGCCCCAGACCATCGAGGTGAGTGCCACCGGCTCCAGCAGCTACGTCACCACCGTGCAGGCGACGGTGACCGGCACTGCGAACGTTGTCCGCGGCAACCTCGACCATCTCTCCGCACCGGGTCAGGTTCAGGTCGCCACGGGTGTGAGCGGAAACAACACGGCCAGCTGGAATCCGACCATCTCCGTCACCATCCCGGCAGGCGCGCTGGCCGGACTGTATAGCACCACGATCACCCACTCCGTTTCCTAGCCGAGGACACCGTCGGAGACCCGATGCCCGGTGGCGGTCGCGACTCCAGCGCGTAACCGTTCCCCCACGCAGGGACCGGGCGTGTACGGAGACTGGTCCCCACCGACCGGGAAATACCCGGAACCCATCAGGTAGCGCGCGGCACAATCGGCATTGATCTCGATTCCGCCGTACTGAGCCAGCGCGGACTCAGCGGCCACAGTGCCGCCGTAGAGCATGCCCTGCTTCACGTGTTGAGCTTCGTGCATGATCACGCTGGACAGGTCGGCGCACAGCGTGGCCGGGTCGACGCGCACCTCCCCGGTTTCCAACTGGGTCAGGCCACCCACACCGTAGGGAGAAGCCCGCACCGACCAGGCACCCGGCTGTCCAGCCGTGCCCCGGACGTACTCGGTCCGCCAGTCGCACGGTGCGGGCTTGGCAACCTGCGTCGCTACGATCGTGCGAAGTTCCGCCAACACGTCAGGCGCTGCGAAGAACACCAAACACACCGCCGCCAGCATTGCCAGAGCGAAACCCCCCAGCAGCCGAAACCTGTTCGATGTCGTTTCCGGAACAACCGCTGAGTCGGCCATCTTTGTCGCTTCTCGTTAGTGCTGCGCTGGAGATCCGGTTGCGGACCGTCACTGACGAGTCTGCGGGCAGGCCACCAGCCCGTCCTGAGGCGAGAGACTGGACAGCACCAGGTCAAACGGCCCCAGCCTCGGCACTCGTCCGGCGATCGACGACGCCGTGCAAAGGGCAGCAGCTGGGCGACTTCCGGTCGCTATTCGCGCCGAGGCCGTCATGCCCGAGACTATTCGGTGGCTATCCCAAGGCCCAGCTGTCGGATGAGCAATACGCCCGGTACTTCGGCCAGGCTGTGGACAAGCTCCGGTGAGTTGACAGCAGGGTGCGTCGCCGCCTGGCACACCTGCTGAAAGGCCGGACGCAGCCAGGTCTAGACGTTGAACCTGAACTCGACGACGTCGCCATCGGCCATGACGTAGTCCTTGCCTTCGATCCGAGCCTTGCCTGCGGCCCGCGCCGCGGCCATGGAACCCGCGGCGATCAGGTCCGCGAACGAGACGACCTCCGCCTTGATGAAGCCGCGCTCGAAGTCGGTGTGGATCACGCCGGCGGCTTGCGGGGCCGTGGCGCCCTTTTGGATGGTCCAGGCCCGCGATTCCTTGGGGCCCGCGGTCAGGTACGTCTGCAGGCCGAGGGTGTGGAAACCGGCGCGCGCCAAGGAGTGCAGGCCCGGTTCGTGCTGGCCGACGGACTCCAGCAGCTCGCGGACGGACTCTTCGTCGTCGAGTTCGAGCAGCTCCTGCTCCACCTTCGCGTCGAGGAACACCGCGTCGGCGGGGGCGACCATCTTGGCCAGCTCTTCGCGGCGGGCTTCATCGGTGAGGATGGCTTCGTCGGCGTTGAAGACGTAGAGGAACGGCTTCGTGGTCAGCAGGCTGTGCTCACGAAGCAGGTCGAGGTCGACCTCCTTCTGCGCGGCGAACAGCGTGCGGCCGCCGTCGAGGATTTCCTTCGCCTTCTGCGCGGCTTCGAGCGCGGGCTTCGCTTCCTTCTTGGTGCGAGCTTCCTTCTCGAGCCGCCAGACAGCCTTCTCGAGGGTCTGCAGGTCGGCGAGGATCAGCTCGGTGTTGATCGTCTCGATGTCGGCCAGCGGATCGATATGGCCGTCGACGTGGATGACGTCGGGGTCATCGAACACACGAATGACCTGGCAGATCGCGTTGGCCTCGCGAATGTTGGCGAGGAACTTGTTGCCGAGCCCGGCACCCTCGGACGCGCCCTTCACGATGCCCGCGATGTCCACGAAGGACACGACCGCCGGGACGAGCCGCTCCGAACCGAACACCTTCGCCAGCTGTTCGAGGCGCGGATCGGGGATCGCGACGACGCCGGTGTTGGGCTCGATCGTGGCGAACGGGTAGTTCGCGGCGAGCACGTTGTTCCGGGTCAGCGCGTTGAACAGGGTGGACTTGCCGACGTTGGGCAGGCCGACGATACCGAGGGTCAGACTCACGGCGGCAAAGTCTACGTGGCCGCCTCGCCGGCCCGTTCGCTGCCAGGCTTCCGAGCGCCGATCGCCGTGTCGGATTTCCGCCAGTCAAGCCCGCGACCTGGTGGCATTATCGAATCCATGACCGCCACACTCGAACCAACCACCCGAAGCGTGTGGCGCGACACCGAGCGGTGTTACCGCGCCGTCACGTCGCGCGACTCGCGCTTCGACGGGCAGTTCATCATGGCTGTCCGGACCACCGGCATCTACTGCCGCCCGTCCTGCCCGGCGCAAACACCGAAGTCCAAGAACGTGAGTTTCTTCCCCACTTCGGCGGCGGCGCAGGCAGGCGGATTCCGCGCCTGCCGGCGCTGCCTCCCCGACGCCGTGCCCGGTTCACCCGAATGGAACGTGCGAGCCGACCTGGCCGCCCGCGCCATGCGGCTGATCTCCGACGGCGTCGTCGAGCGCGACGGCGTGCCAGGACTCGCGAAACGGCTCGGGTACTCCGAGCGGCAACTGGGGCGCGTCCTCACCGCCGAGCTCGGCGCCGGCCCGCTCGCGCTCGCCAGGGCGCACCGGGCGCATTCCGCGCGGCTGCTGATCGAGATGTCCGAGCTTCCCCTGACGGACGTCGCGTTCGCCGCCGGCTTCGCCAGTATCCGGCAGTTCAACGAGACGATCCGCGAGGTGTTCGCGACCACGCCGTCCGAGCTCCGTGTCAAGAGCGCGCGACGACGTAGCGACATCCCGGCGTCAGGCACCCGGCTGAGTCTCCGGCTGCCGTTCCGGGCACCGTTCGACGCCGCAGGGATCTTTACGTTCCTCGCCGAGCGGGCGATACCCGGCATCGAGGAGGCCACACCCGACGGGTACGGCCGCACGCTGCTCCTCGCGCATGGCTCCGGCGCGGTCCGGCTGAGCGCGAGGGATGACCACGTCCGCTGTGAGCTCCAGCTCACCGACCTGCGCGATCTGAGCAGCGCGGTGGCCAGGGTCCGGCGGCTGCTCGACCTCGACGCCGACCCCGAAGCCGTCGCACGCGTGCTCGGTGCGGATCCCGAACTCGGCCCACTCGTCGCCGCTGCGCCGGGGATCCGGGTGCCGGGTGCGGTCGACGGCCCCGAACTGGTGCTGCAAGGATTGCTCGGGGAATCGGCTGCGGCACTGGGCGAGCGATTGCCGGTGTGCGATGGCAGCTTGACCACGCTTTTTCCCACAGCCGCGCAAGTGGCCACGAACTCGGTTGACCCGGCGATCGTCGAGGTCGCCACCGCACTGGCCGACGGCACGGTCGACATCCACGTCGGCCGCGATCCTGACGAGCTCCGGGCCGAACTGCTGACGCTGCCCGGCGTCGACGCGGACTCCGTCCTGATGCGAGTCCTCGGCATGCCGGACGTTTTGCTCGACGATCCCGTCTTACGCGAGAACGCGGCCAAGCTCGGCATCTCCGATCTCGATGAACGCGCCAAGGCCTGGCGGCCGTGGCGCTCCTACGCAGGCATGTACCTTTCACTGAAACCAAGGAGCTGTACTAAATGAGCACCGCCAATTGGTCTACTATAGACACTCCGATCGGGCCGTTCACCGCTGTCGTGGCGGAAGACGGGGCCGTGCTGGCGTCCGGCTGGACCGGCGAAGTGACCGAACTGACAACGTTGATCGCGCCTTCGCTCGCACCTTCGGAGCTGACGGAGAAGCGGGATCTCGGCGCGGTGAGCGATGCTGTCCGGCGCTATCACGCCGGGGAAATCGGCGCGGTGGACGACATCGTCGTGCGTCAGAAGTCCGGCGAGTTCCGTGAGCGCGCTTGGGAAGCGCTACGGACGGTGAAGCCCGGCCAGCCGGTCAGCTATGCCGCTTATGCCACGCTCGCCGGAAACCCTGCCGCCGTGCGTGCGGCAGCCGGGGCTTGCGCGAAGAACGCGGCGGCGCTGTTCGTGCCGTGTCACCGCGTGGTCCGCACCGGCGGCGCACTCGGCGGCTTCCGTTGGGGCACCGACGCCAAGCGCTGGCTACTCGACCACGAAGCCGTCTAGCCTGCTTGGACTTCCAGGGTGGAGCCGCTGCGCGACTTGCGGACACGCAGGCGTGTCGGGATCCGCTGACGGAGTTCTTCGACGTGCGACACCAACCCGACGACCCGCCCACCGGCGCGGAGTTCGTCGAGGATGTTCATCACGATGTCGAGGGTTTCGGCGTCCAGTGTGCCGAAACCCTCGTCGATGAACAGCGTGTCCAGCAGCGCTCCACCGGTCTCGGCCGCGACGACGTCCGCGAGCCCGAGCGCCAACGCCAACGAAGCCAGGAACGATTCACCACCCGAAAGTGTCTTCGCGGGTCGCACGGTGCCGGAGTAGTCATCGAGGACGTCGATGCCCAGCCCGCCCCGCATTCCACGGGCGCCGGCGGCGTCGGAGTGTACGAACAAATAGCGCCCCTGGCTCATCGTCCGCAGCCTGGATGTCGCGGCCAGCGCGACTTCTTCCAGTCTGGCAGCCAAAACGTAGGACCGCAGCGACATCTTCCGCGAGTTCTGCCCACGCCCATTGACGACCTCGGAGAGCGCCTTCAGCTCCGCGTACGCCCCTTCGACGGGTGCGAGTTCGGCCATCGCCGAACCCATCCGCTCCGCCAAGGTATGCAGGTCCCGAGCTCGTTCCGAGGCGCCACGGACAGCGACCAGCGCGGCCTCCGCCTGCGTACGCGCCTCTTTCGCGGCCTGCTTAGCCGTTTCCACGTCGACGACGTCGTCCGGCGAAACGCCGAACAGCTCCGGCTCGCTCAGCGCCGACTGGGCCTTCGCTTCGTCGACCTGCGCGGCGGACAGCTGTTGTTCCAGCTGCGCCACACGATCCTGCGCCCGCGCCGCCGCCCGCGCCAGCTCGACCGTCGCGAACTCGTTGTGCCGCAACGCTTCCTCGACGACAGCGCGCTGCTCGTCGAGCCTGGCCTGCGCAGTCGTTCGCGCCGTCCTCGCCTCGGCCAACGCGTCCAGCGCGGTGACCACGCCGACAAGATGCGCGCGCCGGGCAGCGACATCCGGGTACTCACCGCGTGCCGCCTCCAGCCGCTGCTCACGTTCAAGCACCAGCTTCGCGAGCTCGCGGCCTTCCGTTTCCGCTGTGGTCACGGCCTTTTCGGCATCCTGACGTTCCCTGGTCAGGCTCGCGACGTCCGACTCGGCCGACGAGATCGCCGACTCGATAGCCGTTTTCCTCGCCACGAGACCGGACAGCATGTCGAGCTGCCCGCCTACCTCGGCCGACTCCGCGGCGAGCGTTTCCCGCGTGCGCGCGCCGAGCCGCTCCAGCAACCCGGCCAGCTTCGTCTCGACTTCGTGCTTGGCCGTGATCAGCTTCTGGCGCCGAAGATCAAGCCGCTGCTCGGTATCCTCCGCGGCGCGCTCCTGCGTCTCGTCGACGGAACCGTCGACAGGCTCAGCAGGCGCGGGATGCTCCACGGAGCCACAAACCGGACACGCCGAACCGTCGGCCAACTCTGCAGCCAGCTCGGCGGCCATCCCGTTGAGACGGCGCTCCCGTAGATCGAGCCGGTGCTGACGAGCCAGCTGATGCTCGTCGATCGCCTTGCGCAGAGCGGCATCGGCCTTGTCGACGGCCCGCTCGGCACCGGGGATCATCTCCGCGTCGCGCACCGCCACGGCGAGTTCGGCGGCTCGCGCACGCACGCCTTCGAGCTTGCCCTCGGCCTCGATCGCGGCGCCCAGCTTCTCCCGCAGCTCACGAACCCGTTCCGGGACCGTCGAAAGCTTCTCGCCGATGACCGTGACCTGCCCGGCAGCGACGCCGGCCGCCTTGCCGAGGTCCACCTGACGCCGACGATCGCGCCGCTGCTGCTCGGCCTCCGCGACCAGCCCGGCGAGCGCGCCCGCTTCTTCGCGCAGCAGACCAGCTTCGCTTCGCAGCTCGGCGACTCCAGCGTCGGTGCTTTCATGCCCGGTCGCGACAAGCTCGCGAACCCGCCCGGCCTCATGGCGTTCGGCGTCAGTCAGCAACGCGTCCAGCCGATCGAACACCGTGGCCGCCTCGATAACTCCGGCCGCCCGCTTGGCATCGGCGATTTCGTTGGCCCACAGCGAACGTTGCTCAGCCTGTTCCGCCAGTTCGGCCAGCTTGAGGTGAGCGGTCCGCACCCGGCGGATACGCTCAGCGGCCGCGAGATTCTCCTGCAGTGCGGCCTCGGCACGCTCCCGGATTCCGCGCGCTTCTCGTTCGGTCACCTCGGCAACGGCTACTTCAGCGGTGGCCTCGCGCAGGACCGTCGACACCCATTCCGACTGCTCTTCCTCGGGCGCTTCGGTCTTGGCCACCTGCGCGAACCGCGCCACCCACTCGCGGACGACCTGCGTCTGTTCCTGAAGCTCGCGGAACCGCTCGGTACGCAGATCGGCGAACCAACGCTCGATGGTCCCGAACCGGCCGGTGCCGAAAAGCCGCTCCAGCAGCTTCTCGCGTTCTGTCGTGTCGGCACGCAGGAATCGCGCGAATTCGCCCTGTGGCAGCAAAACGACCTGGAAGAACTGGTCGGCCGTCATCCCCAGCAGCCGCTCGACCGTGCGCGCGACCTCGTCGATCCGCGTCACGCCTTCTTGTGGCTGGCCGTCCGGGGCCTGTCCTGTCCAGCTGAGCGACGCCTTCGCCTGCTGGGTCGTCGTGCCCTCTCCACGGCGCTTCGGGCGCTGGTACTCGGGGTTGCGCACGATCCGAAGCCGATGCCCCTGCACGGTCAGCTCCAGCACGACCTCGGTGACGTCGTCCGGCTCGGCCTGCTCGCACCGCAAGCGTTTGACCTCGCCGCGCGCGCCAGGAACCACGCCGAACAACGCGAACGCGATCGCGTCCAGCAACGTTGTCTTGCCGGCGCCGGTATCGCCGTGGAGCAGGAAGAGGCCGTCCGCGCCGAGCACGTCGAAGTCGACGATCTCGCGCCGGACATACGGCCCGAAGGCGGCGACCTCCAGCTTGTGCAGTCTCATTTTTCCCCGCGACCGGCCGCTTCCCAGCGCCCGGCGGATTCCAGCGCACGCTGGAACAAGCCCTCTTCGCGCTCGTTCGGTGGCGCGCCACGGCAGTCGCTCAGGAAGTTGCCGGCGATCTCGGCATCGGACCGTCCGCGCACCTTCTCGGCGTAGCGCAGCGCGCCGGTAGCGTGGCCGCCTTCGGGCACCCAATCGAGGTGGACCGCGTACTTGAACCGCTCGCGCAGCCTGCGCATGGCATCGACCGGGCGAACCTGATCGGTCAGGGTGACCGAAAGATAGCAATCGACGACGTCTTCGAATTCGGGCGCCGCCAGCAGTTCCTCCAGCTGGCCGCTGATCGTCGCGAGCTCCCTCGGCACCGGGAGCTCGTGGCGGTGGACCGCCGCGAGGCCGTCGGCGTCGAGATCGACGAGCCAGACCGATTTCCGTTGCGCTGTCTCGGAAAACGAGTACGCCATCGGGCTGCCCGAGTAGCGGAGATGCTCGGCGAGGGTCTGCGGACCGTGCAGATGCCCGAGTGCGACATAGTCCACGCCGTCGAACACAGCGCCGGGAACCTGCTCGACGCCGCCCACCGCGATCGTCCGCTCGGAATCGCTTCCCGCGCCGCCGGTGACGAAGGCGTGCGCGAGCACGACCGACCGCGTCCCGGCGGCCCTGAGCAGCAGATCCTCGCGGACGCGGCGCATGGCCTCGGTCAGCACGCCGGTGTGTCCCTTGGCGTCCGGGACGCGCAGCGTGTGCCGCGCGGACTCCGGTTCGAGATACGGGATGCCGTAGAGCGCCACCGGGCCGTGCTCGTCGGCCAGCAGGACCGGCTCGTGCAGCCCGGCGATCGTGGTCTTGAGGTGCAGCCCACCGGCCGTGGCGAACTCGGCGAACGCCCCCAGGCGGGCCGCTGAGTCGTGATTTCCCGGGGTGATCACCAGTTGCGCCCCGGCGCGCCTAAGCCTGCTGAGCGCGCTTGTGGCCACCCGCACGGCCTCCGCGGACGGCACCGCGCGGTCGTAGATGTCACCCGACACGAGCACGACGTCCACCCGCTCGCTGACCACGAGGTCCGCGAGATGGCCGAGCACCGCTTCCTGCTCGGCGAGCAGATCGGCGCCGTGGAACGCGCGGCCGATATGCCAGTCGGACGTGTGGAGAAGTCTCACGCGACCAAGGTAGGCGGCAACTCCGTCAGAACCGGGGAGGGTGGCCCGGCGTGTTGATTTGCCGGTGTGCAGGTCTCCAAACTCAGCCACGCGGGCCTTCATCTCTAGACCCAGCCACGGCGACTTACGGCCGGCCACGGCCGGAAGTCTTCACCCGCGCGCGCTCGCCGAAGGCCGGGTTCGCGGGAGCAGGGCACCCCCGGGCTGGGCGCAAGTAACCTCCAAATGTCACGCCCTGGTCACGCGAACTCGATGGCGCGCCTGCCAATAAACACAGGCTTCTAACCGTGCCTCTGACCGTGACCAACCAGCTTTGAGCCGTACCTTCCGGCCCCTGTGCCTCGGGGCTGGTCCTGAGGCACGGCTTTGGTGGCTGGGGCGGGAGGTACGGCTAGAAGCCTGTGTTTATTGGCGGCGCGCCATCAGGTTTGCGTGACCAGGGCGTGATATCGGGGGTATGGAACGACTGTGCCGGGGGCGCCCTGCTCCCGCAAACCTGGCCTTCGGCGAGCGCGCGCGGTGAAGACTTTCCGGCCGTGGCCGGCCTGAAAGTCGTGGTGACCGGCATTACGGACCAGGGGCCGCGTGGCTGGGTTTGTTGCGGCGCGGACGGTGACCGGCTTTGCGGACCAGGGGACCGCGTGGCGGGGGCGGGGGTCCGTTTTTGTCGGTGGGGTGCGCCATGATGCGTGTCTGGTCGGATACAGAGGGGAATGTTGCAGGTGGACTCGACGGTGATCACCACGGCGGCTGTCGTGGTGGCGGTGCTGCTGGGCGTGGCGGTGGCGCTGCTGTGGCGGCTCTACGGCGACAGCATGCGGCGGGCCGATGCGGCCGCGCGGCAGGTCGACGTCGAACGCTCGCGGGTCAACGAGCAGCAGACCTCACTGCGCCGGTACGAGGTCGCGTTCGCCTCGATCAGCGGGCGCGGCGAGCTGGGCGAACAGGTACTGCTCGAGACGGCCCGTGCGCTGGGATTGCGTGAGGAGCTGCACTTCACGCTGCAGACGGACATCGCCGGGGGTGGCAGCGTCAAACCGGACATGGTGCTGCACGTCGGGGGCGGCCGGAGTGTCCCGGTGGACGCCAAGGCGAGCATGGCGACCTGGGCCGAAGCGATCGAGACGGACAATCCCGACGAGCGGCTCGACGCGCTGCGGGTCCACGTGCGGAACATGCGTTCGCGGGCGGCCGAGCTGGCGGGAAAGGGCTACCAGCGGTGGGCGGACGCGATCTACGGGACGATCATGTTCGTCCCGTCCGACGCGGCCGTGGTGGCGGCGATGGACACCGATCCGGAGCTGCTGCGGTGGATGCTCGACAGGCGGGTTTTCGTCTGCGGGCCGACGGGCTTCGCCGTGCTGGCATCGGCGGCGCTGTTCGCGGCGAGCGACAGGGCGTTGCTCGAAGACGTCGAGCAGGTGCGCGCGGGGGCGGGCCAGGCGCACCGGGCCGCGGGTGGTGCGATCGACGCGCTGAACCTGTCGAGCACACACCTCCAGCGTTTCCTGTCCGCTCGGCGCCGTGAGCTGGACGCGCTGGAGAACTTCCGGGCGGCCGTCGCGCCGCTGACCGACGCGGCCGCGGCTCCCTCCCCGGTCACGGAAATCAGGAAGGGAGACGAATTGGCCGCGGGCTGAGGGTCGGAGAACGATCATGAGCAGCTGAAACAGTGCGTGGAGCGGCCGCGAAACCAGTGGCCGAACTCACGATCACCGGTACCAGATTGACCCCGGATACGGAGTGGTAGCCGCCACCGGCAAAGAACCGGATACCGTGTCATCTTGTGACCGCGATTCGCGATCGCCAAAGCGATCCTGATGCAGACGAAATCCCCGTGCCATGGGACGAGCTTCCCATTGTCGGCACCAAGCGGGGTTTGCCCTGGTGGGGTGCCGTGCTGCTCGGCTTCGGCCTGGCGATACTCGGTGCGTTCGTCGACCTGAAGCTCCAAGGCCGCCTCACGCTGCTGTTCCAGGCCTTTTACTGCGGTGGAGCGATCCTCGCGGTGGGCTGGGTCCAGCGGCAGGGACTGTTCGGCCCCATGGTTCAACCACCTCTGGTGCTGGCGGTGACGGTGCCCGGGGTCGTGTTTTTCGCGTCCGGAGCGCCGGGCGGCACCGACACGCTGGGCACGCTCCTCAAGGTGGGTCAGCCGCTCATCGACGGATTCCCGATGATGGCCATCGCCACCGGTGCCACGGTGTTGATCGGCTTCTTCCGGATCTATCGCGAGCGTGACCCGAACCGCCTGGTGAAGATCAAGTCGAACAAGAAGCCCTCCTCGGACAAAGCGGCACCCAAGCGCCCGGTGGACGAGCGCCCTTCAGCAGGCGACGGCTCCCGCACCGGACGGCAGCGACTTCCGGCCGACGGCCAGCCGCCACCGCGACGACGTCCGCCCGCCGAGTCCGGCACGCAGGGCGCCCCGGCCCGCCGGACCCGTCCCGCTCCCGAAGACGGCGAGCGCAGGCCTCGTGGTGACCGCGACCCCGCCGCACCCAGACGGCGGCCCGAAGACCCCGACGCACGGCGTCCCCGGCAGCCGCGTCCCCGCGACGAAGAGGGCAACCCGCCTCGTCGACGCCCCGAGCCACGCGAAGGCGAGCCGCGGGCCCGCCGCGCTCCCCGGCCGGACGAACCCCGCCGCAGCGGCGAGGGCCCGCGTCGCGCCCCCGGTGGCCGCCGCGGCGAAACCCCGCCGCCCCGCAGCCGCCCCTGGGACGAGACCTAGCCCACCCAAAGCGGCATCAAGGGACCTTTACTGCCGTTTCGCGGTAGTAAAGGTCCCTTGATGCCGCTGTCTGGCGAAGGAGAGTCGCGGTAGCTCAGCGGCTATTCGGCCCTCTTGCCGACCTTCTTCAGCTCGTGCGGCAGCGCGAAGGTGATCTTCTCGTTCGCCGTGGTGACCTCGTCGACGTTGCCCCAGCCGCGCTCGGCCAGCCACGACAACACGTCCATGACCAGCGTGTCCGGCACCGATGCACCACTCGTCACACCGACCGTCGTGACGCCTTCCAGCCACGCCTCGTCGACCTCGTGCGCGAAGTCCACCAGGTGCGAATCACGCGCACCGGCCTTCAGCGCCACCTCGACCAGCCGCTTCGAGTTCGACGAGTTCTGCGAACCCACCACGATCACGAGGTCGCACTCCGCGGCCATCGCCTTGACCGCCACCTGGCGGTTCGTCGTGGCGTAGCAGATGTCGTCGCTGGGCGGGTCCGCCAAGTCGGGGAAACGCTCGCGGAGCTGGTCGACGCGTTCCATCGTCTCGTCGACGCTCAGGGTGGTCTGGGACAGCCAGATGACCTTCGACGAGTCGCGCACGATCGCCTTGTCGACATCGGCCGCGGTGTCCACCAGCTGTACGTGGTCGGGGGCCTCGCCCGCGGTGCCTTCGACCTCCTCATGGCCTTCGTGGCCGATCAGGAGGATGTCGTAGTCGTCCTTGGCGAACCTGTTGACCTCTTTGTGAACCTTGGTCACCAGTGGGCAGGTCGCATCGATCGTGCGGAGGTTGCGCTCGGCGGCTTCGGCGTGGACGGCCGGGGACACCCCGTGCGCCGAGAAGACCACCAGCTCACCTTCGGGCACCTCGGAGGTCTCGTCGACGAAGATGACGCCGCGGTCACGCAGCGTCTCGACGACGTGCCTGTTGTGCACGATTTCCTTGCGCACGTAAACCGGCGGGCCATACAGTTCAAGGGCCTTTTCGACGGCGATCACGGCGCGGTCGACGCCGGCGCAGTAACCGCGTGGCTTCGCGAGCAGCACGCGCTTGCCGTTCGACGGCGCGCCACCATGTTCGATGGACGGCGTGCCTGCGGGCTCGATTCCGGGACTCGCTGCACTCATGCCCCAAGGGTACGGGGGCCCCTCCTGTGCGGGCAGTCACGTCTCCACAGCCGACACACCCATTCGGTTGGGCAGGATGGCCCGAGTACGGCAGGCTGTAGGCATGAAGCCACTCCCGCTCCCGCTCAGGGTCGCCGCGGGCCTCGCCGTATCCACCGCCGAGCGGGTTCGCGAACTGCCGAAGCAGCTCACCGAACTGCCGGTGACCGTTGTCAGCCAGGTTCTCCAACTCTCGATGCGAGTGCAGCAGCACGTCACCGAACTCGCGATCAAGGGCGACGGCGCGCTGTCGTCGTTGCGTCCGGTCGAGGACACCCCGAGCTGGGCGACCTTCGACGAAGACGTCGAACCCGATCTGCCTGCCGAGTCCGGGTTCGACGGCGTCACCGCGATCAAAACCGAGATTTCGTTGCCCCGCAACGAAACCAACGGCCACCGGCCCGCGTTCGCGGCGGCCGGACCCGAGACCGATCCGTGGGCCGAGGAGGAGCGCGCGCTCGCCACTCCGCATATCGAGGGCGAGTTCGACGCGCCGGTGACTGCCAGTCCGGCCGGTGTCGTGAACTACGACGAGCTCACCCTCCCCCAGCTGCGCGCCCGCCTGCGCCGATTCTCGTTGACGGAGCTGGAAGAACTCCTCACCTACGAACGTGCGAACGCCGACAGGCCGTCGTTCGTCGGCATGCTCGCGCGCCGGATCGGCAATGTGAACAAGACCGCGCCCGACGAAGACTCGACCGGCCGGTGAGCGGCGAGCCGGCCACGGAATCATTCGTTCGTGAATCGAGCAGCGCCGACAACCCGTGGCCGGTGCGCACGGTCGCGCGGAAGATCTCCGACTGGATCCACCGCCTCGGCGTGGTCTGGGTCGAGGGGCAGCTGACCCAGATCTCCGCCAGGCCGGGCACCCAGACGGCGTTCCTGACTCTGCGGGATCCGTCGGCGGACGTCTCGATGTCGGTGACCTGCGCGATGCGGGTATTCCGCGACATCGAGCCGCCGCTTCGCGAAGGCGCGAGTGTTGTCGTGCACGCGAAGCCGACGTTCTTCATGGGCCGTGGCCAATTGAGCCTGCGTGCCAGCGAAATCCGTGCGGTGGGCATTGGTGAGCTGCTCGCCAGGATCGAGCGGCTGCGCAAGCTGCTCGCCGCCGAAGGCCTGTTCGCGCCCGAGCGCAAACGCAAGCTTCCGTTCCTGCCCAAGGGAATCGGCCTGATCACCGGCCGTGCGTCGGCGGCGGAGCGTGACGTGCTGGTCAACGCGCAGGCACGCTGGCCACATGTGGCTTTCAAGGTGATCAACACCGCTGTCCAGGGCCCGCAGTCCGTCCCGCAGATGCTCAAGGCCCTCGCCATTCTCGACGCCGATCCGGAAGTCGAAGTCATCGTGTTCGCCCGTGGCGGCGGCAGCGTCGAGGACCTGCTCCCGTTCTCCGATGAAGCGTTGTGCCGTGCGGTTTCGCTGGCGCGGACGCCGATCGTCAGCGCGATCGGCCACGAGCCGGACACCCCGCTGCTGGACCACGTCGCGGATCTGCGCTGTTCGACGCCGACGGACGCGAGCAAGCGGATCGTGCCGGACGTCAAGGAAGAAGCCCAGCGCGTCCGGCAGATGCGTGACCGCGGCCGCCGCGCGCTGCACGGATGGGTCGACACCCAGACCCGGCTGCTGAACCAGCTGCGCAGCCGCCCGGCGCTCGCGGACCCGCTCGGCCCGATCGACCGCCGCCTCGACGAGGTGAACCTGCACCGGGAGCGCGCCCGGCGCTGCGTGCTCACCGCGCTTGCCCGCGAGCAGGCTGCCATCGCGTCCGCGAAAGCCCGGCTGAGCGCGCTCGGTCCCGCCGCGACGATGACCCGCGGCTACGCGGTCGTGCAGTTTTCTGACGCCGAAGGCAACCTTCAGGTACTCCGGTCGGTCTCCGAACTCGTGGAAGGTGCCGCCTTGCGAGTGCGGGTGGCCGACGGCGCGGTCAACGCGGTCGTCACGCCCGGAGATTCGGCGGAAGGGCGGTAAAGGTGCAGACGCCGCTGTTCCTGCCGCTCACGATGGACGCGGCGACGCGGGCAAAGGCCGAATGTGTGCTGGGGAAGGCCGTCAAGGCGGAGATCGCGGCCGGCGAATGCTGGACCTCGTTGCTCGCCGGTTGCGCCACGGCCGGGCGCTGGGGCCTCGGCCCGCGGCTGCGGCAGCTTTCCGAGGCGACCTCGGAGCAGGTCGGCACCCGCTGGTGGTCTGCCGAAGGCGCCCGCCATCGCGGCCGGATAGCTCGCGCCCAGTCGCATATCGAAGACGCGATCGCCGACGGTGACGGCCAGGAGTTCGCGCGCGCGTTCGTCGGATATGACCACGCCATGGCCAGCGCGGTAGTCTGCGCGGCAACCAGAGTGGAGACTTCGACGCCGTGAGCACTACTGAAAACGCCCCCGAACTCGGCTACGAACAGGCCCGCGACCAGCTCGTCGAGGTCGTCCGCGAGCTCGAAGCAGGCGGGCTGTCACTCGAGCAGTCGCTGGCGCTCTGGGAGAAGGGCGAGAAACTCGCCAAGGTCTGTGAGCACCATCTCGAGGGTGCCCGCGAGCGCATCGAGACGGCCCTGGCCTCGGTGGAGGACGCGGACGGCAACTCCCAGTGACCTTCGCCATGCAGGTCGCACCCGTCAGGTGAGCTGCTCATCTGAGACACTGGTTTCCCGCCGTTCGCCGTTGACCCGGAGGCAGCATGTCCAGCGCCAGTGAGCCCACGAGCACCCCTCGCAGACGCGAAGCTCCCGATCGCAACCTTGCGATGGAGCTTGTGCGCGTCACCGAAGCGGGCGCGATGGCCGCCGGCCGCTGGGTCGGCAGGGGGGACAAGCTCGCCGGTGACGGCGCCGCCGTCGACGCGATGCGGCAGTTGGTCGCCACCGTCTCGATGCGGGGCGTAGTGGTGATCGGTGAGGGCGAGAAGGACGAAGCGCCCATGCTGTTCAACGGCGAAGAGGTCGGCAACGGCGACGGGCCGGATTGCGATGTCGCTGTCGACCCGGTCGACGGAACCACCCTGATGGCCAAGGGCATGCCGAACGCGCTGGCGGTGCTCGCCGTCGCCGAGCGCGGCGCGATGTTCGACCCGTCCGCGGTGTTCTACATGGAAAAGCTCGCCGTCGGCCCCGAAGCCGCCGGGCTCGTCGACCTGGCCGCGCCGATCGCGGAGAACATCCGCCGGGTCGCGAAGGCCAAGCACAGCGGCGTTTCCGACGTCGTGGTTTGTGTGCTGGACCGGCCTCGGCACCAAAAGATCATCCAGGAGATCCGGGACGCCGGCGCCCGCGTCCGCTTCATCTCCGACGGTGACGTCGCCGGCGCCATCGCCACGGCCCGCCCGAGCACCGGCGTCGACATGCTGATCGGCATCGGCGGCACGCCCGAAGGCATCATCGCGGCCGCCGCGATGAAGTGCCTCGGCGGCGAGCTGCAGGGCCGGTTGTGGCCGAAGGACGACGCCGAGCGGGAGAAGGCGCTGGCCGCCGGGCACGATCTGGACCGCATCCTCGGCACCGACGACCTCGTCCAAGGCGACAACGTGTTCTTCTGCGCCACCGGCGTCACCGACGGCGACCTGCTGCGCGGCGTGCATTTCCGCGCGGGCGGCGCCACCACGCAGTCCATCGTCATGCGGTCGAAGTCCGGCACCGTTCGGATGATCGACGGTTATCACCGGCTCGCGAAGCTGCGTGCCTACGCTTCCATCGATTTCGACGGCGTCCTGGACGAGCCGACCGACGACGTCGTTCCGCCGCTTCCTTAGGGGCGGCTGAGCGCGGGTTCAGCGGGCGGGCAATGAGGAGAGTCTTGTTCAAGAAGCGTGGTCTCTCGGTGCTGGTGGCTGTCGTCGCGGCCTTAGGGGTGGTGGCCGCACCGGCGTCCGCGTCGATGCCGCCGATCGTCGGCGGTGGTGCCGCCGATCAGGCGTACCCGTTCATCGTCTCGCTGCACGGCGCCACCGGGAAGCTGTTCTGCGCCGGTTCACTCATCACGCCCGAGTGGGTGCTGACCGCCGCGCACTGCGTCAAGGGCAAGAACCCGGCCGTGATCAGCGCGCGGATCGACACCAACCAGAGCGACGAGGGCGGTGAAGTCGCGCAGCCCACGGAGGTCGTGGTGAGCCCGGACTACAACCCGGCGGGCGCCGGCGGCGACATCGCGCTGGTCAAGCTGGCCGCCCCGGAGAGGATTGCCGCGCCGATCGGACTCGGCACGGTCACCACGCCCGGCACGGTCACGCGCCTGCTCGGCTGGGGACAGACCTGCCCAGGGCAGGGCTGCGGCCCGATCTCGCCCATGTTGCAGCAGCTGGACACGCAGATCGTCGACGGCAGCCGGTGCACAGCGGCGTTCGACGGCGCGCTGGAGCTGTGCACGGAAAGCCCTCACAACGCGGGCTCCTGCTACGGCGACTCGGGTGGCCCCCAGATCGCCAAGGTGGACGAGAAGTGGGTGCTGCTGGGTGTCACCAGCAGGCCGGGCAACGGCGACGTGACGTGCGCGACTGCCCCGTCGATCTACACTTCCGTCCCCGCCTACACGTCCTGGATCACCAGCACCATCACACCGCCGCCCGCCCCGGAACAACCCACACCTACGCCCACGCCCACGCCCACGCCCGAACCGACTCCTCCTCCTTCACCGACGCCGGTCCCCTAGCGCGGGTTATTCGACGTTGGAGGAGTGGCCGGGGAAGAGGTGGGCGTCGGGGTCGAGCATGACGGCGATGTTGTTGACGGCGGTCGCGGCCTCCCCGAAACCGGTCGCGATGAGCTTGACCTTGCCGGGGTACGCGGCGACATCGCCTGCCGCGTAGACGCGCTCGCGGGCGGTCGCCATCGTCGAGTCGACGGAGATCGAACGGTGGTCGATCTCCAGGCCCCAGCTCTCGATCGGCCCCAGATCCGCGGTGAACCCGAGCGCCGCGACGACGGACTGCGCGGGCAGCACGACCCGCTCACCGCCCCTGACCTCGACTTCGATCTCCGCCAGCCCGTCCCCGTTGTCGCGAAACTCCGTGACCTCCGCGTCGGTGATGATGCGGACGCCGAGGTCACGGGCCTCGCGGACGATCGACTCGGCCGCGCGGAACTTCGCCCGGCGGTGCACCAGCGTGACGCTGGCCGCCACCGGGTGCAGCGCGAGCACCCAGTCGAACGCCGAATCGCCACCTCCGACGACCACAACATGGTGCCCCGCGTGGGCGTCGAACGACGGCACGAAGTGGACCATCCCGCGGCCGAGCCAGCCGTCGCCGGCGGGCAGCGGACGCGGCGTGAACTCGCCGATGCCCGCGGTGATCAGCACCGAGCCGGCACGCAGGACATGGCCGTCGTCCAGCGTGACATCGAGCCCGCCCTCGGCCTGCCTCAGCGTTTCGGCCTTGCGCCCCAGCAGGTACGTCGGCTTCCACGGCGCCGCTTGGTCGACGAGCCCTTTCACCAGGTCGCGTCCGCGCACCGCGGGGAATCCGCCCACGTCGTAGATCATCTTTTCCGGATACATGGCCGTGATCTGGCCACCCGCTTCGGGCAGCGAATCGACGATGGCCGTCGACAGCCCGCGAAATCCCGCGTAGTAGGCCGCGAACAGGCCCGTCGGCCCGGCGCCGATGATCACGATGTCGAACGTTGACTCCCCAGTGGGCCCGCTCATGGGCTCGCCCTTCCGCCAGTGGTGGGTGGCAGTGATCGAGAACACGGCAATCCTATCGCTGAACCTACGTGCGCAAGGCCACGAAGCGACGAGCCCGATCCTGCGCGAGACTTGGCATATGGCTGAACAGGAATACCGGATCGAGCACGACACGATGGGCGAAGTCCGGGTGCCCGTCGATGCCCTCTACCGCGCGCAGACCCAGCGGGCCGTCGAAAACTTCCCGATTTCCGGGCGTGGCCTGGAGCGCGCGCAGATCCGCGCGCTCGGCCTGCTGAAGGCCGCCGCCGCCAGGGTGAACGCGAAACTCGGCGTGCTGGACGCGGATATCGCCGAGGCGATCGCGACCGCCGCCGATGAGGTCGCCGCTGGCGAGCACGACGCACATTTCCCGATCGACGTGTTCCAGACCGGTTCCGGCACGTCGTCGAACATGAACGCCAACGAGGTCATCGCGACGCTCGCGACCCGCGCACTCGGCAAGGAGGTGCACCCGAACGACCACGTCAACGCGTCACAGTCGTCGAACGACACCTTCCCGACCACGATCCACGTCGCCGCGACCGAAGCCGTGCTCGCCGATGTCGTGCCATCGCTGAACTACCTCGCCGCGGCCATCGAGGAGCGCGCCGCGGACTGGGCCGAAGTCGTGAAGTCCGGCCGCACGCATCTGATGGACGCGGTGCCGATCACGCTTGGCCAGGAGGCCGGCGCCTGGGCCGCGCAGGTCCGTTTCGGTGTCGAGCGGCTCCAGTCGGGCCTCGGCAGGCTCGGCGAGCTGCCGATCGGCGGGACCGCGGTCGGTTCCGGCCTGAACGCGCCCGACGGGTTCGGCGCGGCGGTGTCGGCCGAGCTGGCTTCGGTGACCGGCCTGCCGCTGACGGAGGCGCGCAACCACTTCGAGGCGCAGGCGACGCAGGACAGCGTCGTCGAGACCTCCGGGCACCTCCGGACCGTCGCGGTGTCGCTGAACAAGATCGCGAACGACCTGCGATGGCTGGGTTCCGGCCCGCGCACCGGCCTCGGCGAGCTGGCGCTGCCGGACCTGCAGCCGGGCTCGTCGATCATGCCCGGCAAGGTCAACCCGGTCATCCCGGAGGCCACGCTGCAGGTCGTCGCCCAGGTCATCGGCAACGACGCGGCCGTCGCCTTCGCCGGCGCGGCCGGCAACTTCCAGCTCAACGTGAACCTGCCGGTCATCGCGCGCAACGTGCTGGAGTCGGCGCGCCTGATCGCCGCGGTGTCGCGGCTGCTCGCGGACAAGGTGTTCGCCGGGGTGACGGCCAACGTCGAGCGCGCGCGGGAGTTCGCCGAGGGGTCGCCGTCGATCGTGACGCCGCTCAATTCCTACATCGGCTACGAAGAAGCCGCCGCGGTCGCGAAGCAGGCGCTCAAGGAGTTCAAGACGATCCGCGAGGTCGTGCTGGAACGCGGGCTCGTGGACGCCGGCAAGCTCACCGTCGAGCAGCTCGACGAGGCGCTGGACGTCCTCCGGATGGCTCACGGCGGCAAGTAGGTCCGCGAAAGGATCGTTGGCGTCCGCCGAGGCTTGCGCCTCCAGCAGGGGGAGATACGAAGATGGGGTCGTGAACGACGACGACCCGCTGTACACGATCGGCGAACTGGCTCGGCGGACCGGACTGCCGGTCAAGACGATCCGGTTCTACTCCGATCGCGGGATCGTGTCCGCCATCGACCGCAACCCCGCGGGCCACCGCCGCTACGACAGCACCGCCGCCGCGAGTTTGGACCTCGTGCGGACATTGCGCGACCTGGGACTGGACCTCGCCACGATCGGCAAGGTCGTGCACGGGAAGGCATCGCTTCCCGAGGTCGCCGCCACCCATGCCGCCGCGTTGACGGCGCAGATCCGGACGCTGTGTGTGCGGCACGCCGTCCTGACGGTCGTCGCCGAGCGCGGATCCACCCCACAGGAGATGAGTCTTGTGCACAAACTGGCCAAACTCTCCGAGGACGAGCGCCGTGATCTGATCGGCAAGTTCCTCGATTCGGTCTTCGGCGGTATCAACGGCGAGTTCGCGGGGATCATGCGCACGATGACCCCCGAGCTGCCCGACCATCCCGATGCCGGGCAGGTCGAGGCATGGGTGGAGTTGTCCGAACTGACCCAGGACCCGGATTTCCGTGCCGGTGCGCGTCGGATCGCCGAGCACCATGCGGCCGAGTTCGCGGGGTCCGGCACCACCTGGTTGCGCCGCAACACCGCCGCCGCGATCCGTGCCGAAGCCGGCCCGGCGCTGGCGGCCGGCGTCGACCCGGCCACTCCCGAAGCCGATGCCGTCGTCGCGGCGGTCGTCGCTCGCTACGCCGCTGGCCTGGGCCGCAGCGACGATGTCGCCCTTCGGCGCCGGCTGCTGGCATGGCTGGAGACCGTCAACGACCCCCGCCGGGAACGGTATTTTCAGCTGCTCGCTTTGATCAACGGCTGGGCAGCCCCGGAAAGCCTCGCGCCGGTGTTCGACTGGACCATCCGGGCTGCGCGCCAGGACAGCCGAAGCTGACGCGTGGTCATGATCGAGCGTGGCGGGGTATCAAGGGACGTTTACTGCCGTTTCGCGGCAGTAAAGGTCCCTTGATGCGCCTTTAGCCCGGCAGCGACGCCCAGCGAGACGAGCGTGATCCCGGCCAGCTGGGCGAGCCGGAATGGCTGCGCGTGCAGCAGGAGTGAGACGGCGAGTCCCGCCACCGGCATGACGCCGATCAGCACGCCTGCCCGGTCCGCGCCGAGTGTCCCGACCGCGGTGTACCAGAGCACGAACGCGACAGCGGTGACCACCACGGCGAGCACCAGCAGCGCGACGAGCTCGCGCCCGTCCGGGAGCTGCCAAGCGCCGGTCGGGTCGACGAGGGTCCCGATGACCGCCCCGCCGATCGCGGCGGCGAAACAACTCCAGGTCGCGGTGGCCATCGGGCCGAGCCTGGTCACCAGACCGACGCCGAGCAGCGTGAACGACGCCTCGCACAGCATCGCCAGCGCGGCCAGCGCCAGCCCGGGACCGTGCGTGGCACCCCCTCCGGACAGCACGGCGACCCCGGCCGCGGCGAGCACCGCGCCCAGCAACGGCCCGGCGGACGGACGCCGCCGAGCCAGCAGTGGCGCCGCGATGGCCAGTACCAGCGGGCTGCCGCCGAGCAGCGCGGCGACGAGCCCCGGCTCGGCGTAGCGCTGCGCGAGCAGCAGGCACGCCTGGAATCCGACCATCCCGGTCGCGGCCAGGCCGATCAACGCCGGCAGGTCCCCCGGCCGCGGGAGCGGGAGCGGTTTGCGCGACAGCGTCGCCAGCCCCAGCAGGAGCAGTCCGCCGAGCCCGTACCGCAGCGCCTGTCCGGTCAGCAGCGGGTAGCCGTCGAGCAGCCCGGTCACCGGGACCGAGCCGCCGACGATCACCACCGCGCCGAACCCGGCCAGCGCACCTCGTCGAACGTCTTTCATGTGCTGAGCATCATGGCCCAAGTGGCTCATCCAGAAGAGCCAATTAGGCAGCAGCGAACTGGACCACTCAGCGGCGCCGGAGCGTCTTGTCCAAGAGTGCGGGAGCGGTGTGGTCGGCGTCCAGCTTGTTGAGGTCGGTACCCGGCGGGACGATCTCGTCGATCCGGTCGAGCACGTCGGCACTCAGCACCAGGTCGGCCCCCGCCAGCAGATCCGTGAGCTGCTCGGGTGTGCGCGGCCCGATGATCGCCGAGGTGACCCCCGGATGCGCGCGGACGAACGCGAGCGCGAGATGCGGCAGCGACCGACCGATCTCCGCGGCGAGCTTCTTCAGCTCGGCGATCGCGTCGAGCTTGCCGGCGTTGCCGGGCAGCGCCGGGTCGAACTTGTGGCGCTGCACCGACTTCCGGCCTTCCGTCAGGTCGACGTCGGACGCCTTGTCGTAACGCCCGGACAGCCAGCCACTCGCCAGCGGGCTCCAGGTGAGCACGCCCATCCCGTAGCGCTGTGCCGTCGGCAGGACGGCCGATTCGATCGAGCGGCTGAAAATCGAGTACGGCGGCTGCTCGGTTCGGAAGCGTACGAGCCCGCGCTTCTCCGAAACCCATTGTGCTTCAACGATCTGTTCCGCGGAGAACATCGAAGAGCCCGCCACTCGCACCTTGCCCGAGCGCACGAAATCGGACAGCGCGGACAACGTCTCCTCGATGTCGGTCGTGTGGTCGGGGCGGTGGATCTGATAGAGGTCGACGTAATCGGTGTCCAAGCGCCGCAAGCTGTTCTCCAGCGCGCGGGTGAGCCAGCGGCGTGAATTGCCGCGGTCGTTCTCGTCCGGACCCATCGGGAAATGCCCCTTGGTGGCGAGCACGACGTCATCGCGGCGCCCCTTGAGTGCCTTGCCGATGATCTCCTCGTTCTCGCCGTCGGAGTACATGTCCGCGGTGTCGACGAAGTTGATGCCGCCGTCGAGCGCCGTGCGCACCATGGCGATCCCGGATTCGTGGTCCGGATTCCCCCATTTTCCGAGCATCATCGCGCCGAAAGCGTATTCACTCACCGAAATACCCGTACCGCCCAGAATTCGTCGTTTCATGCTTTCGACTCTCCGCGCGTCGCCGGGGACGGACCAGGCCACGCGCAACCTGGGTCTGCCAGTACCAGGCACCGGCGGCGGCATTCGTGAATACTCGGGGTCATGGGTGATGCGGCGGAACTGGGAGCGTTTCTCAAAACACGCCGGGCGGCGCTGGACCCGGCCGAGATGGGTGTGCACCCGGGGCTCAACCAGCGGCGGGTGGCGGGCTTGCGCCGGGAGGAAATCGCCCAGCTGGCGGGCATCAGCGTCGACTACTACACCCGGCTCGAACAGGGCCGCGCACACAATGTGTCGGACACGATTCTCGACGCGCTCGCCAGGGCGCTGCGGCTGCAGACCGACGAAGAGACCTACCTGCGTAACCTCGCCGCACCGAAACGCAAACGCGCGACCAAACCGAAACCCCTGCGGGTACGGCCGGAACTCCAGTTGCTGCTCAACTCGATCCAGGCGCCGGCGTTCATCTACGGGCGCTACCTCGACGTCCTGGCCTGGAACGAGCTCGGCGGCGCGATCTCCTTCGACTTGGCCGCGCTCACCCCGGCCGAGCGCAACATGGCGAGGATGTTCTTCCTCAACGACAGCGCCCGCGAAATGTACCCGGAGTGGGACATCATCGCCAAGGACCTCGTGTCGAACCTCCGCGCGGAAACCGGGAGGTACCCGGACGACCCGCAGCTGGCGCAGCTGATCGGAGAACTTTCCATGCACAGCGCGGAATTCCGCAAGCTGTGGGCAAGACACGCGGTCAAGGAGAAGGCGCACTGCATCAAGGTCGTGCGCAACCCGATCGTCGGCGAACTGCTGCTGCGGAACGAAACCCTCCGCCTGCCGGAAGACGACCTGGGCCTGATCATCTACACCGCCGACCCCGGTTCCGATTCCGAACGCGCCCTCCGGCTGCTCGCCAGCTGGATCGCCTCTCCCAGCCCCAGCCTCTCCAGCACTGAAATGGACCGGGCATAAAGTGCGGGAGTATGGCTGGCGAATGGACCACCTTGCGAGAGTTGCTGCTGCCCGCCATCACGGGAGCGGGTGGCCGACGCGGCAAAGCTGTCGAGTCCGCGCTGCGTGAGGCGATCCGATCGGGCACGTTGCCGAAGCGCACCCGGCTGCCGTCGAGCCGGGACCTCGCCGGGCAGCTCGGACTTTCGCGGGGCACGGTGACGGCGGTGTACGAGCAACTGGTCGCCGAGGGCTACCTCCTGACCAAGCACGGTTCCGGCACTACGGTCGCGCCCCTGGATCAGCCGTCTCCGGTCGATCAGCCACCCGCCGCGCCCCCGGCGACCTGGACCTTCGACCTCAAACCCGGGGTCCCCGCACTGTCGGCCTTTCCCCGCGCCGAATGGCTGTCCTACGAGCGCGAAACCCTCGCGACGGCGTCCGACGAGGAGCTCGGCTACCCCGACCCTGCCGGTCATCCCGAACTCCGCACCGAGCTCGCGAGCTACCTCGGCCGGGTCCGCGCGCTGCCTGCCAAACCCGAAGACATCGTCATCACCAGCGGTGCCGCCGAAGCTTTCACGCTGCTCGCGCGGACGCTGTACGCCCAAGGCCAGCGGCGCATCGCCGTCGAGGATCCGAGCCACAGCGGACAGTCCGCACTCTTCGCCGCGCACGGGCTGCGGCCGATCGGGATCCCGGTCGACGACAGCGGCATCCAGGCCGGTCTGCTGCCGGACTCCGACTGCAATGCGGTCGTGGTGACCGCGGCGCACCAGTTCCCGCTCGGTGTCGCGCTCGATCCCGAACGACGTCGCGCGCTGCTCGCGTGGGCCCACGAAACCGACGGCCTGATCATCGAAGACGACTACGACGCCGAGCATCGCTACGACAGGCCGGCGCTCGGCGCGGTCCGCGCGCTGGAGCCTGAGCGCGTCGCATATGTCGGGAGCGTCAGCAAGGTTCTCGCGCCCGCGCTGCGGATCGGCTGGCTCGTGCTGCCGCCGGAGCTGCGCGGGCAGGTCGTCGAGGCGAAGACTCTGCACGACCTCGGCTGCGCGCCGCTGCCACAGGCCGCGCTCGCGCGCATGCTGCGATCCGGCGGCTACGACCGGCATCTCCGCCGCACCCGGCGCCTGTACCGGCAGCGCCGTGACGCCCTGCTCGACGCACTCGCCACGACGTTTCCCGCTTGGCGCCCGGTCGGCATCGCCGCGGGCCTGCACGTCGTCGTCCGCCTCCCGGACGGCACCGACGACACCGCGCTGAGCGAAGACCTCGCCGCCCACGGGATCAACGCACCCGCGCTGGCAACTTACGCACACTCGCCCGGCCGACGCCCGTACCCCGGTCTCGTCCTCGGGTACGCCGCACTCACCCCCGACCGGCTTCACGCCGCCGTCGCGGCGATGCGGTGCGGCTGATCAGCCGCAGGCGTCGTCGATGAGCAGCTTGGCGACGGACTTCGCGTGCGCCACGGCGCCCGGCACCACCCCGAGCGACGCCGACACGGTCGCGCCCTCCAGCAGGATGAGCAGCGAGTACGCCAGTTTGCGTGGCGCTCGGGCGCCCGCCTGCTCGGCGAGCGAACGCAGGCACCCGAGCAGCCACACCTTGTCCTCGCCGATCACCTGTCGCCCGGGATGCGTGGCGTCCGGAAGCTCCGCGTGGGCGTTGACGAAACCGCAGCCGCGGTAGTTCTCCGTCACCATCCACGTGTCGAGCGCGTCGAACACGAGCAGCAGGCGCCGGGCGGCAGGCACCGGCCGTTCGGTGGTCCTGCGCACGTGCTCGCGCCATCGGTCGTCGCGACGCCTGAGGTATTGCGCGACCAGCGAGCCTTTGGAGCCGAAGCGGGCGTACAACGTCTTCTTCGTGATACCGGCTTCGGCCGCGATCAAATCCACCCCGACCGAGTGAATCCCGTTTTCGTAGAAGAGCCGTCCCGCGACGTCGAGGACCCGTTCGGTGACTAGGTGGGTAAGTGCCGAGCGCTTCATCGCGCACCTCCGGTCCCTGAAATTGTCGGTCCGGCGGCGCATGATGTCGATATGTTGCTGACGGACGTGGTAGCCGCGTCGACGGCGATCACGGCCACGCGATCGCGGAAGACGAAGATCGAAGTCATCGCCGGGGTGCTGCGAGCCGCCGGTGAGACGGAGCTGCCCGTGGTCGTGGCCTTCCTCGCCGGCCAGCCGTTGCAGGGCCGCGTCGGCGCGGGCTGGCGAACCCTCGGAGACATCGGCACCTCCCCTGCCGAAGAACCGTCGCTGCCGGTCGGCACTGTCGACGTCGCGCTCAGTGAGCTGGCGGCGACGTCGGGTTCCGGCTCGGCGAAGCGGCGCGCGGAAACGCTCCGGCAGCTGTTCGGGCAGGCAACCGGGGAAGAGCAGCAGTTCCTGCTCAGGCTGCTGGCGGGCGAGCTGCGGCAGGGTGCGCTGGAAGGCGTGATGGTCGACGCCATCGCGGCCGCGGCCGAAGTCCCCGGCGAGGCGGTGCGCCGGGCGTTCATGCTGTCCGGCGAACTGCCCGTGACGGCGGTCGCCGCGATGACGGGCGGCGTCGAGGCGCTGGCCGCGTTCCGGATCCAGCTCGGCCGCCCGGTACGGCCCATGCTCGCTTCGCCCGCGGAGTCCTTGGACGAGGCGATCGGCGAGCACGCCTCCGCGATCGTCGAGTACAAGATGGACGGCGCGCGCATCCAGGTGCACCGCAATGGCGACGAGGTCCACGTCTACACCAGGACGCTTCGGGAGATCACGAGCAGCGTCGCCGAACTGGTCGAGCTCGTCCGCGCGATGCCGTGCGAATCGGTCGTGCTCGACGGCGAGACGCTCGCGCTGGCCGACGACGGCCGCCCGCGCCCGTTCCAAGAGACGATGAGCCGGTTCGGCAGCACCCGTGAGGAGCAGATCCGCGCGCTGCTGCTGCGGCCGTACTTCTTCGACTGCCTCCATCTCGACGGCGTCGACCTGCTGGACGCGCCGTTGAGCAAGCGCAACGCCGCGCTGCTGAAGGTCGCCGCGGGCCACGTCATCCCCGGCGAGGCCGACCCGCCCGACCCGGCGCGAGTGCTGGCCGACGCGATGGCCGCGGGGCACGAAGGCGTGATGGTCAAGGCGCTGGATTCGCCGTACGCGGCCGGCCGGCGCGGGCGAGCGTGGCTGAAGGTCAAGCCGGTGCACACAATCGACCTGGTGGTGCTCGCGGCCGAGTGGGGGCACGGGAGGCGGACGGGTTACCTGTCGAATCTGCACCTCGGGGCGCGAGATCGGGACGGCGGCGAGCCGATCATGGTCGGCAAGACGTTCAAGGGCATGACGGACGAGCTGCTCGCCTGGCAGACGGCCCGCTTCCAGGAAATCGAAACCCGGCGCACCGATTGGGTCGTCTACGTGCGGCCCGAGCTCGTCGTGGAGATCGAGCTGGACGGCGTCCAGACCAGCACGAGGTATCCAGGCGGGGTAGCGCTGCGGTTCGCGCGGGTGCTCCGCTACCGGCCGGACAAGGAGGCTGCCGACGCCGACACCATCGACGCCGTCCGCGCCCTTCTCCCCCCGAAGTAAGTGCAACCACTAAGGATCGTCCAGCGGATGGCGCGCCCCCCTCGAGCCACGCACTGTCCGCTGGACGATCGTTGTCACGGTATTTCGGGTGCCTTACACCGCACCTACACCGCGGCTACAGGGGTGCATACACTCCCGGAGCCGCGAGCGGGCTGCAGGTAAGGGACGCAGTAAAGTCGCCGTCATGACGGCGATAGTGCAGAACTTGGTCACGTCGGGCGTGTTCGAACTCGACGGCGGCAGCTGGGAAGTCGACAACAACGTGTGGCTGGTCGGTGACGACACCGAAGTGATCGTGATCGACGCGGCGCACAACGCCGACGCCATCGCGGACGCGGTCGGCGATCGCAAGCTCAAGGCGATCGTCAGCACCCACGCGCACAACGACCACGTCAACGCGGCCCCGGCGCTCGCCAAGCGCACCGGCGCGCCGATCCTCCTGCACCCCGACGACAGGATCGTGTGGGACCTGACCCACCCGGACCGCGCACCGGACGAAGACCTCGCAGACGGCCAGACGCTGACCGTCGCCGGCACCGAGTTCCGGGTCATCCACACCCCGGGCCACGCACCCGGCGCGGTTTGCCTGTACGCCAAGGAACTCGGCGTGGTCTTCAGCGGGGACACCCTCTTCAACGGCGGCCCGGGTGCGACAGGACGGTCCTACTCGAACTACGCGACCATCGTGAAGTCCATCCAGGAAAAGCTGTTCACCCTCCCGGACTCCACAGAGGTCCGCACCGGCCACGGCGAAGGCACCACCATCGGCGCCGAAAAGGCCGGTTCTTCGGACTGGGCAAAGCCCTAACCACCCGAACGCCGCAGCTTCGGCGGAGCCGACTCCACACGCACCTTGACCTTGGTTTCCTCCGCGAGCTCCGTCGCCCATCGGACGAGCCCGGCGACATCGATCCCGTACGGCGGGGCGTCCCGGTACGGCTCGATGTTCTCCGCCCCCCGCTCCAGCAGGGACGCCGCGCCGTTGCCGTTGCCCCTGGCGACATGGGTTAGCCCGACGGCGAGCTGCGCCATCCCCCGCCACAGCGCGCGCTCCGGCTCGTCGGACGCCTTCCAGGCGTCTTCCAGGACCTCGTGGGCGTGGAACGGCAGGCCCGAGTCCAGCAGCCGCTGTGCCTCGGTCAGCGTCTCGGCGGCTTCGCGCCGGATGCCCTCGGGCTGTCGCTCGACGCCGTCAGCGCCATAGGGCAGCGGCCTGCCGAGCCCGTCACGGGGACGCGCGTTGCGTGCCCGTCCCACGTCGTCACGGTCTCGGTCGGCCATGCCTTCATTGTCCCATGCAGGTAGCCTGAGTACTCGTGCGCTTTCTTGATGGGCATCGACCCGCTCACGACCTGACCTACGACGACGTGTTCCTGGTACCGAACCGGTCGGACGTGGAGTCCCGCTTCGACGTCGACCTCTCCACCGTGGATGGAACCGGCGCGACGATCCCGATCGTCGTCGCCAACATGACAGCAGTCGCCGGGCGGCGGATGGCGGAGACCGTCGCCAGGCGTGGCGGACTCGTCGTGCTCCCGCAGGACGTCGACACGGCCGCGGTCGCCGAGATCGTCACCTGGGTCAAGAGCCGTCACACCGTCTGGGACACCCCGCTCGTACTGACCGGCGGTGACGCCGTCGCCGACGCGCTCAACCTCGTCGGCAAGCGCGCACACGGCGCCGTCGTGGTCGTGGACGCCGAGGGCAAGCCCGTCGGCGTCGTCGACGAAGCGGCCTGCTCCGGTGTCGACCGCTTCGCCCGGCTCAGCGACGTCGCGGAGCCCGCGCTCGTCTCCGTCTCCCTCGACACCTCACCCCGCGAGGTCTTCGAGCTGCTGCACGACCACGGCAGCAAGATCGCGCTCGGCGTCGACGAAAACGGCAGGCTCGCGGGCGTGCTCACCGCCGTCGGCGCGCTGAGGGCCGAGATCTACACCCCGGCCGTCGACGCGAACGGCCACCTCCGCGTCGCGGGCGCCGTCGGCGTCAACGGCGATGTGGCCGCGAAGGCCGACGCGCTGCTCAAAGCGGGCGTCGACGTGCTCGTGGTCGACACCGCGCACGGCCACCAGGAGAAGATGATCGCCGCGCTGAAGGCGGTCCGCTCGGTTTCGCCGCTGGTCCCGATCGTGGCCGGGAACGTGGTGACAGCCGAAGGCACCCGCGACCTCATCCACGCCGGCGCGGACGTGATCAAGGTCGGCGTCGGGCCCGGCGCGATGTGCACCACCCGGATGATGACCGGCGTCGGCCGCCCCCAGTTCTCCGCGGTAGCCGAATGTGCCGCCGCCGCCCGCGAACTCGGCAAACACGTCTGGGCCGACGGTGGTATCCGCCACCCCCGCGACGTCGCGCTCGCACTGGCCGCCGGCGCGTCGGCCGCGATGGTCGGCTCCTGGTTCGCCGGGACGCACGAATCCCCCGGCGACCTGCGCTACGACGAGCAGGGACGGCCGTACAAGGAGTCGTTCGGAATGGCGTCGAAGCGGGCCGTCGGCGCCCGTACGCGCACGGACAACGTCTACGACCGGGCGAGGAAGGCCCTGTTCGAGGAGGGCATCTCGGCGTCACGCATGGCGCTCGACCCGGCGCGGCCCGGTGTCGAGGACCTGCTCGACTCGATCGGCTCCGGCGTCCGCTCGGCCTGCACCTACGCCGGTGCGCGGTCGCTCGAAGAGTTCCACGAGCGTGCCGTACTCGGCGTCCAGTCGGCCGCGGGCTTCGCCGAAGGTCGCCCACTCCCGGCCGGCTGGTAGCGGCCCCGACGTGGCATGAATGGACCTTTCATCTCGAAAATCGAGATGAAAGGTCCATTCATTTCACTTTTTGGAGCTACCTACGCCCCGTGGTCCTCCAGCATCTCGGTGACCAGTGCGGCGATCGGCGAACGCTCGGAGCGCGTCAGCGTGACGTGCGCGAAGAGCGGATGCCCCTTCAACTTCTCGATGACGGCCGAGACGCCGTCATGCCTGCCGACCCGCAAGTTGTCCCGCTGCGCGACGTCGTGGGTGAGGACCACCCGTGACGCCGTGCCCAGCCGCGACAGCACGGTGAGCAGGACGTTGCGTTCCAGTGACTGCGCCTCGTCCACGATCACGAACGTGTCGTGGAGCGAGCGTCCTCGGATGTGCGTCAGGGGCAGCACCTCGAGCATGCCCCGGTCGAACACCTCGTCCAGCACGTCCTGGCTGACCATCGCGCCGAGCGTGTCGAACACCGCCTGCGCCCAGGGCGCCATCTTCTCGCTCTCGGAGCCGGGAAGATAGCCGATGTCCTGCCCGCCGACCGCGTATACCGGCCGGAACACGACGACCTTGCGGTGCGCACGGCGTTCCATGACCGATTCGAGGCCCGCGCACAGTGCCAGCGCCGACTTCCCGGTGCCTGCCCGTCCGCCGAGCGACACGATGCCGACGTCGGAGTCGAGCAACAGGTCGAGCGCGACCCGCTGTTCGGCCGAGCGGCCGTGCAGCCCGAAAGCCTCCTTGTCGCCCCGGACCAGCCGGATGCGCTTGTCGGCCGTGACGCGCCCCAACGCGCTGGAACTGCCCGCGAGCAGCCGCAGCCCGGTGTGGCACGGCATTTCGCTGACGTGTTCGAGCCCGAAGTCGAGCGGATCGATCGAACTGCCGTTGAACAAGGCGTCGATAACGGGCTGCGGGACGTCCACGTCGGCCATCCCCGTCCAGCCGGACGGCGTGACCTCCTGGGCGCGGTATTCGTCGGCGTCCAACCCGACGGCACCGGCCTTGACCCGCAGCGGGATGTCCTTCGTGACCAGCGTGACCCCGGGGCGTTCCACCGCCAGGTTCAGCGCGCAGGCGAGGATCCGGTGGTCGTTGGAATCCGTCCGGAACCCGGCCGGCAGCACCGTCGGGTCCGAATGGTTCAACTCGACCTGGATGGTCCCGCCGCTGTCGCCGATGGGGATCGGCGCGTCGAGCCTGCCGTGCTGCCTGCGCAGGTCATCGAGCATACGAAGGGCTTCACGAGCAAACCAGCCCAGTTCGGGGTGATGGCGTTTCGCCTCCAGTTCACTGATCACGACCAGCGGAAGGACGACGGCGTGTTCGGCGAATCGAGTCACCGACCACGGGTCCGAAAGCAACACCGATGTGTCGAGCACATAGGTGAACCGCTGGGATTCGGGCGAGATCGAGGCTTTCTCAGTGCCAGAGGCACCGGTCGAAGAGTGGCCAGAGGCCTGACGGGGTGAACGCTGCGCAGTCACGACGGCATCTCCCTCGTGGGCGTGGCACCACACGCCCGCACTCGCTGGGCCGGGCATCCTCCCTGGCTGGTCCGCTCTGGCTGACGCTGGTGCGTCAACTCACGCGGCCATTAGGGCCGGGTGCCGGCCCACTCGTGCGTCTCATGGACGGTGCAACCGTCCGTTCAACCACAGCCACGACCAGGGCCTCCCGTGAGGGCCCGCATGGGATCGCGCACCCTCACTTCGGAAGTTACCTGCGGATGGGCGATCGTGCCTGCTGCCACTCAGGTGATTCCCCAATTCGTCACCTCACGGTTAGTCGCCATCCATGACCCGGAGACGAAAGATCACTCAGAGTGACTTCACGGGACTAGTCACCCATCTCGGGAACACTCGCCTCAGTTCTTTTGCCACAAATTGCTACCAAGATCGCGAAAAAGGCGTTGTACCACGGTGTAATGGAGGGCGCTGGATGGCGCCGCAAGAATGAACCTGTCCGAGTGAAGCAAGCCTTTAACGGCTCACACAATGGGGTCACAGGACGATCACAACAGCCGAAATGAGAGTAATTTTCGTAGTGCGGTACACACCACCGGAACGTCGGTGCCGCGGGACCCACAAGCTCGAGCAAGGAGAGTACATAGTGCTGAAGAAGGCTGGCTTCGTTGCCTCAACCGCCGTTGGCCTCATGCTGGTCGGCGGCACTGCGTTCGCTGCTCCGGCGGCCACGAGCGCACCCGCTCCGCGCGGTGACGACTTCTCGTTCATCGACGCTTTCAACCAGTTCAACGAGGGTGGCGGCGCGCTCGGTTACGGTGCCGCGTCGCTGATTTCCGGCGCCTACGCCGGAATCGCCACCACACCGGCGCTCATCCTTCACTCGCTGCACCACTAGGCAATACAGCCGAAGGGCCCGGAGCATTGCTGCTCCGGGCCCTTCGGCATGTAATCAACGTCCGAGCCGACGATGCCGCACGGCGTAATCACGCATGGCACGAAGGAAGTCGACCCGGCGGAAAGCGGGCCAATAAGCTTCGGTGAACCAGAATTCCGAATGCGCGGACTGCCACAGCAGGAATCCGGAAAGCCGCTGTTCACCCGAAGTTCGGATAATCAAATCCGGATCAGGCTGGCCCGAAGTATACAAATGTTCAGAAATATGATCGACGTCCAGGATTTTCGCCAGTTCCTGGATCGAAGTTCCCTCGTCGGCCTGTTGCTGAAGCAGTTTTTTGACCGCGTCGGCGATTTCCTGGCGCCCTCCGTAACCGACAGCTACGTTGACCTCCATGCCCGTCCGGCCTGCTGTCCGTTTTTCGGCCGCGGTCAGCCGCGTCGTGATCTCATCAGGTAGGAGATCGAGCGCGCCGACGATCCTGAGCTGCCACCCCGTCTCGGGCCGGGCCAGTTCGTCGACGACGTCGGCGATGATCTCGAGGAGCGCCTCGACCTCTTCACTCGCCCGATTGAGGTTGTCAGTGGACAAAAGCCACATCGTGACGACCTCGACGTCGGCCTCGCGGCACCAGCTGAGGAAGTCCGCGATCTTTTTGGCGCCGACCCGGTGCCCGTCACTGACGTCGATGAAGCCGACTTCGCGGGCCCAGCGGCGATTGCCGTCGAGCATGATCGCGATGTGGCGCGGATGTCGGCCGTTGGCCTGCTGGATCAACCGCCGGCCGTAGGCGCCGTAGACAACGTCGGAAAGAAAGGAGCGAACACTCACGTCCAGGAAGCGTACGCACTCAGTCTGAGACGTGTGACTCGCCACGAGCAGTGGCGGAAAACCTACGGTCCCGTAACCTGGAAAAGGTGAGCGTAGAGACCGATCCCCCCTCCGGCCCCACGCCCGCGGCGGTGGACACACGCCCCCGGTTGCGAGGTCACCTGCACTTCTGGTCGTTCTTCGGCGCACTCGCCGGCGCGGCCGCCCTGATCAGCCTCGCCGCGTCGACAGTGTCGGGAACCGCTGCCCTCGCCACGTCGATCTACGGCCTGACCGTGCTCGGCCTGTTCGGCGTCAGCGCGCTGTACCACCGGCGCATCTGGAGCCCCAAGGCCTACAAGTGGATGAAACGCGCCGACCACTCGATGATCTTCCTGTTCATCGCCGGCACGTACACCCCCTTCACCCTGCTCGCGATGTCACAGCCGACCGGCTACATCGTGCTGGCCGTCGTCTGGGGCGGCGCGGCCGCCGGCGTCGCGCTCAAGATGCTGTGGCCCCACGCCCCGCGCTGGCTGGGCGTCCCGATCTACATCGCCCTCGGCTGGGTCGCCGTCTTCGTCCTCCCCGAAATGGCCACCCACGCCGGCATCGCCACCGTTGTCCTCCTCGGTGTCGGCGGCCTCTTCTACACCGTCGGCGCCATCTTCTACGCCACCCGCTGGCCCAACTTCTGGCCGAAAACCTTCGGCTACCACGAGGTCTTCCACGCCTTCACCATCCTCGCCGCCACCTCGCACTACATCGCGATCTGGCTGGCCATGTACTCCTAGCTGGGCTTATACCCTTGTGGATCTTGTCCAGGCCGTGGCCAGGCCGTCATGCCGCGTGGCTCGTCGGCAGTAGACGTGTCGACCCAGTACTAGACCTCGAACGCCTCCCACCTGTGTGATCGGCTGCCGGTCCGGCGAACTTGCCGGAAATCCGGGCGACGGCCACCGTCCCGGCTGACACGCTGGCGCACATGACCACGCCACTGACCGCGAGACAACGACTCGCCGCGCTCCACAGCTACGCGGCCGTGAACGGTGAGGACTTCACCGGCCAGAGCCTGGCTTCCGCTCACACGTCCCGGCTGCGGTTCACCCGCTGCTCGTTCATCGGGGTCGATCTACGCCACGCCACCCTGGACGGGTGTTCGTTTAAGTTCTGTGACTTCAGCGACGCAGACCTGCGCGGGGCTTCACTGCGCGAGATCAGCCTGGCCGGATGCGATCTACGCGGTGCTGACCTGCGCGACGCCGATCTGACCAACGCCAGGTTCGGAAACGTGAACACCGGCGTGCCCCCGCTCGGGCTGACCAACGTCACCGGCGCCCGGTTCGAGGGAGCGTCCTTGCGCAACGTTCAAGCGAAGAGCGTCATCGGGTGGCCACCCGGGCACGGCGGGAACGAGTAGGGCCTGCCTGGCGGCGAGACCACGACCTAAAGCTGGAGTACTAAGAGTCCTTGGCGCGGTTCTCGAAGTACGCGGCGAGGTTCGCCAACGAGGAGCTCAGCCCTTCGGCGTGATCCTCCGCGGAAATGCCGTCGGGAACGTCGTCGGCGCGGATCTCCACCCGCGTACCGGTGTCGACGGCGGTAACCTCCCAGGTCATGGTCATCGTGCCGGCGTAGGAGGGATCGTCGGAGACGAATTCGACCGCCTGCACCACCCGTGCGCCGGGGACGATATCGACGAACCGGGCTTCGACGACGTCGGAGTCGGGGGTGGCCTTGCCGGGTGAACTCGACGCGTCCGCGTAGGTCAGGACCAGGCGGTACGACCCTCCCGGGCGCGCGTCGAATCGGTCGAACTTGCCGCTCATCCCTTGCGGCGGAAGCCAGGTTTTGAGCGCTTCCGGGTCGACGAGAGCGGCGTACACGCGTTCCGGCGGGGCGGCGATCACCCGCGATCCTGTGTCGGTCCGAGGCATGACGCCATGTTAGCGGCCGACACGGTTCAAACGCCCGGTTTGATGGTTTTCAGCGGAGCATGGGCGCAGTCAGAAATTGCTCGGGGACGGCGAAGGCGTCGACGAGGGTTCGGGCGTGGGGGCGCAGGAGTTTGCACAGGTCGTTGACGGCGGCGACGACGGCTTTGGAGCGGTTCGACGTCAAACGGCCGTGCTCCAGGAACCAAGCACGATCGGCTTCGACGTTGGACAGGACATAGAGGTCGCAGACGCGTTCGAGCAGGGCCTTGGCATCGGGGTCTTCGCAGCGGGAGATGCCGGTGACGAAGGCTTCGAGGACAACGCGGTCGACGTGGGCGCGGCCGGCTCGCAGGACGTGGTCTTGAGCGTCGTTGAAGACGTCGAAGGCGTCCACGTCGGGAGATGTGGCGCGGCGGAGGCGACGGGCGACGCCTTCAAGGAGGTGTTCTTCGCGGTCTCGGAAGAGGCTGAGCTGCCACGCGCGGTCGAACAGGGCGCGTTCGTCGTCGCTGAAGCGATCGATCACCTTGCGGGCGGCGGTCTTTTCGACCACGCTGCCGACCAACTGTGCCGCCACGAAACGAGCCGTCGCCAGCGGGCTCAGGTCTTCGAAGTGTTCTTTGTAGCCGGTCAGGAGGCTTTTCGCGACCAGTTGCAGCAGGACCGTGTTGTCGCCTTCGAACGTCGTGAAGACATCGGTGTCGGCTTTGAGGCCTGGCAGCAAGTTTTCGGACAGGTAACCGGCGCCGCCGCAGGCTTCGCGGGCGGTTTGGATCGTGGCGGTGGCGTGCCAGGTGGCGACGGCTTTGATGCCCGCGGCGCGGGATTCGAGTTCACGTTGGGCTTCTTCCGGTCCCTCGCCGATGTCGTTCAGGGTGCTGACCAAAGCCTCTTGGGCGAAGTGCAGGGCGTACGACGTCGCCAGCGCGGGGAGAAGTTTTCGTTGGTGGGCAAGATAATCGAGGAGCACTACCTCGTCGCCGTCCGGCCGGGCGAACTGGCGGCGGACTTCGGCGTAGCGGACGGCGAGGGCGAGGGCGCGTTTCGTGGCGCTGCCCGCGCTTCCGGCGACGCTCACTCGGCCGCGGATCAGGGTGCCGAGCATGGTGAAGAAGCGTCGGCCGTCGCTTTCGATCGGGCTGGAGTACGAGCCGTCGGGGGCGACGTCGCCGAAGCGGTTCAACAGGGCTTCGCGAGGGACGCGGACCTTGGAAAACGTGAGGCGGCCGTTGTCCACGCCATTCAGACCCGCCTTGCGGCCGCAGTCCTCGATGCCGACGCCGGGGGAAGGAGCGCCGTTCGGCTCGCGGATCGGGACCATGAAGGCGTGTACGCCACGGCCCTCGCCGTCGGTGATGAGCTGGGCAAACACCACTGCCAGGTGGCCGTCGCGGGCGGCGTTGCCGATGTATTCCTTGACAGCGCCGGGATCCGGGGTGTCGATGACGAATTCCTGGGAAGAAACATCGTAGGTCGCGGTGGTGTGCAGGTGTTGCACGTCCGAGCCGTGGCCGTGCTCGGTCATGGCGAAGCAGCCGAGCAGGTCGAGGTCCATGATGCGGCGCAGATACCGCGAATGGTGCCGTTCTGTGCCGAGCAGCTGCACGGCACCACCGAACAGTCCCCATTGGACACCGGCTTTGACCATCAGCGAAAGGTCGCCGTACCCCAGCATTTCGAACGACGTGACCGTGCCGCCGATGTCGTCCGAGCCGCCGTATTCACCGGAGAAGCCCAGCGCTGGGCGACCGGTCGCGGCTAGTTCGCTGAGCTGCTCAAGAACCTGCGCGCGGTGGGCTTCGATGTCGAGGTCGGTGTGGTCGCGGAATCGTTCGGTCGCCATCTGGGCGCGCACACCGCGCCGCAGGTCGGCCCATCGGCCGTCGAGCACGGCGGTGACCTCGTCCGGGTCGACCTTGGCTGGCATCGACGGCAGGTCCACGGCTCCTCCAAACAGGCTGGCTACTCGTTAGTAGCCAGCCTGCCCCACCCCCAACGACCTCGCAGGGTGAACCCCGGTGATCTTCAACCCAGGTCAGGACCCTTGGCGCGCAGATCGTCGACCTTGCTCATGGCCTCCCGCAACTCGCCCAGCCACTCCTCGGCGTGCTCGCCGACCAGGCGGACGGCCCACGCGAGTGCTTCCGAGCGCGAGCGCGCCACGCCGGAGTCGACAAGGGTGTCGAGCACCAGGCGTTCCGGCTGGCGAAGCCTGGTCATGACCGGTGCCGACAGTGTGGTGAAGAGCTCTTCGGTGCCGCCGATTTTCGCACCCCAGGCCACTTTGCGCTGGTAGCGGTGTTCCGCCTGGCGCGCGATTTCGATGCGGGCGTCGCGGGTGTCCTCGCGGAACCTGCTGATGCGGCCCGCCTCGGCCGCGGCGCGCGCGGCGTCGTCGGCGTAGTCGTCGGTGAGGGGCGGCAACTCGCCGACGATCACAATTTCTTCGCGGTCGACCGTGACGTCAGGCGCCCCGGTGAACCACTCGTCCGGCAGCCTGCCACCAAGCCACGCCGGGGCGTCGTCCGCCGCGGGAGCATCGCTCTGCTGCCAGCCACCTCGGCCTTTCCATCCACCACGTCCCATTTGACCCACCACCCTGCAGCGTCGATTACATGATTACAACACTACGAACGCTACGCCGCTTTCAGTAGTTTCACGGATCTGTTCTCGCGCAGCGAACCGGCTCAACGGGGTGTGAGCTGCACGATGAGGCCTTCGGGGACGGTGGTGGGCCGCTCGCAGACATAGCCACGACAGACGTAAGCGGTGGAAATGCCGTCGACGAGCGGGCGGTCCGCGAGCAGCGGGACGCCTTGGGCATCGGGCTCACCGGCGACGACGACCCCGCCACCGTGCATGTGCCACGCGGCCAGCGCCTTCAGCTTGTTCCGCGCGGGGTCTTCCGGCCCGACGATGGCGGCCTGCATCGGACCGGTCTGCGCCGCCTCCGCGACGGTCAGCCAGTGCCCGGCGAACCGCGGCGCCCGCGCGGCCAGCAGTCCGACGCGGGTCAGCGCCTGCTCGGCCGCTTCCCGGTAGCGGGCCGCCTTGTCCGCACCGGCCAGCACCGACGCGGTGAGCAGCGCGCCCGCCAACGCCGACGCACCGGACGGGCTCGCGTTGTCCGTAGGGTCGGAAGGCCGCTGTACCAACGTTTCGGCATCATCGGCCGTGTCGTGGTAGGCACCCGTGACGCCGTCGACAGCGAAGCGCGCCAGCGCGACGTCCAGCAGTGCCGAAGCTTCGGTGAGCCAGCGCGGCTCACCGGTCGCCTGATGAAGCGCGAGCAGCCCGTCCGCGAGGCACGCGTAATCCTCCAGCACACCCGCGGCCGCGCCGACAACGCCGTCGCGGGAGCTGCGGCGCAGCCGACCGTCCACGATGTGCTCGCGCACCAGGAATTCGGCCACGGAAACCGCTGCCGTGATCCACTGTGGACGATTCAGGACGACTCCGGCCTCCGCCAGTGCGGTGATCGCCAAGCCGTTCCAGGCCGCGATCACCTTGTCGTCACGAGCAGGCTGCGGGCGCGTCTCACGGACCGCCAGCAGCGCCGCGCAAATCCTCTGGTAGCGCGGGAAATCGTCGGGATCACGGAGCAGTTGCAACGTCGACGCGCCGTCTTCGAACGTGCCCTTTTCGCTCACCTCGAACAACTGTGCCGCCCACTCGCCGTCCGCTTCGCCCAGCGCGTCGACAAGCTGGGCGCGTGTCCACACATAGGTCAGGCCTTCGACTCCGTCAGTGTCCGCGTCGAGCGACGCCGCGAAGCCACCCTCGGCCGTGCCGAGGTCCCTGAGCAAGAATTCGCCGGTGCGGATGGCCGTCTCCAACGCCAGCGAGGAACTCGTCACGCGGGCGACGTGTGCGTAGAGCCGGAGCAGCAAAGCGTTGTCGTACAACATCTTCTCGAAATGCGGCACCACCCAGCCCGCGTCCACGGAATACCGGGCGAAACCACCGGCGAGCTGATCGGCGATCCCACCACGGGCCATCGCCTCGGCCGAAGATTCCACAAGGGACAGTGCTTCTACGGAAAACGTCCGCTCATGGTGACGAAGCAGGAACTCCAGCACCATGGACGGCGGGAACTTCGGTGCGCCACCGAAACCACCGCGCACCGGGTCGACGTCTTCGCGGATCTTCTCAACGGCTGTTTCCAGCGCGTCGGCGTCCACAACGGACTCGGCGAGCGGGCCGGTCTTCTCGGTCAGGTGCGCGACCATCTGCGCCGCACCTTCGCGAAGTTCGCCCGGCCGCGACGCCCACGCCTCGGAGACCGCCACCAGCAGCTGCGGGAACGACGGCATCCCCTGACGCGGAGTGGGTGGGTAGTAGGTGCCGCAGTGGAACGGCTCCCCCTCCGGGGTCAGGAAACACGTCATCGGCCAGCCGCCCTGTCCGGTCATCGCCTGCGTCGCCGCCATGTACACGGAGTCGATGTCCGGCCGTTCCTCACGGTCCACCTTGATGTTCACGAAATTCGCGTTCATCAGCGTCGCGGTGCCCTCATCCTCGAAAGACTCGTGCGCCATCACATGGCACCAATGGCAGGCCGCGTAGCCGACGGACAGCAGAATCGGGACATTCCGGCGCTTGGCTTCCGCGAGCGCCTCTTCGCCCCATTGCCACCAGTCGACGGGGTTCTCCGCGTGCTGCAGGAGATACGGGCTGGTGGCGGACGCGAGTCGGTTCGACATGAGTCAAGGGTCGCATGTTCGAAAACCAGGCGTCAGAAGTGCGTCGGTCCGGCACACTGAGCCGGTGCTACTGACGATCACCACCACTCGCCGGCCGGCGACCGACCTCGGATTTCTGCTGTTCAAACACCCCGGCAAAGCGCAGGCGTTCCCCGTCTCCGCCGGCACGGCGCACGTCTTCTACCCGCGCGCGGACGACGGCGAATGCACCGCGGCGCTTCTCGTCGAGATCGACCCGATCGCGTTGGTGCGCGGCGGCGGGACCACCCTCACGCAGTACGTCAACGACCGGCCGTACGCCGCGGGCTCGCATCTGGCCGTCGCGTTGCGGACGGTCTTCGGCACGGCCATGACCGGCCGCTGCGACGCGCTGCCCGAGCTCGCCGCGCAGGCGATCCCGCTGCGGATCCACGTGCCGTCGCTCGCCGCGAGCGGTGGACCCGAGCTGGTGCGCCGGTTGTTCGAGCCACTGGGGTGGGCCGTCGATGCCGCCCGAGTGCAGCTGGACCCGGAGTTCCCCGCGTGGGGCGATTCTCGCTATGTCGACTTGACGCTCACCGGCGAACTACGGTTGGCGGACGCGTTGAAGCAGCTGTACGTCCTGCTGCCCGCGCTCGACGGTGCCAAGCACTACTGGGTCAGCCAGGCCGAGGCCGACAAGCTGCTGCGCGCGGGCGACGGCTGGCTCGCCGAGCACCCGGAGCATGAGCTGATCACCAGCCGCTATCTGGCGCGCCAGAAGACTTACATCAACTACGCGCTGACACAGCTGGCGGAATCGGGTGAGCTGCCGCCCGAGTCCGAGCCACTGGTCACCGAGGTACCCGAGCGGCCGGAACCACTGGCCGTGCAGCGCGCGAACGGCGTGCTGGCCGTGTTGAGGTCTTCCGGCGCGCAGCGGGTGCTGGACCTCGGCTGCGGTGGCGGCGCATTGCTCCGCGTGCTCTTGAAGGACCCGTCGTTCACCGAGATCGTCGGGCTCGACGTGTCGGCGCGGGCATTGGACACCGCGGAGCGCCGGATGAAGCTCGACCACCTTCCCGAGCAGGCCCGCGCCCGCATCACCCTGCGCCAGTCGGCGCTGACGTACGCGGACCCGTCGCTGGCCGGGTACGACGCGGCCGTGCTCATGGAGGTCATCGAGCACGTCGACGAAGAGCGTCTTCCCGCGCTCGAACACGCCGTGTTCTCGGTGGCGCGGCCGCACACCGTCGTCGTGACGACGCCGAACTCGGAGTACAACGTGCGCTTCGATTTCCTGCCCGAGGGGACCTTCCGCCACAGCGATCACCGGTTCGAGTGGACCAGGTCGCAGTTCCGCGAGTGGGCCGATCGTGTCGCCGGGGAGCACGGCTACCAAGTGCGTCAGCTGGCCGTCGGGCCGGTCGACGACAACATGGGCGCGCCGACCCAGATGGCCGTCTTCACCAGCCGGGAGGAGGTCTCCCCATGAAACTGACCATCCCCGACATGTCCCTGGTCGTGCTGGTCGGTGCTTCCGGCTCGGGCAAGTCGACGTTCGCCCGCGAGCACTTCGCCTCGACGCAGGTGCTTTCGAGTGACTTCTTCCGCGGGCTCGTCTCCGACGACGAGAAGGACCAGTCGGCGTCCGCGGAAGCCTTCGACGCGCTGCACTACATCGCCACCAAGCGGCTCAAGGCCGGTCTGGTGACGGTCGTCGACGCGACCAACGTGCAGCGCGCCCCGCGTGCGGAACTCGTGCGCCTGGCCAAGCACAACAACGTGCTGGCGACGGCCATCGTGCTGGACCTGCCCGAGCGCGTGTGCCTCGCGCGCAACGAAAGCCGCTCCGACCGCGATTTCGGCGCACACGTGATCCGGCGTCAGCGTGACGATCTGCGCCGGTCGCTGAAGTCCTTGCAGAAGGAGGGATTTCGGCGCGTCCACGTGCTGCGTGGCGAGGAAGAGGTGGCCGCGGCGGAGATCGTCGTCGAGCCGCTGATGAACGACAAACGCGAGCTGACCGGCCCATTCGACGTCATCGGTGACGTGCACGGCTGCCGCGAAGAGCTCGAAGAACTGCTTGCCGAGCTGGGTTACCAGCCAGTGGGCGAAAGTTTGCGGCATCCGGAGGGGCGGACGGCCGTGTTCGTCGGCGACCTCGTCGACCGCGGCCCGGACACCCCTGGCGTATTGCGGCTGGTCATGGCGATGGCCCAGCACGGTGACGCGCTGGTCGTCTGCGGGAACCACGAGCAGAAGCTGGTCCGCGCGCTGCGTGGGAAGAAAGTCCAGCTGTCCCACGGATTGGCCGAGTCGCTCGATCAGCTGGCCGCGCAGACCGAGGAATTCCGGGTCGAGGTCAAGGCGTTCTGCGACAGCCTGATCGCGCATTACGTGCTGGACGGCGGCAAGCTCGTCGTCGCGCACGCCGGACTGCCCCAGCAGTACCACGGCCGCGCGTCGGGGCGTGTGCGCAGCGTCGCGCTCTACGGTGACACGACCGGTGAGACGGACGAGTACGGCCTGCCCGTCCGGTATCCATGGGCGCGGGACTATCGCGGGTCGGCGACCGTCCTCTATGGACACACACCGACGCCCGAGGTCGAGTGGATCAACGGAACGCTATGCCTGGACACCGGCTGCGTGTTCGGCGGGAAGCTGACAGCGTTGCGGTACCCGGAGCGCGAAATCGTTGAGGTCAAGGCAAAACAGGTCTGGTATGAGCCGACACGGCCGTTGGTCGCCGAGGTTCCGCAACGCCGCGAAACCGCGATCCTCGAGCTCGCGGACGTGACCGGCAAGAGGGTCATCCAGACGCGACACCACGGCCGGGTCGGCGTTTCCGCCGAGCAGTCGGCGGCGGCGTTGGAGGTCATGAGCCGGTTCGCGCTCGATCCGCGATGGCTGCTCTATCTGCCGCCGACGATGTCGCCGAGCTCGACTTCGCAGCGCGACGGCTATCTGGAGCACCCGGAGCAGGCGTTCGACGACTACCGCAAAGCGGGCATGGAGTCGTTGGTGTGCGAGGAAAAGCACATGGGTTCACGGGCGGTCGTGCTCGTCTGCCGCGACGAAACGGTGGCACCGAAACGCTTCGGCATCAACGGGTCCGGCGCGGTGTACACGCGAACGGGCCGGCCGTTCTTCGAGGCCGAGCGCAACGCGGCAATGCTCGAAAAGGTTCGCACCGCGGTGTCGAAAGCGGGACTCTGGGACGAGCTCGAATCCGGCTGGCTGCTGCTCGACGCCGAACTACTGCCGTGGAGCGTCAAGGCGGGCGCGCTGATCATGGATCAGTACGCGGCCGTCGGCGCCGCGGCGCAGGCCGTGCTGCCGTCTGCGGTGGCCGAGCTGACAGCGGCGAGCGAGCGTGGCATCGACGTGTCGGCCCTGCTGGCGCGGACGCGGCAGCGGGAAGCCGCGGTGGACGCCTATCGCACGGCGTACCGCCAGTACTGCTGGCCGACCGACGGGCTCGAAGGTGTGCGGCTCGCGCCGTTCCAGCTGCTCGCGTCGCAAGGCGCGACACACCACGAGCGGCCGCACTCCTGGCACCTCGAGCTGGCGGAACGGCTCGCCACCGCGGATCCGGAACTGTTCAAGGTCACCGAGACGCGAACCGTCGACACAACGGATGCCGCTTCGGTGGAGGCCGCGACCAAGTGGTGGGAGGAGATGACCGGCGCCGGTGGCGAGGGCATGGTCGTCAAACCGGCCGGGAACCTGACGCTCGGCAAACACGGGCTGGTCCAGCCGGGGGTGAAGGTGCGCGGGCGCGAGTACCTGCGGATCATCTACGGGCCCGACTACACGCTGGAGGAGAACCTGACCCGGCTCCGAGGGCGGAACCTCGGGCGGAAGCGGTCTCTGGCGTTGCGCGAGTACGCGCTCGGCCTCGAGGCGCTGGATCGGGTGGCGCAGGGTGAACCACTCTGGCGCGTCCACGAATGTGTGTTCGCTGTCCTGGCGATGGAGTCCGAAGCCGTGGACCCGAGGCTTTGACCACGCGAGATGTCGACAACTCGCGATCTCTTGGTCAGTGAGAGATCACGAGATGTCGACATCTCGCGAACGTCGAGGTCAAGACTTGTCTGCGGTGCTTTCAGACTTGTCTGCGGGAGTCTCGGCAGGGGTGTCCGAAGGGGTGTCTTCGGGCTTGTCGAAGCTCTCCGGGACGCGCTTGAGGTGCTTAGTCATCGAGCGGACCAGGAACCCGACCGCGATGAGGAACAGCAGCAGGATCAGCAGCCCGACCGGCGACGACTTGCCGAAGTCGTCGCCCTGGCCGCCGTTGTCACCATTGCCCGGCTGCTGTGTCAGCACCAGCGCCGCGGACGTCACGGGCAAGATCGCGAAAACCGGCAAACTCATGTGCCCACCTTCTCCCTGATTCCGGCGAACAAATCGTCCTCCGGGAGAGTGCTGTCCACAAGTGAGCGGACCAGTTCGTACTCCTCTGTCGGCCATGCCTTGCGCTGGAGATCCAGCGGCACGACGAACCAGCGGCTCGTCGGGTCGATCTGCGTGGCGTGGGCCTTGAGGGCCTCGTCACGCTGATCGAAGTAGTCGGCGCACTCGATGCGGGTGGTGACCCTGTCCATCACGTCGGCCTTGTTCGGATCCCACTTCTCGAGCCACTCCTTGTACGGCGACTCGATGCCGAGGCCCCTCAGGACCTCGTCGAAGGCCACCATCCTGGCGCGTGAGAAACCGTGCATGTAGTAGAGCTTCAGCGCCTGCCACGGCTCACCGGCCTCGGGAAACGCGTCCGGCTCGGGCGCGGCGTCGAACGCTGCCATCGACACCTCGTGGGTGCGGATGTGGTCCGGATGCGGGTAGCCACCGTTTTCGTCGTAAGTAAGGATGACGTGCGGGCGAAACTCGCGAATGATCTTGACCAGCGCTTCCGTCGGCTCTTCGAGCGGGACGACCGCGAACGAACCCTCGGGGACCGGTGGCAGCGGGTCGCCCTCGGGCAGGCCCGAGTCGATGAAGCCCAGCCAGCGGTGCTTCACGCCGAGGATCTTCGCGGCGCGAGCCATCTCCTCGCGGCGGATCTCGGACATGTTCTCCAGCACCTCGGGCCGGTCCATGGCCGGGTTCAAGACGCTGCCGGCCTCGCCGCCGGTGCAGCTCACCACCATGACCTCGTGCCCTTCGGCGACGTATTTGGCCATGGTGGCGGCGCCCTTGCTCGACTCGTCGTCGGGATGGGCGTGCACCGCCATCAAACGCAGGCGCGGCCTCAGGTCGGATTCCATTCGATCGTCAGATCCCACCATGCGGCTAACGACCCTCTCTTGCTCGATATTCCGGACCCCGTTCACCGGCGCGACGCGGCCGCGCGGATACTCGGGAAGTCGACTCGGACACCATTGTCCCCGTAGGTACGACAAGAACGATCGGGAGGCCGGTTTGAGCACCCAGCAGGCCGCCCCAGTGCTGCCGGAAGACCGCTACGGCTCGGTGCGCGCCAAACAGGCTCCCCGCTGGCGACGCTGGGTGTTCACCGGTGTCGCGCTGGTCATCAGCGCAGGTCTGGCCTTCGTCGCCTACAAGAATCTCGGCAGCACCCCGATCGACGCGCAGCGCGTCGGCTTCGAGGCCCGGCCGGGCGACTCGATGCAGATCACCTTGGACGTGACCAGGGACGATCCGGGCAGTCCGGTCGTGTGCGTGGTGCGGGTACAGGATGTCTCCGGCGCTGAGAGCGGCCGCAAAGAGGTTCTCGTTCCGGCTGGCGGGGACCCGAGGAGAGTGAGTACCGTCATCCGGAGTACTGGCCAGCCCGTCAACGCAGACGTCTTCGGCTGCTCATACGACGTACCACGGTACCTGTCAAGCCCATAGCGGCCAACGGGGTGAAACGCGCGCTCAGCGACCGCCTGACGGCGAAATGAGCGGCGTCGACTAGTCGCGTCGTGTTACTCTGATCTACCGGCACGGCCCAAGACGGGCCGTGTTTTTCCTTTATCTCAGCCGCGCTGGCGCGCCATGCCCGCGTGGCGGCCGGCTTGTATACCCAAGCCTGGCAGGCCCAACGAGGAGATGGTGACCGTGAGCGACACACAGGTGACCTGGCTGACCCAGGATGCCTACGACAGGCTCAAGCACGAGCTCGACGAGATGATCGAGAATCGTCCGGTCATTGCTGCGAAGATCAACGACAGCCGCGAAGAGGGCGACCTCAAGGAAAACGGTGGCTACCACGCGGCCCGCGAGGAACAGGGCCAGCAGGAAGCCCGGATCCGGCACTTGCAGGAGCTGCTTCGCGCGGCCAAAGTCGGCGAAGCCCCCAAGAACGACGGTCTCGCGGAACCGGGCAAGATCCTGACGGTCCGTTACGAGGGCGACGACCAGGACGAGAAGTTCCTGCTCGCAACCCGCGAAGAGGGCGCCGAGGGTCAGCTGGACGTGTACTCACCGGACTCGCCGCTCGGGCGGGCGCTGCTCGGCGCCAAAGAGGGCGAGACCCGTTCGTACTCCCTGCCCAACGGCAGCATTCAGAAGGTCACCCTCGTGAAGGCAGTGCCTTACACCACGTGACACCCATCCTCGAAGAGCGCCCGGCCGGGTCCATATCCAGCCGGGCGCTCTTTTTGGTTCATGCTCGCCCGGCAAAACGCTCTGAAGGTCGCCTTGAGGGCGTTAGAGTCCGTCAAGGTGGCCTTCAGAGCACTGCTGAGGGGCCACACTGGGAGGTCGTATGAGTAGCGAGCCGATTTGCCTCGCGTGCGGGATGCAGTACGGCGAGCCTCGGGACAACTGTCCCGTTTGTCAGGACGAGCGTCAGTACGTCCCCGCCGCGGGTCAGCGCTGGACCGATCTCGACACCCTGCGCGCCGGCGACTACAGCCCGCGCATCGAAGAGCAGGGCGACGGCATCATCGGCATCGGCAGTCAGCCGGGCTTCGCCATCGGCCAGCGAGCGCTGCTGGTCAAAGCCGAATCCGGCAACTTCCTCTGGGACTGCGCGGCGTACTTGGACGACGAGCTCGTCGAGCAGGTCGACAACCTGGGCGGCATCACGGGCATCGCCATCAGCCATCCCCACTACTACACGACGATGGTCGAGTGGGCCCACGCCTTCGACGTCCCCATCTACCTGCACGAAAACGACGAGCAGTGGATAGGCCGACCGGACACGTCGATCAAACTCTGGGGTGGCCTGACCCAGGAAATCGCCGCGGGCCTGACCCTGATCAACCTGGGCGTCCACTTCGCCGGAGGGACCGTCCTCCACTGGCAAGACGGCGAACAAGGCAAAGGCGCCCTGCTGAGCGGCGACATCGTCCAGGTAATTCCGGACCGCCGGTTCGTAGGTTTCATGTACAGCTACCCGAACCTCATCCCCGAACGCCCGGAAATCGTCCGGCGCGCCGCGGAACTCCTGGAGCCCTACCAATTCGACGCCATCTACGGCGCCTGGTGGGACGCCATCGTCAAATCAGACGGTCACCAGGTAGTCCAACGCTCCGCCCAGCGCTACCTGTCACACGTCCTCCCCACCTAGGCGTGCACGCGTGCTCGGAGCCCTCCCAAAAACTACGCGTCGGGTAGGTGGACGGACAGCACGGCCGGCTGGCCGGCTCGGACCGCGGCGAGTGCCTCCTTCAACTCGGACGGCAACTCGCTGGCACGCGACACCGTGCGCGCCCATGCCCCGGACGCCGCCCGCGCGATCCCGGGCAGGTCGGCCTCCGGGGTGAAGCTGATCCCGAAATCGTTGTGCTCGGCGGCCACTCCGTGCGGGTACACGCCCATTGTGGACAGCTTCGGCGACTTCCAGCCACGGTTGTCGTAAATGACGGTGAGTGAGGGCAGGTTGTAGCGCCGCGCGGTCCATTGTGCGGAGGCCGGCACGCCGAACAGGTAGGTGCCGTCGCCGACGAGCGCCACCACGGTCTGGTCGGGGCGGGCCAGCTTCACGCCGAGCGCGGCGCCGGCGTACCAGCCGAGCGATCCACCGCCGGAGGCGAGCATCGAGCCGGGCCGGGTGGCCCGCAGGTGCTCATTGATCACCTGGTAATTGGAGATGCCCTCGTTGAGGACCACGGTGTTCTCATCGATCGCCTCCCGCACGCAGGCCGTCAGGTACTCGGGGGTGATGCCCTCGCCGTCCGGCTGCTCCCGCTCGATCGCGACCGCGACCAGGTCGTCGTGTCTGGCCTGGATCTCCCGCGACCGCACGGCAATCGCCTCGGTGTCGGACGCGAACCCGTGGGCGCGAAGGAAGTCGGCAAGCTGAGTGAGGGCGGTACCGAGGTCGGCGCGGGCGAAGCACTCGGCGGGCACGTGCCACAGCGGCATCTGCTCCTTGAGCGGATCGCTGTCGACGACAAAGATCCGCGCGTCGCCCGCCGGGTGGCTCTTGGTGGGAATCCAGGGCACGTCACTGCCCAGTACCAGGACCACGTCGGCCGCTGCCAGCTCCGGATTCTGCCCGGGCGTGTTCCATTGGTATCCCAGGTGCAGCGGATGGTCGGCGGGGAAGTTGACGTAGCTCGGCACCGACTCGATCACCGGGATCGCCAGCAGCTCGCACACCTCCACCAGCCGGGCCACCGCTTCCGGATGCCGCCCCAGGTAGGAGGTGATCACGAGGGGCCGCTCGGCGTCGGCCAGTGCCCGGGCGATCGTCTCGACCACCTGGGGAGCCAGCGCGGCGGGCGCCACCGGAGCGAACCCTAGCCGGGCCGCGGCCGGTGTCGGCGGATCGAGTGGCTCCTCCATCACCTCCCGGGCTGCCATGAGGTAGACCGGGCCACCGGGCTCGCTGTGGGCAATCTGCAATGCGCGGTGCACCAGCTTCTCGACGTTGCGCCCGGTGCGGATCTCGTTGTCGTACTTGGTGTAGCCACGCACGATCCCGCGCTGGTCGTGGACGTCCTGGATCCACTGGATGAACTCGTTGCGGCTGCCGGGCAGCTCGCCGTCCTGGGTGTAGGGCGACGCGCCGGCGAAGATCAGCACCGGTACCCGGCCCTTGGCCGCGTTGTGCAGCATCCCGCCAAGGTTCTGGGTGCCGCACTCGACGTGCACGATCACCGCCTGTGCCTGCCCGGTGACCTGCGCGTACCCGTGGGCGGCCGACAGCGCGACACTCTCATGTGGACAGATGATCAGCTCGGGCAGCGCTTCGATGGTGCCGCCGTGCCTTGCCTGTGCGTACGTCTCGATGATTCCGGGATGGTCACTGCCCAGGTTGGCGAACGCGTGGGTGACACCACCGTCGCGCAGCGCCCGCAAAAACGCGGCGCTCGTCGTGAATTCGCTGTCGGCCATGAAGATATCCTTCCGGTGCTGGAGAAACGCTCCGCCCGAACTTCAGAAAGGGTATGTGGGCAAGGAACTCTGGGCGGTGACCCACTGGGTTTCGGTGTAGGCGTCGAGGTTGGCCTGGATACCGCCCATCCGTGAGCCGTTGCCGGACGCGCCGATGCCGCCGAACGGGATGACCGGCTCGTCGGACACCGTCTGGTCGTTGATGTGCACCGCGCCCGACGGGATGCGCTCGGCGAACTCCAGCGCGCGCAGGCCATCACCGGACAGGATTCCCAGCGACAGCCCGTACTCGCTGTCCGCGGCGAGTGCGACAGCCTCGTCTTCGCTGTGGTAGGCCACTACTGGCGCCACCGGGCCGAACACCTCCTGCGCCCACGCCGGCGCGGTTACCGGCACCGCGGCCAGCACGGTGGGCCGGTAGAACAATTGCTCGTAGCTGCCCCCGGCCGCCAGCCGCGCGCCCTGCTCGACCGTCTCGGTGACCAGGCGGTGGATACGGTCTCGCTGCCCGGTGTCGATGATCGGGCCCAGCGCCACCTGATCCTTGGCCGGATCCCCGACCGGGAGGGCGTCGGCATGCGCGGCAAGTGCGGCGACATAGTCCTCGGCGATCGCGGCGTCGACCAGATGCCTGCCGGTGGCCATGCAGATCTGGCCTTGGTGCAGGAACGAGCCGAACGCGCCGATCGAGGCCGCTTTTTCCACGTCCACGTCGCCCATGACGATCAGCGCGGAGTTGCCGCCGAGCTCAAGATGGGCCCGGGTGAGGTGCTGCGCGGCCAGCGCGCCCACCTGCCGGCCGGCCCGGGTGGAGCCGGTGAACGCCACGACCCGCACCCGCGGGTCGGTGATGATCGCCTCGCCTACCTCGGCGTCGCCGGGCAGGACGGACAGCACGCCCGGCGGCAGGCCGGCCGCCTCGAAGATGCGGGCCAGGGTCACGCCACCGCTGACGGCGGTGCGCGGGTCCGGTTTGAGCACCACCGCGTTGCCAAGGGCCAGCGCCGGTGCGACCGAGCGAATGGACAACGTCAGCGGGAAGTTGAACGGCGCGATGACCCCGACCACGCCGGCCGGGCGACGCCGGGCGAAGCTCAGCCGGGGCTGGGCGGACCGGAGCACGTCACCGGTGGGGTGGGAGGCCAGTGCCGCGGCCTCGAGGCACTCGCCGACCGCGCTCTGCAGTTCGATGTCGGCTTTGGCCTGGACGCTGCCTGCTTCCCGGACCAGCCAGCCGGTGATTTCGGCGGCGTGCTCGGTCCACAGGTCCGCGGCCCGGCGCAGCACCGCGGCGCGTTCGGTATAGGGCAGGGCCGCCCAGTCCCGCCCCGCGATAGCGGCGCGTTCGCAGGCGACAGTGACATCGGTGGGCGCGGCAACACCGAGGCTGCCGATCTCGTCGCCGGTGGCGGGTTCGAGCACGGCATAGCTGCCGCCTGCACCCGCCCGCCAGCCGTCGAGGTGAATCCGGGACCGCCAACGGCTTTCGTCCAGCCAACCGGCGTTCGTCGTGTCCAAAGTGGTAGCTGTCATCGGAATTTCCTGTTCTCGTGCAATCGAGAGGGTGTACGCATCGGGCGAAACGCTTATCGGGCAACCTCGACGTCCACGGCGGCAGGGGTGCGCACCGGCCACACTATGTCCACCAGCCCGATGATGAAGGCCAATCCGACCAGCGCCGCCGGGCTGACCAGGCCGACTCCGACCGCGGTGTGGAAGTCGCCGGTACTCGCCAGCGCGTTGAAGAACAGCGCGCTGGCCAGCGCCATGCCGAGCGCCGTTCCGATGCGCTGCCCGGTCTCGAACACCCCGGCTGCCACCCCGGCGTTGGCGCGGGTGATCTCCTGCAGGGTGAGTGTCTGGTTGGCCGAGATGACGAGGCCGCAGCCACAGCCGGCCACCAGCAGCGGCGCGGCCAGGACCAGCGCGGCGTCCGGGCCGGTCCAAGTGCTCGCGACCAGTGCCACCACGGTCAGCCCGAGCGTTGCCACGCCGGTGCCGACCACCACCATCCGCCGGCCGACCCGGTGCACGAGGCGACCGCTGACGATGGCCGCCCCCGCCGAGCCGGCCGTGAAGATCAGCGTGGACAGGGCCGCCTGCAGCGGCGAGTATTTCAGCCCTTGCTGCAGGAACAACGTGATAACCAGGAAGATGCCGGTGAAACCGGCGTAGAACGACGCGGCGATCATCGCGCCGACCGAGTAACTGCGGATCCGCAGCAGCTTCAGGTGCACCAGCGGGCGCTCGGTGTTCGCGCCGAGCCGCCGCTCCCACAGCACGAACAGCACCAGGCAGCCAATCCCGAAGGCGAACAACCAGTACTGGGGGTGCGCGCCGGAACCGGTGCTCTGCAACAGCGGCAGCATGAGGCCCAGCACGCCGAGACCGAGCAGCAACACGCCCACGAGATCGAGCCTGTGGTGCACCCGGCCCCGCTGATCGGCAGGCAGCACCTTGATGCCGACGACGAGCGCGACCAGCACGACGGGAATCGACAGGTAGAACGAGTAGCGCCAGCCGTCGGCCGTGCCGAACACCTGCAGGATCACCCCGCCCAGCAGCGGCCCGATGGCGGTGGACATGCCGACGGTCGCGCCGTAGTAGCCGAATGCCTTGCCGCGCTTGGGCCCGGAGTACATCTGCTGGAGCAGGCCGATCACCTGCGGGGCGAGCAGGCCGGCCGCGATGCCCCGGCAGAGTCTGCCGACGATCAGCACCTCGGCGTTCGGCGCCGCTCCGCAGATGATCGCGGTGGCCGCGAACAGTGACAGGCCGATCAGAAAGAGCCTTCTGCGCCCGTACTCGTCACCCAGCCGGCCGGCCGGCACGAGGGTCAGCCCGAACGTGAGCGCATATCCCGCAACGGCCCACGACACGTCGGCCGGGTCCATGTGCAGGCTGCGCTCCATCGAGGGCAGCGAAATATTGACGATACTCACGTCCAGCAGGGTCATGAATCCGGCGACGAGGCAGATCAGCAATGCCGGCCGGTGGTGGGGCGTGGTGGTGGTCTCGGGATGTACTACCGCTGTTTTATGCATGTGGGGCACCACAATTCTGACATCGAATGCGACAGTGAATTCGCGGAATTCGCGGCGCGCGGCCGCCGGGTGGTGATGTCGCCGGCGGCGCCGGGCAGCTAGGGCACTGCCGCCCGGCACCGGAGGTGCGCGGTCAGCCCGCGTCGGCGACCAGGCTGACGCTCTCGACCCCGGAGACGGCGACCGTCTCGTCGTTCTCCGGTTTGTCCCCGCTGACCCCGATCGCGCCGAGCAGGGTTCCCTGCCCGTCGCGGATCAGCACGCCGCCACGGGAGGACGCGATGCGGCCCTCGGAAATGGCGGCCAGCGCGGCAAAGAACGCCGGATCGCGGGTCGCGTGCCGCGCGCCCGCGGCGCCCCCCGAACCGGTGCCGAGGGAACCCCAGGCCTTCGCATGGGCAATTTTCGGCCGGAGGATTCCCGAGCCGTCCTCGCGTTTGAACGCGATCGGGTGGCCGCCGGGGTCCAGCACGGTGATGCTCAGTGGCCGCAGTTCGAGCTCACGTGCCTTGCTCAGCGCCGCGTCCACGATGTCCGACGCCTGACTCAACGATAACGACATTTGCTTGGTTTCCTTTCTTCGAGCGTGACTGGGGAATGGTGTTCGCCGCCTCGCGATCCCGCACCGCCCACGCCGACCGCAGGCCGAGCAGGTTGATCCCGGCGGCCACGAGGAAAGTGATGCGGTAGGCGGGATCGATGTCGCCACCACCCGAGGTTTGGGCCGGTGTGCTCACCAGCACGATGGCCGTGGTGGACACCGCGACGCCGATCGCGCCGCCGAGCCGGCGGCCGACGTTGAACAAAGTGGACGCCCGCCCCGACGCGGCGGGTGAGATCGTGGCGAACGAGATGGCCTGGGTGGCGACGAATACCTGCCCGACGGCCAGCCCTACGCCGATCAGCAAGATCCGCGTCGGCCACAGGTTGGTGCCGGTGCCGAACAGCCCCAGCAGCGCGATGAACAGGCTCGACGCGGCGACACCGACCATCAGATGCCGTCGCGGCCCGAGCTTCCGGTACAGCACCCTGCTGCCAAGCTGCGAACCGACCATCACGCCGACCGCCTCCGGGAAGGTGCTCAGGCCCGACTCGAGCGGACTGAGCCCGCGCCCGTCCTGGAAGTACAGCGATACCGTGTAAAGCGTTCCCAGGAACGCCACCGATTGGATGGCAATGACCGTGGTGCCCGCGCCGAACAGCCGATCAGCCAGCAGGCGCACGTCCATGATCGGGGCCGACCGTCGCAACTCGACGATCACCAGCGCGCCGAGCAGCACCACCCCGGTGATGATGGCGCCCAGCACGGCGGGCGAGTCCCAGCCGCGGTCCGGGCCCACCGAGACCCCGTACATCACCAGTCCGAGCCCGGCCGCCGAAAGCAGGAAACCGGTGGCGTCGAACCGGCCGGAACGGTGGTCGGTTTCGTTGCGGAGGAACAGCGCGCCGAACACGATCGCGGCGACACCCACCGGGACGTTGACGGAAAACACCGCGCGCCAGGACAGATTGGTCACCAGCAGCCCGCCGAGCACGGGGCCGAGCGTGGGGGCGAGCCCGGTCGCCACGGTGAGCATCGCGGCCATCCGGACACGCTGGTCCGCGGGAAAGGCACGCAGCAGCATGGCCATGCCGACCGACGCGAGCATCCCGCCGCCGACACCTTGCAGCACCCGGAACCCGACGAGTTCGCCGAGGCTGGACGCCGTGCCGCACAGCTGCGAGGCGACGGTGAACACGGTGATCGCTACCAGCAGCGTTCGCTTGCCCCCGAACCGGTCGCCGAGCCATCCGGACGCGGGGACGAACACCGCCAGGCTGACCAGGTAGGCGATGGACACCGAATCGACCGCGGTGGAGGGAACGGAGAACGATCGGCCGATGGCAGGCATTGCCACGTTGACGATGGTGGTGTCCATTGTGCTCAGAAAGATCGCCGCGACATAGACGACCGCCACCGCGGTCTGCTGGCTGACGGCGTTCCGGATCTGAGCGCGCATGCCCCGTTCCTTCCGCGAAGGCGTGCCCGAGTCGCCGATCACGCCGTCGCGGCCTGGGTGGATGCGCGTTCGGCGGTGACGCGGAACAGGTCGTCCAGCAGGGTCAGCGCACTGTGGTCGAGCCTGCCGTCCGTGGTGAGCGAGTCATCGCTTACCGCGCGGTTGATCAGCGGGATGTGGACGGCGCGCGACACTGGCCTCATGCCTAGCGAGATCACCACAGGCGTAAGCGCCTGGACTGCTCGGGCGCCGGCGGCGATACCGCCGTACCCGACGAATCCCACCGGCTTGCCGCGCCATTCCTCGCTGAGGAAGTCCAGCGCGTTCTTCGTCGCCGCGTTGTAGCCGTGGTTGTATTCCGGCACCACGAACACGTACGCCTCCCCGGCGCTGATCGTGCGGCTCCACTGCCGGGTGTGTTCCCTGGCGTACGAGCCGCGCCCGGCCGGTTGGGGCTCGTCCAGCAACGGGAGGCCCACCTCGGCGAGGTCGATCAACTCGACGTCGAACCTGTCGTGCCCGACGGCCAGATCGTGGAACCAGTGACCCACGGCGCCGCCGCGGCGGCCGGGCCTGGTACTGCCGATGATGATCTGCAGGTTTGGTTGTGACATGCCCAGCCTCCGGTCGGTCGTTCGGTCGGTCGTTCGGCACGGACGACCGTGTTGGTGATGACGCCCAGCCCCTCGATCTCGCCCCGCAGTTCGTCGCCGGGCAGCACGCTGCTCACGCCGGGCGGCGTGCCGGTCGACAGCACGTCCCCGGGCGCCAGGGTGAGTGCCGAGGTGAGCCAGGCGAGTTGCTCGGGGATGGTGCGGTACATCTCGGCGGTCGATCCGTCCTGCCGGAGCTCGCCGTTGACCCAGAACCGGATGCGCAACCGGTGCGGGTCGGGGACCTCGTCCGCGGTGACGAACCACGGCCCGACGATCCCGAAGGTGTCGAAGCCCTTTCCCCGATCCATGCGGCGGTTGTCCAGTTCGCAGACATCACGCGCGGAGATATCGCAGAAGCCGACGTAACCGGCCACGGCGTCCATTGCGGACTCCGTGGTCAGCTGACGTGAGCGCCGGCCGATGACCACTCCCAGCTCCATCTCCGGGTCGACCCGCTGGCTGATAGCCGGGTAGCGAACGCAGTCGTGGGGACCGGCGAGCGAGCCCTGTGCTTTCAGGAAACCCGTGGGGTTGCGCGGGGGTTCACCGCTCCCGTCCCGGTTCCGGGGATAGTTCCCGGTCATTCCCCAGACGGTGCCCGGCCGCCCGATCGGCGATCCCAACGCGGTTTTCTCAGCCGACCACGTGCAGTCCTCCGGCAGGTCACCACGTTCGGCGGCGGTCACGGCGTGCTCCCAGGCCCGGCGCATGACGGTGAGGTCGGCGTCGGCCTGGAGCATTGCCGGCAGATCGGGCGGAAGCTCCCATCGGGAGCGCGCGATCGCGTCCTCCCGGTGGGCACCACCACGCTCCAACTGGTGCGCGTAGGCGGCCTGGACATCGATGAGGCGATCTCCGGCGAGCTCGGGAAAGCACATCCGGTCGCCCAGATATGTCCGCCTGACGGTGAGTTTCACGGCGGGTCAGACGGTTTGCTTGCGGTTCTCGAACTGGATCCCGCCATCGCTCTTCACGATGTCGAACTGGTCCGACGGGGTACGCGGCAGCCGGATGGGTGGCAGGCCGACGCTGTAGAGCACCGTCTCCTCGATGGCGTTGACCTGCAGTTTCTCGCCAGCCTCGACCTGCAGTGCGGCCAGCCGGCCGATCTTCGTGTCGCCCACCGTGGCCTCACCGGACAAGGCGACCATCAGCCGTCGACCCTCGTCGTTGGTGGAGGTCCACTCCACGCCGGCGTCGATCTTGATCTGCTCGATCCAGAACGCGCGCTCGGTGAACGCGCCGAAGAACTTGCGCTCCACACCGTCCACCCCGGGCACGGGCAGCCAGTTGTAGGTCGCCGGGTTCATGATCAGCACGCTCTGGTAGCGCGGCCGGGGAAACTTGATGTCCTTGGGCTCCCGCCGCGGCGCGACCCCGTCCCGCTTCGCGTCCGGTCCCCGGCCGCGGGCAGCGCCCATGCCAAGGCCGGAGGCGCCACCGAATTGCAGCACCAGCTGCAACTGCTTGGGGTCGCCGAGCGGGTCGTTCTGCGGGCCGTAGGTCTGGCCCTCCGGGAAGTAACCGATCTCGCCTTCGCGCAGGATGCCCTGCTCACCCAGGTTCATGTCGCCCACCAGGGGAAGGCGGATCTGCTCGAAGGTGTGCCGGTGCCGGGGCATTTGGAAGTCTGCCTCCTGGCGGCCCAGGATGTAGCGATAGTTCTCCAGTAACTCCGGCTCACCGCCCATGAGCAGGTAGTTGAAGGACACCGTTCCCCTCGGGTGGTCCATGTGGAAAGCGTTCTCGTCGTAGGGTGCGATCTTCATTTCGGTCCTCCAGCAATCTCTGGCGTTCAGGTCGCCGTGGTGACTACACTACCTACTTGGTAGCACTGATCACGTTACCTACTTGGTAGGTTTATAGTCAAGATACTTGGTGAAGCTAATCAAGATGGCTGGCGAGACTTAAGGAGCTGGGAGATGGTCGCGGGCTTGGTGGGAACCGTCGCGCTGGTGACGGGCGCGTCGAGTGGTACCGGCGAGGCAACAGCGAAGGAACTCGCCGCGCGGGGAGCCTCGGTCGCGCTCGTCGCGCGCCGCGCGGACCGGCTCAAGGCTGTGGCCGAGCAGATCGCGGCGGCCGGTGGCACAGCTCAGGTGGTCGAGGCCGACGTGATGGATTCCGACCAGGTACGCGAGGTGATCGAGCAGACGGTACACACCTGGGGACGGCTGGACATCTTGGTCAACAATGCCGGGGTCGCCCGGTCGGGCCCGGTCGAGGACGCGACGGTTTCGGATTGGGAGCACATGCTCGAAAGGGATCCGCCGTCTACAGCGCGACGAAGCACGCGATGAATGCCTACAGCGAGTCCCTGCGGCAGGAGGTCGCCGGATGTCGAGGGCTCGCGCTATCTACCAGGTAGCTAAGATCGGTGTGAAACTAAGGAGATCGCGCCATGACGATGTCGCAACCGCCGGGCAAGCTCTACCGAGGCCGAGTCGCCGACCAGATCGTCGAAGATCTACGCAAGCAGATTTTCAGCGGCGAACTGGCGGACGGTGCGCGGCTACCCTCGGAGCGCGAGCTGGCGGCCTACTACGACGTCAGTGCGCCGACCGTCCGGGAGGCCATCCGGGTGCTGACCGCGGTGGGACTGCTGAGCACGCGCAACGGCAGCCGGAGCACAGTCACCGCGAAGAGTGACACCCTGCTCGCGATGTCGATCGCCTCGGTCGTGCAGTTCGAGAAGATGGCCGCCGCCGACGTGTTCGGTCTGCTGGGAGTGCTCAACTCCTACGCGGTCGAACTGGCCGTCGACCGAGCCTCCGAGGAGGACATCGCCGAACTCCGGGCCGCCGCCGAGCAGGCAGGGGGGACCGCCGAAGCGGAATTGGCCCCCGAAACACTCCTCCAGTACTTCGTGACCCTCTCCGCGATCTCCCACAATCCGCTGCTCGCCGCGCTGTGCCGGTTCATCACGCAGATGCAGATCGGTCTCGCTGTCGAGCTCGCCAGAGCAAACGCCGAGGAATGGGGGCGGGTCCCGGCATCACTGCACAAGGCGCGGATGGACATCGTGGACGCCATCGCCCAGCGGGACGCACCCAGAGCCGTTCAGCTCGTCGGCGACTATCACCGCAAGGTCGCCAAACGGATCCAGGCCTCACCCGGCGCCAAGAAACTCCGGGGAATCGACCCGGGGCTTACCACGGCTCTGTCGTCCTGGCTGGGCACGAACGTCGGTCTCGGCAGCGATCTCGACCGGAGAAGCGGAGCGTAGGGCGACCCCGCGTTCACGGTGCCTTCCCGATCAGCTCGCTCGTGATTCCTGCCGCCGCGGAGGTGAGCGTCGGCGCGAGTGCGGTCAGCCGCTTACGGTTCCAGCGAGTGCGTGGGGCCGCGACAGTGAGCGCCGCAACCGGGCGCCCGTGCTCGCCGTTGACGGGTACGCCGATCGCGCAGACCTCCGCCAGATGCTCGCCCAGGTTGAGTGCGTATCCGAGCTCGCGCACCTGGTCCAGCTCGCGCTCCAGCGCCGGACGGTCGGCCAGCGTGTGTCGGGTCACCCGCCGCAACTCTTCTGGGTAGTAGGCCCGCACGATGGCCAGAGGCATGTGTGCCAGAAGCACCTTCCCGCCGGCGGTGGCGTAAGCAGGGAGCCGCGCTCCGGTGCGGGTGGCGACGCGCAGGGGTTGGCGACTCTGGGCGCCGTGCACGAACAGGGCCTCCGCCCCGTCGAGGACTATCAGGTTCACCGTTTCGTTGAGAACGGCGCGCAGCTGACCGAGATGGGCATGCCCGGCGGCCACGAGACCCTGGTTGCCCCGGGTCTGCCGATCGAGTTTGTGCGCGGCCGGCCCGAGCCGGTACCGGCGCGAGTCCAGGTCCTGCTCGACGAAGTCCTGGGCTCGCATGATGTTCAACAAGCGGTGCGCCGTCGACACCGCGACGTCGAGTTCCTTGCTCAGCTCGGTGACGCCCAACGATTCGTGTGCGGCCAGGACGAGCAGCGTTCGCAGCGACTTACTCACCGCATCGTTCGGTTCGCTCTTCGACATCGCGGAAACCCAACCTCGGCCAGCACACCAACTTTGCTACCAAACTACCAGGTAAGTAGGTTAGCATCCAGCTGATCGAGTCACTGTGCGAGACGGGGGGCGACGGCCGGGCCGCCCACTGATCGGCGGCAGTCCCCACCGAGCTCACCGGCCCCTCGACCGACGCGCGACTTGGTTCCTATGTGTCCTATGTGGACGCTACGGCCGATCGTCGTATCGACGTCGACGTTGTCGCGACCCTCGGACCACCTTTCGACATCGTCGAAATCGGCGACGCAATCCTTGAACGAGCGATGAGTCGCTATTAGCGTAAAACGGGCAGAAGCCCGAGAACCGCACTCGCACCGATTTCTCGCTTTCGACGTTCTGAAATAACCCAGCCCTCGGCATCTTGCGATAACTGACTGGCGGAAATGGTAACGAGAACGGATTCCACGAGATAGGGACCTGACATGTATAGAAGCAACGGCGCTTCATCGAGAAGGTTGACCGGCATCGTGAGGTCGCGCATGGGCAGGCTTGCCGGGGCGGCCGTGTTGGCGGCGACGGTGGGTGGCTGTTCCACGGGCGCCAGTGCCGGGGACGGGGGACCGATCATCGTGTCGGTCTCCATCGCGGCACCGGCGAACGCCCCGATCTTTCTCGCCGACGAACTCGGATACTTCAAAAACCTGGGACTCGACGTCGAGGTGAAGACCATCGCGAACGCGAGCCTTCAGCTCGCTACCGGCGAGATCCAGTACGGCGCGGTCAACACCTCCACCGTGATGGAGGCCGTGGCGCACGACATCGGGCTGCAGGAGATCTGCGTGACACAGATGGATCCCTCGTACATCCTCGCGGTCAGCGATCTGGTGTGGGAGCGGGGCCACCTGAACGACTCCATGTCGCTCAAGGAAAAGCTGACAGCTCTGAAGGGCGAGAAGCTCACCGCGATCGGTGGCCGCGAAGTCAATCCGGGCGCGAAACTGCTGGAGAGCCTGCTGGCCAAGAACGATCTTCCGCCGGACTGGATCGGCGTGCTCTCCCAGGCCTCGAGCGCGGCGTCGACGGCGGCGTTCCAGAACGGCCAGGTCGGGATCGTGTTCCAGCCGCAACCGGTACCCGACCAGGTTCTCTCCCAGGTACCGGGCCGGATCATCTTCAACACGGGCGACTCGCCGCTGTTCTCCGAGATGGACGGAGTCTCGTGGTCGGGAATCGGCGTCTCGAAGACCTACGCCGCCGAGAATCCGGACATCAGCAAGAAGATCTGCGACGCGATCGGCCAGGCGAACAACTACCTCGACACCAACCCCGTGCAGGCCGCCGAGGTCCTGCAAAAGGATATGCCGGCGTTCGACGTGAAGACGGTCCAGAACGCCATGGGGACCTACAAGTGGGCCAAGGACGCGGCGATGAGCGAGCAGCAGTTCGCCGAAAGCGCCAAGGTACTCGCCAATCTCGAAATAATCGGTCCTCCTACCACGGAACACACCGACGCGGCCTTCACCACGGATTACCAGTGAGCCGACAGGACGCTCTGTCAAAAATGCGCGAGAAGCTCGGTCAGCCGAATAACGCTCCAAGAAGAAACGGGGTTGAAGGACGATGACGCAGGAACTCAAAGTTGAGAAACCAGCGGTGGTTCTGGGAGATCTCGCGCACCGCTTCATGACTCCGAGCGGCGAAACGATGGATATCCTGCAGGACGTGAACCTGACGATCTACGAGCGGGAGTTCTTCACCGTCGTCGGGCCCAGCGGATGCGGCAAGAGCACTCTGCTGAACATCGTATCGGGTCTGCTCCAGCCGACAGGGGGGACCGTAAGCCGCCTCAAGGGAGACCGGGAGCTGGAGAAGCTCGAGATCGGGTACATCACCCAGGACTCCAACCTCTTCCCATGGTGCACAGTCCTCGAGAACGTCATGCTGCCACTGGAGATTCGGCGGGTCCCGAAGCGCGAGCGCGTGGAGCGGGCGAGGGAATGGATCAAAATCGTCGGTCTGGACAGCTTCGAGAATCACTATCCGCGGCAGCTGTCCGGAGGTATGCAGAAGCGTTGTGCCATCGCACGCACGATGGTCTACGAGCCTGAAGTGCTGCTCATGGACGAACCCTTCGGTGCGCTCGACGCGATCACGAAGGCGACGATGCAGAAGACCATTCTGGACCTGTGGCAGCGGCGGCAGACGTCGGTCATCTTCATCACGCATGATCTGACCGAGGCGATCACGCTGTCCGACCGGGTCGCCGTGATGACCGGCCGTCCTGGCCGGATTCGCCGGACGGTCGAAATCCCGCTCGACCGCCCACGGGACGTCTTCAACATCACCGATCTGCCGAGCTTTCGGGCCATGCGCCAAGAGCTATGGCAACTGCTGGAGACCGACCTTGATTCCACTGGAGAAGGAGAAACGCGATGAGCGCCGGGCTGGACACCGGGGTCGGTAAACAAGAGCAGCTCACGATGCGGAAAGGCAGGGTCGTCCGGCAGCGGTCCGCGAAGGGCCGACGCGGACGCCGTGCCAGGCTGATCATGCTGGGGCAGTTCGGGGTCGTGCTGCTGATTCTGGGGCTGTGGCAGCTGCTCAGTGGACGCGTGATCGAGTACTTCCTGATCAGCAACCCGGTGGACGTGATAGCCAAGCTGATCGACGTCCTCGGTGACAGCACGATGCATCACCACATCCTGGTGACCGGCCAGGAGCTGGTCATCGGCTGGGCGCTCGGCGCCGCTACCGGTGCGGTGGTGGGCTGGTCGCTCGGCGCGATCAGGATCCTCGGTGAGATCATGGAGCCGATTCTCAACGCGATCAACGGCATCCCCAAGGTCGCGCTGGCCCCGATGTTCCTGCTCTGGTTCGGGTTGGGCATCGGCTCGAAGATCGCGATCTCCAGCATGATCGTGTTCTTTCTCGTCTTCTTCAACGTCTACTCAGGGATGCGGAACGTGCCGCAAGCGCTGGTCGAGGTGGCGCACGCCATGGGCGCGTCGCGCATGTTCGTGGTGCGCAAGGTGGTTCTGCCATCGGTCAGTGTCCCGCTGTTCGCCGGGCTTAAGGCCGGTGTGTCGTTCGCGATGATCGGCGTCATCGCCGCCGAGTTCATCTCGGCGGACGAGGGGCTCGGCTACTACTCGATGACCTCGACCCAGCAGTTCGACCCGGCCGGACTGTTTGCCGCTCTGATGATCATCGTGGCAATGGTCGTGTCCGGGAGTTCGCTCATCGGCATCTTCGAGAGGCGGGCACTGAAGTGGCAGCGCGACTGACTCGTTTCCCGGTGAGGTAGTGAAGGGGTCCTTGAGGGACTCTGAGTCCCTCAAGGACTCCTTCACAGCGTCCCGTCGAGGGGTGAGGGAGTTCGGTGGGTGGGGTTAGCCGCGCGCCTGAGGGCCTTCCGGAGCTTCCAGAGCTGTCCGTTCCAACAGCGGCCGAACCCGAGGGGGCACAGGCGTGGACAAGGCAATAGACGTCGAAGTCCTCAGCACATTCGGCACACTCACCACGTCGTCAATGACCCGTTGCAAGTCATCGTTGTCCCGCGCGACCATCCGAACGAACAAATCACCCTGCCCGGTAGTGGCATGCACCTCACAAACCTCCTCGATCGCGGCCAGCGCCTCCGCGACACCGGCCCGCTGCCCCTGAGCGATCTCCAGCACCGCGAACGCCGTCAATCCATACCCCATCGCGGCCAGATCCAATTCAGGCGGAAATCCACCGAGCACGCCCCGGGCGGTCAACTTGTCCAGCCGCGCCTGCACGGTCCCCCGGGCCACCCCCAGCCGCCGAGCGCACTCCAGGACTCCGAGCCGTGGCGAGTCGGTCAGCAGAAGCAACAACCGCGCATCCAACGCGTCAAACGTCTCGTCAGCCATGCCACTCCCTACACAGAATGTCCAGTTTGACCGGCAGCAACCCAGATCAGCTAAGCAACTTGCCCAGCAAAATCAAAGCCTGTTGCCCATCTTGCCCTACGCGCGCATTCTTCGACCATGACGCACACACTGGATCCCAAGGCTGCCCTGGACGACGTCAGCTACGACCAGCTGCGTCAGCTGGTGGGGCTCGTCGATCACGACGCTTCGACGGACCCGTTCCCGGTCAAGTCCATGGACGCGGTCGTCTTCATCGCCGGTAACGCCACGCAGACGGCTTGGTTCTACCAAGTCGCCTTCGGCATGCGGCTCGTCGCCTACTCCGGCCCCGAGACCGGCAACTTCGATCGTAAGGCGTTCGTCCTCAAATCCGGCTCCGCGCGTTTCGTGATCACCGGTGGCGTCCAGCCCGGCTCCGAACTGCTCGACCACCACCGCCGCCACGGCGACGGCGTCATCGACCTGGCGCTGGAAGTGTCCGATGTGGACAAGTGCGTCGAGCACGCGCGTTCGCAGGGCGCGACAATTGTCGAAGAGCCGCACGACGTCTCCGACGCCAACGGGACCGTGCGCATTGCCGCCATCGCGACCTACGGCGAAACCCGGCATTCACTGGTCGACCGCTCGCGCTACACCGGCCCGTACCTGCCCGGCTTCGAAGCCCGCGAAAGCACTGTCAAGCGGCCTGAAGGCGCACCGAAGCGGCTTTTCCAGGCCATCGACCACTGCGTCGGCAACGTCGAGCTCGGCAAGATGGACTACTGGGTCGACTGGTACCACCGCGTGATGGGCTTCGTGAACATGGCGGAGTTCATCGGCGACGACATCGCGACCGACTACTCGGCGCTGATGAGCAAGGTCGTCTCGAACGGCAACCACCGGGTGAAGTTCCCGCTCAACGAGCCCGCTGTCGCGAAAAAGAAGTCGCAGATCGACGAGTATCTCGAGTTTTACGGCAGCGCGGGCTGCCAGCACATCGCGCTGGCCACGAACGACATCATCGGCACGGTCACCGCGATGCGCGAAGCGGGTGTCGAGTTCCTGGAGACGCCGGACTCCTACTACGACGACCCCGAGCTGCGTAAGCGGATCGGCGAGGTGCGGGTGTCGATCGAGACGCTCAAGGCGCACCGGATCCTGGTCGACCGGGACGAGGACGGCTACCTGCTGCAGATCTTCACCAAGCCGATCGGCGACCGCCCGACGGTGTTCTACGAGCTCATCGAGCGCCACGGCTCACTCGGCTTCGGCAAGGGCAACTTCAAGGCCCTCTTCCAGGCGATCGAGCGTGAGCAGGAGCGCCGCGGCAACCTCTGACCGTTACCACCGAAGGGCCCGTCAGGACGAATTTGTCCTTACGGGCCCTTCGTGCCATCTTGAGCCATTCGGGGAAACTTCGACTTCGCCGGAACCGGTGGCGATCGTGATCCGTCACTGTGAAGAGTCAGCGACAACACGGGAAGGGTCCCCGATGCCGGACAGCGTCGACGCCAGCGAACAGATGGTGGACAACTGGACCAAACAGATCCAGGAGAGCGCCGCGCGATATCAGGCCATGGCCGACCGCGTTCAGGGGCAGTCCGTCACCGAGCGCTCCAAGGACGGTTCGGTGCTGGTCACCGTCAACTCGAAGGGCCTGCTGACCAATCTCGCCATTGCCGAGGGCGCCGGCGGCAAGCGAATGGCCGAGGTGTCCGGGGAGATCATGAAGCTGGTGCAGCTCGCCCAGTCCCGGATCCCGGCGCTGCTCGAACAGGCGATGGCGGAGACCATCGGCACCCAGGACCAGACGGCGAACACGATGCTCGCGGAGGCGGCGAGCACGTTCCCGGCGCCGCCGCCGGAGAGCGACCCCACCACGCCCGGGCCGCCGCAGCGTGAACTGCGGTTCATCCCGGAGGACGAAGAACCGCCGCCGCCAAGGACGCCGGTGCCGCCCACGTTCCCCCCGCCGTCACAGTCGCAGCCCCCACCACCGCCACGACGGCGTCGCGCGCGGGACGACGAGGACGACGATGACTTCGGCGGATCCATTCTTTCCTGATTCCGCACCTTCCAAGGGGGACGACCATGACTGCAGGCGGCTTCGAAATCGGCGCCGACCTCAACGCCCACGCCAGCCAGCTCGACGGGGTCACCGACTCGCTGCGGCAGGCGGTGGACGCGGCCAACCAGGTCAGCATGCCGACCGACGCGTACGGCATCCTCTGCCAGCCGTTCCGGATGCTGCTCGATCCGGTGGAGCAGTTCGGCATCGACTCGCTGACCAAAGCGGTGGAAGCGATGGAATCGGTCGCCGAGAGCGCCAGGACAGCGGCGAAGGCCTACCAGAGCGCTGAAGACGACATCGCCGGGACGCTGAAGTCGGGTGGTCAGTGATGCCCGAAGGAAATCCCCTTGTCGCACAGGCACCCCAGGACGGCAACGGCCCCGGTCCGCTGACAGCGGGCAACGGCGACTACGGCTATGCGGGCGGAATCGGCATCGCCGAATCGGCGATTGACTCCTTCAACGGCATCAAGGACGGCGACTGGGTCGGCGGTGGCCTCGGCGTGCTGAGCCTGGCCGGGGAAGCGGCGACTGCCGCGATAGACCCCTTTGGCTACCTGATGTCGTCGGTGGCGTCGTTCCTGATGGAGCACATCCAGCCGCTGAAGGACATGCTCGACTCCCTCGCGGGCGACCCGCCGGTTATCCAGTCGTACTCCGAGACATGGGGCAACGTCGCCAAGTCGCTGGAGGAATCACAGGTCACCTACTCCAATGCGGTGAAGAACGGGACCGCGGGCTGGCAGGGTTCCGCGGCGGACGCGTACCGCAAGCAGGCCGCCGAACAGGCCGAGGCCATCGGCGGAGCGGCAACGGCTGCCGGCGCGATCAGCACTGTCGTGATGATCATGGGCGAGGTCGTCGCGTTCGTCCGCGAGTTCGTCCGGCAGCTGATCGCGGACCTGATCGGCAAGCTGATCGCGTGGGTCATGGAGACGGTGTTCTCCCTTGGATTCGGCACCCCGGTGGTGGTGGCGCAGGCGGTTACCGCGATCTCGGCGTGGGCAGTGCGGATCGCGGACAAGCTGAAGGAACTGCTGGAGACGATCCGGCGGGTTTCGCCGCTGCTCGGCAAGCTGGGCGACGTGTTTGCCAAGATCATCAAGATCCTGGGCAAGATCGCGGGCAAGGTCACCGGGCTCGATGTGGTCAGCACGAGGAGCATCAAGGGCACCGGGTTCATGACGCACGGCGGTGGGGGCAGCGGCGGCGGTACCCCGGGCGGCGGTACCCCGGACGGTGGTTCCGGCGGGCCGGACGGCGGGTCCGGCAGCGGTCCCGACGGCGGTGACGGCGGCAGCGGCTCCGGCGGTGATGGCTCGCCGGGCTCCGATGGTTCTCCCGGGGGCGCCAGCGGTGGTTCGGACGCCCCGTCCAGCACACGCAGTGACACCGGCAGCGGGGACGGCCCATCGGGCACTCGTAGCGGCGGCGGCTCCGGTGACGGTTCGCCGAGCAGCAATCCCGGCAATGGCAACGGTTCCCCGCCCGGCGGCAGCGATTCCCCCGCTCCCGCAAGCGATGGCGGTTCGCCGACGCACGCGGGCGACAGCTCACCGAGCCCCACTCGCGACAGCGGCTCACCCACGTCGAGCCGAGGCGGCGACTCGCCCGGTCACGCGGGTGACAGCTCGCCCGCTCCGGCTCGTGGCGGCGATTCCCCAAGCCGCGCAAGCGATAGCGGCAGCTCACCCAGTCACACCGGCGACGGCGGCTCCCCGACGCCGACCCACGCGGGCGACAACTCACCCGGCTCCGCACACGATGGCGGCGGTTCCCCGGCAGCGACCCGCGGCGCTGATACCCCAAGCCACGCAGGTGACAACGCACCCGACCCGGCGAACCACGCACCGAGCCAGAGTGGCTCACCGGCGCACGCGGGCGACGGTTCTCCCGCACCCAGGTCGGAAAGCGGCTCGCCGAACAGCAATCCCGGCGACAGCACGCCGTCCCGGGCCGCCGACAGCACCACGTCCGCCAGCGGCTTGGCGCCGTCGGCGACGCCGCGGACCGGCGACCCCGGCTCACCAGTGCCCTCACAGCGCGGTGGCGGCGACAGTTCACCGTCCGGCGTCCCGCCGCAGGGCCAGCCCATGGCCGGTGGCATGCCGCCCGGCGGCGCACCGGGCGGCGCTCCCGGCGGCACACCAAGCGGCCGCGCACCCGCCGGCGGCTGGACAGGCACGCCCGGAAGTCCCGGCGCACCAACGCCTCGCTCCCCGGACGCGCCCGGCCCGCGAACCCCGGACACCCATGCCCCGCGCACCCCGGATCCCGTCGCGCGCGGCCCGCAGGCACCGGTGCACCCTGCTCCCGGCACACACGGTCCCGGCAACCGCCCCGGCGGCAACGGCCCGGGCCACACCGGCCCCGGCAACACCGGACCCGGCGGGCGCAGTCCTGACCGTCCTGACGGTCCTGGCGGCTCGCACAGTGATCCGGACGGCTCCCCGCACCACGACCAGCCAGAGCGGCCGACGCCGGACGAGGTCAACCAGCGCCATTCGGAGGGCACCCCGGCGGGCAGTTCGTACCACCGGGCCGACGCCGACATGGGTGACCTGCCGCACCGCGTCCAGCCGGATCCGGACGGCCGCTACACCGTCGACGTGCACGTCACCCCGGACGGGCACGCGCGCATCGGCAACCAGCACTACACGCCCGAAGAGTTTGCGGACATCCTGCGGCGCAACGGGGACTACGACGGCCGGCCCATCCGGCTGATCGGTTGCGACGCGGGTTCCAACGACTTCGCCAAGCGCCTGTCACGCGAACTCGACACCGAAGTCATGGCGCCGAGCAAGCCCGCGTGGACCGACTCGAACGGCCGGGTCTTCTCGTCGGACTACGAAGTCGGCCCGGACGGCAGGATGCGGCCCAAGATCCCGCCGAACGGCGAATGGGACGTGCACTCCCCCGACGGCACTTCGCACCGGGCGAGCGACGACGGCTTCACCCCGGACACGCACCACGCCGACAAGCAGGACGTCGACGTGGACAGCGCGCGGGACCGCGGCAAGGACTTCCCGTCACCGCACGACATCGAGGGCGGCTGGCAGGAACCGCCGTACACGCGGGTGCATGAACCGAACCCCGTGCACCTGGCACCGGGCGAGCGGTTCATCGACCCCGCGAACCCGCGGGCGCTCGAACCGAACACGAAGTACGAGATCACCGACAGCACCGGCCGGAAGTCGACGTTCTACACCGACGGAACGCCGCCGCCCGACACCCGGGTCACCCATGTCGACGCCGTGGCGCCCAACACCAACCTTGGCAACGATCCGTTCACGCCGATCGGCAACCCGGACGCGAACCACCTGCTGCCCGAAACCGACTACCGGGTCGACACCGGCGAAGGCCGTTTCGAATTCCACACCGACGACGCCGGCTCGCCGGTGCTGGACATCGACAGTTTCGATCCGCCGCCGAACCCCACCCCGCAGCCGGATGTGCGCGGCTGGGATCCGGGACACAATGGCAACGGCCCGTTCTGCAACACACCGAGGGAAGATCTCCAGCCCAACAGCGTGTACCGCGTGTACTCCACGGACGCGAACGGCAACGACGTCTGGCACGGCACGTTCTACACCAACGCGGAAACCCCGCCGAGGTTCACCCATATCGAGACCTGGCCCGACAACAGCCACGGCCGGGTGGTGAACCCGGAGACCGGCGACATCCACACCATGCGTGACGTGCACGCCGGCCGTCCCGACGGACTTCCCCTGCTGGGGGCGAAATACCAGATCGGCGACCACACCTACCACACGGACAGTTTCGGAAACTCGGCTGTTTCGTACGAACCGGACTACAGCAGGCCCAGCGAACCCCGGGGTGACACGCGGGCGCAGACGCGGACGGGGACGATCGGCCAGCTCGACCACGGCGGCACCTACCGCGGCGGGCACAGCGCCGACCACGCGACACAAGCCGCCAGAGGGCGCGTCGCCGTCGCGCCGGAACCGTTCAGCCAGAACAATCATTCGGGCGACCCGAACAACTGGGCTCAACACGAGACCAACCGTCATACGATCGATCGTCGCGGAGCGGATCTGGGGCAGGAGCGGATCTACTACGACCCACCGTCGGTCGGCGAGACCCCGGACCGGAAACATTCCATGTCCGAGAGAATCGCCCCGGACGGTACCCGCACGCATAGTTACAGGAGCTTCGTAGATGTCCCCAACCCAGCCCCCGTCACCCCACCACCCCCCGTCGCCCCCGCCACCCCTTGACGCGGCGCAGGAAGACGAACTGATCCAGCAGATCGGCGCGCGGGTGCTTCAGGGCGCGCCGAAGGGCTGGCGGCGGATCGACGTCAAGGTCACGATGGCGACGATGGTCGACGACATCGCGCTGACGGTGATCATGTCCGACGGCAGCAGCCCGCCGCCCGAGCCGCCGCCGGACATCAAGGCCGAGCTGGTCGCGCTCCGGCAGGGCATGTACCAGCCCGGCCGCGGCACCTGGCTTTCGCTGCGGCTCATCCTCGACCCGCCGGGTTCCTACGTCGTGCACTACAACTTCGACTACGACCCGCTGTGGGACCCGCCGGTGCCGCCCGTCGTCTACCAACGTGACCTCGAGGCCTTCCCGCGCGACACGGAGCACCTGCCCGCCTGGTACCCGGCACGGATGCAAGAAGGGACTGAGAACGCGTGACAAGTCCGCCGAGCTTTGGTGATGCCGCGCAGGACAAGATCCTGAACGAGATCGCCGGTCAGTTGAAGCATCTCCTCCCACCCGGCTGGGAATACGCCCAGCTCAAATACAGCGCGCTCGGGAACCACGAGGAGATCGCGGGGCTGGTGCATTCGGTGACGGGAGCGATGTCGGCGTGGCGGCCGCCGGCGGTCATCTCCGAGCTGTTCCGTGAGCTTCGCGCCGTTTCGGCGGATCCCGTCACCGGGACTTGGCTGACCGCGGTTTTCGAGATGAAGCATCCCGAGGCGTACAAGGCCACCTTCAACGGTGTCGACCAGCCCGATTTCCGGACCCCGGTGCCCGCCGAAGCCTTCGCCGAGGAGCTGAGGCTCTTCCCGCGCTCGCCGGAGAACATCCCGGAGTGGCTGCGGGAGCGCGCCGGTGGTTCCTGACCCAGCGCATCGCGGACACACCGAAAGGATGGGGAGATGAGCCAGCCACCCGTACCGCTGAACGCCGACCAGCAGCGGCAGCTCGTCGGGCAGGTCGGGCAGGCGCTCGTCGTCGCCCTCCCGCCGGGCTGGCGTCAGATCCGGGTCGAGTACCGCGCGGTCGGCCGTCATGTCGAAGCCGACGTCGTTGTCACGGGCCAGGACGGGACACCGCGGCCGGTGCCGCCACCGCCGGAGGTCCTGCGGCTGCTGGGCGTGCTGCGGACGGGGATGTACCGGCCGGGGCGCGGTACCTGGCTCGGTGCGGTGCTGGTGTTCGGGCCGGCCAACGTGCTCAGCGCCGATTACCAGCCCGACGTCGAGCCGCGCTGGCGCCGGCCGCCACCGCCGATCGGTTTCCAAGACGAGCTGCGGTTCTTCCCGCGGGCCGAGCAGTTCGTCCCGCCGTGGCTGCGGCAGCGAGCCGTACCGGCCCCGGTACTGACGGCCACGCCGCCCGCCGAAGCCGCCGAGGACCTGCGCACGCCGCGGGTCTACGACGGACTCGACGAGTCCGGCCGTCCGGTCGTCAACCGGGAACCGTTGCAGGCGGCCGAAAAGGAGCGTGTGCTCGAGTACCTCGACGGCGCGCCGGTGGTGCTCGCGTCCAGGACCTACGACACCGACGCGTTCGATCCGGAGCGGACCGACGTGGTGCCGCTGAACTTCCGCACCGACGGCAGCTGGCTCTGGCCCGGCGCTGTGGCGTACTACCTGCGCGAGCACGAAGTCGCCCCGGATCCCGAACTGCTCACGCATATCCGCGCGCTGCGCTTCACCATGCCCGAGGTGGACGAACCCGCCAGGGAACTCGCACTGGCCGCCATCACCGGTGAGGCCCCGGCCTAGACGACCTCGAACCCCGCCCGCTGAAGTGCGGAGGTGACCTCGGCGCAGTGCTCGGGGCCGCGGGTTTCCAGCGCCAGCGCGACTTCCACCTCGCCGATGGCGAGGGTGCCGGAGATCCGCGAGTGCCCGACGTCGAGCACGTTCGCGCCGAGCGAGCTCACGCACGACAGCACGGACACCAGCGAGCCCGGCCGGTCGGGCACGCGCAACCGCAGCTTGAAGTAGCGCCCACCGGCGGTCATGCCGCGCTGGATGATCTGCAGCAGGAGCAGCGGGTCGACGTTGCCGCCGGACAGAACCGCGACGATCGGCGTCGGAAACGCGCCGGGGTGCTGGATCAGCGCGGCGACAGCGGCTGCTCCGGCGGGCTCGACGACCAGTTTGCGGCGTTCCAGGCACAGCAGCACGGCTTGCGACAGCGACTCCTCGGTCACCGTGACGACGTCGTCGACCAGCGCGGAGACGTGTGCGTAGCTGATCGGACCCGGTGAGCCGACAGCGATACCGTCGGCCATGGTCGGCGTCTCGGCCAGCCTCACCGGCTCACCCGCCGCCAGCGACGCCGGGAACGCGGCCGCCTGCTCGGCCTGGACACCGACCACGCGGACGTCCGGCCGCCAGGCCTTGACCGCTGCCGCGACCCCGCCGACCAGGCCGCCACCGCCGGTGGCGACGAGAATCGTGGCCACCTCGGGTACCTGTTCGAGGATTTCCAGCCCGACCGTGCCCTGCCCGGCGATGATGTCTTCGTGGTCGAACGGGTGGATGAACACCGCCCCGGTTCGTTCACTGAACGCGATCGCCGCCGCGAGGGTCTCCTCGAGCAGCGCGCCGTGCAGGTGGACTTCAGCGCCGTAGCCCCTTGTCGCGGCCAGCTTCGGCAGCGGTGCGCGCTGCGGCATGAACACCGTCGCCTTGGTGCCGAGCAGCGACGACGCCAGCGCGACGCCTTGCGCATGGTTGCCGGCGCTCGCCGCGACGACGCCGCGGGACCTCTCTTCGTCGGTCAGGCCGTGGATCCGGGTGTAAGCGCCCCTGATCTTGAACGAGCCCGTCCGCTGGAGGTTCTCGCACTTGAGGTGCACCGCGCCGCCGTGGAGCGCCTCCAGATCCCTGGCGTGCTCCATCGGGGTCTTGCGAACCACCCCTTCGAGCAGTTTGCGAGCCTGCTCGATCTGCTCGATATTGACCAGTCGCATGCCCCGGATGATGCCACTCGTGGCCGAGGCTGGTGCGAATTGGAGCTGAGGAACCCCGGTCGACCATGGAGCGCGCCGGCGACACGATCCCGATCGGGCGCAAAATCGCGCTTAGCTCAGCCGAGGCAAGTAACGCGCAGGTAAGCCAGGTACCCTGGAACCGGGCAACATCCGGGATCAGGGAGAAACCATGGCACGGGGGCACGAAACGCGCGTCTTGCGACGGGTTCGGGCTGCTCGGGCGGCCGGGTTGCTTCCGCTGGTCGCGGCCCTGATGTCCGCCGCCGCGCTCACCGGCGCCGCCGTGTACACCGTTGACAGGGCGAGCTGCGGTGACCCGGCGCAGTACATCCGGCACGACAACTACGTCGAACTCGTCGGCGGCTGTGTGAACACAGCGGAGCTGCCCACCACCACCCAGCCCGGCGAAGCGCGTGTCAACGTCGCGCCCGGCTACGTCGAGCACGGCAACTACCGCCCGTAATCCCCGTTCCAAGCAGCATGAATGGACCTTTCATCTCAAAAATCGAGATGAAAGGTCCATCTTTTTGGCGCCGGGCGGGCTACCCCAGTGCGGTGCGGAGATCGTTGATCAGGTCGGCCGGGTCCTCGATGCCGACCGATAGGCGCAGCAGGTCCTCGGGGACCTGAAGGGTCGAGCCCGCGGTGCTGGCGTGCGTCATCCGGCCGGGGTGCTCGATCAGCGACTCGATGCCGCCCAGCGACTCGGCGAGGATGAACAGCTTGGTGCGCGCGGCGACGTCCAGTGCGGCCTGCTCGCCGTCGATGTGGCTGAAGGAGACCATTCCGCCGAAGCGGCGCATCTGCTTCGCGGCGACCTCGTGGCCGGGGTGCTCGGCCAGGCCCGGGTAGTAGACCTTTGAAACCTTCGGGTGCGCTTGGAGCATCTGGACGACGAGCTCGGCGTTGTCGGAGTGCCGTTCCATGCGAAGCGCGAGGGTCTTGATGCCGCGCAGGGTCAGCCAGGCGTCGAACGGCCCGGGGACCGCGCCGGCCGCGTTGCGCAGGTAGAAGAGCTGGTCGCGCACCTCGTCCTCGTTGGTCACGACGGCGCCGCCGACCACGTCCGAGTGCCCGCCGAGGTACTTGGTGGTGGAATGCACGACGATGTCTGCGCCCAGCGCGAGCGGGGTCTGCAGGTACGGCGTGGCGAACGTGTTGTCGACGACCAGTCGGGCGCCGGCGTCGTGCGCCACTCCGGCCAGTGCCGCGATATCGGCGATGCCGAGCATCGGGTTGGTGGGCGACTCGCACCAGATCAGCTTGGTCTCTGGCCGGATGGCGGCGCGGACCTCGTCCACCTTCGACAGATCGGCGACGGTGTGCTCGATGCCCCAGAGACTCAGGACCTTGTCGATCAGCCGGAACGTGCCGCCGTAGGCGTCGTTGCCGAGCACGAGGTGGTCGCCGGGCCTGAGCACACTGCGGAGGATGACGTCACTGGCCGCCATGCCGGACGAGAACGCGACGGTGTGCCGTCCGCCTTCGAGCGCGGCGAGCGCCTGCTCCAGCGCGGTCCGGGTGGGATTCGCTGTGCGGGAATACTCGTAGTCGCCCTCACGAGTGCCGCCGACGCCGTCCTGCGCGTACGTCGAGGTCTGGTAGATCGGCACGATCACCGCACCGGTCCTCGGATCAGGCGCCTGACCAGCATGGATAGCGCGTGTCTCGAAGCCAAAAGCGGAGTAGTCGTCGACCATGCCCTCAAGGGTACGGTTCGCCCATCGACGTCCCGCCAGGTGGGATGGAGATCACCGAACTCGAGGAAGGTGCCTACCAGTTCTGCGGCGGGTACTGCTGACCCTGTGGCGGCGGGTACTGCTGCCCGTACGGAGGCGACGGCGGATATTGCTGGCCCGGCTGTGAGTACTGCTGACCAGGGTACTGCTGCGGCGGATAGCCCGGAGGCGTCAGCGGCGCGACGGGTTCGGCTTTGCCGACCCAGCGCGCTGTCGGCTTCACGATCGCCAGTACCAGCGTCGCTATCGCCGGTGCGCTGAAGACCAATACCGCCACCCCGCCACCGACGGCGACACCGGCCGACCTGGGGGCGGCCAGCACGAAGACGGCCGAAGCGACGTACACCAGGATCGCCAGCCCGCTGCCGATGATGGTCGACAGGCGCCCCGCGGGCTTCTTCAGGAACAGCAGGATCCCGCCGGTGATCAGGCAGCCCGAGATGGCCGCGCTCAGCACCGCGCTGATGATGACGAACGGCACGGCCCCGGCCCCGGTCATGATGACGATCGAGCCGACCAGGCTGACCAGATGCCAGAGGCCACCGAGAACGGCGAGGACACCGGCGGTGATCGCGGTGCCGCCGCTCGGCTGCGGCTGGGCACCGGGATATTGCGCCGGATAACCGCCCGCGCCGGGGTATTGCTGATAAGTCATGATCACTCCTACCGGTAGAAAGACATTCTGCTGAATTCGCAGGAAAAGAATCGCGAGAACGCATGTGAAGAATTGAGCGTCACCAATTTCGCGGGGGGTAAGCCTGCATTTGTGCGCCGTAAGCCTGCGGAATGGGCTGCCGGTACCGGAGGTAGGTGAAGGTCGGGGGGACGACCGCGAGCAGGAACAGCACCGGGCCGACCACGAGCGAGGCGACACCGATGATCGCGCCGAGGTCTTGGAACCCGAAGAGGTACTTGAAGTAGACGTCGTACTTCCCGTCGAGGACGATCAGCGGCTCGATAAGGATCACCGCGATGGCCAGCAGCGAACCGATCAGCAACAGGATTCCCCCGGCGAAAGAGCGGAAAAACGTTGCAAGCGCGCCGATCAGCAGCAGCAGGGCCGTTACGAGGTAGACGCCGAGAAGGACGAGGAATTCGCCGGGAAGGTCACCGATGCTGTACCCGGAGGAGATGCTGATGAAGTTGTGGATCGGCACATAGCCGGTCAAACCCGCGAGAACGAGTCCGAAGATCGCGGCGAGGACGGCCGTCACACCACTGGGCCGGCGCTCTTGCGTCACCTGGCCGTACCCGTACCCGGGGCCCGCCTGCGGTGGTTGCTGGGCCGGATACCCGTAAGGACCTGTCACGACTCCCCCATCAACCGAATGCGGAATTCCAGGCGCCACCCTATCCCGCTGAACGGTGCGACGGAGAGGCTTCCAAGTTGCGGGAGAGAAAACGTGATGCCCCCGGCCGGAAACGGCCGGGGGCATCACGTCAAGTGATCAATTCACCACTGCTGCTGGGGCGGCTGACCGTAACCCTGCTGCGGCGGCTGACCGTACGGACCGGGCTGGCCGGGCTGCCCCGGAAATCCCTGCGGCGGCTGGCCGTAGGGGTTGGGCTGGCCGTACGGTCCCGGCTGTCCCGGCGGCGCGAATCCGCCACTGGACGGGTCGGGCCCACCGGGCTGACCGTACGGGTTCGGCGGACCCTGCGGGGGCTGGCCGTACGGACCGGGCTGCCCCGGCTGGCCGAAGCCCTGCTGCGGCTGACCCGGCTGCGGGAAACCACCGCTCGACGGATTCGGGCCGCCGGGCTGGCCGTACGGGTTCGGCTGGCCGAATCCCTGCGGCGGCTGGCCGTACGGACCGGGCTGGCCGGGAGGAGGGAACCCGCCACTCGGCGGGCCGCCGAAGCCACCGGGGCCACCGGGGCCACCAGGACCACCACCGAGCGCGGACTTGCCACCACCGAGGCCGACGAACTGCGCAGTGCCGGGAATGAGGCCGAGAACGCCCACGATGAGGATCAAGATGCCGAAGATCAGGTAGAGCGTTCCGGTGCCGATCCCGGTACCGCCCGAACCCATCCGGCTCTTGTAGTCCGCCGACACCGTGGTGCCGGAGATGAGCAGGATGGAGAAGACCAGGAGAAGCGCGCCGCCGACCGCGATCACGATCGGCGCCAGCTTCTTGATCGCGCCACCGAGCTTGCCCGCCAGAGCGAGCGCGACGCCGCCGGCGAGAGCCGCGAGCGCGCCCAACGCGACCAGGATGATGTAGAACCACAGCGTGCCCGGCGTAGCCAGCCCGGCGTCGCTGAGGAGCTGCTTGATCTGCGCTTGGTCCGGCACCGAGCTCACCTGCGACGAGTACGTGCTGACGTCGCCCATGTCGACGAACGACAGGATCAGCGCGATCACCCCGAGCAGCGCGACCACACCGCCGGCGATGTAACCGAACAGCTGCTTGCCACCGGCACCGCCGGTGGCCGGAGCCCCGCCGAACTGCGGAGGCGGACCGCCGAAGCCCTGCTGCGGCGGCGGACCACCGAAGCCGCCAGGGTGCTGGCCCTGCGACGGGTCGAACCCGCCCGGCTGGCCGAACTGCCCCGGCTGGCCGAAGCCGCCCTGCGGCTGGCCGAACCCGCCGGGCTGGCCGTAGCCACCACCGCCCACCGCGCCGGGGTTGTCGGCCGCGCTGGGCGGCGGGGCGTAAGGAATGGAGGACGGCGGCTGCGAACCCGGGGGCACGAGCTGCGTCGACTCGCCGCTGGGGGTGTCGCCGCCACCCGGGTGGTTCACCATCTGGGTGGCGTTGGGGTCGTTCTCGCCCTGCGGGCGACCCGGCTGGACGACCTGGGTCGGCTCCGGGGTGTCGCCGAACTGCGAATCGCCGGACGGGGGTTGCCCGTACTGCGGCTGCGGCGGCTGGCCCGGCTGCACGACCTGCGTCGGTTCCGGGGAACCGAACGGGTTGTCATCTTGTGGCTGTGAACCACCCTGGGGGCCCTGCGGTGGCTGCCCGCCACCCCACGGCTGGTTCGGTGGCTGCGGAGCACTCATTTGGGTACTGAACCCCCTTGACGCGGACATGAATCTTCGACTCACGTCACACGCTATCGGATAGCCGGGCGGGGCGCTCAGAACGCCCCGTGCCGGTCACACGATGGATCCACCGGGCACGCCCGCTAGCGGCCGGCCAGGAAGCCCAGCAGGTCGTGCCGCGTGACGACGCCCGCGGGCTTGCCGTCGACGAGCACCAGCGCGCCATCCGCTCCGGACAACGCCTTCATCGCCGAACCCACCTGCTCACCGGCTCCGATCGTCGGCAGCGGCGGCGACATGTGCTCGTCGAGCCTGTCCGCCAGCTGCGCCTTCCCGGTGAAAAGCGCGTCCAGCAGGTCGCGCTCGTTCACCGCACCGACGACCTCGGCGGCCATCACCGGTGGTTCGGCGCTGACGACGGGCATCTGGCTGACGTTGAACTCGCTGAGGATCGCCACGGCCTGCGCGACTGTCTCGTTCGGGTGCGTGTGCACGAGGTTCGGCAATGAGCCGCTCTTCTTGAGCAGCACGTCACCGACCGTCGCGCCGCTGGAGTCGGGCGGCAGGAAGCCGTAGGAGGACATCCAGTCGTCGTTGAAAACCTTCGTGAGGTAACCGCGCCCGCCGTCGGGCAGCAGGACGACGATCACGTCATCGGGCCCGCAGCGTTCGGCCAGTTTCAGCGCGGCCGCGACGGCCATGCCGCAGGAACCGCCGACGAGCAGGCCTTCTTCGAGCGCGAGGCGGCGCGTGATGTCGAAGGAGTGCGCGTCGGAAATCGCGATGATCTCGGAGGCGATCTCCCTGTCGTAGGTGGAGGGCCAGAAGTCCTCGCCGACGCCTTCGACCAGGTACGGCCTGCCGGTGCCCCCGGAGTACACCGAACCCTCCGGGTCCGCGCCGACGATCTGGACCCGCCCGTCGCTGACCTCTTTGAGGTAGCGGCCGGTGCCGGAGATGGTGCCGCCGGTGCCGACGCCCGCGACGAAGTGGGTGATCCGGCCGTCGGTCTGCTTCCAGATCTCCGGGCCGGTGGAGCGGTAGTGGCTCTCGGGGTTCTCGGGGTTCGAGTACTGGTCCGGTTTCCAGGCGCCTTCGATCTCACGGACCAGGCGATCGGAGACGTTGTAGTAGGAATCCGGGTGCTCGGGTGCGACCGCCGTCGGGCAGACGACGACCCGCGCGCCGTACGCCTTGAGCACGTTGCGCTTGTCCTCGCTGACCTTGTCCGGGCAGACGAAAACGCACTTGTACCCCTTCCGCTGGGCAACCATGGCCAGCCCGACGCCGGTGTTACCCGAAGTCGGCTCCACGATCGTGCCGCCGGGCTTCAACGCCCCGGAGCGCTCGGCCGCTTCGATCATGCGCAGCGCGATGCGGTCCTTGACGCTGCCGCCGGGGTTGACGTACTCGACCTTGGCCAGCACGAGCGGCTGTAGCCCCTCGGTCAGCGCGTTCAGCTTGACCAGCGGGGTGTTGCCCACGAGGTCGGCGATGTGCTCCACGTATTCCACACTGAGAAGAGTAATCGAACGCGCGGAGTTTCCGTTGAGGGCGGCGGTGGGCGGCGCCGCGGGTGCCGAACGCGTTCCCGGGTCGCGTTCGGGTTTGCCACCCGCTCCGGAAGCGGCAAGATGAGGTGAACGACCGCTAGTGGTCACGCGTGAGATACAAGGAGTGTCCGCTATGCCCGAAGCCGTGATCGTCTCCACCGCCCGTTCCCCGATCGGCCGCGCAGGCAAGGGATCGCTGGTCAGCCTCCGTCCCGACGACCTAGCCGTGCAGATGATCAGGGCCGCGCTGGACAAGGTGCCGGAGCTCGATCCCACCGACATCGAAGACCTGATGCTCGGCGTCGGCCTGCCGGGCGGCGAGTCCGGCTTCAACATGGGCCGCGCCGTCGCGGTCGAGCTGGGCTACGACCACCTGCCCGGCTGCACGATCACGCGCTACTGCTCGTCGAGCCTTCAGACCACGCGCATGGCACTGCACGCGATCAAGGCGGGCGAGGGTGATGTGTTCATCTCCGCGGGTGTCGAGACCGTGTCGCGCTTCGCCAAGGGCAGCTCCGACTCGTGGCCGGACACGCACAACCCGCTCTTCGCCGACGCCGAGGCCCGCACAGCCGCCACCGCGACATCGGGCACCGGCACCTGGACCGACCCGCGCGAGAACGGCGACCTGCCGGACGTCTACATCTCGATGGGCCAGACCGCGGAGAACCTCGCCCGGGTCAAGAACGTCTCACGCGAAGAGATGGACGAGTTCGGGGTCCGCTCGCAGAACCTCGCGGAGAAGGCGATCGCGGACGGCTTCTGGGCCAAGGACATCACCCCGGTCACGCTGCCCGACGGCACAGTGGTTTCGAAGGACGACGGCCCACGCGCCGGCGTCACCGTGGAAGGCGTTTCCGGGCTGAAGCCGGTTTTCCGCCCCGACGGCCGCATCACCGCCGGCAACTGCTGCCCGCTCAACGACGGCGGCGCCGCGCTGATCATCATGTCCGACACCAAGGCCAAGGAACTCGGCATCACCCCGCTCGCCCGCGTGGTGTCCACCGGCGTCACCGGGCTTTCGCCGGAGATCATGGGCTACGGTCCGGTCGAGGCGTCCAAGCGGGCACTCGCACGGGCGGGGATGAGCATCGGCGACATCGACCTCGTCGAGATCAACGAAGCGTTCGCCGCGCAGGTCATCCCGTCCTACAAGGACCTCGGCATCGACATCGACCGGCTGAACGTCAATGGTGGCGCGATCGCCGTCGGCCACCCGTTCGGCATGACCGGCGCGCGCATCTCGTCAACGCTGATCAACTCGATGCAGCACCACGACAAGCAGTTCGGCCTCGAGACCATGTGCGTCGGCGGTGGCCAGGGCATGGCCATGGTGTTGGAGCGCCTGAGCTAGCGCGTGCATTACCCGAAAGCGGGGGGGGGGGGGG
>JAVXWP010000134.1:0-23154 GCA_032230695.1 Actinomycetota bacterium | reverse complement strand
GGGGTTCCATGCCGGGTGGGTGTTTTCGCTGCCGCAAACGAACGGCCCGTTATGCGTGGAGCGAAAATATCCATCCGGACCGCCTGAAACCCAACCAAAGAACCACCCGCAAGCCGAGCCGGAAGTCGCATTCACCACGTCCCCAACCCAACTTCAGATGCCACAACAAGAACAGTCCACAGAGTCGTCCCGATCCTCACCACGGCGATCAGCGACACGGTCTGTGCCGGCCGTGCTTCGCGCAAGTGCGCTTGGTCTTATTCGTGGCGCCGAGCGTGCACGCAGCGGTCTTCCCGGGAATCAAGGAGGAACCGTCCTATGCGGTGGCAACACCTTCCCCGGAGCGAGCGCGCCCTTCGGCATGGTGCAGGTCAGCCCGGACACCCCGCTCCCTGGCGGGAGCGGGGCCGCCGGTCACGCGGTTAGTTGACGTACACCGAGTAGCCGATGCCACCCGACCTGGTGCCGTCGGCCGTGTTGCCCCGCACGATGACCGCGTAGATGCCTCGGGCCGGTGGGGTCCACGTCATCGTCCCCGCACCCGAACTGTCCGCCGGCACCGTGAGCTCCTCTGTCACGGCACCCCAGTCGTTCCAGACGTAGTAGGTGTACGAGACGATGCCCGGCATACCCGGCGTGAAGGTGAACGTCCCCGGCACACCAGGACCGCCCGACCACTCGCTTTCCGGGTATTCCCTGGACGACACGTACGGCGCGCTCAAGATGTTGAACCAGTACGTCTTCTCCTGGGAGGAGACCTTGTCGGCCGTCACCGTACGCACCCGCAGGTTGTGGTCGGCCGAGCCGTCCGGTGGCAGCGGGGGAGTCCACGCCAGCACGGAACGCCCGTTCTGAGCGGCCACCTGCTGGAACGGGCCCCAGTCGAACGAGTACTCGAACGCCACCGCGCCCGGCTGGCGGGCATCGAAGGTGAAGGTGCCGGGGAACACCCGCCCGTTTGCCTGGAACTCCTTCGAGGTCACCGTTGGATCGTTCGTCACTGTCCACGTGATGTTGTCCGTTGACGACCACACGCCCGCCGTGTTCTTCGCGCGCACCAGCATCTCGTAGTCGCTGGTCCTCGGTGGGGTGTAGCTCACCGTCGCAGTGTTCCCGCTGACCGGCACGGTCCACCTGGTCGCCGGGTCCGCCGTCAGCCAGTACTCGAACTCCACGGCGTTCGGCATCGGGCTGGTGAACGTGAACGTGGCGGCCCTGCCCTCCGTCCCGATGTCGCCCTCATAACCGATCGTCGGCCGCCACGTGTTGAGCGACAACCGTTTCTCCGTCACCGGCGACAGCCCGCCGGACGCGTCGCGGGCCTGGACCCGCAGCAGGTTCTGGTCGGCCGAGGTGAACCCGACCGGCAGCGCGGCGGTTCCGCCGGCGTTCGCCTTGACCGTCCACTTCGTACTCTCGGCACTCGCGAACCAGTAGTCGTACTCGACGACGGCCGGCATCCTCGGGGTTGCCGTGTACGTGGCCGAGGTGCCCAGGTCGACGTTCTCGGGCCCGCTCACCACCGGTGACGCGTCGACGAGGAATCGGTACTCCCGTTCCGGCGACGTTACGCCCGAGGTGTCGGTGCTGCGCACGAACAGCACGTGATCACCACCGGTGGCCGGCGTGATCGTCACCTCGGCGACGCCGTCCTGGCCGGCCGTGACCGTGGCGGACGCGCCGTCGTTCAGCCGGTAGTCGTACGCCACGACGTTCGGCATCCTCGGCGCGAACCGGAACACGCCCGGCACGCCGATGCCGCCGTCCGGGCCGCCCTGCGGCGGGTAGCGGTCGGACGTGACCGTCGGCCGCGTCTCCTTGACGATGAACGAGTAGTAGGTGCTGAGCGAGAGGTTGCCCGCCCGGTCCCACGCCCGCACGAGCACCGACTGCCAGCCGTTGGCCGTCGGCGTGAAGCTGACGGTGGCCGTGCCGTCGGGGCCCGCGGCGATCTCTCGCGTGTCCGCACCGAAGTTGTAGTCGTACCGCGCGACGTCGGGGGAACCGTTGGGGGAGAAGGTGAACTCGCCCGCCACACCGACCCCGCCACCCTCGGCGCCCGCCGGGTACGTCGCGGAGACGACGGCAGGCGCGTTCGGATCCGTGCGGTCAACGGTGAACCGGCACGGGCCAACCGTGGACGACTTCGCACCCCAGCTGTCCTGTGCGTACACCTCCCACGCGTAGGTGCCGTCGGCGAGGTCCGAGGTGTCCGGGTACGCCGCGGCGGGGTTGCCCCACCCGGCACCCGTGTGCCGTTGCGACGGGTCCGCCACCGGCCACCACGTGAACTGCCCGGACGTGAGGTCGCCGTTCGGGTCGGATACCTGTGCGCTCAGCACCAGCTGGCTGCTCACCAGCGCTCCGGTGCCGTCCTTGGCGCAGGGTTCGTCGTTGGCGCGGAGGTCGGTCGGCGGCGCGGGCGGCGCGTTGTTGACCACCCGCAGCGTTGCCGGGGCCTCGATCAGCCGATAGAACGCCGGGTCCGCCTCGTGGGCTTCGGCGACGCGCAAGCCCAGCGTGAGGTGACGGACCTTGTGGTCGACCGCGTCCCGCACCGCAGTGGTGACGTCGAACGTGGCGTCGTTGTCGATGCAGGTGCCGTCGGCGCCCCTGGACGCTACCCGTGTCCGCTCCGCCGGGCGGTTCTGCCAGGTCGACTGCTTGGTGTAGGAGGAGGTCTGCCACACCTCGGTGGCGCGGCTGTCGCAGCCGACGTAGTGCGTCTCGCCGGCCGACAGCAGTACCGTCGTGAACGGCGCACCCCGCAACGAGCTCAGGTCGAAATTCACGTATGAGCGTTGGAGGTGCGGTGTGGTGTCCCAGGTGCCGATCGGCAAGTTGCCGGATGGCTTGAAGTGGGTGGTGGTCGGTGCCGCTGAGTCGACGTAACCCCAGGACGTCGCGGACAGCGTCACCTCGGAACGCTGTTGATCAGCGGTTTTCGGTGCCGCCATCGCGCCATCGGTGCCGGTGAGCGCGACGGCGAGCGCGACGGCGAGCAACGTCAGTGATCTTCGTAAGGTCATGGTGGCCCTCCCCTTGTTGCATGCATGCAGGACGTTCACGCCTAAAGGGGAGGATTGGTTGCCCTATGGTTCAGCCCGCTCGCAGGCGCTTCACTGGCGGGAGAAGGAAGACGTAGACCGCCGCCGCCGTCGTCGCCCTGGCCAGAGCCGGGGCGCTCGGCGCGACCGCGCCGACCGTCCAGGGATCACGCACGAACTCGCGGAAGAACGACACAGCTCCGTGTCGGGCTTACGCGGTACGGCATCAACGCCGAATTGACCGCGACCGAGCGGACCGGCTGGCAGCGCTACACCTTTCCGGCGACCGGCCAGGCGAACGTGCTTTTCAACGTCGGCAAGGCCGACCAGTCGGTGCAGAACTCCGAGATCCACATCGTCGGTGACCGGACCATCGAGGGCCGCGGCGACGCCGGTGGCTTCTGCGCCGGGAATGACCGGCACACGGTGTACTTCTCCGCCACTTTCGACCGCCGTTCACCGCGCAGGGCACTTGGCGCGGTTCGACGAAGGCCGTCGACAACGGCAAGTCGCTCTACTCCGTTACGTTGCCGAATGACCCGAGAGTGGAGATCTACGCGATCACCATAGTGTGATGCCAGTCACATGTTGTTTCATAACCAGATCGTCGGGTAGTTAGGAGCCGGTGCGCGCGAGCGTGCACCCCCGAAGCTCTCTGCCCCGGAATGCCGGCGACGCCCTGAGGCCCGCCGGCATTCCTATTTCTTCACTCCGGTCCGAGCGCAGTCTGTGCACGCGTGAGGGCAGGCTGTGCTCGTCAGGCGTCGAAATCGCGCAGCGCTTGCTCGGCGCGGGCGAGAGCCTGGGTGGCGGTTTCGACGCTCGCCTGCTCGGCGGCTTTGGCTTCTTCCGCTTGGGCGAGCTTCTCTCGCAGCTCATCGGCTGTCTTCGATGCCGTCTCAGCCCGCTTTTCAGCTTTCGTGAGTTCGGCCTCGGCGGCGGAGACGGCTTGGGCGAGCTTGGCGCGTGCCTGCTTGAGGCGTTCTTGTTCCTGACGCTCGCGTTTCACGCGCTCCTTGTCCGGCTTCGGTTCGGCCACTGGAGCAGGTTCAGCCACTCGAGCAGGCTTGGCCATTGGAGCAGGCTTCGGCTTCGGTGTGACAGTGGCCGTCGGCCACGGCGCCGCCGCATCGGGGCTCAGGGCGGAACCCAACCGCCCACCGAGCACTTCCTCCGCCGCCTCGGGACTGCCGACAGCCGCTTCGAGGGTCGCCTCGACTTCTCTGGCGACGGCATCGGTCATCTTCGGTGCTCGGCGGAGCAGCGTCTGGATCACCTCATGGCGCCGCCGCGACAGCTCCCGCAGGTCCGCTCCCGCCAGCTCCGCATGCGCCTTCCGCAGGGACTTGCCCAGCTCCGCGAGCTCCTGGAGTTCCTCGCGGGGGAGCCGGTTGACGGCGGCGGCCGCGGCTGTCGGCTTGCGCAGTTTCCGGATGCGGTCCGCGAGCGTGCGATCGCCGCCGGTCTTGGCTTCGCGTGCCCGCGCGTCCCGCGACGCGGTGAAGTCCGCCGGGTCGCCCGCGTAAAGCTCGTCCGCGATCGAGTCGAAGTCCATGGTCGACCGTAGCGCCACAGCGGACAGCTCGCCGGACATAAACGGACTCTTCCGTTGACAGCAAACTCCCGGTCGAGCCAAGGTCTTATAACGTTTCATTCCGCGCCTGCAAAGGAGCAAGCCGTGGCCTCGTCGCGCAGGAAAATCGCGAGCGTACTGGGAATGGTCCTGATCGCCGCGTCGGTCAACGCTCCCGCGGAGGCGAGCGGAGGAATCCGGCTCTCAAACCAATGGCGGCAGTACGTCGCCGCACCACCGCAACGCGAAGTCGCTCCGATTCGCGTACTGACCACCACCGGCGACGTGATGAATCCCGACGGCCTGCTCCGCGGGCAGACCACGAAACTGTCCCGCCCGGTGCCCGCGCCGAAACCGGCCTGGCCCGGTGGTACGAGCGCGACGGCGTCATCGTTTCATCCCCCGAACACCGACAACGGCCAGCCGCGCACCTACGAGCCGGGCAACGCCGTCGACGGGAACACGACCACCTTCTGGAACGACGCCGACGCCGACACCTATCCAGCGGTGCTGACGATCACCTCGCCGCAGCCGGTCGCGCTGCCGGGCGTCACCGTGCTGTCCAATTCAGACGGTGTGCCGCAGGACTTCGCCGTCGAAACCTGGGATGGGAGCGGGTGGCAGCCGGCGGGAACGGTGACAGGCAACAGCTCCGTGCGGCGGCAGGTGCCGTTGGCCGCGCCGGTGACGACGAGCCGGGTTCGCATCACCGTCACCAAGAATCAGGCCGCGGGCAAGGGCAACTACACACGGGTCAACGAAGTCTGGCCGGGAATCGTCCCGGACGAGCCGGTGCCGAGTGTCACGCTCGACTTCGGCCAGGTGGTCGTCGGCTACCCGAAATTCGACTTCGCCGGGTCGTCCGGTGTCCACCCGGGGATCCGCCTGGCGGTCTCCGAATCCCAGCAGTACCTCCGCGACGTCTCGGACTACAGCCGATCGGGCGCCGGCACCGACCAGTACGTGGTGCCGGCCGCCGGTGGTCAGTGGACGGACACGAAGGGCTGTCAGTTCGGCACCAAGGTGTGCGCCGAAGGGCTGCACGGCTTCCGCTACCTGAAGGTTTCCCTCGACGCGTTGCCCGGCGACGCGCCGGAGGCGAATCCCTATGGCACAGTGGAAATCCGCCGGGTGAGCCTGGACTTCACCGCGTTCCTCGGCACTCCGGACACCTTCACGGGCACTTTCCTTTCCTCGGACGCGAATCTCAACAAGTACTGGTACGACGCGTCCTACACCAACGAGCTGGGCACCGACACCTTCCGCGCGACCGACGTCGATCCCCGCAACGCCGCCTCACCCACGTTGGAAGGCAAGCTGGTCCTGCACGACGGCGCCAAGCGAGACCGTGATCCGTACGTCGGCGATATCGCGGTGGCCGGGCGCACCGCCTACCTGACCCACGATGTCGCGCCCGCCGCGAGCAACGTGCTCGCCGACCTGGCCGACCATCAGCGAGCGGACGGGTTCATCCCGCCCGCGTCGATCTTCGACTACACCTTGACGCTGTTCGAATACCCGCTCTACTGGGTCACGTCGAGCTGGGATCACGTGCTCTACAACGGTGACGTCGATTTCGCGCGGAAGTACTACCCGCACCTGACAAAGCTGCTGGACGGCTGGTATCCGTCGGTCACCGACGCCAAAGGCCTGCTGTCCAAGGGACTCAACGGCACGGGTGGTTACGGCGACTACGCGTTCCTGCCGCGTACCGGTGAAGTCACCTATTACAACGCCCTGTACGTCCAGGCACTCGACAACGCCGCTCGGATCGCCGAGACACTCGGGCAGCACGCGGATGCCGACCGCTGGGAGCAGCGGGCGCGGGCGGTCAGTGTCGCGATCAACGCGAATCTCTGGGACCCGGCGGTCGGGGCGTACCTGGATTCGGCCACCGGCCCCGTTCGCCACGGCCAGGACGGCAACAGCCTCGCCATCGTGGCCGGGGTGGCGCAGGGCGCGCGGGCGACGTCGGCGCTCAACCACCTGAGCGCCGCGACCCGGCAGCCGTACGGGAACTCCTTCATGGACAACAACACCCTGGTCCCGGATGGCACCCAGCGGGTGTACGCATTCACGTCGTACCAGGAACTGCAGGCGCGCTTCCTGACGGGGCAGGCCGGGTCGGCGCTGGAGGAGATCGGCCGGTTGTACGGCTGGATGTCGGCGCACGATCCGGGCCGGACGCACTGGGAGGGCATCGGCGCCGGTGGCTCGCTGTATCAGCAGGGTTTCACCAGCGCGGCCCACGGCTGGTCGACGGGTGTGCTGCCCGCGCTGACGAACGGGCTACTGGGAGTCACCCCGACCGGCCCCGGTTTCTCGACGTGGACGCTACGTCCGCAGCCCGGCGGCGTCGGGTGGGCGCAGGGGCAGGTTCCGACACCCCACGGACCGATCAAGGTGAGCTGGGAGCAGGGCTCGTCGTTCCGGCTGACGGTCGACGTGCCACAAGGCACCACCGCGCATCTCCAGCTTCCACTGACGGCCGGGAACGCCCGGAGCGGGGAGACTGTCCTCCAGCCGGGCACCCACGAGATCACTGTGCGCAATTCATGATTTGGACCCGGCTGACTAACCTGGGGTTCCTGTCCTAGGGAGAAGCCATGTATGACGTCGCCATCGTCGGTTCCGGGCCGAACGGGCTCGCCGCGGGCGTGATCATGGCCCGTGCCGGGCTGTCGGTGGACCTGTACGAAGCGGCTGACGAGATAGGTGGTGGGCTGCGGTCGAAGTCGCTGTTCGACCCCGCCGTCGTGCACGACATCTGCTCCGCGGTGCATCCCATGGCCGGCGCGTCGCGCTTCTTCCGGGAGTTCGACCTCGCTGCGCGCGGGGTCGAACTGATCCTGCCGGAGGTGAGTTACGCGCATCCACTGGACGGCGGCCGGGCCGGAATCGCTTACCGGGACCTGGATCGGACCTGCGAACGGCTGGGTGTGGACGGCGAGCGCTGGCGGCGGCTGATGGGGCCGCTCGTCGACCGCAGTGAGAGTGTGGTCGACCTCCTCTTGTCCGATCAGCGCCGCATCCCGGCGGATCCGCTGGTGGCGGCCTTGCTGCCGAGCCGCGTCCTGGAAACCGGGACACCGTTGTCCCGCCGCTGGTTCGGTGAGCCGGAGGCGGCGGCGATGATCGCGGGTGTGGCGTCGCACACGATGGCCCGGTTGCCCAGTCTCGCGGCGGCGGCCGTCGGCCTGCTCCTCGGGCAGCTCGCGCATTCCAGCGGCTGGCCGATCCCGCGTGGTGGCAGTCAGTCCATTGCGGACTCCATGGCCGAGGACTTCCTTGTCCACGGCGGGAAACTGCACACCGGAAGCCAGATCACGGATATCCGCGAACTTCGTGACGCCCGCGCGGTGTTGCTCGACGTCGGGCCGCGTGGCCTGCTCGACATGGCGGGCTCGTTGCTGCCCAGCGGTTATCGGCGTCAGCTGGAGTCCTATCGGTACGGCCCGGCGATCGGGAAGGTCGATTTCCTGGTCTCCGAGCCGATTCCGTGGGCGAACGCGGAAGTCGGCGAGGCGGGGACGGTTCACCTGGGGGGTGATCAGGCCGAGACGTACCGCAACGAAACGCTGGTGGCGCGCGGAAAACGCGCCGCCCGGCCATTCGTGTTGCTGTCCGAGCCGATGATCGCCGACCCGGCACGCGGCGAGCCGGGCAAGCGGCCGGTATGGGCGTACTGCCACCTGCCCAACGGCGACGATGTCCAGCCGGATGACCTCGTGCGCAGCCAGATCGAGCGGTTCGCGCCAGGGTTTTCCGAAACTGTGCTGGCCTCCCGCGGCGTGACCGCACCGGAACTCGCGGCGTACAACCCGAACTACGTCGGTGGCAACATAAGCACGGGCGCGCTTACCCTGAAGCAGGCCCTCGCGAGACCGGCCGCCCGCTGGAACCCGTTCCGCACCCCGCTTCCCGGGGTCTACCTGTGCTCGGCCGCCACCCCGCCCGGCCCTGGCGTCCACGGTATGTGCGGCTACTACGCCGCAGAATCGGCGCTGCGCCATGAGTTCGGCATCACCGAGATCCCGAAACTGAGCGGCTGACTATTCGAACCGGGACGTGTCGCCCGCTCCGCGCCGCACGATCTCCGGCCCGTCCTGTGAGAAGTCGATCACCGTGGTCGGTTCGGTGCCGCAGTCGCCGGAGTCGATCACGGCGTCGACGACGTACTCGAGGCGCTCCTTGATGTCCCAGCCCTGTGTCATGGGCTGTTCCTGGTCGGGCAGGAGCAGCGTGCTCGACAACATCGGCTCACCGAGCTCGGCGAGCAGTGCCTGGGTGACGACGTGGTCCGGGATCCGGACGCCGACGGTCTTCTTCTTCGGGTGCAGCAGCCTGCGCGGCACTTCCTTGGTCGCCGGGAGGATGAACGTGTAGCTCCCCGGCGTCGACGCCTTGATCGCGCGGAACACCGCGTTGTTCACCACCACGAATTGGCCGAGCTGGGCGAAGTCCTGGCATACCAGGGTGAAGTGGTGCCGGTCGTCGAGGTGGCGGATCGACTTGATCCGGTCGATCCCGTCCCGGTTGCCGAGCTGACAGCCGAGCGCGAAACAGGAGTCGGTCGGGTACGCGATCAGGCCGTCCGCACGCACGATGTCGACGACCTGACCGATCGCACGCCGTTGCGGGTTCTCGGGGTGAACATCGAAGTACTTCGCCATGCGAGGAGCTTAGTGGTCACGATCGAACTTCCGATCGACCCGGCGCGGCGTGGTGAAGAAGGGGATTCCGAGGACGGCGCTGCCCTCGGAACCCCTTCGGTTATCACCCCCGATCAGGGATAGTTCATCAGGTAGTTGATCTGATTCACGGTGTCGGAGTGGCCGTGTCAGGTGCGGGAGAGCGCTCTCCCACGATGGTGGGCTCGGCGGCTTTTGCTGTCAAGAGCGGAGCGTGGTTCGAAGTCGGGGAACGCGGTGGCCGGAGTGAGCCCCACTGCTCGTGCCGGTCAGGTTCGATGGCGGACGGACAGGCGACACGGCCGCCGGGTCACGCGAGCCTGGCGAACGACCTCGACGACTGTGTCGTGTCTGTACTTTGCGATGCGCTGGTGGATCCTCCGGAACCGGTTGCGGTACCGGTTCCGGAGGTATGTGATGCAGTTAACATGTTGGCAAAAGCTTCGTCAAGGGCTGATTGCGAATTTCGTTCACCTGGTCCAGACCTCTAGTGGTTCACCCAGTGGAACCTGCCGTTGACAGCCGCCGCGCGGTCTCCGTAACCTCGGGCGCAGAACGTCTCATCCCGGCGCGTGTCCCCCTGCATCCGCCACTTCTCCCGGTGAGTTCACGCGAGCCTTTCCGCTCCTCTTCTTCAGCAGCGCTCTGCCGTTTCGCGGTGGGCGCCGCCCGCGTGACCTAGGAGATGTGATGTCCGCTTTCCCGATCCCCCGACGCCGTCGCCGCGGCCGCTGGCTGGCCGGTGTCGGCCTGTTCGCCAGCGCGCTGGCCGTCGCCGCGTTGACCACGGCCGCCCCGGCGGCACAAGCCGCCCCGACACTGCTGTCGCAAGGCCGCCCGGTGACGGCGTCTTCCGCGGAGTCCGTGGCCTTCCCGGCCACCGCGGCGGTGGATGGCAACGCCGGCACCCGGTGGTCGAGCCAGTTCAGCGACCCGCAGTGGATCCAGGTCGACCTCGGCGCCACGGCGGCGATCACCCAAGTGGTCCTGAACTGGGAAGCGGCGTACGCCCGCGCTTTCTCCGTGCAGACCTCGACGAACGGCACCACCTGGAACACCGCGTACACCACTACGACGGCCACCGGCGGCAACCAGACACTGGCCGTGACCGCGAACGCGCGGTACGTCCGGCTCAACGCCACCCAGCGGGCGACCCAGTACGGCTACTCCCTTTGGGAATTCCAGGTTTTCGGCGGCGGGACAACCGGTCCGGCCGATGACGTCCTGCTGTCGTACAAAAAGCCCGGCACGGCTTCGTCCGATCAGGACGATGTGAACTGCGGTGGCTGTGTCGTGTCGAAGGCGTTCGACTTCGACCCGTCGACCCGCTGGGCGACCAGCTCGACCACGGGCTGGGTCGACCCGGGCTGGATCTCTGTCGACCTCGGAGCGACAGCCACGATCCACAAGGTCGTCCTGCAGTGGGATCCGGCCTACGCCACGGCCTACCAGATCCAGACGTCCAGCGACGGCAGCAACTGGACCCCGATCTACACCACCGCCGCCGGTAAGGGATTCAAGGAAACCCTTACCGTGTCGGGAACCGGGCGCTACGTGCGGATGTACGGCACCGCCCGCTCCAACGGCTACGGCTACTCGCTCTGGGAGTTCCAGGTCTACGGCACCGGTGGTGCGCCCACCCAGCCGCCGGTGACCCCGGCCGACCCGGTTTTCCCGGCCACCAGGCTGGTGTGGAGCGACGAGTTCAACAGCGCCGCCGGCACCACCCCGGACGCGGCCAAGTGGGTCCCGGACACCGGCGCGGGTGTCAACAACGAACTCGAGTACTACACCAACAACCAGAACGCCCGCCAGGACGGCGCCGGAAACCTTGTCCTGCAAGCGCGTCGTGAAGTCACCCCCGGCTCGGCGTGCCCGCCGGACCCGATCAGTGGCAGCACGACGTGCCAGTACACCTCGGCGCGGATCAACACCGCCGGCAAGTTCACCTTCACCTACGGGCACGTGGAGGCGCGGATCAAGGTGTCCGGCACACAGGGCCTGTGGCCCGCGTTCTGGATGCTGGGCTCCAACTTCTTCGACAAGACGGCGAACTGGCCGAACTGTGGCGAGATCGACATCATGGAGCATGTCGGCACGTCACCGAACCTGACCTACTCCACCCTCCATGCCCCGGCCTACTTCGGCGCGGGCGGCATGGGCGCACCGCGGGACCTCGGCACCGACGTCGCCGCCGGGTTCCACGTGTTCGGAATGGACTGGGACAGCAAGCACATGACGTTCACGGTCGACGGTAACCCGTTCCTGACCCTCGACAAGGCCACTGTTGAGGCCACGCGCGGGCCGTGGGTCTTCGACCACCCGTTCGCGATCATCCTCAACAACGCTGTCGGCGGCGACTGGCCCGGTCCGCCGGGAGCGGGAACCGTTCTGCCGCAGAACATGGTCGTCGACTACGTCCGCGTTTTCCAGTAGAGAGCACCAAAACCCGGGTGGAGAGCGGCGACGGCCGCTCTCCACCCTGCCTCCTGGTACGCCGCGGAAGCCGTAACCTCGCAGCACACCCTCCTTGGTGAAGCCGGCCGTGCCACAGGTCACATCGAGTGAAGAACCGCGGGACGGCGAGCCGCGTCTGAGGGGTTGTGGCAGGTTGGGAGCGGGACCCGTCGCCGCGCTGGAGGAAATGTGATCAGAGCGGTGAATCTGACCAAACGGTACGGTGGCGCCGTCGCGGTCGAAAACCTGTCGTTCGACGTCCCCGCGGGGACGCTCGCCGGGCTGCTGGGGCCGCCAGGGGCGGGGAAGACCACGACCATGCGCCTGGCACTGGGGCTGGACATGCCGACCTCCGGCCGCGTCACCATCGGTGGCAAGCGGTACGAAGATCTCGGGCATCCACTTCGGACGGTCGGCACGTCGTTCGCCCACCCGGCGCCGCAGCCTGGCCGATCGGCCAGGTCCTATCTGACCCGGCTCGCCCGCGCGTACAAGATCCCGCCGGACAACGTGGACTCCGCAGTGGACAGTGCGGGGCTGACCGAAGTCGCCGAGCGGAAGATCAGTGCGTTGCCCGCGGCGATGGCTCACCGGGTCGCCGTCGCGGCGGCCTTGCTGGGCGACCCCGAGGTGCTCCTGCTCGACGATCCGGCCAGCGGTCTCGACCCGCAAGGCGTCCTGTGGCTGCGCAGGCTCACGCGGCGGCTCGCGGGGGAGGGGCGGACGGTGCTGGTGTCCTCGAAACTCCTCGCGGAAATGGCGATGACGGTCAGCGACCTGATCGTCCTGGACAAGGGGAAACTGCTCTGGCAGGGCAGCGTCGAGGACTATCTGACGCAGGCGACCGAGGATTCCGTCAAGATTCGCGCGCCTCACCTGACCGGTTTGAGGGCGACCCTCGAACAGCATGGCGCTGTCACCCGCAAGGACGGCGACGGCATTGTCGTGTTCGGAATGGACAGTGCACGGATCACGGACCTGGCCGCCGAGCAGGGCTGGGTGATCGACGAAGCGACGCCCCGGCGAAGTGAGCTCGAAGAGGCTTTCTCCGCGTTCTGTGGATCCCAGATCGCGACCTAGGTGTTGTGTGATCGCCGGGAAAGCCCTGGTAATTAGGAGTCCATGAGAGCATTCCCTTGCGTGCTATAAAGGTCTATGAGTGAAGTTCTGCGTCCGCCTGCCTCACGGTCTCCGACTTTGGAGGACGTGGCCAAGGTTGCGGGCGTTTCCCGGGCCACGGTTTCCAGGGTCATCAACACCACCCGCAACGTCGATCCCGCGATCAGGGACTCCGTCCGGCAGGCGATCGCGGCCACCGGTTATGTTCCCAACAGCGCCGCCCGCTCACTGGTCACCCGGCGCACCGGCACCATCGCCCTGGTCCTTTCGGGCGCGCAAGACCTTTCCAGCAGCCAGGTTTTCGTCGACCCGTTCTTCGGCCGCGCCGCCGGGGGAGTGGTGAACTTCCTGCGGACGCGGGGAAGGCATCCGGTGGTGATGCTGGCCGACACCGACGAGTCGCGCACCCACGTCGTCGACCATCTGCGCCAGGGCAACGCGGACGGCGCGGTGCTCATCACGACCCATTCGACCGACCCGCTGCCCAAGCTGCTGGTCGACGCCGGGCAACCCGTGGCGCTTTTCGCGCGGCCACCGCGTCCGTTGGCGATCAGTTACGTGGACCTCGCCCATGAGCGGGGTGCGGCGCTCGCCGCCGGCCATCTCATCGCGCGTGGCTGCCGCCGGGTCGCGACGATCTCCGGCCCGCTCGACGTGTTCGCCAGCCAGGACCGGCTTTCCGGGTTCCAGACGGCGATGGCGCGCCACGGCCACCTCTCTGTGCCGCATGTCGAGGGCAACTTCACCCAGGACAGCGGGGAAAGCGCCATGCGGCAGCTGCTGGCGGAGCACCCGGACCTCGACGGCGTCTTCGCGGCGAACGACCTGATGGCCCAGGGCGCCTTGGACGTCCTGCGCGAGCACGGCCGCCGCGTGCCCGCGGACGTCGCCGTCATCGGCTTCGACGACAGCAGCGCCGCGACGGCCAGCCGTCCTGCGCTGACCACCATCCGGCAGCCGGTCGAGGACATGGCGGGCGCGCTGACCAAGTTACTGCTGGACAGTCTCGACCAGACCGATCGCCGGGTCACCTCGGTCATCTTCGAACCGACGCTGGTGCTCCGGCAGTCCGCTTGAGCTGTGTCGGCTGGATACCGTGAACGAAGAAAGGGAGACCCCGCGATGACCGCCGTTGCCGGAATCGACCCGTCCATCCCCCCGAGTGGAGCCGGTTGCGTCGACTGCGACGCGGCGAAGGGCTGGTGGGTCCACCTGCGCCGCTGCGCTCAATGCGGGCACATCGGCTGCTGCGACAGTTCGCCGGCGCAGCACGCGAGCGCGCACGCCGCGGAGACCGGGCACCCGATCGTCCGCAGTTACGAGCCCGGCGAAGACTGGTTCTGGAGCTACCGGACCGAGGAGTTCTACGACGGTCCCGCGCTGGCCGCGCCCGAGCACCACCCGCTCGACCAGCCCGCCCCGGGTCCGGCGGGCCGGGTGCCCCCCGACTGGCAGGACCACATCCACTAGCTAGGGCGACAAAACGTGGCCGGTAGGTAAGCTGCGTCGACGGCGTCCACCAGAGGTAGCGGGAGACCACGTACCTTGTCCGACAACCCTTCACTCGGCGTAGGTCGCGTCAACCTGCTGGCCGACTGCGAGAACTGCTTCGGGTTGTGCTGTGTCGCGCTGGCCTTCACCGCGTCGGCGGATTTCGCGATCGACAAGGACGCGGGGGAGCCCTGCGCCAACCTGCGGCCGGATTTCCGCTGCGGGATCCACCGGAGGCTTCGCCAGGACGGCTTCCAGGGCTGCACCGTCTACGACTGCTTCGGCGCGGGACAGAAGATCTCTCAGGACACCTTCGGCGGGAAGGACTGGCGCGAGACCCCCGGCACGTCGAAGCAGATGTTCGCCGCGTTGCCGGTCATGCGGCAGCTCCACGAACTGCTCTGGTATCTGACCGAAGCGCTGACGCTGCGACCGGCGCGGCAACTGCACGGCGAGATCGGGGTCGCGCTGGAGAAGATCGAACACCTGACGCGGTCCGAGCCGGACGCCCTCCTCGCGCTGGACGTCGCGGCACACCGCCAGGACGTCAACGTGCTGCTGCTGCGCACGAGCGAACTCGTGCGCGCCGGGTCACGGCGTCAGAAGAAGGCCCGCCGCGGAGCCGACCTCATTGGGGCGAATTTCACCGGCGCGGACCTCAGGGGCGCCGACCTGCGCGGGGCTTACCTGATCGGCGCCGATCTGCGCGGCGCCGATCTGCGGGTGGCCGATCTCATCGGGGCCGATTTCCGGGGCGCCGACGTCCGCGGCGCGGACTTCAGCGAGAGCATTTTCCTCACCCAGTCCCAGGTGAACGCGGCGAAGGGCGACTCGGCAACGAAGCTGCCACCGACCCTGACCCGCCCGTCACACTGGTAGCTCGGCCACAATGCCGGGTGGTGCGCCGTCCTAATGGGACAATCGGCGGAATGAGCGCCTCGGACGAAAACACAGCCGCACTCGGCAGGCTCCTGCTGGTGCTGACTGTGGTCACCGGCGTGGTCGACGCCGTCAGTTATCTCGGTCTCGGCCACGTGTTCGTCGCGAACATGACCGGGAACGTCGTCTTCCTCGGCTTCGCGATCGCCGGCACGGCTGGGCTCTCGGTGGTCGCGTCGATCACCGCTGCCCTCGCCTTCCTGCTCGGCGCGTTGCTGGGCGGGCGCCTGGCCAACCGTGCGGCGGGCAGGTGGCTGTGGCTGCTCAGGCAGGCCGTCTCGATCCAGGTCGCGCTGCTCGTGGTCGCCACTGTGCTCGCCGCGACGGTCGACGTCGGGCACCGGGCAGGCAGCGAAGCGGTGATCGTCATGCTCGGCGTGGCCATGGGCCTGCAGAACGCGGCGGTCCGCAGGATCGGGCTCCCCGACCTGACCACGACCGTGCTGACGATGACGCTGACCGGGTTCGCCGCGGATTCCCGCCTCGCGGGCGGCCCCGGTGCGCAGCCGTGGCGGAAACTGGCCGCCGTGGCCGCGATGCTGCTCGGCGCGGTCAGCGGCGGGTTGCTCCAGCTGCACGTGTCGATGTGGTCCGCGCTGCTCGTCGCGGTGGTGCTGGCGGCGGGGGTAGCCGCGACGACTTGGCGTCTCGATGCCACGGTCGAGGTCGGCGGCTGATCGAGGCCAGCCGGCCGGGGGACGAGAAAGGCGGGGCCGACCGGCCGCCCCAGCCTTCACTTCGTCAAGCCTTGCTTTGGTCGTTGCTCAACCACTTCTCCGGGCGCATCCGGACCAGCAGCGACTTCTCGCCGAGCGCGCCGGCCACGTACTCCTTGGCCTTTTCCTCCGGTAGATAGCGACCGGCGATGCGAACTGCCTGTTCGAGCGTCGGCGGGCCGTCGTTGGCGACGACCGGGCCCTCGGCGGTGACGTACTTGTACGGCCAGTCCTCGGTCTGGGTCGCCAGACTGAACCGGCCTGCCGCCCGGATCGACCTGTCCTTCACCGTGTCGCGGTCCATCCAGATCAGGACCTCGCCGCCGGGCTCGTAGTCGTACCAGACCGGCACCGCCAGCGGAGCCCGGTCGTCACGCTCGACGGCCAGCACTCCGATGTGCACCCCGCTGAGGAACGCTTCACGCTCCTCGGTGGTCATGACGAATGACATGTCTTCTCACTTCCCCTAGATGGCCGCGCGCGCGGCCAGAACACCTCAATTCGGACAACACCGACTCGGTTGCGCACATTCCATCAGCTGGAAAGGAGCTGGGGCCGGGCATCTGAACGGGAAGTGGCCGTGTTCGCCTGCGACGGTGATCAAGCGCGTGTGCGTGAAGGCGGGGACTCGTAGGATCGCGGTCATGACGGTGTCAGAAATCATGCGTGACCGGGCGCCGCAGCAGGCGGACGAGCGGGACACGCTGGGTGGGGTGCTGGACTATCTTCGGGCCACAGTGGTCAACAAAGTGGCCGGGCTGTCCGAGGAGCAGGCGCGTTCGGCGCCGGTACCGCCGTCGACGATGACCCCGGTCGGGCTGGTCAAGCATCTCGCCGCGGTGGAGCGGTGGTGGTTCAGCATCGACTTCGCGGTCCGCCCCGTGGCGCCGCCGTGGCCCGACGGGGAATCGTTCGACGGGTTCGAGCTGTCGGACGACGACAGCCTGGCGAGCGTTGTCGAGGGCTACCTCGCCGAGTGTGTGGCGTCGCGCGACGTCGTCCGCGCGGCCGGGCTCGGCGACCCGGCCCGTGGCGAGGGTATGGAGTTCAACCTGCGCTACGCGTTGACGCACATGATCGAGGAGACAGGCCGCCATTGCGGGCATCTCGATCTCCTGCGTGAAGTGCTCGATGGCAAGCGAGGCCAATGAATCAGCTCGCGAGGTCGGCGAGGGTGATCGTGTGGCCGGTGTGCTCCACCTTGGCGCGCAGGTAACGCAGGTTGCAGTCGGTGGCGAAAACCCCGGTGGTGACCGTGTCGCGGATGCCGACGCCGTGCTCGATCAGCTGCTCGGCCTTGTCGGGGTTGTTGGTCATCAGGTCGATCTTGCCGACGTCGAGTGCGGCGAGCATCTGGGCGGCGGCGGTGTAGTCGCGGCCGTCCTCGGGGAGCCCGAGCGCGGTGTTGGCGGCGTAGGTGTCCAAGCCTTCGTCCTGCAGCGCGTAGGCGTCGAGCTTGTTGTAGAGGCCGATTCCCCGGCCCTCCTGCCGTAGGTACAGCACGTAGCCGCCGGTGGCGGAGATGCGCGTGACGGCTTCCTGCAGTTGCGGGCCGCAGTCGCAGCGGGCGGAGCCGAAGACGTCACCGGTCAGGCATTCCGAGTGGATCCTCACCAGCGGGACCGCTCCGGGCTCCGGTTCACCCAGCACGAGCGCGAGATGTTCGCCGCTGTCGGCCAGTCCGTGGAACGTGACCGCTTCGGCGTCCACGGTGGATCCGTCGCCGAAGCGGAGCGGGATACGTACCCGGGTGCGCACCTGAGCCGGCTCGGTGATGGCCATGGAGCTCCCTCACGTTCCTGGAGAGGATGTTCAAATTCAAAATTAGCATGATCACGGCCCGGTCATGATGGTTCGAGTTTGAACAACCGGAGTAAACTGCGGGGCATGGGCGAACCCGAGTGGCTTGACGAGCACGAACTCGAAACCTGGGAGGGTTTCCTCGCCGCGGGCACCATACTCAACCGCAGGATCGAGCAACACCTCAAGGACGAGGCCGGGCTGTCCCACCCCCAGTACGAAGTCCTGGTGCGCCTGGAACGGGCGCCCGACGGCGAACTGCGCATGACCGAACTCGCCGGAGCGGCCCTTACCTCCAAGAGTGGCTTGAGCTACCAGGTGACCCAGCTCGAAAAGGCCGGATTGGTACGGCGCCGTTCGTGCGACACCGATATCCGCGGCGTAGTGGCCACCATCACCGACGAGGGCCGGGCGAAGCTGGACTCGGTGGCGTCGCGGTACGTCACGCTCGTCCGGGAGCTGTTCCTCGACGGACTAACAAACCGGCAGTTCGCGGGCTTGGCCGACGGTGTCGGCGCCCTCGTCGAGCGCCTGCGCGCGACCGCGGACGACTGACGCCGCGGGGCCCGGACCTCCGGCGACCCCGGCGGGTCTCCGGTGGACAAAACCGTCCCGGAGCGGATAAAACCAGCCTTGGTCGACTTCGCATCGGGCGGATGTCAGCAGCCGGAAGGACCTCCTTCAAATGATCTTCATCGTCGTCAAGTTCCCCGTGCGTCCCGAGAAGGTCGACGAGTGGCCTTCGATCGTCGCGGACTTCACCACATCCACCCGCGCCGAACCGGGCAACATCTGTTTCGAGTGGTCCAAGAGCCTCGACGAGGCCAACGTGTACGTGCTGGTCGAGGCCTTCCGGGACCAGGCCGCGGGCGAGGCGCACGTGACCTCCGAGCATTTCAAGAACGCCATGGCCACGCTGCCGGACGCGATCGCGGACACACCGGACATCATCAACGTCCAGGCGCCCGGCGACGGCTGGTCGAAGATGGCGGAGCTCAAGCCCACTAACGCCGGGTAGCTACTGCTTTGCCGGGTTTGGAACTCACCCGATAGTGGCAATCACCCCTCATGCGCCTACTCGACCTGCTCGACGAACGGCTCGGGGACGGGCTGGAGAACATGCTCTGCGCCCACCACGCGCGAAGGCTGCGCAAACTCGGGTGGGACGAAGTGCTGGAGCCGGCTGAGGACAGTCGATTCTCGTCACGACGTCCGATCAGGGCAGGCAACCTCGTCGAGGTACTGGTCGATGGGGAGGAGGCGCTTCCGGCGATGTCCGCGACCATCGCCGGCGCGCGATCCCACGTGCATATCGCGGGGTGGCATTCGAGCCCGGAATTCCGCCTCACCCGTGAGCCGGGCGCACCGACGCTCCGGGAGTTGCTGGCGTCGACAGCGGAACGCGTCCCGGTCCGGGTCCTGCTGTGGGCTGGGCCGCCGGTTCCCGCATTCCAGCCCACCCGCCGTAGCGTGCGGCGCGCCTGCGCCGAGTTCACCCGGGACAGCCAGGTGCGATGCGTGCTCGACGCGCGTGAGCGGTCGATGCACTGCCATCACGAAAAGATCGTGGTCGTGGATGACGAAATCGCCTTCGTCGGCGGAATGGACTTTACCGCCTTGGACGGCGACAGACACGACAGCTGGAAGCATCCCGCGGGCCGCCCGATCGGCTGGCACGACATGACCATGCGTGCCGAAGGCCCGGTGGTCGCCGACGTCGCCGAGCATTTCCGGCAGCGCTGGACCGAGGTCGCCGAAGAGACACTGCCCGAGCCGAAGACCCCGCGACCCGTTGGCGGCTCGAAAGTCCAGTTTGTGCGGACCGTCCCGGAGAAGACCTACGAGTTCGCGCCCCGCGGCGAGTTCACCATCCTCGAGATCTACCTGCGCGCGCTGCGATCCGCGAAGCACCTGGTGTACTTGGAGAACCAGTTCCTGTGGTCACCCGAGATCGCCGAGGTCCTGATCGGCAAGTTGCAGAATCCGCCGAGCGACGACTTTCGCGTGGTGCTGGTCCTGCCCCGCAAACCCAGCAACGGCGCGGACACCACCCGCGGCCAGCTCGGCCGGCTCCTCGACGCCGACGACGACGGCCGCAGGCTGCTCGCGGTCACCCTCACCTCGCACGACGGCGAAGACGAGACGCCGGTGTACGTGCACGCGAAGCTCGGCATCGTCGACGACGAGTGGATGACCCTCGGCTCGGCGAACCTCAACGAGCACTCACTGTTCAACGATTCCGAAGCCAACCTGGTCACCGACGACGGCGAGCTGATCCGGGAGACCAGGCTGAAGCTGTGGGCCGAGCATCTTCAACGGTCCCGCTCCGAAGTGGGCGGTGATCCGGCGAAAGTGGTGGACGAGCTGTGGCGGCCGATCGCCGAACAGGGCCGCCCCAACCGGGTCACCCTGCTGCCCAGCGTGTCCCGCCGCGCGGGCCGCCTCCAAGGCCCGCTACGGGGCCTGCTTGTCGACGGCTGATCAGCTCGCCGTGCCGGCGTCCCTGCGCTGTGCGGAGCGAAACCGCTGCTGGTAGGCACGCGGCGATACGCCCAGGCGTGACACGAACGCACGCCTCAGCGATTCGGGGCTGCCGTACCCCGCTCGCTGTGCCGCGGCGGTGATGGTGTGCCCGCCTTCGAGGGCGGCTTTCGCGCTGTCGAAGCGCACGGATTCCACGTACTTCGCCGGTGTCGTGCCGAGTTCTTCGTGGAAGAGCCGGGTCAGGTGCCGCGGGCTGACAGCGGCCTGCGCGGCCAGCTTCGGGATGGAGTGCTCGCCCGCCGGATCCGCGGCGACGGCATCGAACACGGCCCGCAGGATCGGTGTGCGTGGCCGCGGTCCTTGCAGAGTGGGGGAAAACTGCGACTGGCCACCCGGCCGTTGCAGGAACACGACGAGCGATTGCGCGACCTGCCGGGCGAGGTCGTCGCCGTGGTCGTCTTCGAGGAGCGCCAGCGCGAGGTCGATCCCGGCGGTGACCCCGGCGGAGGTGAACACCTGGCCGTCACGGACGAAGATCGCGTCAGGCTCGACGGCGACCCCGGGATAACGGCCACGCAGGAGCTGCGTGTGCCGCCAGTGCGTGGTCGCCCGCCGTCCGTCGAGGACACCGGCGTCGGCGAGGATGAACGCGCCGGTGCAGATCGAGCAGACCCGGCCCGACCTGGCCGCCAGCCCGCGAACGGCCTCGCGCAGGTCCGCACCGACGGGTTCGGCGGGGAAGACGTCACCGCCCATGACGAGAAGCGTGTCGAAGCGCAGCCCGTCCTTCTGGGCGTCGGCGTCGGCCGGGACCCGCATGCCGGTGGAGGAGCGCACCTCGTGCTTCCCGACTGAGCAGAGGGTCAGCTCGTAGTGGGCGCCCATCCGGTTCGCCTCGCTGAAGACCTCGCTGGGACCGGCGATGTCGAGCAGTTTCACGCCGTCGAAGACCACTACGCCGACGCGGTGCGGGGTTGGGGTCACATCTCCTCCGTCGCTTGTCCGAATCCGAGTGAAACATGGCCGACTGAGCGGAGCGCGGGGTGGGCCGCCGGGCGCAGTGTGGAGGTAGAGACAAACAGTCACCCGCTTGAAGGAGACGAACCATGACCGAGACGATCGCCGGAGTCATCGTGCCGGACACAGCGCTGGTCCGCGAGGCGACGGACCTCGTCCGCGCCGCCACCAGCCCACTCCTGTTCGACCACTCGCGACGGGTGTTCCTGTTCGGCACGCTCAAGGGGCGGCACCGCGGCCTGGAGGCCGATCCCGAACTGCTCTACGTCGGCGCGATGTTCCACGACCTTGGCCTCACCGAGCGTTACCGCCGCACCGACCAGCGCTTCGAGGTCGATGGCGCCGACCTGGCCCGTGACTTCCTGCTCGACCACGGCCGCAGCGCGAGCGAGGCGCGGGCCGTGTGGCTGGGTATCGCGCTGCACACCACTCCCGGTATCGCGAACCACCTGGAGCCGGAGATCGCACTGGTCAGCGCGGGCGTCGAAACCGACGTCCTGGGCTTCGACCTCGCCGAGATCTCCGACGTCGACCTCAAGTCCGTGACCGTCGCGCACCCGAGGCCCAACTTCAAGGAAAGCATCCTGCAGGCGTTCAACACCGGCATGAAGGACCGGCCGGACACCACCTTCGGCACCATGAACGACGACGTCCTCGCCCACTTCGTGCCCGGCTTCGAGCGGGAGGACTTCGTCGAGATCATCCGAGGCTCGGACTGGCCCGAGTAGCACACTAGTGTTGTGGGCGTGGCGAAAACCCGTATTCCTGTCGTCGTCGTGGCGGGCTTCCTGGGCGCCGGCAAGACCACGCTGCTCAACCATCTGCTGGCCAACAACCGGGGCGCCCGCATCGGCGTGGTGGTCAACGACTTCGGCAGTGTCAACATCGACGCCATGTCGGTCGCCGGGCAGGTCGACTCGATGGTTTCGCTGAGCAACGGCTGCCTCTGCTGCGCGGTGGACGCGCGGGGGATGGACAACCTGCTGGACCGTCTCGCGCGCCCCGCCGCGGGCATCGACGTCATCGTGGTCGAGGCGAGCGGGTTGGCCGAGCCACGGGAACTGATCCGCCTGGTGCTCGCGAGCACGAACGAGCGGGTGGAGTACGGCGGGCTGATCGAAGTCGTCGACGCGGTGGAGTTCGAGAGCACCCGGGCCCGGCATCCCGAGCTCGAGCGGCATCTCGCCTACGCGGATCTGGTGGTGGTGAACAAGATCGACCGACTGGACGACGTCGAGCGGATTCTCGTCGTGGTGCGGGATCTCAGCGGAGGCAAGCCGGTGGTGCCCGCTGTGCAGGCACGGGTCGATCCGGCTTTGCTGTTCGACTTCACCCCGAGCACGCGGGACGACATCGCGCGCCAGCTGTCGTTCGACGAGCTCGAAGAGCATGATCATTCCGGCCATGCCCACGCGCTGTACGAGAGTGTGGCGTTCTCGTCGCAGCTGCCGTTGCATCCCCGGCGGTTGATGGACTTCCTCGATGACCGGCCCGCGGGGTTGTACCGCGTCAAGGGCTTTGTCTACTTTGGACTCCCGGGGCACCGGCAGCGGTTTTCGTTCCACACCGTGGGGAACTACCTTCGGATCGAGCGTTCTTCGTGGGGACGTGGTGAGCCCCGGACGACCACACTGGTGATGGTCGGCGCCGGTATCGACGCCGACGCCGTCACGAAGTCCCTGGAGTCTTGTGTGGAGCCGTCACCGGAGCAGGTTGGCCCGCAAAGCATGCTTCGCGTGCTCCGCTACCTCGAGAAGGAGCGCGAGGCCGCGCTATGAACGGACCGGACCGGAGTTTCCCCAAAGCGGGGGGGGGGGGGG